>DATEGP010000086.1:0-56507 GCA_035280045.1 Candidatus Acidiferrum sp.
GCGAGTGCGTCCGGGCGAGCGCGTTCCCGTGGACGGCGTGATTCGCGAAGGCGCGAGCGCGGTGGACGAGTCGATGGTCACCGGCGAGCCGATGCCGGTCGAAAAGAAGGCGGGCGACAGCGTTACCGGCGGGACGTTGAATGCTAGCGGCAGCTTCGTGATGGAAGCGCAGCGCGTGGGCAGTGAAACGACGCTCGTGCAAATCGTGAAACTGGTCAGCGAAGCGCAGCGCAGCCGCGCGCCGATGCAGCGCCTGGCCGATCGTGTGGCGGCATATTTTGTTCCGGCGGTTGTGCTTGCTGCGGCGCTGGCGTTCGTCGGGTGGCTTTTCTTCGGCCCCGAACCGCGCTTTGCACACGCGCTCGTTGCGGCTGTCTCCGTTTTGATTATTGCCTGTCCGTGCGCGCTTGGCCTAGCGACGCCCATGTCCATCATGGTAGCGGTGGGCCGCGGTGCACACGCGGGCGTGCTCGTGCGTAACGCGGAAGCCTTGGAGACACTCGCCAAAGTCGACACGCTGGTTGTGGACAAAACCGGCACGCTCACCGAAGGCAAGCCGATGGTTCTGGACGTGAGCGTTTTCGAAGGCGGCGGATTCACGAAGGATGGATTGCTTTGGCTTGCCGCAAGCGTGGAGAAACTCAGCGAGCATCCATTGGCTCGTGCAATCGTTAACGCTGGAAAAGAAAAAGGCACTGAGCTAGCAAATGTGACTGAGTTTCGTTCCGCCGCAGGCGGCGGCGTTGAAGGCCGAGTGCTCGACGATAGAGTCCTCGTGGGAACGAACAAGTTCTTGACGGAAAGGGGAGTCGCCGCGGCGGATGGGAAGACACTCTATGGGGGATTTGGAGTTGACGGAACGTTTGCTTCGACGTTTGTTCTTGTCGCGGTGAACGGAAAAATTGCTGGTGCGATTCTACTTGCAGATTTGATGAAAGAATCGGCGCCGGCCGCGATCAGCGCGCTACGAGATGAAGGATTGCGCATCGTCGTTGTCACTGGTGATCGACAGGGCGCCGCAAAAATGATTGCCGACAAACTTCAAATCACAGAGGTGCAGGGAGAGGTTCTTCCAGAGGGAAAAGGAGAGGTTGTAAAGAAATTGAAGGCTGAAGGACGCGTCGTAGCGATGGCTGGCGACGGCATTAATGATGCGCCCGCACTCGCCGCTGCAGATGTTGGCATCGCGATGGGCACGGGCACAGATGTGGCTATTGAGAACGCGGGGATTACTCTGCTGAAGGGCGATTTGCGCGGAATCGTGCGTGCACGCAAGCTGAGCCGCGCGACGATTCGCAACATTAAGCAAAATCTTGCCTGGGCTTTCCTTTACAACGTGATTGGGGTGCCGGTTGCCGCGGGCGTGTTTTATCCGCTGCTGGGCTGGCTCTTAAGTCCGATGCTGGCCAGCGCGGCGATGAGTTTCAGCTCAGTTTCCGTGATTGCCAACGCCTTGCGATTGCGCAAGGTGCGCCTTTAGTGCTCTAGGGCAAGCGGTCTAGAGAACCTGTGTTCTCCGTGAAGTCAGGTTAAGACCCGTTTTTCCCGCCCCTGACTTCTGCCTGTTCTCATTGTCTAATCCACCGAAACGACGGAACTTTTCGCGCTATCTTTCGTACTTGTGTATGAAATCCCTGTAGCAGCCCGGAAAACGTGTACCGAACAGCGGGGGTCCTGTATGTCGAGCAATGGCAATGGTTTAACCAACGGCCTGAATGACAAGCAGAGCAAGAAACGCCGCCGGCGCATTATTTGGGCCAGTGTGGCCACCATTGTTTTATTGGGGGCCGGCTACGGCGTGAAGGCTGCGCTCAGCCCGAATCACACCATTGATCCTTCCAAGCTGGCTTCTGCGGAACGCGGCGATTTGGCGCGCGTGGTTGTGGCTACCGGCAAAATTCAGCCCCTTTCCAAAGTGGAAGTAAAGTCGAAGGCCAGCGGCATCGTGAAAAAGCTGTATGTGGACTACGGCGACCGCGTGAAACAAGGACAGGTGCTTGCGGACCTCGACAAGGTGCAACTCGAAGCGGCGGTGCGCGCTTCTGAGGCCAACCTGCAAGCCGCTGAAGCTGCTTTGCAATCGGCGAAAGCTACGCTCGAGCGCAACAAAGTGGACGCCGAGGGGCCTGATGTGCCTTTCTTGAAGCTGAACATGGAGCGCGCCGAGACGATGTACAAAGACGGCGTGATGTCGAAGAGCCTGGTGGAAGACGCAGAGAAAAACTATCAGCTTGCATTGAACAAGCAAGTCAGCGCGCAGAGAAATTTGCTTGTTTCGCAGGCGGAAATCGCCAAGTGCGATGCGCAAGTCGCGCAAGCCAAAGCTTCACTCGAAAACGCGCAGGAAGATCTACGCAATTCCACGATTGTCAGCCCGATTGACGGCTTGGTGCTTTCGCGCGATGTGAACGTGGGCGATGCGGTCAGCTCGATTCTCGTGCTGGGCTCGCAGGCTACCCTGATCATGACGCTCGGCGACGTCAGCGAAGTCTATGTGCAGGGCAAAGTGGATGAGGCGGACATTGGCAAAGTCTATCTGGACCAGCCGGCGCGCATCGTCGTGGAATCCTTCAAGGACAAGAAATTCACGGGCAAGGTCACGAAGATTTCTCCTCTTGGCAAGGAGAAAGACAACGTGACGACCTTCGAGGTGCGGGTCTCGATCTCCAACCCCGGCGGAGAGCTGAAAGCCAACATGAGCGCCAACGCGGAGATCCTGCTCGAAGAGAAGAAGAACGTGTTGATGATTCCGGAAGCGGCGATGATTTACGACAAGGACCGCAAAGCTTCTGTAGAAATCCCCGACGCCAAGGGAGAAAACGGGAAAAAGAAGCTCAGCGTGAAGCTCGGCATCTCGAACGGCGTGAAGACGGAGATTCTCGAAGGCCTCAACGAAAAGCAGCAAGTGATTCTGCAATAGCCTTCCGGCAGGGCGGAATGCTATGAACTTCACCGACCTATTGCGAGACACACTGGCAACCCTGTGGGCGCATAAGCGCCGCACCATGCTGACGATGTTCGGCATTGCCTGGGGCATCATCTCCATCACGATCATGGTCGCGGCGGGCGAAGGCCTTGGCGACGGCATCCAGAAAAATCAGGAAACCTTCGGCAAGGACGTGATGATTGTTTTTGCCGGCCGCACGAGCATGCAAGCAGGAGGCATGCGTTCAGGACGCCAAGTTCGCTGGCTCGAAGATGATTACATTCAGGTGGCCAAGGAGGCTCCAGCCTGCAAATACGTGATGCCCGAACTCGGCAACAACGTCCAGGTTCGCAGCCTCTTCAACAGCGGAAATATTCAAGTGGCGGGCGCGCTGCCGCCGTTTTCTGAGATCCGCAGTGTGGCTACGGCGCAAGGCCGCTTTTACAACGACGAAGACAACGCTGAGGCTCGCAACGTCGCGTTCCTGGGCAGCGATACAAAAAAGCAGCTTTTCGCGGAGCGCGATGCGATGGGGCAGACCGTTTGGCTGAATGGCATTCCTTACATCGTCATTGGCGTCATGAAGTCGAAGGACCAAAACTCCAGCTACGACGGATTCGACACGCGCAAGATTTTTGTTCCGTTCAATTCCATGCGGCGCGATTTTCCGAATAAGCCGCCTGCAGTGGAGCACAGCGTCGATCGCCTTCTGGTGGCTCCCTGGTCGCTGGAGACGCACATTGATTGCGTACATCAGATTCGCCGTACGCTCGGCCGGCTGCACAATTTCGATCCGCGCGATGAAGAAGCCGCAAGCATTTGGGACACTGTGAAGAACGCTCAGGCCAATCGCATGATTATCGTGGGCATGGAAATCTTCATGGGCGCGGTTGGCATCGCCACTCTTTTCTTAGGCGGGCTCAGTGTTATGAACGTCATGCTGGTGAGCGTTCGGGAACGCACGCGGGAAATTGGCGTCCGCATGGCTCTTGGCGCCACGCGGCGGTCCATCCTGCGCCAGTTCTTTCTGGAAACCATTTTCGTCGTGGCCATCAGCGGGGGTGTTGGCCTGATTATCTCTTACGGCTTCTGCGGTTTGGTCAATCTTGCTCCCATGCCTCCGTTCTTCAGCGGCATGCTGACGAACTGGAAGATCGCCGCAATGTCCATTGCGTTGCTTGCCGTGATTTCGATTTTATCGGCGCTGTATCCAGCGAACCGCGCGGCCTCTGTCGATCCGATCGAGGCTCTCCGCTTCGAGGCGGGAGGGTAGAGTGTTTGCCGTTTGCCGTTCACCGTTTGCCGTCGGAGAAAGGGCTAGGCGCCGAACTCACAGGGCGCCTTGTTACGTTGATCCGTTGGATCAGCCGCGTCAACATCTGTTTGACGTCAGAAGCTGTGCGTTCCAAGACCTCGGCCTGCCTTGGAGTGAGAAGCCCCAAATCCTGAGACAAGAGAACAAAACAAATCAGCTCGTTGGCAGAACCGGCGGCAATGTGCAAAAACTGCCGGAATTCAGCGCCGGCTGCCCTTCCACACCCCTCCGCGATATTGGCGGCGATAGAGGTCGCGGCTCTTCGCATTTGGCTGGTCAAACCAAATCTTTCGGAATCCGGATAAGTGGCCGTCGCGCGGTAGACACTCAGCGCCAATCTTTGGCTCCGTTGCCATACCTCCAGTTTTCTGAAGTTTTGCATGCGCCCAAGGCCATTGACGCCAGTCCAGCGCGAGAAACATTAGCTCACGAGTATTTTATAAAGCAAGTACTACCTCGTGTCTCTTGCCGCACTAGGCCGACAGTCCACCGGCCGTCATTGACATCCCGCTTTGCTCCGACGGCTAACGGTAAACTGCAAACGGCGAACCTTTGTGGTGAGTCATCGTGCTGAAAGAAACGTTCAAACAGGCGTGGACGGCGCTGGGTCGCAATCCCATTCGGAGTTTCCTGACCATGTCAGGGATCTCGTGGGGGATTGTGGCCGTTACGCTGCTGCTCAGCTACGGGTCCGGCTTTCGCGGCGTTTTGATGTACACGTTTGAAGTATTCGGAAAAGGTGCGGTGATTGCCTGGCCCGGAACTACCAGCGAACAAGCGGGCGGAGAGCGTGCGGGAAAGCCTGTGCGTTTTGAGGAAGAAGATGCCGAATGGGTGAAGGCACAATCGCCGCTCGTGAAACGCGTCACGCGGGAAACGGTCCGTTTCCAGGGTGTTTCTTACGGGGAGCGCCTTTCGTCGGGGGCGGTCCGAGGCGTGTATCCGGAATACGGCGAGATGCGCAACGAGGTGCCGACGGACGGCCGCTGGATCACTCCGGAAGATATTGCCGAACGCCGCCGCGTTGTTTTTATCGGCGCGCGTCTTCGCAAGAAGCTGTTCAGCGGTGAGCCTGCCGTCGGAGAGATCGTGCGCATCAACGGCGTGCCGTTCACGGTCATCGGCTCGATGGACATGAAATTTTCCGATAGTTGCTATTTCAATTGTGACGACGAGTCCGCTTTTATCCCCTATACATCCGCCGGCGACCTTTGGGACACAAAATACTCCAGCGTGATGGTGTTCGAGCCAGTTGCTCCGGTCTTTGAAGCGCAGGCGATGCAGCAATTCCGGACGGCAATCGCCAATCGCCAGCACTTTTCACCGAACGACAAGCGGGCCATCACCATGTTTGGCCGCGAAGAATTCAAGCCCATCATGGAAGGCATCACCATTGGCATCGAAGCGCTGCTCTTCTTTATTGGGGCCATGACGCTCGGCATCGGCGGCGTTGGCGTGATGAACATCATGCTGGTTTCAGTCGAAGAGCGCGTTCGCGAAATTGGCCTGCGCCGCGCTCTTGGTGCAAGGAAATCACACATTCGCTCCCAGTTTTTGCTGGAAGCGCTGGTGATGACGCTTGCCGCCGGGGCCATCGGGATGCTCCTATCCTGGGCGCTGACTTCCGCGATTGGCACGTTGCCGTTTCTTGGGCCCGCTTACGAAGATGAATCTGGCAAAGTGGACATTCACCTGACTCTGTCCCTTTTCACTTTGGCGCTGTCCACAATCGTTCTGGTTCTTACAGGCGTGATCAGCGGCTGGCTCCCCGCCATGCAAGCGGCCAAGCTCGACCCAGTCGAAGCTTTGCGCTACGAGTAACCCGTCTTAGGTTCTTAGTTTTTAGTTCTTAGTCGAGACACCCCAAGTAGACAGGACGCTGATTCTTTTCAACTCTCGTGGACGGAGTGGTTTAGTCGATCATCTAGATTCTGCGAAGTACGAAGAACTAACAACTAGCCACTAACAACCAAGAACTTCAGCTCTGCCCCAGAATGGAATCAAAGTAGGCGAGCATTTCCGGTGAGTCCCACTGTTCCAAGGTGTAGAACTTGCGCAAGATTCTTCCATTGCGACCGATGACGTACGTCTCGGGGTAAATCGCAGTCCCGTAACCATTCGCGATCGGCGCGATCAAAATGTTGGTTGCAGGGTCTCGGTGAACCGAAAGATCTCGGAAAGTTGGAAAGACGACTCCCTGATCTTTCAGAAACTTTTGATAAGCATTGGGATCTTCATCTACGCTCACTCCGAGCACCAGGGCATTGCGCGATTCGATGTATTTCTGCAGCTTGTTTAACGACGGCGTTTCTTCGATGCAAGGCGGGCACCACGTCGCCCAGAAATTCAGCACTACGACCTTGCCGCGCAGATCGCTCAGCCGGCCGGGTTTGCCGCCAATTTCTGTAGCGAAATCTTCCGCCCTCTTGCCTGCCAGCGTGGGTTCGCCCTGCCGGTACATCGGCCGCGCGAAGATGACAAAAACCAGCGCGATGAACGCCATCACGCCCCAGGCCGCCATTTTTCTTAGCATTCCCATGAAGTAATATGATAACGCATTTGGCGCGGAGTCTGTGACCTGCATCACGCATCCAACAAAAGTAGATGGCGAGCGACAATCCCAACACGTCCCCAGTGAATCAACCCGTCTTAACTCCCGCGCCGGACGTTGTTACGGCCATCGTTCCCGCCCGCAATGAGGAAGCCGTCATTGCTGCTTGCATCGAATCGCTGGCGCGCCAGTCGGAGATTGCACAAATCCTCGTGGTCAATGACCAATCTTCCGACGCTACCGCCGATGTTGTGCGCAACTGCATGAAGAAAATCCCCGATCTACGCCTTCTTGAAACAAACAATTTGCCCGAAGGCTGGGTTGGCAAAAACCATGCCCTCTGGGTCGGCGTGCAGCAGGCTAATAGACCATGGCTTCTTTTCACCGATGCCGACGCGCAGCACAGCCCCAATTCCGTGGCGCGTGCCCTTGAAATTGCTAACGAGCAGCAGGCTGCGCTGGTCTCGTTTTCTCCCGAGCAAGTCAGCCGCAACTGGTATGAAAAAGCGCTTATCCCGTTCATCTATCTGCGGCTGGCAAAGAAATTCTCGTATGACTGCGTGAACGATCCGAAGTCACCGGTCGCTGCAGCAAACGGCCAATTCATGTTGATTCGCCGGGATGTCTACGATGCCATCGGCGGACATGGTGGTGTCGCGGGAGAAGTTCTTGAAGATGTCGCAATCGCCCTGCGCGTCAAGCAAGTGGGCCACCGGATTTGGTTCAGCTCAGGCCAAGGGTTGGTTCGCACGCGGATGTATAGTTCGTTTGGAGCGATGTGGGAAGGCTGGAAGAAAAACCTGTATCGCCTGATGGGGGGAACACCGTGGACCGTGGTCCGCGAGATGGAATCCACCCTGCCCTGGATTCCTTTCGTGTTGATGCTCCTCGGACTGAGATACCCGTTCTTGTTGTTCCTTGGCGTGTTGTTCTTGGTTGCGCGCCAGACCATCTACGGTCTCGATCTCGCACGTAACCACTACCCGTTTTCCTTCATCTTCTATTATATCCCTGGGGTTTTTCTATATGCGGGTGTGCTCTGGGCATCCTACCGGAGCCACGTGAAGGGCAGAATCGCCTGGAAGGGCAGGGAATACTCCATCGGCGCCCCGGAATCGGTAAAATAGCTATTGGCCAAGCCATGGTTCTTCTAACGCGCAAAATCGAGTTTTCGGCCTCGCACCTTTATCACAATCCGAGTCTTTCGGCTGAGGAGAACCGTCGAATTTTTGGGAAGTGCAACAACCCGCATGGCCATGGGCACAACTACACGCTGGAAGTGACTGTGGCCGGAGAACCGGATCCGGTGACCGGCATGGTGCTCGACCTGAAAGAATTGAAAGAGATTCTGGAGCGCGAAGTGATGCAACGCATGGATCATCGGCATTTGAATTACGAGGTGCCGGAACTGGCCGGGCAGATTCCCACTTGCGAGAACATTGCGCAAGTCATTTGGAAATTGCTCGATTCTAAAATCACCCAGGGAAGATTGCACCGCGTCCGACTCTACGAATCGCCGGACCTCTTCGCCGATTGTTATCGCAACGGTGCGAGGGCAGAGAATTGAGAAACAGAAACGCATTATGAAAAACGAGGCTCCTCATGTCGAACTTGGCCGGCGCTACCGTTTCGCTGCCTCGCATCGCCTGCACACGCAGCGTTTGAGCGAAGAGGAGAATTGTCGCGTTTTTGGGAAATGCAACAATCCTTACGGGCACGGCCACAACTACGTTTTGGAAGTCAGCCTTTCGGGAAAAATCGATCCTGCCACCGGCATGATCGCGAATCTTGCGGATTTGGACTTTTTCGTCGAACGCCACGTGCTTGAGGAGTTCGACCATCACTCGCTCAATGAAGATGTCGCCGCGTTCCGCGATACTGTTCCTACAACCGAGAACTTGTGCATCGAAATCTTCAGACGTTTGCAGAAATTTCCCCATGCCAGACTCGAACGCGTGCGCATCCAAGAAACCGGGAATAACAGCTTTGAATATGCGGGAAACACGGAGGGAAACCGCTCGTGACCAAGCCAACCGAAGAAATCCTGCTAAATGACAAGAATGAGTGCAAGGGGCTCGACGCGAAAACGATCGCCTGTCACGTTCGCGAGATGATCAAGATTATCGGCGAGGATCCGAATCGGGAGGGCCTGCGCAAGACCCCTGAGCGTTTTGAGAAAGCCTTCAAATTCCTCACCAGCGGCTATCACCAGAACATCGATCACGTTTTGAACGGCGCTACTTTTAGCGTGAACTACGATGAAATGGTCATCGTCAAGGACATCGAATTCTTCAGCCTCTGCGAGCATCACCTGCTGCCGTTCTTCGGCAAAGCGCACGTTGCCTATTTGCCGGACAAGCGTGTTCTCGGTCTCAGCAAGATCGCGCGCCTGGTGAACATGTATGCCCGGCGCCTGCAGATTCAGGAGCGTTTGACGAGCCAGGTCGCAAACGCGATTCAGGACAAGATTACTCCGCAGGGCGTAGGCGTCATCATCGAGGCGCGCCACTTGTGCATGCAGATGCGCGGCGTGGAAAAACAGTGCGGCCAGGCGGTGACCAGTTACATGCTCGGGGCCTTCCGCCACAACAAGGAAACGCGCGATGAGTTTCTCTCGCTCGTCAATCAGAAGAAAGCCTGACTAGCCGCCATTTTGGCGCTGGATTCGCCGGGCGCCTCGCACATACAGTCCGTAAATTAAATGGCCACCGACCAGGTTCCTTTCACCATTAAAGAAGCTTCGCCCGTGGTCCCTACGCGTTCGCTCGAGCGAGGCCATCGCGTTACGGTCATCCTTTGCTTTCTGGCCATTTACCTCATCTGGGGATCCACTTATTTGGCGATTCGATATGCGGTTGAAAGCATTCCGCCGCTTTACACCGCGGGCCTGCGCCATCTGACTGCTGGTTCCATTCTTCTTGTTTGGTGTATGGCCAAGCGCTTGCGTCCTACCTGGGCTCAAATCCGCGCCAGCATCATCATCGGCGTTTTCTTCTTTCTGATTGGCCACGGTTCTCTGCACTGGGCCGAGCAAAGAGTCCCATCCGGCCTGGCTTCGCTGCTGATTGCCAGCGAGCCCATTTGGGTTTTCTTGCTTTCTGCGGCCGCGGCGAAACAATGGCATTGGAACGCCTATCTGTTAACCGGAAGTCTTTTGGGATTGGGCGGTGTAGGCCTTTTGATGGGACGGAGCGCACTCACGTCAGTGCCGGGCATGTTCGTCAGCTCATTGGCGGTGGTGGTCAGCGCACTATCATGGTCTATCGGAGTGGTCTATTCGCGGCGGTCTCATCTTTCCGGGAATCCCCTCCTTTTGTCTGCACTCTCGCTGCTGGCTGGTTCCGCGCAGTTGCTGTTGGTAGGTACCATCGCGGGGGAATATAGGGGCTTCTCTTTTTCGTCCGTTTCGCTGCGTTCGTGGCTTTCGCTCGGCTACTTGATTCTCTTTGGTTCAGTGGTGGCCTTCACGGCCTATAACTGGCTCATGGAACACTACTCCCCAACGCTCGTGGCCACGCACACGTTCATCAATCCCAGCGTGGCAGTACTCTTAGGCTGGTCCCTCGCCAGTGAGCCAGTCACATTGAACGTGCTACTCTCGGCCGCCATGGTGGTCAGCGCGGTAGTCCTTGTGGACCGCGGTATGGCTCGCCTGCCCCAGCGAATCTAGATTTGCTGTCTCCAGGCCGCATCGACAAAAAGAAAAGGTGCGGCGAATCGCAAGCCGCACCCTTTTAAGTAATCCAAGGTCGAAGGACAATCTACATCTTCGAAATATCCACCGTGGCCCGAACCGTGTCCCACTCCTCGCGCAATGTGCAGCCTTTGGCGGTCTTGTCGTAAGCGATGGTGAAGTTTTCGACAGGCGAAGGCAGCGTGGAGAGCTTCATATCCACCCGAGCAAGTTCGTCGCTCTCGTATTTGTACGGGATACCCCATTCACCGGTCTTCTTGTTGATAATTAGTGTCCACTTGTCCTGGTTTGGAACCACAAACAGCGTATAACTCCCTGCCGGCACATGAGTCCCGCCGACCATTAAGTCCGTCGTGGTGACAAACGTAGTGGCTTCGTTCGCTCCGTTGCGCCAAACTTTGCCGTAGGGTTCGACACCACCAATCATCTTCCGGCCTTTCAGGCGCGGGCTGCTATAGTCCGTCTTAATGCTTCCGCCGCCACCCAGATCACACGAAGCCGACGCCGGCGGGCTCGGCCTCGAGGCCTTGTCCGACTGCGCTGAACCTAGCAGGGCCATCATGCCGATGGCCAGGCACCCAGCTCCCAAAAATGCAACGCTCCTCTTCATCATTCCCTCCTCAGGTAGCTTCCGCAAACATTGAAGCGGATTTCCCGTTATCTCGCAACTGTAATTGCTATACGTCTTTGTCAGACGCATGCCGGGAGATTTTGTTTCCACCTTTGCAGGTCCTGCCGAAAGCCCCGCAGATCGAAAATCTGCCAGACAGGCTATGAATCTTGCCAAGTCTGATCGAGTATCTCGTTTGTTTTCATGGGGCTCCATGGAAATTGAGCCACAGAGCAACTGAAATTTTCTACGCCGGTTAATTATTGACTTCCCTTTACAGACCGAAGAAAGTTATGTTAGCCTGACTAGGTTGAAGAGAAGAGGAATATTTCAGGGGATAACGGAGAGGGGCACTTGAGCGCGACTAAAACGGTGTTGATCGAACAATTCCGGACCCATGTGAAAGATACTGGCTCGCCCGAAGTGCAGATTGCCCTTCTAAGCGAGAGGATCAACTACCTGACCACGCATCTCAAGTCCCACGTGAAAGACCACGCATCCCGCCGCGGATTGATCATGATGGTCAATAAGCGCCGTCGGCTGCTGGACTATCTCAACCGCCGTGATCCGGATCGGTACCGCGAGATTGTTGACCGTCTTAGCCTGCGCAAGTAATCGCTCCATATCGGGTCAAAATTCTGAGCGATACACCTTGCGTTCTCACGAAGCGACAAATTCCACACGGAGTCTGTCTTCAGGCCTCCGGCAGAATTAGTGCTGGATTACTCGTGGTGTAGCCGGTCCCGAACCGTTCCCAATTACTTTCCCTTCTTTTCTTCCTCGAAGTTACTCAATCATCCCCGGCTGGCCCGGGGCCAAAGGAATAATGTTTTATGTCTGAAAATTCACACGCACCTCATCAGGTTACCGTGGAGGTTGGCGGGCGTCCGCTGATTCTCGAAACTGGAAAAATTGCGAAACAGGCCAACGGCGCCATTGTGGCGCGCTATGGCGATACGGTCGTGCTCACCACGGCTTGTATGGCTCCTCAAGCCAACGACAGAGACTTTCTCCCCCTCACCGTGGACTACCGCGAAAATACCTACTCCGCCGGAAAAATTCCCGGCGGCTTTTTCAAACGCGAAGGGCGCCCTTCCGAAAAAGAAATTCTTACTTCCCGGTTGATTGACCGCCCGCTTCGCCCGCTGTTTCCGGAAGCCTGGCGCAATGAAACCCAGATTGTCAGCATGGTGCTTTCTGCCGATAGCGACAATGATCCCGATGTCATCGCCGTCACCGGCGCATCGGCGGCTTGCTATGCCTCGGACCTCCCATTTGAAAAGCCCATTGCCTGCGTGCGCGTCGGCTTGCTCGATGGCCAGCTCGTCGCCAATCCCACCGTCGCTCAGCAGAAAAAGAGCCTGTTGAACATCGTCATCGCCGGCACGGAAGAAGCTATCGTCATGGTGGAATCGGGCGCTCTGGAAGTTTCCGAGGACACTGTCGTTGACGCCCTCGAATTTGGCCACGCGCAAATCAAGAAAATTGTCGCCGCCATTCAGGAGCTTCACGGCCAGCTCAAGCCGAAAAAAGTTGTCGTCGAGCCGCTGCCGTTCGATGAAGGCATCTTCAAGGATCTGCGGAGGAAATACGGCGACCGCCTCCACGACGCGCTGAACACCGAAAAGCATCCGAAAAAAGAAAGTTATCACCTCGTAGATGCCCTGAAGGAAGAAATCCTCGAGACCATTCCGGAAGAGCCTAAGAAGGAAATGGATGAGAAGCGCGCCCTGACCAAGCGCGCGTTTGAACGTCTTCGCGAAAATATTTTCCGTGACGACGTCTTGGACGCCCGCCGCCGTCCCGATGGCCGCGCGTTCGACCAAATTCGCAAAATCACCTGCGAAGTTGGCCTGCTTCCACGCGTTCACGGCTCCGCGCTCTTTACCCGAGGCGAAACCCAGGCGCTCGCCACGCTGACGCTCGGCACCAAGGAAGATATGCAGCGCCTCGACCTGCTTTTCGAGCAGGACCAGTTCAACCGCTTCATGCTGCACTACAACTTCCCGCCGTTCAGCGTCGGCGAAGTGAAATTCCTCCGCGGCCCCGGTCGCCGCGAAATCGGCCACGGCGCACTGGCCCATCGCGCACTCTTGAACTTGCTTCCCCCCGAAGCGGACTTCCCTTACGCCATGCGCCTGGTCTCCGACATCATGGAGTCCAACGGTTCTTCTTCCATGGCCACGGTGTGCGGCGGCTCGCTCGCGATGATGGACGCCGGTGTTCCCATCAAGTCCTCCTGCGCGGGCATCGCCATGGGGCTCGTCGTGGGCGACAAAGGCAAGTACTCCATCCTCACCGACATCGCGGGAGCTGAAGATCATTACGGCGATATGGACTTCAAAGTTGCCGGCACGCGTAACGGCATCACCGCTCTGCAGATGGACATCAAAGTCCTCGGCATCAGCATTGCCATGATGCGCGAAGCTCTGGCTCAAGCGAAAAAGGCGCGCCTTCAGATTCTCGATACCATGGAAGCAACGCTCGATACCGCGCGCACGCAGATTTCCGCTTACGCGCCGCGACTCTACAAGCTGAATATCCCAACGGACAAGATTCGCGACCTCATCGGTCCGGGCGGTAAGAAAATCAAGTCCATCACGGAATCAACTGGCGTCAAGATTGACGTCCTCGAAGACGGTACCGTGCACATTTTCTCGACCAGCGGAGCCTCCGGCGACGCCGCCCTCGCCATGGTTCGCGAAGTCACCGCGAGCGCCGAAATCGGCAAGACCTATCTCGGCAAAGTCGTCCGCCTTGCGGAGTTCGGCGCCTTCGTCGAACTTTTCCCCGGCACCGACGGCTTGCTGCACATCAGCGAAATCTCCGAGCATCGCATCCGCGACGTGCGCGACGAACTAAAACTTGGTGATCAAGTCTTGGTGAAAGTGCTTTCGATTGAAGGCAACAAGGTTCGCCTCTCACGCAAAGCCCTGCTCAGAGAAGCCCGCGAAAAGCAGCAGAAAGCTGCCGCCGGCGGTCATAACCCCGGCTCATCCGGCAGCGAAGGCGGCTCCGGTAACGCCGGTTCCCACGAATAACTATTTCGTTGTTTCTTGTAGGGCGCAGCAATGCTGCGCCCTTTCCTTTTCAAACCGTTCGCTCGACCGGATGCATGCACGACCCACAGAGTTGTGCTCGCGGCGTCCGCAATGGCTTTCCGCATTTAGAGCAAGGCGGACCATAGAGCGAAACCTTGTGGTGCCAAACCGCGTTGATATTCGTTTCTCGAAAACCTGTGATTCGTTCGTATTCTTCCAAAACTAACGTGAATTCCGCCACTGGGTTGCCTTTGGGCACGTCTCTTAGGCGCTTCGACATTGCAGCGTGGAATTCTTCGTCGTCCAGCATGGGAACTACAGCCTTGCATCGCCAGCACCAAAGCATCTTCATGATGATTCTCGATTGAGAGTACCAAAGAGAGTGCGGTCACAGCGCTTTGTCTTGTTGCTACGACTCCTATTGTTTCCGCGTTTGCGGCGTGTAATGCGTTTGAAGGTACGATGTAATTTTCTTTGCCGTCGCCTCGGGAATCGGCGCCCCAAAAGTTTTGATCATTTTATTGACTTCAGCCTCCCAAGTTGTTGCCGGCAGCGGCGGCTGCATGGTGATGTACCGCGTGCTATGGCACATGGCGCAGAAACTTTCCGTTTCGGTTCGGCCTTCACCCTCCGCTAATTTTGGCGCAACGGAAGGGTAGGAAGGGACTGAGTAATTGGCGTCGGTTGCTGTTGGTGCGGAGACAGTCTGCTCGAGACTTTCTGTCTTTGCAGAGGTATATGACCCGCTCTGAAACTGCGCAAACACAGCGCTTCCTGCAGCAACAAACAACGTTCCAGCTAGCAAGCGCAATAAGACTCGTCCCGAATTAGTAGCTAGTCTCATCAATCGGCCCTTCCCACAACGAATTCCTGTCTTTCGATCTTGTTCCACAAATATCCGCCGGGATTCCAAACCGGCTCATCCGGCTGCACATTGCCTTTTTCGTCCGCCGCTCGCACTGCCACGGTGTAGTTGCCTGCCGTCTTGGGTGTCCATCTCGCTTCCCATGTTCGGAACGAATAACGTCCATAGTCTTCGCCGAGTTGCGCCTCTTGCCAAGTCTTCGCGCCATCCTCGGAAATGTCCACCTTCACGATTTTCCCGTAACCGCTGAAAGCTACGCCGCGCAGCGTGACGCGCATGCCTGCCGGGATTTTTGAGCTTCCATCAGGCGAAGTGAGAAACGAACGAACGGGCATGCGTGTAATCGGCACGGTCTTTACGCCGCCCGCCTTCATCGCTTCCGGTGTCGTGTTGCCTCGCGCCGCGTCTGGAATGCGGTATCCGGTTTTCATCCAAAAGTTTTCGTCGGGCGCGCTCAGGACGCGTATCCACGTCAGGCACTTCATCCAGTACGTCGCGAAATACCCGGGCACCACCAGCCGCACCGGAAATCCATTCAGCATGGGAAGTGGCTCGCCATTCATCAAGTAGGCCACCATCGCTTCCTCCATCACGGAATCGGTGAGCTCCAGCGATTTCAGAAAGACGTTCGAGCCAGAGCCTTTCGGTCCCGGTCCCGTTTCCAGCCCTTGAAATTGCACCTGAACTGATCCTTCTTTAATTCCCGCTGCATCCAGCAACTCGCGCAAACGTACTCCGGTCCACATCGCGTTGCCCATCGCGCCGTTACCCCATTGCCCGCCCGGCACTCGCGGCTGAAACCGGCTTCGCGAATTCCCGGAACATTGGTTCACTGCCGCAAGCGAAACGGGCTTGAATTTTTCCATCAGTTCGCCGAGGCTCAGCGCCATCGGCTTGTTGACGTTGCCTTCGATCTTCAGCTTCCATTCCGCCAGGTCAACTCGGTTCGGGGTCTCGGACAAATGCCAGCGCACGTAAAACGCATCGTTCGGCGTAAATGCCGTCTGGAAATAGGTTCTTGGCGTTTCCAACTGCACAGGCCTATCCGTCAACAAAATGAGCGGCGCTTTTTGTGGTTCGCTAGCGTAAGGTCCGACAGAATTCCAATGCGGATTAGGGCCCGGCCCTGTGAAAGGCTCGATCGTTTTGCTCGCCGGCACCTCTTGCGCAACTGCGGCGGGTGTGCCAAACCACTCCCCAATCGCCAGCCCGCCCCCTGCCGCGCCTAGCAATTTCAACGCATCTCTTCTCGAAACGTTCCGCCGCCACCCCTCCATGAACTTTCCCCTCTCGGAGCGCAACTATCCGGCAAGGCTTTCACAGTGTCAATAAGGCTTTTCTCTTTGTTTTCTTCTGCTTGTGTTATGTTCCATGCGCGCACGCGCTGGATGTCAGCCCCATGGGCAATCCAATGCCTGCACTGCGGTCCCCGGTAGAACGGGTGTTCACGGTCAGCCCCTTGCTTCATGTCGTGGCCTGGGTTATTTTCTCTCGTCAATGCTGACTAATGCCGCCTACGCGAACCGCGAAAGCAATCGCCGCTCAGTATTTTCGCACCGGTTCCTCCATCTCATTTGGTTCTGTCTTTTCGTACCGTGCGTCGCGGCGCAAAACCCAGTTCAGCCCGCCACGCCACCGCAGGCACCTACTCCCTCCGTGAGCGCTCAAGAGCCGGCCACTCCCCGCCTGTCTCTAGCTTTGCCGCCAGACCCGCCGTCGGACGTCGTGGAGCGCGGCAAGCGGTTGTACACGTCGAGTTGCGCCTTCTGTCATGGCGCGAACGCCACCGGGGGCGAGACCGGGCCGAGCCTGGTTCGCTCGATCCTCGTTCTGCACGACAAGGGGACCGGCGCGGCCATAGGTCCGGTCCTACTCGCGGGCCGCCCTGAAAAAGGCATGCCGAAATTCTCCCTGTCCCCGGATCAAATCCGCGACATCGCCGGATTTCTCCTTTCGCGCCAGAACGCGGCCGCCGATCGCAGAACGTATCGCGTCGAGTTTGCAATCTCGGGCGACCCCGCCCGCGGCAAACAATTCTTTGCGTCTCATTGCGAGGCTTGCCATAGTTCGCTCGAATCGCTCCGCAGCATCGTGCAAGCGAAAGAGCCCGCGGAAGTTCAGGACCTCTTCCTGATGCCCAAGGGAATAAAAATGCAGGCTCGCGTCACCACCTCTTCCGGCGAATCATTTTCCGGAGAACTGGTGCACTTAGATGATTTTGCCGTGACCGTTCGGAATAAGTCAGGCGTCGTTCGCTCTTGGACGTTGGGAGACTCGCAACAAGTGAAAGTCGAAGTGACGGATCCTCTCCAGGGGCACCGCGAACTGCTTCCGCAATACTCCGACCGGGACATTCACGACATTCTCGCCTACCTGGAGACATTGAAATGAAAACGAGCGTATGTCTCCTTTGCGCGGCGTTTGCCGGCGCCCTTACCACCACAGTGGCTGCGCAAGAACTTGATCCCAAGGCCATTGCGAATCCCGTTCCGGGAAGCTGGCCCACTTATAACGGCGACTATTCCGGCCGCCGGTTCAGCCCACTAACGCAGATCAATCAAATCACGATTTCTCGCCTCAACCTCAAATGGAGTTTTGCAACCGGCGTCAGGAGCACTACGGAATACGCGCCGCCCATCAAGTCCACACCGCTCGAACTCGGTGGCGTGCTTTACTTTACGCTGCCTGACCAGGTCTGGGCTGTCGACGCCCGGACGGGACGCCAGATCTGGCACTTCGCTTGGAAAAGCAGCGGCGGCATTCACATCGGCAATCGCGGCGTAGGCATCTATCGTGACTGGCTTTACTTTGAAACGCCCGACAATCACCTGGTCTCTTTGGACAAAACCACCGGCAAACAGCGATGGAGCGTCGAAATTGCCGATCTCGACCAGGAATATTTTTCCACGGCCGCGCCGCTCATCATTGGCAACCACGTCATCACAGGCGTTGGAGGAGATTCGCTGGACGTGTCCGCATATTTGGAGTCCCACGATCCGGAAACAGGAAAAGTGCAGTGGCATTTCGATGTAGATCCAAAGCCCGGCGACCCTGCCTTTTCGACTTGGCCGAATGCGGAAGCGGCTGCTCACGGCGGAGGCATGACCTGGCTCAGCGGGACTTACGATCCCGATCTGAACCTCTATTATTTTGGCACTGGCAATCCGAATCCCGTGTATTCAGGAAAAAGCCGCCTGGGCGACAATCTGTACACGGCCTCAATTCTCGCGTTGAATCCGGACACTGGAAAACTTGCCTGGTACTTCCAGGTATCGCCTCACGACACGCACGACTGGGATAGCATCCAGACGCCGGTGTTATTTGACGCTGAAGTCAGCGGAGTAAAGAGAAAATTGCTGGCTCAAGCCAGCCGCAACGGTTACTTCATCGTTTTGGACCGCACCAATGGCAAAAACATCTTGTCCAAACCGTACGTTCACACCAACTGGTCGAGAGGGGTGAACGCTAACGGAAATCCGATCCCCGATCCCGCAAAGGAAGCCAATCCCGAAGGCGTTTTGGTGGCACCCGCGGTCGCGGCCGCCAACTGGCCTCCACCCGCATTCGATCCAGATACCGGGATGTTTTATGTGAATGCCGACGAAGGCTACCAGACGTGGTATCTCACCGACACTTCGGATCGTCCGCAGGGATTTGCCGGATCGACCACGCAGATTGCTTCTCAATCGGTCTTAAAAGCAATTGATGTACGCACTGGCCAAGTCCGCTGGTCGCATCCTTATCGCGGGGAGGCAAGTGCCGGCGGACTCCTTGCAACGGCTGGAAAGTTGCTCTTCGGCGGCGACCCGTCAAATCATCTCATCGCCTTCGACCCCGCCAACGGCAAGATCCTGTGGCATGCGGGCTTGATCGCGCCGGTCAGCAACGGGCCCATGACGTATCAGCTGGATGGCCACCAATACATCGTCGTCGGCGCTGGCGATACCCTCTATTGCTTTGGTTTGAACGAATGATCATCCAGCTGGCGCGTGGACGCGCTGGATGTTTGCCCCCAGCGCGCTGAGCTTTTCCACGATGCGTTCGTATCCGCGGTCGATGTGATACACGCGGTCAACTAGTGTCTCGCCTTTCGCCACCAGTCCAGCCAGCACCAATCCCGCGCTCGCCCGTAAATCCGAAGCCTGTACAACCGTTCCGGAAAGTGCTGTCGGACCATGCACTGTCGCAGTGTGTCCTTCAATCGAAATATTCGCTCCCATCCGCATCATCTCGCTGGCATGCATGTAACGGTTTTCGAAAATCGTCTCGGTAATCACCGACGTGCCTTCCGCCTGCGTCGTCAGCGCCATGTACTGCGCCTGCATGTCTGTCGCGAATCCCGGATATTCTTCCGTCGTCACGCCAGCAGCCGCTAATTTTTCCGCACCTCGCACGCGAACGGTCGAAGCATCTACAAGATCAAACCGAACGCCCGCTTGCTGTAGCTTCGCAATCACAGAACCCAAGTGTTTCGGTTCGCAATTCGTAATGGTCAAGTCGCCGCCCGTAATCGCTCCCGCTATGAGAAATGTCCCCGCCTCGATCCGGTCAGGGATCACCGTGTGCTCCGTGCCGTGGAGCTCCTTCACGCCGCGAATCCTCAGCGTCGAAGTGCCGTCACCGCGAATCTCCGCGCCCATCTTTCGTAGCATTTCGATCAAGTCGGTCACTTCCGGCTCGCGCGCCGCATTCTCCAGCACCGTCTCGCCTTCCGCCAGCGCCGCCGCCATCAAAATGTTTTCCGTCCCCGTCACCGTGATTTTCTCGAACACGATGTGGGCACCCTTCAGCCTTCCTCCGCGCGAGCCATTGCCGTGTACTTTCGCTTCGATGTACCCGTGCGAAGTTGTAATCTCCGCGCCCATCTGCTCCAGCGCCTTCAAGTGCAAATCCACTGGCCGCGCGCCGATTGCGCATCCTCCCGGAAGCGAAACTCGCGCCACCCCCACGCGCGCCATCAACGGTCCCAGCGTCAGAATCGACGCGCGCATCGTCTTCACCAACTCATACGGCGCTTCCGCATGGTTCAGTCTGGGTGCTTGAATCTCGTAATCGCTTCCCGGTACCGCGCTCGCGGAAACCTTCGCGTCCATGAACGCCAGCAGCTTGCTCATCGTAACCAGGTCGCGCACCTTCGGCACATTGCGGATCACCACTTTGTCTGCAGTCAGCAGCGCCGCCGCCATCACCGGCAGCGCAGAATTCTTCGCTCCGCTGACGGCCACCGTTCCCCTCAACGCCTTCCCGCCTTTAATTAGAAACTTATCCATCCGCTCTCTTTTTTCTTCCTTCCGCTTGCGAGTCCTGAGTTTTAAGTTGTAAGCGTTGAGTGCGCCCAGAGAGGAGAAACCAAAGTGTTGATTCTCGGGAAGCCCCATGTGTTCATCGCTTTTCTCCGCCGCTTTTCTATCTGCTGAAAGTAAGAATCGGAAGCCCTGCGAATCCGCTGCTCTCCAATCGTCTTGTGCTCGAGTTGCGAGAGCAACGGGTTTTTTTACTTAAACTTAAAACTCAAAACTTAGACCTCAAAACTTAAGGACTCATTCCCCTAGAGCTGCTCTCAAATTTCCCTTCGCATGCTCCAGTCGGCTCTTTGCTTCCTTCACTTCCACTCCCATCTTTAGCACCACCAGCGCCACCCGCATATTGTGTCCCGCCGCCCGCAAAGCGTGTTCCGCTGCAGACACACTTTTCCCGCTAGCCTCCGCTAGAATCCGCAAAGCCCGCTTCGCAACCTTCTCATTCGTCAGCACCACGTCAATCATCAGGTTTTCATACACATGCCCGAGCCGCGCCATCACCGCTGTGCTGAGCATGTTGAGAACCATTTTCTGTGCAGTGCCCGCTTTCATTCGAGTGGACCCCGTTAGCACCTCAGGCCCCACCTCGGCGGCGATCACAATTTTCGCCAACTTCGCCACAGGCATCCTTCGATTCGACGTAATCGCTACCGTTGTTGCGCCTCGTGCTCGCGCAAATCTCAGCGCCGCCAACACGTATGGTGTCGTTCCGCTCGCCGTTACGCCCATGACCGCATCGTTCCGCGTCAACTTTCTCGCGCGCAATTCGTGCTCCGCGCGGCGCACATCATCTTCCGCTCCCTCCACCGCTTGCGTGATCGCGCGGCCTCCTCCCGCAATCAGTGCCTGCACCAGTTCTGGCGGAGTTCCAAACGTCGGCTGGCACTCCGCCGCGTCCAGCACCGCCATGCGCCCACTCGAACCCGCTCCGACATAAATCAGTCGCCCGCCTTTGCGAATCCCTGCAACAATTGCGTCCACTGCGCGCGCAATCGCGGGAATTTCCCTCCCAACCGCGATCGCAACTTTGCGGTCTTCGCGATTTATCAACGCGACAATCTCCCGCGCCGTCATGCGATCGAGATTCTTCGACGCTGGATGTCTTTGTTCGGTCAGCCTGGATTCTTTGGGGACAGAGGTTCTCGAGGGCTTGGGCATCCCCCCATTATAGCGGTGCGTGGCGAAATCCTCGGCGTCGAACTGCTACTTTCTTTGCGTACTTAAAACAAAACGGAAGCGCTCAGTCTCAGCGGCGTTTTCCACAAACGGCGCGAAAAGACACTTCTGGACACAACGGGACATCTTCTTCCCATCGTCTGGCGCCAGATTCAGCTATCCTAGGAATCACCCGGCCAGATCCATCTCTCGCGGCGATGGAATGGAACCCATGTCCATAGACGTTCTCAAAAAGCTTTTCGAGCAGCATTTTCGCTCGGCGCCCACGCGGATTCAGCCGTTGCAGGGGGAACTCGGCGGTTCCGGCCGCAAGATTATTCGCCTTGCCAATGAGCAGGTCAGCGCTGTCGGCATTCTCTACGGCGGGCGCGAAGAAAACGTGGCCTTCCTCGAATTCTCCAAACACTTTCACCGTCACGGCCTGCCCGTGCCGGAAATTTACGCTGAAGCCCTCAACCACGGCGCTTATCTCGAAGAAGACCTCGGCGACACGTCGCTCTTCGAATTTCTCTCGCAAAATCGCACGGGCGAAGACATCGCTCCGGCGGTCGTCGAAGCGTATCGCAAAGCGGTCGGCGTGCTCCCACGTTTTCAGGTCGAAGCCGCCAGAGACTTCGACTACAACTTTTGCTATCCCATCGCCAGTTTCGATCGCCAATCCATCGCCTGGGATCTGAACTACTGCAAATACTATTTTCTACGGCTCGCCGGCATTCCGTTCAACGAGCGCGCGCTCGAAAACGACTTCGATCGCCTGACCGATTTCCTTCTCGAAGCGCCGCGCGATTATTTCCTGTATCGCGATTTTCAATCGCGCAACATTATGCTGCGCGACGGCCTCCCCTATTTCGTCGACTATCAGGGCGGTCGCAAAGGCGCATTGCAATACGACATCGCTTCGCTTCTCTTCGACGCCAAGGCCGACTTGCCTCCCACGCTCCGCGAGGACCTTCTTTACGATTACCTTCGCGCGCTCGCCAACTTCATCCCCGTGGATCGCGAAGCCTTCCTGCGCTACTACTATGCGTACGTGTATGTTCGTATCATGCAGGCGCTAGGCGCATACGGCTATCGCGGCTTCTTCGAACGCAAAGTGCACTTCCTGCAGAGCGTGCCTTACGCGCTAAAAAATATTCGCTGGCTGCTTCACAATGCTCAGTTGCCTATCGAGCTGCCCACGCTTCTTGGCGCGTTCCAAAGCATGCTCGCTTCCGAAAAATTGCAGAGCATCGCTTTGGAAGCCGACAACCTCGTCATCCGCATTTTCAGTTTTTCGTTTCACCACGATTTGCCCAAGGATGAGAGTGGCAACGGCGGCGGCTTCATCTTCGACGGCCGCGGGCTCCCGAATCCGGGCAGGGAAGAGCGCTTCAAATCGCTCACCGGGCGCGATGCTCCGGTCATCGACTACCTCAACCAGCAGGAGAGCGTGCATCAATATCTTGCGAGTGTGTTCACTCTTATTGACGCGACCGTCGAGAATTATCAGCAGCGCGCCTTCAAAAATCTGATGGTGTCGTTTGGCTGCACCGGCGGCCAGCACCGCTCCGTCTTTCTCGCCGAGCAACTCGCCAAACATTTGCGCGGCCGAAGTGGCGTCGAAGTCGTGGTCCGCCACGTCGAACTCGAACAGCGGGGCATGCTCCACGCCGCCGTCGGCCAGCAAGCGAAATGACGGCTCCAACTCTTTCCACGACAAGAGAAGAAAACGAAACACAGACACGCAGAGCGCGCAGAGGAGTCGGCGTGACGATTCGAGCCTCCTCTGTTTTAATTCTTTTCCTATGAAAGCGATGATCCTTGCCGCGGGCCTTGGCACGCGGCTTCGACCGCTCACGGATACGCGCCCGAAAGCTCTGGTCGAAATCAGTGGCCGCACGCTCCTTGAAATCACGCTTACCCGTCTCCGTTCGTTCGGCATCAACGAAGTTATCGTCAACGTTCATCACTTTGCAGGATTGGTCGTCGACTACCTCAAATCCCACAACAATTTCGGGATGCACATCGAAATCTCCCGCGAAGACGATCTCCTGCTCGACACCGGCGGCGGCCTCAAGAAAGCCTCCTGGTTCTTCCTCGAAGACACTAGCCACGGCACGGATTCTCAGCCTGCCAAGAGCAAGGCTAAAGGTGTCATTCCGAGCGAAGCGAGGAACCCTGGCAGGGCGTCAGCCCAATCTAGAGCCGATCAGGCACTGCTTGCTTCTGCCAATCCCAACGAACCCTTCCTCCTGCACAACGTCGACGTGATCAGCACCATCGACTTTCGCCGTATGCTCCAATTCCACAACGAACACGGTGCCCTGGCTACCCTCGCCGTGCAGTCCCGCGCCTCCTCACGACTTCTCCTCTTCAATGAGCAGAACCAACTCGTCGGCCGTGCCGCAGGCCAGGAATCTGTTTCTTCTTCAAACTCCCCACTCGCCACTCAGCACGCGCCACTTCCTCTCGCCTTCTCCGGCATCCACATCATCTCTCCCCGCCTCCTTCCCATGCTTACGGAAACAGGCGTCTTCTCCATCATTGACTCTTACCTCCGCCTCGTCGCCCAGGGGGAAAAAATCCTCGCCTTCCGCGCCGACGAATACTACTGGCGCGACCTCGGCCGCCCCGCCGACCTCTCCCAAGCCGCCTTCGACTTGCAGCAAAAGATCCATTTGTAAATGCGGTCGCCCCATCGTGTTGATCTCTTCCACAACAAGCAGTTTCCTTTCGTCTCTGTTTAGCTGCGGATCTGCAAAAATGAGGAATCTCCTGTCATGGGCAAATCCGCACAGCAACCAAACGGTCCGCCCGACGCAGGCCGAGCCTACACAAAGCGACTCCGATGGGTTGCAGAGTTGCGCTTCGTTGCTTTTTACGTCGCCGTTCTCGGCTACAGCCTAGCTCAAGTGCACAAGTGGGTCGCGGCGGCAGTGGAAGGTACAACAACTAACTTCTATTTGCAGATTGCGCTCTGCTGGATTCCTCTTTGGCTTGTTTGTACAGTGGCTTCTTTCCCCGTCTCTTTGTACTGTTTCCACATCGCTCGAAACTTCCAAGTGGTGAAGTTAGATCTCTTCGACTGGGTCTGGGATTTTCTTAAGGCCAGTGCCGTAGGCTTTATACTGGGCGGGACAATTATTCAGATTGCGTTTGCAGTTGACTCCGTAGAACCTGCTTATGGATGGATAGCGGCCGGGATTCTCTGTTCGCTTCTCTTTGTGGCCGTCAATCGATCAATCCCTTGGCTCTTGTCACTGTTCTATCCAGTTGTGCCTCTGAGCGATATCCATCTCCACGAGAAGTTAGGCCAATTGGCGATTAAGGCGGGTCTCCCAGTTGGTCCAATCTATGAATGGCGAATCTCTAAGCGTACCCGTGCGGCGAACGCTTTAGTCGCGGGCGTCGGATCGGTCCGGCGGATTTTACTCACAGACACGCTGATTGCCGCACTTACTGCGGAGGAGGTTGAGTCTATAGTGGCGCACGAACTTGGCCACTGCGCTCTCCACCACATCAGAAAAAGACTGCTCCTGCAAAGCCTCATTTTCATTGTCATTTTGGGAATAATCAATTTCGCTGTCCGTATCGATCTGATTGCATTTGTTGACGAGAACAAGGGCTGGCGTGACCTAAGGTTGCTTCCCGGCTTTTTTCTTTATTGGAATTTGGCCTACATCTGGGGCCATATGCTCCTTAGTTCCCTTTCGAGAAAGCAGGAAAAAGCGGCAGACTTATACTCCTGGAACCTTATGGGCCGAGCCGCGCCTTTCATTACGGCAATGCGCAAGCTGAGTGATCTTAATTTGATTGTGTTTGATAAGGACTCGGCGTGGAGATATATGCATCCTCCAATAGCTGACCGCCTCGCCGCGGCTGAGAAATTTGCAAAAGAACAAGGAGAAACCGTAGGTGCACCCGGTGCTGCTGCAACAATGGGCTTGGAAAGCAGCTAAGCTGGATGAGATTCAATTGGACGGGACAAGTAGGTTCATGCACATGCCACGTCACATCATTGCGGTGGGCGTCTTAGTGGCTGCGTCTTTGGCTTTAACCACAAATGCTCCAGCGGATCTCATGCCCGCTGCATCCCGAAAGCTACTTCCAAAAAGTCGTTCTCACCGACGACAAGGCCGCCCCGTCGACCTCTCCCAAGCCGCCTTAGATTTAGAGAGCGGCCTATGCGAGACGTAGGCCAGTCGCGGCTTAAAGTTTTTTCTTCTCTGTGGTCCCTGCGACTTCGCGGTCCTGCGTTGTGTCTTTTCGTTCGAAATCTCTTCCCAAGCCGCTTCGATTAGCGTATATACAGTAATGTGTTCTCTTGGGATGCCCGAAAAGCCCTGAGCAACCTCAAGAAGCACGGCGTGTCGTTTGAAGAAGCCGCCACTGTTTTCGGCGATCCCGAAGCGCTGGATTGGGATGACCCGGAGCATTCCGAGTCGGAGTTGCGTTCCAAGCGCCTGGGAGCTTCCGTCAGCGGAAGGATTCTGATCGTCTCGTACGCGCCGCGGAGGTTAAAAGATGGCAAAGAAATCATTCGCATCATCAGCGCGCGGCAAGCAACGCGCAAAGAACGGAAGGCCTATTCCGGATAGCCGCCTCGACCTTTCCGACATTCCAGAATCCACGGACGAGGAGTTGCGCCGCGCCCGCCGCGTAGGTCGCCCCGCCACAGGTAACGCCAAACAACTCATCGCCATCCGCATCGCCCCGAAGCTGCTAAGTCAGCTCCGCCGCATGGCCGCCAAGCAATCGAAGCCCTACCAAACGCTGATCCACGACCTGCTGCAAAAAGCCGCCCGCAAAGTCGCCTGACTCCAGCCGCGCTTCGTCAGATACGGGAGAGGATCGGTCGCAACTCAAATTGAGGAAGTCAAAGTCCGCACCCTGAAAACCGCACGGATGCGGCACCCGCAGACGAATGCACTCCCAAGAGACGCCAGTCAGCAGCACACATTTAGCCCACCACGATTCCGCCAAGGTCACTTGACAGAATCGGACTGTTTTGGGATAATTCTCTTGTAGAAAAGTGCGCTTAGACAGCGGGAGAAACCTCCCGCTTTTTTCATTTTTAGGGCATCCTCGGCCCGTTTTTGCGCCCCATTTAGACTTTCCCTAGTCCTAGGACTTCCACTTGCATTCGCTTTTTTTTTCAACAAATCCCGAAGAAAAAGACTCAACGCGAGGTCCCAGAGAGAAGAGCACGGAGTTCACAAGAGTAGAAAAGGACCAAGGGCGGCCCATGGGCCGCCCTTTTTGTTTCAGCAAACAGCTTCTTTCTTCTCTGTGAACTCTGTGCCTCTTGCCTCTGTGTGCTCCGTGTTAAGAATCTTTCTCTTAAGAGCCGCCCTTTTGTTTTTTTCAGCAAGCGGCCTTTTGAAATCCTTTAGTTCCTCCGGATGTCGCTCCCACGAATTCCCTAAACATCAGCGAACCACTGTGAGTACCCAAACCATGCCCGACAAGAAACACATCATCGATGCCATCGCGAGCATCGCCAGAGAGCTTGGCCACGCGCCGTCGCGATCCGAATTTATTGCGCGTTCGGGAATCACCATGCATTTCGTTTTGTGCCGCTTCCGCGGTTGGAATGACGCCGTCAGAGCTGCGGGGCTTCAGCCTCATACCCAGAACGTAAGGCTCAAAGACCGCGCTTTGCTGGAAGATTGGGGTAGACAAGTCCGAAGAAACCGCGGCATGCACTCGCGTTACGCCCAGCTACGCCAGGGCGAATATGATCCTTCCACCATCGAAAGGCGGTTCGGTCGTTGGTCAGCAATACCGGAAGCTTTTCGCAAGTTCGCCAGGGGCAAGCCGGAATGGGCCGACGTGCTGGCGCTCCTCCCTGTTCGTAGACCAAAGAGCACTGCGGAGCAGAAGCCGGTCTCCGCGCCCGCCGGTTCGCCAAACACGGTGCAGCGCGTGCCGCTCGCAGATCGGCCCTTCTACGGCAATCCTACAAACTTCCAGGCATTGCGCCACGAACCGGTCAACGAACAGGGAGTGGTGCTGCTGTTTGGGATGCTCGCCAAAGAACTGGGCTTCCTGGTCGAGGCCGTTCAAAAGGGATTCCCCGACTGTGAGGCCAAGCGGCAGACCGGTACCGATCGATGGCAGCGCGTGAGCATCGAATTTGAATTTGAGAGCAGAAATTTCCGCGACCACCGGCATCCTTTGTATGGCTGCGACCTGATTGTTTGCTGGCGTCACAATTGGCCCGAGTGCCCAAGGCACATCGAAGTTTTGGAACTCTCCAGCGTCATCAAATGTCTGTCCACCTCGGGCGGCCCTCCTTCCTCTCCCAAGCCGCCCTCCACCTGCAGCGATGGACGCTAAGGGTGGGCGTTACGTGGGGGCTTTCCGTTGACGGTACCTCTGGGTGCGGACTACACTCGAATCACGAGGGAGTCGTGGGCCTAACCCATATCAAGCTGAACATCGCCAACCCCGCAAGACCGAAACGGGCGGTCGAACTGAACTTTTTGGTGGACTCGGGAGCTGTTTATTCCGTTATTCCTTCGCCCCTGCTGCGCAAACTTGGCGTTCGTCCACACTCGAAGCGCACCTTCACTCTTGCTGACGGTTCCGAAATCATGCGTAAGATCGGCGATGTGTTATTCCGCCTCGATGGCCGCCAGGGCGCGGCCCCAGTTATTTTCGGAGAGAGAGAAGATAGCGTTTTGCTCGGGGTCATTTCTCTCGAGGCCCTCGGCATGATGCTCGACCCCATGAAGCGCGAACTCCGCCCTCTTCCGATGCTCCTCGCCTCGCACAATATGTAGTCCTCCTGGCTCTCGGTTTTTGCGGTTGACCCCGCCTCATTTGTTCTATATTGTATAACTAATGCGCGGGCGAGACCATCTCGGTGAATTCGAGCACATCGTGCTCCTTGCGGTCTTGCGCTTGACCGACCAAGCCTACGGCGTTACCGTGCGGCGCGAGATTCAGTCGCGAACTAAGCGAGAAGTTTCGATCGGCGCTATTTATGCCACACTGGATCGCCTGGAGGCAAAAGGCTACGTGCAGTCGCGCGAAGGAGATCCCACGCCGGAACGCGGCGGACGGTCGAAGCGTTTTTTCCGCGTCACGGCACAGGGAGTGTCCGCCGTCAATCGCACGCACCGCGCTCTACAGAGCCTGACTGAGGGCTTGAACTTTCTCGGGAGCCGTTCATGAGGCATGCGGCTCGAAGCCCTCGGCCGCCGCGCCTCGCTGCTTGGTTTGTTGATCTGTTTGCCCCCGTAGAGCGGGCGGAATCCATCCTTGGTGACCTCCACGAAGAGTTCTCAGACCTCGCCGGGAAGTCGGGAGTCGTCCCCGCTCGCCGTTGGTATTGGGGCCAAAGCGTAAGAACCATTGTTCATCTCTTTGGCGGCGCTTTCCGCAATGCTCCCGGATCGCTCGGTGCCATCGTACTCGTGGGTTTCCTTATGCACTGGTTCAGTGGGCCGTTTCCCGAGTGGGTGGCTGGGGCGATTCTGCACGCGCAGCGGCCTTTCTCCAATCTGCACTATGCGTTTTACGTCTGGTTAATAAATTACGGCGCTCTGGTCGGGTGCGTCGTTACATCCTTGTTTATCGGTTGCGTCGCGGCAGTTTTGGCCAAAGGCAGGGAAGTAGTGGCTACACTGACTTTGATCGTTGTCCGGTCGGTGCCATTTGTCTGGCTGCTGGTCGTATTCGAGCACAACGCTCGGGCGCCAATCTACACCAGTGCCCTTCATTTATTTGAGTTTCGCTGGGTGCTTGAAATGACGAGTATCCTTGTGGCTGGTGTTGTTGTCAGAAGACTTAGATCAGTTTCGTTGCGCCTGCACGCAATCACTTGATTTGCGATCAAAGGAATCGACAACAAGGAGGTCGTCTCAAATGCTTCGTCAAACCGCCATGGGAATCGTATTCACTATAGCCGTCGCTCTGCCCGTCACGGCACCAGCTGATCTGACTCCGCCGGAAGCTCGAAAACCTGTCTCGGAAGTCGCTCTCACCAACGCTAAAGGCGCGCCTGTCGGCCTCTCCGCTTACAAGGGGCGGGTGGTCTTGCTCGATTTCTGGGCCACTTGGTGTACGGGCTGCAAAAAAGAAATCCCCTGGTTTATGGGATTTCAGAGGAAATATAAGAGGTCTGGCCTGACGGTTGTCGGCGCTTCCCTTGACGATGACGGCTGGAAGTCCGTCAAGCCTTATTTGCAAGACCACAAAATCAACTACCGCATCGTGATTGGAACGTTTGAATCCGCAAAGCAATTCGGCGCAGACAAAGGAATGCCCGTAAGCGTGCTCATCGATCGCGACGGCAAAATCGCCGACGCGCATCCCGGCATGGTGGACAAAGCCGCCTTCGAGCACGAAATCCAAGCCCTCCTAAGGGAGCCCACTAAAAACCTCACAAACTGATGTGACGTTGTTGCTTAGACTTAGGGAAAGTGTAGGGAGGTTGTCTGTCAGGAAATCCAATTTCGGCACGTTTTGGTCTGCTTCCACTTGCCTCCAACTTTCTTGAGGACGATCGTATTTCCGTGCCCGCATAGGCCTCCACACACGAAACTATAGGCCAGCACAGCATGTTGATGCTGCTTGTCAAACGCCAATTTCCGAAAATGTAAAAAGCCCGGCTGCGAAGGCTTGGTGAAGGGAATCGTCCATTCTCTTTTCTGTGACCCTTTCGCCATCGTCGATAGCTCTCTTCATCAGCTTCTGTGGATCATTTTCCTCGATTCTCTTCTGCTGGAGTTCTCCATCAACGAGAACAACATCCTTCTTCGCGTTTATCACGCGGTCGTCGAGCTTATGAATAACCGATGCCGAGGTGTTTCCAGACTCAAGGTCAATTCCTTTAAGGCAATCCTTTTCCTCGGAAAGGTCCAAAGTCTCGGTTTTGTCTGCTACATTCAACATTTCGTTTGACCCGTTTGAATAGCCGCTAAGCACGGCGCGATAGACGACGATTTGCTCTTCCGTTAGCGCGGCCGCGCTTACTTTTGCTTTCGGTGCATCGCCTTGAGGTGCAGCCGCGAACGCTAAGCTCAGAGTTGTGATTATTGCCGCGAGGATCTGGCGCACGCTATGCCTCCCTATTTCGGGATCATGTCGAACGGGTTCGAGTCAGAGGCTCCTACTTCCTAATACATATCAGACACCGCTAAGCACGTTTGAGTTTGCGGGAGACCTTGATTATCTAAAGAACGAATCAATCGACTCCAGGCATCCGCGGGAGGAATACATAACTACCTCAATGCGCGGCGGTGGTGGCGAAGCCCAGGGATTGCATGATCGCGTCGTGCACATCGCGCCGCACTTGTTGAATCTTTTGATTCTCCCGCGTTGGGTTCACGCGATTCGTCAGGAAAACGACAAACAGTTGGCGGTCGGGATCGATCCAGATGGATGTGCCCGTGAACCCTGTGTGGCCGAAGCTGTGGGCGGAGAAATATTGGCCGCTCAGCCCGCCCGGCGTTGGAACGGCCCAGCCCAGCGTGCGCGTCCCACTGGAAAGCTGCTGCGGCGTGGTGAATTGCGCCACTGTCGCGCGCCGCAAAATCCGCTGGTGGGCATAGACGCCGCCGTTCAGCAACATCTGGCTAAACGCCGCCAAATCCGGCGCGGTGCTGAACACACCTGCGTGCCCGGAAACGCCGCCAATAGCGTACGCGTTTTCATCGTGTACTTCGCCTTGGATCAGCCGGTGCCTGTATTGGTTGTCGATTTCCGTCGGCGCAATCGCCGGCCACAATTTCTTCGGAGGTTTGTACATCGAGTCTTTCATTCCGAGCGGCGAGAAAATAAAACTGTTCGCCAAATCGTCTAGCTTCCGTCCCGTCAATCGCTCGATGATTTCCGCCATCAAAATAATTCCCAGGTCCGAATAGACTTCCTTCGTTCCTGGCTCGTACTCTAGCGGCTCGGCAAAAATCTTTGTCAGCGTGTCTTGCTTGCTCTTCGACGTGCGCCAATATTCCTTGAACGGTGGCAAACCCGAGGTGTGCGTGAGCAAATGCCGAACTGTCACGCGATGGCGCCACTCCGGCTGGGGGCCGCTCGCCCACTCCGGCAAATATCTTTCAACTTTCGCGTCCAAATCCAGGGGCACTGCGAAGTCTCCTTCGGCGAGTTTCGCCACCAACGTTGTCGTCGCAACTACTTTCGTCAGCGATGCGATGTCGTACATTGTGGTTGGTTTGACGGCGGGAGACTTGGCGTCATAACTCAATTTGCCGAACGCGCGAATCGCGACTTTTCCGCGGAATCCGACTGCAAGTGTCGCTCCCGGAGTCGCTTTGTCCTTTACGGCTTTTTCTGCCACTTCATACGCCGGTCGCAGTTGCGAATCCTCGCGCGCATCCATCGCCTGCAGCGTCATGGGATTCGCGGGAACTTCAATCCCGAATCCAGCCTTCAAGTTCACGCCTGGCACGGTGACGGGCAAGTGCCCGCGCACAGGGATTTCGCCGAACAGCGCGCGTGCCACGGGAATTTGCGCCACCTCGCTGATGCCAAACGCAGCGAGCCACGTCTGCGCTTGCGGAAATCTCTCGATTAAATACGGACTGCCTAAGCCGACCGCAATCACGGGCTTCCCGGTTTTGTAGACTTGTTCAGCCAGCGCGCCCTGTTCTGCAGGCACGTCCACGTTTCCCTTGCGATCGCTCACGCGCACAAAAAACGCGACAATCGCGACGTCGTAAGAATCGGGCGAAGGCAGTTTCAGAATGCCCGCATTCGCAAATCGCGTGTCCGCGCGAAGCGTGGTGACGGAATCGAAACGCGCGCGCAATTCGCGCTCTAAATCTTCTCCGGGATACGGCTCCGGATCCGCGTAAAACGCCAGCAGCAACGCGCGCGAAGGTTTCGTTCCATCAAGTGGCAAGCGGTGCGGCGTGTCGCGTAGCAAAGTGACGCCGCGATCGGAAATGTCCTGGGCTTCTTTTTGCCAAGCGTCGCTGCCAAATTTATGGTTCAGCGCGTTCACATCCACGAGCCGGCTCGTATTCAAACCGAGGCGCGCCTTCGCCTGCAGAATGCGCCGGACCGATTCATCCAGCCGTTCCTTCGAAATTCGTCCCGATTTCACCGCCCCTTGCAGCGCCTCGAACGCCGCGTCCGCCACCGGCGGCATCAACAAACAATCTACTCCGGCGGCTACGGCGCGGACTGCGGCTTCTCCCGGCGCAAAACGCACGGTGATGCCGCCCATGTCCATGGCGTCGGTGACGATGAGGCCTTGGTAGCCAAGTTCTTTGCGGAGGAGTCCTTGCAAAATGCGGGGAGAGAGCGTCGCTGGCGTATTCGAATCAGGTTCCAACGCGGGGACGGAAAGATGGCCGGTCATAATGCTGCTTGCGCCGGATGAAATTGCTGCGCGAAAGGGAACCAGCTCCAGGTGCTCCAGGCGCTCACGGTTCGCGTGAATCACGGGCAAATCGATGTGGGAATCGGCGGCGGTGTCGCCGTGTCCCGGAAAATGCTTTGCGGTGGCGAGCCCTCCGTGGTCCTCGACGCCCTTAACAAATGCGGAAACAAATTCTGCAACGCGCTGGGGATTTTCCCCAAACGAACGCGTGTTGATGATGGGATTTCCGGGATTGTTGTTCACGTCGGAATCCGGCGCGTAAACCCAATTCACTCCAGTGGCGCGGGCTTCGAGTGCGGTAATTTTCCCCATGGTGTACGCGTCTTTGGGATTGCCGGCGGCGGCCACAGCCATTGCAGTGGGGAACGAAGTGCCTTCATCGTAGCGCATGGCGGTGCCGCGCTCGAAATCCGCGCCGATGAGCAGGGGCAGCTTGGATTTCGACTGCAACTGATTGGCGAGCACGGCGGTCGGATACGCCTGGCTCTTCACGATTCCCAGCGGCGATCCGTGAGTGATGACGATGAATCCGCCAACGTGCAAATCCTGAACGTCATGCAGGAGCTGCCGATAGGCGTCCGTGTCGGTAGCCGTGAAACTCCCGTGGTATGTGGTGAAAAGGAGCTGGCCAATCTTTTCGTCCACGGTCATTTTGCGCAGTGTGGACTCTACCCAGGCGCTCGCGGCCGGCGATAAATTCTTCGCGGCGCTCTTCGGAGCAGCGTCGGTTTTTTGTGCGGCAGTTTTTTTCTCGTTGGTAGCGTTATTTTGGCTGCGAGCTTTTTGGGCCATAAGGATGAGCAATAAGACAGGAATCACGAACAGAATGCGGACGCGGCGTCCTTCCATCAGTTACAATCCCCCCGCGCAACCCGCAGTCTGCATTTATACATAGCACACGCACAACGTAGGCTCAACGCAGCTGGGGCGAGCGCGTTCCAGAATATCATTGTATTGTTCTTGGCCAGGAGGAACGATTTGACCGCCACGAAACGCGCGTTTGCCGTACTTGCCCAGCTTACTCTGCTTTTCTCATGGGTTTCCGCCGGCGCGTTGCATGCGCGGTCTCGCACTCACTCCGGCCATGCAGCGCGCGTGCAGACGGGCATCGACGTTCTGGAAGCGGAGAAGTTTGCGCCGCTGCGCGGAAAGCACGTCGGCCTGATTACCAATCACACGGGAGTGGATTCGCAGGGCCGCCGGAACATCGACGTTCTTGCAAAAGCTCCGGGCGTGACGCTCGTCGCGCTGTTCAGTCCAGAGCACGGTTTGGCCGGTGGCGCCAACGAAAATGTAGCTTCGACGAAAGATCCATCGAGTGGGCTTCCAATCTACAGCCTTTATGGAGACACGCGGCGTCCGACGGAGGAAATGCTGCAAGGCATCGACGCACTGGTCTTTGATATTCAAGATGCGGGCGTACGCTTCTACACCTACACGGCGACCATGGGTTACTGCATGGAGGAGGCCGCCAAGCGAAAGATTGCGTTTTTCGTTTTGGACCGCCCGAATCCTATGGGCGGAGAAATTGTCGAAGGGCCGATGCTCGATCCCGACAAGACGAGTTTTGTAGCGTATTTTCCATTGCCGGTGCGTTACGGGCTCACCATTGGCGAGCTGGCGCAGCTCTTCAATGAGGAAAATCACATTGGGGCCGATCTTCACGTGATTACGATGAGGAACTGGCACCGCAATTATTTTTTTGAGAGCACCGGCATTAAGTGGATTCCTCCTTCGCCTGCGCTTCGCACGACGAAGGGTTCAGTCCTTTATCCCGGGATTGAAATTCTGCAAAATTCAGGCGTGTCGGTTGGCCGCGGCACGCAAGCACCGTTCGAGCTGTTTGGCGCGCCTTGGATGAACGGCGACGTAGCGGCAGCGGCTTTGAACGAACGCCATCTACCCGGTCTGCGCTTTACTCCAAAGGACTTCATTCCTATAGGGGGCCCGCACAGCGGCGAGCGTTGCGGCGGGGTGTCCATTCTTGTTACAGATCACTTTACGGCGCGCACCATGCGCTTGGGGCTGGAGATCGCCGAGATTCTTCAGAAGCTGTGTCCCAAGGATTTTGATACGGACAAACTCATTGGCCTGGTGGGGAACGCCGATACTGTCCAGCAAATCAAAGATGGCGTGGCGCCAGAGAAAATCGTTGCGGGCTGGTCAGATGCGCTGAAAGCTTTTGACCAAACGCGCCGGAAGTATTTTCTCTATAAGTAGTGTAGCCTTCCCCAGCAGCTTCCCTTCCTTCATCTTTGACCTGATTGCAGGCGCCTGGAATTGTGCTAGAGTGGCGGCCATGCGTATCGTTTCGCTGCTGCCCTCCGCCACGGAAATCCTTTTCGCTCTGGGCCTGGACCGTGAAATTGTAGGCGTGAGCCACGAATGCGATTTTCCGCCACAAGCACGCACGACGCCGGTGGTGATTCATTCACGTTTGCCGCATGGGGCCCCTCCGGCGGAGATTGACCGATTGGTACGCGAGTATGTTGCCCGGGGCGAAAGTTTGTATGCCGTGGACGCGCAGAAGCTCGAGGAACTCCGTCCTGATCTGATCATCACGCAGGATTTGTGTCATGTGTGCGCGGCGTCGCCTGATGATCTCGCGATGGCGCTCACACGCTTTGACCGCCGCCCGGAAGTTTTGTGCCTAAACCCCCAGGATTTGGGAGATGTGTGGCGGGACATTCTCCTGGTGGGGGAAGCCACTTGCCGCGGTGCGCAGGCCGAGCAGCTGGTAGATGAGATTGGCCAGCGGCAGGGCGCTTTGGAACAGCAGTTGGATTTGTCGGCGCGGCGGCCGCGCGTGGCGTTTCTGGAATGGCTGGAACCGATTTACGTAGGAGGCCATTGGATTCCGGAGATGATTCGGTGCGCGGGCGGGGAAGACGCTCTGGGCAGTGTGCGCAAGGCATCGTTCCGAGTTCCATTGCAGGAGGTTGTCGAAGCTGAACCGGACATTTTGCTGATTGCGCCTTGCGGGTACACGGCGCAGCAAGCGCGCAAGGAATACGAGTCGCTTGAGCTGCCAGAGCAGTGGAACGCGATTCCCGCCGTGCGGAACGATCATGTTTACGCACTTGAAGCGAACAGTTATTTTTCACGGCCAGGGCCAAGGCTTGTGAGCGGTATTGAGATTCTGGCAAAAGTAATTCAGCCATCGGTTTCCGTTTCAGCGGAGGCCGAATCGGCGATCCTTAGCATTCCTTCGAGTAGAACTGCCACACGCGCGGCTTCAGGGTAGTTGTCCCTCTCATCGATTTGCGCGAATGCATCGTTCAAGCTGAGATCCTTCGGGCCGCAAACTGCGCGGCCCTCAGGATGACAGGGGTGTGTGAACAGCGGTATCGGGAGAAGCTTCAGCCGTTTAACTGAACCCAGGGAATGGCGCCGCATGCTGCTGCTTCACTACAGAGCGCTCCGTTCCGTGAACGCACCTGAACTTCAGGACAGTTGACAAACGCCGTTGCATATATAAGAATCCTATATGTAAGGGGGCGACCTATGATCGGTGCGGGAATCAAGCGGGGCACGGCGGAACTGGCGGTGCTCAGCGTTTTGCAAGAGGGGCCGCTGCACGGCTACGAGCTGGCGCGGCGCATCGAGCGGCAAACCAACGGCGCGCTGCGGTTCACGCTGGCCGCGCTGTATCCGATGCTCTACCGCATGGAGCAGCAGCGGTGGATTCGCGGGAGCTGGGAAACGAGCGCGAACGGCCGCAAACGGCGATGCTACCGGCTAACGCTGGCAGGGAAGAAGAAACTGACCCCGCTGCAGCGCGAGTGGGAGGAACTCTTTGGCGCTTTGCAGCGACTCACGAAGGCCGCCCATGCCTGATTGGCAAGAACTCGTTCGTCAGCGCCTGGCGGGGCTGAAGCTTGATGCGGCTGAGAAGGAAGAGGTCCAGGCTGAACTCGCCGCTCACCTGGAAGAAGCATACGAAATACTCTGCAAGCAAGGTTTGCCGGAAAAAGAAGCGGAGCATCGGACCCTCGAGCAAGTTTCAGACTGGCAGGAGTTGCGTCGCAAGATTGACGCTACAAAGAGGAGGGAACAACCCATGAAGAAACGCGCACAGCAGCTGTGGATTCCCGGGTTCCTCGCGTTAGTAGTCTCCACGCTCTTTCTTATGGCGGTCCAAGAGGTTTTTGGAGTCAAGCCCCGAATCGTTGGAAGCGGTGCGGCGGCGATCCTGTTGTATGTGCCTTGGTTGGCAGCGCTTCCTTTTATCGGGGCGTTGGGAGCATACCTTTCGTCGCGAGCGGGCAGTTCACGGAGTACGATGATGCTTGCCAGCGTTTTTCCTGCGGTCTCGCTTGCGGCGGCGTTTCTCCTGATGTTCCCGATCGGCATGATCGTCGAACAGGTCCATAAGAACGACCTCTCCTTTGGTGTCGTGGCAGCCACGCTCCTAAGCAACTGGATTGGCTGGATCGTGGTTCCGGGAGCCGAGCTTCTCGCGGGCGGGCTGCTCGTACAACTGTTCTTTGGCCGCGCGTCTTCGTCCCGAGACACAACCATCAGTAGCGAGACGACTCATGCCTGATTGGCTAAAACTCGTTCGCGGCCGGCTGTCCGGCCTGGCGCTGGAAGCCGCCGAGAAAGACGAAGTCCACACAGAGCTCGCAGCGCACCTGCAAGAATCCTACGAGTCGCTGTGCATTCAAGGTGTGCCTGAGCACGCAGCCTTGAAAAAAACGTTGGCTGAAGTGACCGACTGGAACAAATTGCAGCGACAGATTCAGATTACGCGAAAAAGGGGGAATACGATGACGCCTCGGACCGGCCGTTTGTTGCTACCCAGCTTTGTGACATTACTCGTCGCGATGACCATGATTCCAGTGCTGGAGAGTCTTGGATTAAATCCTGTTTTCTTCTTTTTGCGCCGCAGTCATGGACACGAGCAGGCGTTTCCGGTTTACACAGCTTGGCTGATCATGCTGCCGTTTGTGGGCGCTCTCGGCGCCTATCTCTCTCGCCGCGCGGGCGGAAGCCGCGAGGCGATTATCGTTTCTGGTACGTTCCCGGCTTTGGCCTTCTTTACCATACTGCTTCTCGTTATACCGTATGTGGAAATCCTCGAGCACGGGCTTGAGCCGAGTGCGCGTTCTGTGTTTCATTCGTTGACGAGCGCACCCTTTGGGCATCTTGGCGTGATCGCCGGCTGGGCTCTCGTGCCGGGTGTCTGCCTGTTGATCGGCGTGCTAGCGTACCTTTTTGTTTCGAAGCGCCTAAGCCAGCGCAGCATCGCGAGCCACTAAGTTTTTTGGCTCAAGGGTGGAAGAGTTTGACCGCTGCGGACCTACCGGACAGCGCAACCAAAGCGCGATTTTCCTGGCGACCAATAGATGAACGCCGCTTTGCCGCGGACTTGTTCGCGTTTCACAAGTCCAAAGAACCGGCTGTCGTAGCTATTATTCAAATTATCGCCGATCACGAAATAGGATCCCTTCGGAACGGTTGTGACCGAAAACGGGATTACAGAGTTCGTGGAGCTGCTGTTCCAGACGGGGCTTCCGCATAGGTGCGGAAATTCAACGGGCTTGCCATTCACTAAGATGGAATTTCCTGGTCCGGGTGCGACGGAATCGCCATCGATCGCGATGACGCGCTTTATGTAGGTCGCATTGCTTGGCTGAAAATAGAAGAGAATTACGTCGCCTCGGCCCGGCGACTTGCTGTCGAAGGCGTCCATTGCCGCAATAATGCGTTCGTTGACGCAGACAGCCGGGCACATGGAATCGCTGCCGGAACGGAAAGCCCTGAGATTGGCCGAACGCGTTAGGTGAAAAAACATCACGACCAACGCGAGGAGTAAGAGAGCAACTGCGGCCCCCAAGTACATAAATACCCTTACCAGTTTGCGTGCTCGCGCCCGGTTTTCGTTTGCAATTGCCTGCGGGTCGAAATTCAACTCAAGCATTTGCTTCGCGCCCTTTGGTCCAGTGACGATAGAAGGGGAGGCCAGCGAGAATCAGCAGCAGGCCGATGGAAGAGCGGACTGGGCGCTGGATGAAGAGATTCACGGTCAGCGCGAAGGCGCCCACCACAAAAATTGCGGGCACGATGGGATATCCCCACGTGCGGTAGGGCCGCGCCAGATCTGGTTCTTTGCGGCGTGAACCGAAGACTGAAGCCACGGTTAGCCCATAAAAAATCCATTGCGCGAAGATGAACAGCAGGGCGAGATCCTCGTACTGGCCCGTCAAAACCATCAGGCAGGAAATCACTCCTTGAAAGGCGATTGCTCCTGAAGGAGTGCGGTAACGCGAATTGATGCCGTCGGCGACCCGAAAAAAGAGGCCATCTCGCGCCATGGCATAGGGCACCCGAGAACCGGTAAGGACCGAGGAGTTGAGTGTAGTGAATGCGGATAAGACCATCGCCCCGGTGATCCACGCGGCAGCGCGCGGTCCGGCAAAGGCACGCACTGCCTCCGAAGCGACGTTCTGCGCCGCGGCGACCGCTTCCATGGGCAGGACGCGGAAATATACGGCGTTCGCCAGCAGGTAAATCACACCAACGGTCATCGTGCCGCCCACCAGCGCCCTCGGAATATTCTTTTGTGGATTGATGATCTCTGAGCCTGCGAACGTCAAGTCCATCCACCCGTCGTACGCCCACAACGCAAGGGCCATTGCAGTCAAGAATCCGGTCAGCAAGTCCACGTGAAATGAAGAAGGAAACAGCGGCTGTGCGCTGGGCGGACGTTTTCCCGCAAAAATGAAGCCCAGCACCACCACGGCGAGAATCGCGCCGATTTTTAGCGCGGTCAGTACGACTTGCAGCCGTCCCGCCAAGCGCACGCCGAGATAATTGACAAAGCTCATGAATGCGACAGCGGCTGCGCCAACAGGCTGAGCCCAAGTGAAGACAAACTCGGAAGCGCGGCCGGTGAACGGCACATGCAAGTGGAGCGTGAAAATGGGCGCGCGAAGAGCAGGCAGGAAAAAGCCCAAGAAGATTAGAAAGCCCGCGGCAATCGTGGCAATCGAGGAAGGTTTGCCGACCAGGTTGTTCATCCAGCCGAACAAGAATCCCCAAACTGGTCCCAAGCCACGCCTGAGGTAAACGTACGCTCCTCCTGCCTCGGGCATTGCGGCGCCCAGTTCGGCGACAGTCAGCGCGCCGAAAAGAGAAAGGGCTCCACCGACAATCCAGACCAGGAAAACCAGACCTACCGAGCCGGTGGCGCTGGTCATGCGGCTTGGCATGAGAAAAACGCCTGTGCCGATGATATGGCCCACGACCATGGCCATGGTGGCCCAAGCGCCCAGTCCCTTCACTAGCTCTAGTTTTTTCTCGCCCATGTTCCTCCGTCTTGAAGCGCCAGGGATTCGCTAGTGCCTCACTTCATTCGACAGAAAGGCAAAGGTAACGCAGAGGCGCAGAGAACACAGAGAAAGCGCAGAGAGTTTCACGATAGACTCTCCTTGTTCGCAATGCGGCTGACGAATGATCCCACGAGAAACGTCACGACTGCTCCGATAAGGAAGTACCACGTATAAGCTATATTCGTGAATTTAAATATGCTCAAGACAGCCGCTAGCCCAGCAAACATGCCGATGAGCGCACCGAGTGCAGTTGCGCCTCGGTCGAAAGTTCCAAGCAGAAACAGGCCAAGCAAGCTGCCAAAGGGAAGAGAAGCTACGGTTAGGCCGGCTTCGAGCAAAGGGCCCCATTTCACGAATCCGAAGCCCATCAACACGAGGCCCCAGACCAATGTCATGCCGCGCGACACGCGCAAGAATTGACGCGTGTCCGTGTTGCGTCCACGCAGTTTTGCAAAATCCAGCACACTTGAAGCGGCCAACGAGTTGAGTGAGCCGCTGGCGTTGGACATGGCCACGGCTACGATGGATGCGAGCAGCAAGCCTGCCAGCCCCACCGGCATCTCGCGCACAAGGAAGAGCGGCAGGATGCGGTCCGTCCTGTCGCCTGGACCGAGAAGCGGGGTGTGCTGTACAAACACGAACAGCAGGACGCCAATCAACAAGAAAACGATGAACTGGACAAGCACGATGACGCCGCTGGTGAGCAGAGCGCGGCCGCTATCACGCTGACTTTTTGCGGCGAGCAAACGCTGCACGATGGTCTGGTCGGTGCCATGGGTGGCCATGGTGAGGAACGAGCCGCCGATCACTCCGGACCAAAATGTATATTTGGTGGCGAGGTTCCAGGAAAAATCGAGGAACTGGAGTTTATGGCCTGCAGCGGCCGCGACCTGCGTGACTTCGCTCCAGCCTCCGGGAATCCGGTGGAATAGCACGGCGAGCGTGATGGCGCTGCCGGTCATGTACACGAGCAGTTGCGCGACGTCGGTCCAGATCACCGCTTTCATGCCGCCTTCGAAGGTGTAGAGGATGGTCAGGGAGATGACGATGACCACGGCCAGCCGCTCGGAAGTGCCCAGCACCACGCTCACGACGAGCGCAATTGCGGAAACGCGCACGCCTTCGGCAATGGCACGCGTAATGAGAAAGGTGCTGGCGGCTACCGCCTGCATTTTTTCACCAAAGCGTTTCTCGATGACCGCGTAGGCAGTGAGGAATTCTCCGCGAAAGTAACCAGGCAACAGTAAAAGCACAATTAGCACACGGCCGACGAGATAGCCGAACACCAGTTGAATGAAGGTGAGATTGTCCGCATAAGAAATCGCGGGCGCGCCGATGATGGTGAGCGTGGAGGTTTCCGTTGCGACGATGGAAAAAGCCAGCGCCCACCACGGCGCGGTGCGGCCCCCTAGAAAATATTCGCGGCCGGCTGCCCCGGCGTCAGCCGCTGCGTCGGCTTGCTGCATGCGCCGGAAACGCATGCCCAGCGCCGTGACGCCGAGAAGGTACGCGATAACAATCGCCAAGTCGAGCGGATGGATGCGCATCGCGCAGAGATTATAGGGAGGTCTGGCGAATTCTTCCCGTTTTTTTCTCGACGAGGTTTCGGCCAGGCAAACTATTTCAGTACGGCAAAGAGGCTGCTGTAAGAATCGGTCCAGAGTTTCACCCGAGCAAGGGGCCTGACGGGTTCCCCTGCATCACCAATGTCAGGGAATTGCTGCAGCACGCTGCGGTTCGCGAGCAAGACCCACCGCGCCAGATAAATTTCGTTCGCGCGGTCGCTGGGACTTTCGATGAGTACCGCGTCCTTGCCGAGTTTTTCTGCTGCCGCGGCCACAACGGGTTCCAGGTACAAATGCCGGTTCGAAATGTGCACGGCCAGGATTCCGCCAGGTTTGAGGTGACGGAAATACAATTCGAAGGCTTCGAGCGTCAAAAGATGAACGGGAATGGAATCGCTGGAGAAAGCATCCACGGCGAGCAGGTCGAGGTTTTGCGGCGGCTGGCGTTCCATGGTCAGGCGCGCGTCACCCAACTCGAAAGAAACGTGCGCCCTTGAGTCGGATAGAAAAGAAAAGTCTTGCTGTGCGATTTGCACAACCAGGGGATTGATTTCGTAGAATGTGAATTCATCGCCTGCGTGGCCATACGCAGCGATGGTGCCTGTGCCGAGACCGATTACGCCAACGCGCCTTGGATTGTGCGAAGCCAAAGCCGTGAAGGCAACTCCAATTCCGGATTCTGAGCCATAATACGACACCGGCTGATCGCGCCGCGCTGCCCCAAGAAACTGGAGACCGTGCGTGATGGTTCCGTTCATGAGCCGGCGGAATCGCAAATCGTCCTTGGGATGGGACTGCTCGCCCCCTTTCAACAGGACGACGTTGGGGGCAGATTCGTCGCTGATGCGCAACACTCCATAGAAATTGCGAACCATGCGATTCGAAGAGGCGGATTCGTCGCGAGCCAGGAAAAAAAGAGCCACGATGATTGTCGCAGCCAAACCGTAAAGGACGCGAAGCCCAAACCGCCAATGCGGTTGCTGAAAGGGGCTTGCAGGGTCGTTACGATGGACCAACACTACGAGGAGGGCGCAAGCGCCCAGGGTCACGTGCAGTTCATAGAATCCGGAGAAGACTTGTGGCGCAACAAGCGCTACAAACGCCGCTCCTATTACGCTACCCAGCGAACTCCAGAAATAAAACGAAGTGAGGTGCGCGGGATCGGGCTTCAGCCGCGCCAGCTCTCCGTGACAGAACATGCAGCACAAGAACAAGCCCGTGCAGAAGAGCGAAATCAAAAGCCACAGGGGGAGCCCCGTGAGTGTGGGGGACAGAGCATAGGCCATGCAGCCAAGAGCCACTCCCAGTAGCCGCAGAAAAAGCATCCGATGATACCAGCGGGTACCAAAACACAAAATGTAACTCAGCATGTACAGGCTCAGCGGAATGATCCAGAGAAACGGAACCGCCGCGATGTTCTGCGTGATGTGATTGGTAATGGCCAGCAAGAGCGCGGAACTGCATGCCGGAAGCGCAATCCAGAGTGCGCGCGTGTTCCAGCCAGGAGGCGGAGCCATGGTTTCTTGAGAAGGCGAACTATCTACGCCTCGTTGCCTAACTGCAATAATTCCGCCCAGGAATGCAAATGCAGCATAGGCAAATGACCAGCTCCAGCCCTGCCTCAAAATTGACAGCCGCGGCTCGATCACAACGGGATAAGTCAGCAAGCCCAAGAGCGAGCCGGCATTCGAAAGCGCGTAAAAGCGATAGACGCCCGCATCTTTTCTTGCACTTGCTAACCAGGCTTGCAAGAGGGGGCTGGTCGCTGAAAGCACAAAGAACGGCAGCCCCACGGCGAGCACCAACACTTCTAAAATGTGCAGAGCAGGATGTTCCGGCCCCGTTGGCTTCCAGGAACTCTTCGGCAGAATTGGCAGCACCAGCAGGCTTGCGGCAAGAAGCGAAATATGAATCCATCCCTGCGCGCGCCGGCCAAAACGCCGCGTAAGTAAATGCGCGTAGAGGTACCCAAGCAAAAGGACTATTTGAAAAAACAGCAGGCAGACTGTCCAGACCGCCGCGACTCCTCCAAACCAGGGAAGAATGATTTTTCCAATGAGCGGTTCAACCTGGAAGAGGAGAAGCGCGCTCAGAAAAATGGTCAACCCATTCAAGAGACTCGCTGAAGGATTCCTCATGTTTCCCTGAGCCCGGGCGAAGGGGCGGGAGAGATTATACGAAGCGCGAGGCTTCACTCCAGCTTTTCTTTATCAGGGCTTGGACTTTGGATTGCGAGCGTCCAGCTCATTCGTAGCGCAAAGCCACGATGGGATCTACGCGGGTCGCGCGCCGCGCGGGAATGTAGCAAGCGCAAAGAGCTACTGCCGACAGCAAAATGGCGACGCCTGCAAACGTAAGTGGATCGGTCGCCCCTACGCCGTAAATCATTTTGGTAATCAGCCGAGTCAACCCAAATGCGGCGGCGATTCCGATCGCCACGCCGATCAGAGTCATTCTCATGCCTTGCCCCAGGACTATCCGCAGCACATCCCTGCTTGATGCGCCCAGCGCAACGCGCACGCCGATTTCGTGAGTGCGCCGGCCGGTCAAGTAGGAAATCACGCCGTAAATCCCGATGGCGGAAAGCACGAGCGCAAGCGCGGAAAACACGCTCAGAAGAAGCATGGTCAGCCGCTGCGTGGAAATGGAACGCGCCACAATCTCTTCCATCGGGCGCACATCGTAGACGACTGCGCTCGGGTCCACTCTTTCCGCAGCCTGACGGATAGTTCCTGCCAGGCCAACAGGTGATGCTGCGGTCCGCGCTACATATTGCCCGCCGTTTGCAAGCAGCGGCCAAAACTTGTCCGGAATCTGCCAGACCGAAAGATAGAGTTGGGCTTCGAGGCCTTCGTGTTCGCGTGCGCCCAGGCCCCAGTGCTGGACGTGGCCGACCACACCCACGATTTCTGGCTGTATCTCGAGCAATCCGAGGTTGAGCCGTTTGCCGACGGGGTCTTCATTTGGAAAGAATTTACTGGCGAGATTCGCATCGATTAGTGCCACGGCAGACGAATGCTCATTATCCTGCTCGGTGAAAGAACGGCCACGTAGGACAGGAATCCGCATGGCCCGGTGATAGTCCGTGTTCACCAAATAGAACAAAGCGAAAGTCATGTCATTTTCGTGCTGGGGTTTCGGGTGGCCTTCGCGCCAGAAAGGCACTTCGGAGTCCCCCGTCATTGGTAAAGAGCCGCCCATCAATGAGACTTCTTCAACCCCGGGGATGCCCTGCAATTGCGCCAGAGTTGCGCGGTATTTTGCACGAAGCTGATCTGCGGTTACATTCGGACTGGCAGTAGAAGAAATCTGAAACGTAAGAACATTCTGCGCGTCGAAACCTGGATTGACGTTCCAAAGCGCCACGAGCGTACGAATCATAAGCCCCGCTCCGATAAGCAGGACCACGGCCATGGCCATTTCGAACGCGACAAACACGCTCTGCGTGCGGTGGCGAGCGCCACTTGCGCCTCTCCCGCCCTCTTTTAGAGTGCCGTGCAGGTCGGGCCGCATGGCCTTGATCGCAGGAACCAGCCCGAATGCAATTCCAGTCAGCAGGGAAATGCCAAACGTGTAAAAAAGTACGTGTCCATCGAGAGAGATTTCTTCTACACGCGGGAGCGTTCCTGGCAACGCCGCAAGGATTACCTTCGTGCCCAGAATGGCGAGACCAAGTCCGATGCATCCACCCGCGATTCCGAGCAACGCGCTTTCGGTCAGCAACTGGCGAACCACGCGGAAGGGGCCAGCACCAAGCGCGGAGCGAATGGCAAATTCCCGGGCGCGGCCCGTGGAGCGTGCAAGAAGCAAGTTCGCAACATTGGCGCACGCAATCAAAAGAACAAAGCTGACCGCGCCAAGCAGAACCAGCAGGATTCCTCGAACGTCGCCAACGACGTCCGTTTTGAGCGGTACCAGCGCGACGCCGGAGCCTTTATCGGCTTCGGGATAGGCAGCCTCGAGGTTCTTGGCAACACGATCCATATCCTCGCGCGCCTGCTCGATGGTTACGCCAGGTTTCAGCCGCGCGATAGCAGTCGTACCCATGCCGATGCGGCGGTCGCGAAATGTAGGATCGTTCCACTGGCCGATGGGCACGAAGATATCAGTCGGGCTGAAGCCCGTGATATATCCTTGAGCAACCCCGATGACAGTGTAGATCTTCCCGTTAAGCGTGATGCTCCTTTCCAGAACTTCCGGCGATGATCCAAATTTGCGCTTCCAGATCCCGTCGCCGAGAATGGCCACGGGACCGGCGCCAACCAGGTCTTCTTCAGGCCGGAAGTTGCGCCCTAGCACCATCTGAATGCCCAGAGCGGGCAGGAAATCCGCGGAAACCATGTGCGCATGCAAGCGCTCCGGCTCTCCCACGCCGGTCATATTGAAATCGTCCGAGCGAACGGCGCCTAAATAGGCAAAGGAATGGTTGTCTTTTTGCCAGTCGAGGAAGTTTGGGTAGGTGATAGAGCTTTGCTGAAAGGTTGCCGTTCTCGCGTAGGCGGCCACAAGCTCGTTGGGGTTGGGAAACGGAAGCGGATTCAGGAGCACGCCATTCACTACCGAAAACAAGGCGCTGTTCGCCCCGATGCCCAGGGCAAGAGTCAGCACCGCAACCGCGCTGAATCCCGGATTCTTCCAAAATACGCGAAGCCCATACCGCACGTCCTGCCAGAAGCTATTCATGGTCACCCCCCGCTTAGACACACCAAAACACACGGACCTCTTCAGTCGGGCCGTCATAGGGGAAATACGCAACGCCCGCGGAATTTGTTCCCGGAATTAGCTCAGATTACTTGTTCCGCGCGCGGGTTGGGCATCATTCATACCGCAGCGCCACGATGGGATCCACGCGCATCGCGCGTCGCGCTGGAATGTAAGTGGCCAGCATCGTAACCACGCCAATGGCCATCGGTACGACGAAGTAGATAAATGGTTCCCGGATGTTCTCGCCGCCGAAGTACAAAACGGCCTCGAGTATTTTCGGAAGTGGCAGGGCCATCAGGAGTCCGATGGACGCTCCGATAGCGGTCATTTTCAGGCCATCCCGCAAGACCATGCGAAGCACATGAGGTTTTTCCGCGCCCAGGGCCATGCGGATGCCGATTTCGTGCGTTCGTTGGCCTACGGAATAAGCGACCAGTCCATAGATCCCGATCGCGGCCAGGATCAGCGCCAGCAGCGCGAAGCTTCCCAGCAACTCCTCGAAAATCGTGTCGCTGCCGTTCTGGCGCTCGATCACCGCCGACATGCTCATCACCTGGACGAGCGGAAGCTCCGCGTCCACCTGTGCCATCGCGTTGCGCATTGCCGCGGCCAAGCTGTCTGGATCGGAACCAGCCCGAATCATAAGCGAAAACGAAGGCACCGGCCGCTGGAGCATCGCCTCGAAAACTTGCGGCTCCTCACGAATGGATCCCGAATACGATTTCGTATTGCCGACAACACCAACGATCTCGCTCCATTCGGGCGTACCGCCGCTTAAATCAAGCCGAATTTGCTTCCCAAGTGGCTCCTGGCCCTGCAGATGGCGGCGCACGAATTCCTGGTTAACCAGCACGACGCGTGGCGCGGTGGCATCATCTCTTTCTGTAAGCACTCTGCCGCGCAGCAGAGGGAGTCCTGCCGCCTGAAAGAACTCTGGCGTAATTACAAAATCGAGTGTGTTGGGCCGCTGGTTCGCCGGTAATTCAGACTGGCCCTTCAACAAAAAAGTAACTTTCCCAGGTCCCGTGGCCGGCAGATCCGAGGTAACCGCCACGGCCTCGGCGCCGGGGACCTGCTGCAGGCGCAACAAAACATTCCTGACGAATGAAGTTTGCTGCGAAGCATCTTTGTACTGAGCGCTATCGAGGGTCAAACCAGCGGTCAAGACATGATCCGGCAGGAAACCCAGGCTCTGATTGTGAAGAACGGAGAGTCTGCGAATCAGCAAGCCTGTTCCGACCAGGAGAAACAGCGCCAGCGCGATTTCGGCGGTGACCATCACCGTCCGCATGCGGCTATGCGAACGACTCGCGGACGAGGAGCGGCCTTCTTCTTTGAGATTCGTATTGACATCCGTGCGTGACGCGTTCAGCGCGGGAATCAAGCCGCACAAAACTGCGGAGGCCACAGAGATAGCCAGCACGAAGAACACAACGTTCCAATCCAGGCTTATGGAGACCGCGCTGATGTATTCGTTGAAGTTCATGTTTGCGCGGACAAAATTAATTCCCCAGTAGGACGCGAGGAGCCCCAAGCCGCCCCCCAGAAAGGCAATCACCAGTCCTTCGGTTAGCATTTGCCGGACAATGCGCAGCCGCCCGGCTCCGAGAGAGATGCGAATCGCCAGTTCCTTGCGGCGTCCGGCGGCCCGCGCCAGTAGCAGGCCTGCCACATTGGCGCAAGCAATCAGCAAAACAAAGCCCACCGTGGTCATGAACACCGCGAGCCCGCCTCGAACGCTGAAATTCTCAATCAGATACTCGGGCAGCGTGCGCACTCCAACACCCCAGCCTTTTTCGATCGCAGGAAAGTTTTCTTCGGCGCGCCGTCCCAGCGTGGCCATTTCCGCGCGTGCCTGCTCGACCGTAACGCCCGGCTTCAGCCGCGCATACAGATTCAGAGAGCGGTCTTTGCGCGCAGCCTCGGTTTGGTCCGCAGCGCCTAGGACGAGCGGCGTCCACAATTGCGGAATGAAGCCGAGCAGGCGGAAATTCGCGGGCATCACGCCGATCACCGTGTAGTTTTCCCGGTTAAGCCGGATGGTGCGCCCGATCACCGAAATGTCGGAGCCAAACCGCCGCTCCCACAGCTCGTGGCCTAGGATAACCACGTGTTCGTGCCCAGGCTGGTCTTCCCCTTCGGCGAAGGTTCGCCCAAACTGAGTGGAGACGCCGAGCACTCTGAAGTAGTTAAACGTCACCGCAGAAGCGCGCAGCGCCTCAGGCTTGCCCATCGATGTGATCTGTCCGTTTGCGTCGGTCCCCTGGGCCGTCAAACTGACGGTCCGATATTCATCTGCAGCAGCCACTTCTTCAAAAACGTGATTTGCTTCGCGCCACGCCATGTAGTTCGGTGCGGAAACGCCGTTGAGGTCAGATTGAAAACCCTGCGCCGGGTTGACGCCAGAGATCACCACTACGCGGTTCGGTTCGCGGCCCGGCGGGCGTCGCAGCAAAAACGCGCTTACCATGCTGAACATTGTGGCGTTCACAGCAATCCCCAGCGCCAAGGTGAGAACTGCAACCGCAGTGAAACCCGGACTCTTCCGCAGTGTGCGCACGGCGTATTGAAAGTCTTGCGTCAGCCCGTCGAAAAAAGAAACGCCGCGAGCCTCGCGCGCCTCTTCTTTCACCCGCTCGATACCGCCAAACTCAATGCGCGCCCGCCTCAGCGCCTCTTCTCGTGGAACGCCACCGCGCACCAAATCCTCGGCAAGCGCCTCGATGTGGAAGGCCAACTCCGCGTCCATATCGCGCTCCATCCGCGACCGCCGCATCACCGCCCGCACCCACGACACAAAGCGTTTCCACGTCGTCATACCGCCTCCACGTCGACCCGTAGCCTGTCGCTGAAAAGCGAACGCTCGCTCAGCAACTCAATCTCACTCGTACCTCAGCGCCACCATCGGATCCACGCGCATCGCCCGCCGCGCCGGAACCGTTCCTGCTGCCAACGCCGCACACGCCAGCGTCAGCGCGACCATGACAAAAGTGAGCGGATCGTCAGGTTTTACTTCGAACAGAAAATTCGCGAGCATCCGCGTAACGGCGAACGCGCCCGCCCCTCCCAAAACGATTCCTATAGATACAAGGATGAGGACCTTTCTCAACAGCATCCGTAACACGTCCATACGCCGGGCGCCGAGTGCCATGCGCACGCCGATTTCCCGCGTGCGCTGCGCCACGGAGTAAGCCAGCACGCCATAGATGCCTACGATGGTGAGAACCAGAGCCACCAGCGCGAAAGTAGCCAGCAACCTTGCCTGGAATTGCGGTTCGGCAGTTGTCGTAGCAATTAAGTTGTCCATCGAAGTGATTGAGACTGGCTCGTTCTTGTCTACCCTCCGCAGGACACCGCGCATCCCGCTTGCGACACTCTCCGGGAGGGAGATAGTTCGAACAACGAAAGTCATGTGACTAAGGAAGCCGGGGATCGAGACTTGGAGATACGGCTGATAGATGGCTGGCCGCGGTTTTTTGGCCAACCCTTGTTGATTGACATCATCCACGACCCCAACCACGGTGAGCCAGTCTTCGGACTTGGGTTCATCCTCCATCGACATGCGCTTCCCGAGAGGATCTTTTCCCGGCCAAAGAGTTCGCGCCACCGATCGACTCACAATCACAACGCCGGGCGCAGTGGAGCTGTCAGCTTCGTCGAAGTCTCGCCCAGCCAGCACCGGCATACTCATGGCCTTGAAATAACCGGGGCTCACACCCGGCTTGTCCACCATGAAACCCGGGGGCCGGGTGCCTCCTTCCATGGAGAACGTCCCCATCACCAGTTCTTGGCGGAGCGGTAGCCAGTTCACTGCGCCTGCAGCAAGCACTCCTGGCAGCCCAGAAAGCTCTTCGAGCGTCCGCGTGTGAAACTCTTGCATCTGGCTAATGGTGCGATACTCAGAATCCGGTAAGTCCACGGTCAAGGTCATTACGCTGTGAGGTGAGAACCCCGGATTCACAGCCTGCAGCCGCAGGAAGCTCTTCAGCATCAACCCCGCGCCCGTCAACAAGATCAGAGCGAGCGCAATTTCGGAAATCGTCAGTAAGCTTCGTATTCCCTCCCGCGCGGCAATCACGCTGCGTCCGGCTTTGTTCAACGATTCGCGCGCACTACGCGTCGCCTGGAAGGCTGGCCCCAGGCCGAACACGACGCCGGTGATCACCGAGAGGGCGAACGTAAACGCAAGCACCCATCCGTCAATCCGAATCATCTCTATGCGCGGAACTTTTCCCGCAGGCGCCAGCGCAAGAAGAGCCCGAACGCTCCAGAAAGCGAGCAGGATTCCGGCCGCGCCGCCTAGCAGCGAAATCAGCGCGCTTTCTGCGAGCAACTGGCGCACCAGCCGCCAGCGGCTTGCGCCCAGTGCGCTGCGCACTGCCAGTTCCTGGGCACGGCCGGTTGCCCGAGCTAAAAACAGGTTGGCTACGTTCACGCAAGCAATCAGGAGCACGAATGCCACGGCCCCGGAGAACACCACCAGCGATGGACGAATGTTTGCGACCAGCAAATCTCTTAGCGGAATAATCTGCGGCAGCCGATCTCTTTCCGGCCCCAAGTGTTTGGCGAAGGTTGCCAGTTCCACTTGCGCTTGTTGAGAAGAAATGCCCCGCTTCAGCCTCCCCACTACCGGCCGCATGAAAGAATTGTGCGGGTCAATATGAATGGCCAGCGGCATCCACACCTTCGCGCCGGGAAATTCAAATCCGGGTGGCATGATGCCGATTACCGTGCGGCTGACGCCATCGAGTCGAATTGCTTTTCCTAAAATTCCAGGGTCAGAGCCAAATCGCTCTTTCCACAGTTCGTTGCTTAGTATGGCCACACTGTCGTTTCCCGGTTCGCCCTCACCGGTCAGGAAGCCTCGACCGATTTCCGGGTTTGTTCGAAGCGTGGAGAAAAACTCTGTGGTCACACAGGCCACAGGAATCTGGGCTGGATCGCCGGCGCCCGTCAGATTTGCCATGGTCCCTTGGTTGGTAAAAGAAGCGATCTGTTCGAAAGCTCGGTCCTGCTCTCGAAATGCCAGGTAATCCCGGTCCGATACGCCAGGTTGCCAATCAAATTCGCCGCCTCGCGTAGCCAGAGAGACAAGGAATAGGCGATCCGGTTCTGGAAAGGGCATCGCCCTCAACAACACGCCGTTGACCACCGTGAAGACCGCCGTGTTAGCTCCGATGCCCAGAGCTAAGGTAAGTACGGCAACCGCGGCAAATCCCGGATTCTTGCCCAGCACTCGCGTGGCGAAGCGAAGATCTTGCATCAAGCCGTCGATAAGGCTGATTCCCCGCGCCTCGCGCCCCTCTTCCTTAACGCGTTCCACGCCGCCGAATTCAATGCGCGCCCGCCGTAGCGCGTCTTCACGCCGCACGCCACTGCGCACCAAATCCTCAGCAAACGCCTCAACGTGAAAGCGCAACTCCGCGTCCATCTCGCGCTCCATCCGCGACCGCCGCATCACGCCGCGCATCCACGACCGAATTCGGCTCCAAGTCCTCATACTTCAACCTCATACTTCCTTAGGCGTGCTTTGCAAAATCCCTGCGATCACGTCCGCCATGCGGTTCCACTTCTCTGCTTCCGTCTGCAATTTGCGCTTGCCCGCAGCCGTCAGCCGGTAATATTTCGCCTTGCGCTTGTTCTCCGATTCGCCCCACTCGCTGGCGATCCAGCCCTGATGCTCGAGCCGGTACAGCGCCGGATACAGCGAGCCTTGCTGAATTTCCAGCCGGTCTTTCGAAATCTGCTGGATGCGCAGCAAAACGCCATAGCCGTGCAGCGGCCCCAGCGACACCGCTTTCAGAATCAGCATGTCCAGCGTGCCCTGCAGCAACTCCATTTGTTTCTTGTCCATGAAGGCCACTCTCCTAGATAGCCTAGGAATCTACGCCGCTTCTCCTAGACTGTCAAGGAGAAAAGAGAGACATGGCTGATATGCCTAAGGGCGTGTGGAAACGATCGAAGGAGCGGTTCTATAAAAAGCTTGTTTAGGAATCCGAGGTCGGCCAATCGAGCACATTGCGAATAGAAATGACAATCTCTCTCCGTTGAATCCTGAGCGCAACCATCATCTGGCCGGAGTCTTCAATCTCGCCGAGAAACTCGCCCCATTCGTTGGTCCTAAGCGTAACGAAACTTTGGCGGAAGTTCCAAAACGTGACTCTGACGCCACGGCGAAAGACCGTCGGGAGGCTGGTGTCCAGCAATTGTCCCGTGATCCTCAAACGGTTGGCGTCCTGCCGCTTCTCGATGAGGAGATCGAGTTCAAGAGGCTCCGCACGATACAGCAGGTGCCGTTGCGAATGCGCTGCCGACCGCGCGCCGGATGCGGGTGTCGCAAAGCTGTCGAACAGGAGCTCAACTTGTGGCTCCGCTTCATCGCGCCCCGGTCTGTTTCTCAATCGAGCCGGGTGCTCAATGGACGGCGTCCGAGCCATGAAGCGCATTTGCTGGGTCAAGCGCATCGCTCGAGTCCTGTTTATTACCTAGTGTCTAAAGCAGGGATTCCTTCCATGGAAAGAACACCACGCCCCCCGTAAGTCCTCTGTTCGGAACCCCCGGAACTAGTTCCCAAGACACTTATGTGATGGTGAATTTTTGGAACGTGGCCTAGCTACAGGGGTGTTGAGTGTCCAATAAAATACCGAGAGCGCGTTCTTTTCTAGTCAAACGTCCCTCAAGGCACGAAAGATGCGGTCGTTGGGAGATGGTCTGCCCGGCGAAGTGACTGGATTTCCGCCATTTGCCCAGCACCTTACCAAATTCGAGGCTCCCAACAGATTGTGCATCGACCATTCAGGACCGCCACAAAATCGCCGCGTTCTCCATTATGCTTTCCTCATGCCCTATGTCCTTGGCTTTGACGGTGGCGGCACAAAAACCGAATGCGTCCTCATGGACGAAACCGGCGCCATCCTCGCCCGCTCCCGCTCCGGCCCGTCGAATGCGGTCAACGTCGGCGCGAAAGCTTCTGCGGCGGCTCTTGCGGATGCAGGTTTGGAGGCGCTTCGCTCCTCTGGTAAGCCGCCTTCCGATGTCGTCTACATACTTGCGGGCATTTCCGGCGCAGGCGAGCCGACAGTTCAAGCGGAAATCAAGGCTGTTCTTCAACCCAGCTTTGCAAGTGCATCGATCATGATTATCAGCGACCTGCCCCTCACCTTGGCTGCTACAAACGAAATCCCTAGCGTTGTCGTCATTGCTGGAACCGGCTCGGCGGTTCTGGGCTGGACTTCTCCGCATCATGTGTTTCGCGCTGGTGGTTTTGGCCCGATCATCGGAGACGCTGGCAGCGCTAACGATATTGGCAGAAAAACTGTTGCGCTCTGCTTTCAAAAAATTCTAAACAAAGAAAAGTTTTTGCTGACGGATGAAATCCTCCGCGCTTTCCACTGCACCTGGCTGCAATTCGTCGATCTTGCTCGCGAGCAGCCCACCGTCATCTTTCCCAAGATATTTCCCATCGTTGCAAAGGCCGCTCAATCAGGCGATCAGGCGGCCCAAGCAATCCTGTCAATGGCTGCAGTGAGTCTTTTGGATCAGGTCCGCGAAGTCGCTAACCAACTTCAATTGCGCAATACAAGTTTTTTCCTGGCAAAAACCGGCGGAGTCTTTGATGGCAGCTCATTTCTGAACGGAGAATTTGATGGGCTTGTGGCAGGATTCTATCCGAAAGCAAGGATTGGCCCGCTCCCCCGGCCAGTTGCCGAATCGGCAGCGCAACTCGCGCGTGATGCCTTGACGAGCCCGCTGCAAATCCCGGAAAGTTGATTTATGTCCGAGTCTGCTTCGCCCGAACCTGTTGAGCGCGAATCCATCGCCCAAGTTCGCGAACGTGCGGGTGCCGCTACTGGCGATGAACTTGCCGCGCTGTTGCATCATCCTTCCGCGGACGTTCTCCTCGCCCTTCTCGACAACCCCGCGCTCGACGAATCTCACCTTTGCTTGCTCCTCGAGCGCAAAGATCTTCCAGGCGAAGTCCTCGAAGAAGTGGGGAAGCGCAAGCCGCTGCTCAAAAGCTACCGCGTCAAGAAGGCCCTTTGTTTTCATCCGCGCGGCCCCCGCCTCGTCACGCTGCGCCTGATTCGCGACCTTTATCTGATGGATTTGGTCCAGCTTGCCCTTTCTCCCGCTGTTCCCGCCGAACTGAAGCGCAACGCCGAAGAGCAACTCGTCGCGCGTCTTCCGCAAATTCCGCTCGGACAAAAAATCACTCTGGCGCGCCGCGGCCCCGCGCGCGTTGCCGGAGCGCTACTGACCGAAGGCCATCCGCAAATTGTCTCCGTTGTTCTCGACAATCCGTATTTGACCGAGGCACAGATTTTGAAATCGCTCTCGCGCGAGAAACTTCCAGCTCCCGTGGTCCCCGCCATCATTCATCACCGCAAATGGTCAATCTCTTACAACATTCGCATCGCACTTCTGCGGCAGCCTTCCGCGCCGCTCGCCACCATTCTTTCCTACCTGCCGCAACTCACCGTTTCCGACCTTCGCGAACTCGCCGCCCCCGGCATCGTTCCGGAAACCCTGCGCCGTTATATCCAAGCCGAAGTGCAGCGCCGCCTCACTTCCGGCGCATCCCCCAAAGGCTCCTCGTCGCTCAAGGGGCAGTGAGACCTCCTGATTCTTGGATTCTGACCCATTTTCACTTCTCCGTTCTAATGACTTAACGCTCTAGCTACGATTGCCGGGAACAATACACCGCTTTCCGGTGTCGTATGTCTTGTGAGAGTCTTTGTCGTATTCTTGAACCGTCCGACCGGCGATCTGTCCCCGGCGCCGCAGCACGTTATCCCTGGCAGGGGGTCACATCCGCGAAATGAGCTCGGGGGATCCAGCATCCCGGCGTCTGGAACGGCGTTGGGCGCCACGCTACTCGTTCCGAGCGAGCCTCGAAATCGAATGGGGCTCTGCGGTGTTGCGCGGCAACACGCGCGACGTCAGTTCCAACGGAATGTTCATCGAAGTTCCCGATACTTTGTGGATCGGCGCAGGCTTCACCGCGCGTCTGCATTTGCCTCAGCCCGTCAAACTCGATTGCCAGGTGAAGCGCGTCGAACCCGGCCGCGGCATGGGCGTCTCCGTAGCGCTTGCCGAATCCGAGAGCCAAAAAGTTTACAGCGACCTTCTTGCCTCCCTCATTCCCCCTGGCGTTTGAAGCGGCTTATACTAGATTGGACCGTGAATCACGAATCGAGCTTGCGTGCATTCTGCTCAGCCCTTGCGTCCGAACACGAAGACGAACGGAAACGGGTTCCCTGTGGGGAAGCATGACGCGAGAGACTGCGCGAGCGTGCCGCCGGCGGTTTTCGATCGAATTGTTCAAATCGGCGCCTCGCGCTACGAAATAAAATGAGTATGACGCGCTGCCTCGATTGCGGTTCACCGCGCACCACGGACCAGTGTCCCGCGTGCGGGCTCACTTCCGCCGCGGCGGAGGTGATGTTTCGCCGCCGTTTTATGAAGCTCACCGGTGCGTTCCTCGCCGGGTCGCTGGCGTTTCCTTATATCAGCCAGATTTATCCGCCTCTCGACATCGACCTGATGCTGATATTTTTTGGCGTCTTTTTCTTCGTGGTGCTGGCGATTGCCATCGTTTTGGAGCGCCGCGCGCGGAAACGCCAGGAGATCGAAGTCTTGAAGCACATCTTCTCGGGGTTGATTCTCGTCCCCTGGATTCTCGCCTTCACTCTTTTCGTGAACGGCAGGCTCGATTCGCAAAAAAACGTCGTCGACTTCAATTCAACGGTCTACAGTCGCTACAACATGCCGGGAGTCGTTCTTCGCATGCGTCGTCTGGTGGTGCCTTCGTGGCGCAACCCGGGAAAATACGAACGCCTCAACGTGGATCCCGATGACTACGATCGCTTCAAGCCGGGCGACCAGGTGGTTGTTGCTGTCGAGCCCGGCGCGCTGAGCATCCCGTGGTATTACGGCGTGTACCGCCGGTGAGAAGCGGCGTCGAAAATCGAAAATCGAAAATCGAAAATCGAAAATCGAAAATCGAAAATCGAAAATCGAAAATCGAAAATCGAAAATCGAAAATCGAAAATCGAAAATCGAAAATCGAAAATCGAAAATCGAAAATCGAAAAT
>DATEGP010000087.1:0-27191 GCA_035280045.1 Candidatus Acidiferrum sp.
CGGCAACCTGAGCGTGCACGCTCGCAAGCTCGAAGAAGCCGATTACATTGTTTGCGCCAAGTCTTTTGAAGGCCGCACGCCCAAAACGGAATATCGGCTGACGGCCGCGGGACGAAAGGCGCTCGAACGCTACCTGAATCATATGGAGGCCTTGATTCGCGCCACCCGCGAAGGCTAGCGGAAAAATTTTTGCCAATGCGCTTTGCAAAATAAAGTAGTTTGCGGAGTAGCGATTCGGATTCAGGCAAAAGCCGGTTACCACAAAAACCGTTTCCTCGCGGCGGAGACTGGATAAACCCATGGAGTCGCAAAACGCAGTAGAAAGTAAACCCACGTTTCCTGTCGCTTCGCCGGTCGTTCCCATGCCGTCCTTGCCGGCGCCGGACCCTGCTCTTGACCATGAGTTCACTAGCTCCTCGGGACATGGCTTGCACGTTGCCATCATCTCCGATGGCAACGGCCGTTGGGCCACTTCGCGCGGTCTGCCGCGTTCTGCCGGTCACAGGGCAGGGGCAGAAGCCGCCCGCCGCATTATCGAAGCCGCACCGCGCCTCGGCATCCACACGCTGACGCTCTTCGCGCTTTCCTCCGCAAACTGGAAGCGCCCCGCCGCTGAAGTCAACGCGATCTTACGCCTGCTCCACGAATATCTCCTCACTGAAACCGCGCACTGTGTGGAAGAAGGCGTGCGCCTCAGCGTTATCGGCCGCCGCGACCGCATCTCCGCCACCCTGCGTCAGGCGATCGCCGATTCCGAGGCCGCCACTGCTCGCGGAACACGCCTGCATCTCCGGCTGGCCATTGATTACTCTGCGCGCGAAGCTATCTTCCATGCTGCTTGCCGCTTTTACAAAGTCACAGAGCTTTCGCCCGAATCTTTCAGCCGTGTTCTCGAGGAAGTCTATCGCGGCGGCTCCACGGAAGTGGATTTGCTCATTCGCACCGGCGGCGAGCAGCGTCTGTCCGATTTCCTGCTGTGGGAGTGCGCGTTTGCCGAATTCGTGTTTGTGCGCAAGGCCTGGCCGGACTTTACGGCCGCGGATCTCGAAGCCGCCCTCGGGGAATTTGCGCAGCGCGAGCGAACTCGAGGCGCGCTGCCGGATGCCTTGGCCGGTTAACAAGCGAAACAAGCGCTGTTCACGGAAGAGGAGAAAAAAATGTCAGCCTTCATGCCTCACTTTGCTCCGATCGTTGTCCTGCTTTTCCTGGGCACGATTTTCGTTCTGGGTCTCAGCCTGCTCGTCTTGTTTTATGGCGCCGTCCGCCGCTCCGCCTTTTTTGCAAAACTCGGCGCTGGAGCCGCGATTGCCATTGCCGCAGGCTACTTCCTTTTGCTTGCAGGAGTTTCGCTCGCCAGCAGCGAGCAGACCCTGCCGCCGGACGGCCGGAAATATTTCTGCGAGATTGACTGCCATCTAGCCTATTCCCTAGTCAACGCGCAAACCGCCGCGTCGCTCGGCCCAGAACTCCAGCAAGCCACCCCGCACGGGAAATTCGTCATCCTGCGCGTGAAGACCTGGTTTGATGAGCGCACCATTTCTGCGCGTCGCGGCAACGGCCCGCTCTCGCCGAACCGCCGTAAGGCTCTGCTCGTAGACGATACCGGACGCAGCTACGAACCTTCCCCGGAAGGTCAATTCGCTCTTGCTCGTAGCCAAAATAGCTCCACGCCCATGGCCCAGCCATTGCGTCCCGGCGAATCCTACACGACTGATCTCGTCTTCGATATCCCCAAGAACGCTCGCGGGCTGCGCCTGCTCCTGATCGAAGATGATCCGGAAACACGCTTCATCGTCGGCCACGAGAACAGCCTCCTGCACAAGAAAATCTATTTCGACGTGGAAGGGCGGGCGCACAAAGATGGGAGCGGAACCGAAGCTTCAAGTTCCATACGATAGGGGGCCTGTCATCTAACAGCAAAGCGTTCCGCTTCGCACGAGATTCTTGGTCTCCTGCTGCTTTCCTTTTCCCCTCAGTGGCCGTAAAGTAGCCCCGGCCTTAGAGCGCCAGGAGAAATCAATGAGACATTTTTTTTCGGGGTTTCTGCTCTTGCTGATTACTGCAGCCGCGCAGGATGTGGCGCACGCTCAAGACTTAACGCATTGGCAAGCGAACCTCACTCAGCCGCAATCCTATGTCCTCAAACGCGTCTCCAGCGCCGACACTACCGGGGGCAATGCCGATTTTCGCGTCATCGAACCCGGCGCAACGCTGACGGTCCTCGATGCCGACGGCCCCGCGGTGCTCACGCACATCTGGTTCACGCTCTACGATGCCGAGCCGTACCATCTCAAGAAACTTGTCTTGCGCATGTACTGGGATGGTGAGGCTTCCCCGAGCGTCGAAACTCCCCTGGGTGATTTCTTCGGCCTTGGCCTTGGCGATTATCACGTTTGGGAATCCGAACTTCTTTCTGCTGCAAATGATCGGGCCTTGAATTCTTTTTTTCCAATGCCCTTCCAGAAGCACGCGCGCATCACCGTCAGCAACGAGGGCAAGCAAAAGGTTTTTTCTTTTTATTACAACCTCGACTTTCGCGCCTATTCAAAGCCGCTTCCTGCAGACACGCTGTATTTCCACGCGCAATTCCGCCAGGCGCAGCCTAATCTGGGCTGGACCAACAAATGGGAATCCAATGGGGACCCCGCCGTCGAAGACAAAAAGAATCTGACCGGCGAAGGCAACTACCTTTGGCTTGCCGCAGTCGGCCGAGGCCATTTTGTTGGTGTCACCATGTCTGTGCTGCAAAATCAAGACGGCTGGTGGGGCGAAGGCGACGACATGTTTTTTATTGATGGCGAATCCCGGCCATCCATTAACGGAACCGGCTCCGAGGATTATTTCCTCGGCGCGTTTGATTTCGGCCGCAGCGCTTTTTCGTATCGTCTCTACGGCGCGCCGGTAAAAGGCGAGGAGCGCGCCGGCAGCCGCTCCTCCGTCTACCGCTTCCATCTCGATTCGCCGATCCCTTTCAACAAATCAATCCGCGCGACCATCGAACACGGCCACGCCAATCACCGCTCCGACAACTACTATTCCGTGGCTTACTGGTATCAGACCGAACCGCACGCCGAACCGCCGCTTCTCCCGCCTGTGGATCAGCGCATCCCCAAACTTCAACCCGTCGGCGGCCCGGGCAATTCTGCGGCCCTGCCGCACTGACGTCCTCGTCTTTTGATTCTGTCTGCTAGACTGTTCGGACCATGAGCGTCATCGACGAAGTCCTCGAAGCGAACGAAATCTATGCTCGCACGCATGAATTGCGCCCCTTGACGCCGCGCCCGCAACGCAAGCTTGCAATTCTCACTTGTATGGACACACGGCTTTCCATTCGTACGATGGGCCTGAAAACCGGCGATGCGCACATCATCCGCAACGCCGGCGGCATCGTTACCGACGACACGCTGAGGTCTCTGGTCATCTCGCATTATTTGCTCGGCACCGAGGAATTCATGGTCATCAACCACACGGATTGCGGCCTGATGCATGCCACCGAGCAGGAACTGCGCACGCGCATCCAGAACCGCACCGGGACTGCCGCGGTTGCGCCCGCCTTTTTCTACGCGTTCCAGAACCTCGACGAAAACGTTCGCCATCAGTTGCAGAAACTGCGCACCCATCCGTGGATTCCCAAAGAAGTTACATCGCGCGGCTTCGTCTACGACGTGGTCACGGGGCTCTTGCGCGAAATCAAAGATTTTTGAAAAATGAGCAGCTTTGAGAAACGGATTGTAGCGATAGAAGTGCGTGGCTGCTCAATACCCACGGCCCACTACCCACTTTTGCTGCCTTCATGTACTCTGAATTCATGCTCGAAGAGAAGGATTTTCAGCGAAAGGCCGACGCCGCTTTCGACGATCTCAAGAAGCGCCTGTTGACTCTGGGAGATGAGCATGGCTTTGATGTCGAAGGAGAATCCGGCAAGCTCGAAGTCATCTTCGAAGAGCCGGAAGAAGCCAAGTTCGTGATTTCGCCGAACACACCCGTGCGGGAAATTTGGATCTCCGCGCTTTCAACGAGTTTCAAGTTAGGCTGGAACGCCTCGCGGAATGCCTTCGTGCTGGAGAAAACCGGCGAAGACCTCTACGGCGTGATGGGCCGCGTGATTTCGCAACAGCTCGGCGCAGAGGTGAAGGTGTGAAGCGTTGCATCGTAAATCTTGCTCTCGGGATTGCGCTCGCGTGCGCCGCCTTCGCGCCCGCGACGAATTCGCAAGTGCCATCCGGGAAGGATGTCGTGAAGCCGGAAGTCTTTTCATCAATGGACCCGGCCGGGCGCGGGGGTTCCTTTCAAATCGCCGTGGTAATGAACATCCGCCCCGGCTTTCATGTCAACGCGCGCGAAAAGTCGGAAGAGTATCTCATCGCCACAGACCTCAAAGTCCAATTGCCTTCAGGTTTCACTGGCGGCGATGTGGTTTACCCGAAGGGAAAACTTGAAACGTTTACGTTTTCCAAGAAGCCGCTGAATGTCTATCAGGGAAAGGTTGTTCTGCTCCTTCCCGTCAACGCGCTCGCAACCGCGCCTCTCGGCGAACAACACATTCCGTTGAAGCTGCGCTACCAGGCCTGCAGCACCGAACTCTGCCTGCCCCCAACCACGCTTCCTCTCGACGCCGCAGTCAACATTACGGGTGACGCATCGACTGCAAAGCCCGCCCACCAGGACCTTTTTTCTCCCAAGTAACACGCGCGGAGCGAGGCAAGCCCTACCGCGAGTGGACGGACCTCAATGAACACCAGCAGAGCGAGTATTGGGAGTGGCGCCACGCTCACCCGTATCGCTACTAATACCTTTTAATTACGGAGACGTGAGCAAGCGAACGACGCGGGGCGAGTCGCCCCGCGTTTTTTTCGGTCAGGCCTTAGCGGAGCCAGCAACTGCATCTTGAAGGCGGCGAACGACGCGCTGCTGGCCGAGAACGACCATCGTGTCGAAGAGCGGAGGCGCGACGGCCTGGCCCACAATGGCCACGCGTGTGGCATTGATGAGCACGCCCGCTTTCACCCCGCCCGCTTCAGCAACAGCTCGCGTGGCGTGGTCGCAGGCGTCGTGGTTCCATTCCGTAAGAGTAGCAAGCGCGTCAGCGGTTTTCGCCAGCAGCTCCGGCACCTTGGGATCTTTCCAGAATTTCACTTTGGCCGCGGCGTCACGCACAAATTCGTCACTAAAAAACGCGCGTGACCAAGTGGAAAAGTCCGGCAGCAAGCGAGTCCGCGGACGCAGCAAATCAACGGTGTGCGAGAACCAAGCGTGATCGCGCCCGTCCGGTCCCGGCGCAGCGCCTTTGGCCCATTCCGGCTTCCACAAGCCGCTGCGCTTCAGTTCGTTTTCCACTTCCGGCAGCAAATCGTCGATAGGCAGCTGCTGCAAATACTGCGTATTGAACCACTCGAGTTTCGGGCGGTCAAAAACCGCGTTCGTGCGGCTCACGCCTTCCAGCGAAAACTTTTCAATCAAATCCTTCGTTCGAAGAAACTCTTCGTCCCCGCCCGCCGACCAGCCGAGCAACGCAAGGAAATTGCGGAATGCCTCGGGCAAAAACCCTTCTGTGCGGTACATGTTCACGTCGGTTGCGCCGTGGCGTTTCGAGAGCCGCGATTTGTCCGCGCCCAGAATCAAAGGCACGTGCGCAAAAACCGGCGGCGTAGCCCCAAGCGCGCGATACAAGAGCACTTGCTTGGGAGTATTGGAAAGATGATCGGCGCCGCGAACCACATGAGTCACGCGCATGTCCATGTCGTCCACCACGACGCCGAGCTGGTACATGGACTGCCCGAATTCCTCGTCGCCTTTGCCCGAGCGCAGCAAGACGAAATCTTCAATCTCGTCGTTGGAAAACTCCCGCTCGCCAAAAACAGCGTCCGCAAATTTCGTCGTTCCACCAAGCGGCACTTTGAAACGAATTGCAGGCTTCGCCCCTGGCGTCGAAGGTTTTCCATCGCGGCACGAGCACCGCGTGACGCGCCGCGCACCTCCTCCTTTCGGCTCCTCATCCTGGCCCGGCTGGTCTGGCTCGGCGTAATCGCCGCCGGCGTATTTGTCCGCCGGGCAATAGCAAAGAAAAGCGCTTCCGTTCGCCACGCATTTCTTTGCCGCCGCACGATAAAGCTCGCTTCTTTGCGACTGGTAGAAGGGCCCTTCGTCCCAGTCCACCCCCAGCCATTTCAGACCATCAATGATTCCCTGCACTAGTTCCGGTTTGTTGCGCTCGGCGTCAGTATCCTCAATGCGCAAAATCATCACGCCGCCCTGACGCCGTGCGAAAAGCCAGTTAAACAGGGCAGTCCGGGCTCCGCCCACATGCAGATAGCCTGTAGGCGAAGGCGCAAAGCGGACTCGCACGCCCGCATTCTTCTGAGTAGTTTCGGTCATTTCCAGAACATCTTTCGCTGCGACAAAGGGCGTGGCTTCCGGTGCGACCTTCTCCGCAGAGTCGAGCGTTCAGTGTAGCGAAAGCCCCAGGTTCCGTCCAACAAACAGCGATTGCACCTCGATTTGGGGTTCTCTCATCACCGCCCAAAGTGTAAGTAAGGTTCGAAATAAGTCCGGGCCGCGCAAGCCACCAGAAAAGCCGGAGACCCGGCCAATTCAGCACCAAGGTCGTTCATTTGCCCTCGGGCGCGCAGATGCTCCGAAAAATGAGGTGCACAAGAGCCCTTGCCAAAAACTTGATCATGCGTTTTCCATCCCAGTTCTAGAACCAAGTAATCTGCGCCTCGCCACACGATATATTGCCGCCGGTGCGCGGATTGCATTTTTCCTTGTAACGCATCCTATTCTGAATTACGTCTTATTCCTTGACGGCTAACTCTCCGCGTTCCAGGTTGTGTCTGACACGCGCAGCGCGTTTCTTTCGGCAAAAATGCTTTCTGCGCAGAACAAAAGCCTGTTCGCGGCGTCTAAACAGAGAGCCAGCCGGTCGGGGAACTGCCCATTAGGGTATTCCATGGATATTCTTCGCCTTATTTGTGAGCTAAACTGAACGTTTCCGGAAGAATTGGCTCGAAGATAAGGACTTTGCGGAAACAACCATTTCCCCGGCCCGGAATTCCAACCGCCCTGGAGGGCGTATTTTCCCCGTTTTTCTGGGGTGCTAGAGGTTATGCGCGCCGCGTCCATTCTCCGCAGCAAGCCCAGGCTCGTCCTAGGCGCCCTTGCGCTTTTGATTCTTGCTCTTCTCCCCCGACCTTTTGTCCATCTCCGGCATGCACACGCCTCCGGCAGTCGTGCGGATTCGATCTATCACGTTGAAAAAAAGAAGTTTTCCCAAACGCTTCGCCTCAACGGCACTACCATGGCGGCGCACTCGTTTGCCGTGCTGGCGCCGCGTCTTGAAGGATCCTCAGTCGGCTCCATGGTCATTACTAAACTGGCGCCCGCGGGCTCGCCCGTGAGGAAAGATGACTTCCTGGTGGAATTCGACGCGCAGGCCCAGCAAAAAGACTATCTCGATAAGAAAGCCACCTACGACAATCTGGTCGGGCAGGTGGCCCAAAAACAAGCCGAGGAGGACATCGCCCGCGCCAAAGACGACACCGGCTTGCAAAAGGCGGAAGACGAATTGAAGCGCGCACAGCTGGAGATGAAGCGCAACGAAATTGTCTCGCGCATTGATGCGGAGAAAAATCAGGAAGCCGTGGACGAAGCGCAAGCCACTTTGAAGCAGCTCAAAGAAACCTATCAATTGAAACGCGCCGCCGCGGCCGCCGGTATTCGCATCCTCGAAATCCAGCGCGACCGCGCCCGGGAAGCTATGCGCTACGCACAAAGCAACGCCTCTAAAATGACCGTACGCTCGCCGATGCCCGGTGTGGTGGTCTACAACACGATTTGGCTGGGCAGCCGCATGGGTACAGTCCAGCAAGGAGATCAGGTTGAGGCGGGCTTGCCTTTCATGTCCGTTGTGGATCCTTCTCAAATGGAAGTGCGTGTGGATCTGAATCAGGTGGACTTGCTCAAAGTGCGGCCTGGCATGCACGCCAAAATGCGCTTGGATGCCTACCCCGGCATCGAACTGGCTGCAACACTGGAAGATCTTTCCCCCCTCGGCCACAACGGACAGTTCACCGACACCATCCGCATATTTTCGGCTCGCTTCTCCGTGCAAGGTACCGACCCGAAGCTTCTGCCCGACCTTTCCGCAGCTTTGGATCTTGATCTCGGCTCTGAAGAAAATGTGCTTGTCGTTCCCTGTCAAAGCGTGGATTTCGATTCCGGGAATCATCCCTTTGTCTGGGTGGAAAACTCTGGCTCCTTCGAGAAACGTTCCGTGAAGACTGGTCCGCGCAGCGATACGGAAATCGTGGTTCTTTCCGGCCTGAAAGAGGGCGATATCATCCACCAAAGCGCCACCAGCGTACCCGAATCAGGAGGACGGCCATGATTCGGGGCATGATTCGCGGAATCCTATCGTGGAAGCTTCGCTACAAAGTCACCGCTGGCGCCGTAGTCGTCCTCTTTGGAGGTCTTGGCTTTGGAGCTTTTCGCCTGGCAAGTTCCGCCGCCGCAATTCCGACAGCCGAAGTGCAACGTAAGGATTTCCTTGACACCCTCGAAATCAAGGGCGAGATCAAAGCGCTCCGCTCCATGGTCCTCATGGCGCCGTACAGCGCTGGCGATTTGCAGATCGTGAGCGTTGTGGACAACTCGGCCAAAGTCAAAAAGGGGGATTTGCTCGTTCAATTCGACACTACTTCCATTCAACAGAAGCTCGCACAGGATAAATCCGCCGTCAAATCAGCAGAGGCCGAAATCGATCAATCCCAGGCCGGTGCGCGCCTGAAGGAAGAACAGGATCTTACGGACGTCATGAACGCGAAATATGACGCTGAGAAAGCGCGCATGGATGCCAGCAAGCAGGAAATTCTTTCCGCAATTGACGGCGAGCAGGCCAAGCTGAAAGTTGTCGACGCAGAAGAAACCCTCAAAGCCGCCGAAGCCAAGCTGAAAGCGGATCGCCTGTCGGCCGCCGCCGATTTGGCCAGCAAGAAAGAAAAACTGAAGCAAACCGAGTTTCAGATGCATCAAGACGAGAGTAGCCTGGAATCCCTCGCGTTGCGTGCTCCGCTGGACGGCGTCGTCGCCTTGCAGAGTCACTGGCAACCGCAAGGGCCCGCTCCCTTCAAGCAAGGGGACCGCGCGTGGCCCGGCGCTGCCATTGTGGAGCTGCCGGACCCGACTTCTTTGAAAATCTCCGCGCGCGTCGAGGAGGCGGAGCGGGGTCAATTGAAGGTGAATCAGGCCGCTGAAATACATGTGGACGCCGTCCCCGACCGCACGTTTGCAGGTCGCGTCGAGGCGATCAGCCCCACCGCCAGCCTCGATTTCAACGCGGGATGGCCTATTCCTCGTAATTTCTCCGTTGACGTAACGCTTCCGGAGAAGGACGCGCGCCTCACTCCGGGCATGGGTGCCACCATCCGCGTGGGGGTTGCCAAGATTCCTGACGGGCTTGTTATTCCGGCTTCCGCGGTATTTCGCAAAGCAGGCCGGGCTGTCGCGTACGTTCAGCACGGATCAAAGTTTGAGGAAACTCCCGTTGAAGTCTCCCGGCGGAACACGGAAGTGGTCCTGTTGGCGCGAGGGTTACAACCAGGAGAACGAGTAGCTCTGAAGGATCCAACGCTGCCCCGTTAAAAATCACTATGAAGCAAAGCGCCATCCAAAGCATAACTTTTCTGACGCTGCTTATTTTCGCTGGCGGCAGCGTCGCGTGCCGTCAGGCCAGCGCCCTGGCGGGCGAAATGGACATCCCCACGGCCACGGTGAAGGAAACCGATCTTCAATTGAAGGTCCTTACCACTGGCGCTTTGCGAACCAAGGAATCTAGGGTGATCGCTGCTCCAGCAATAGGTGGCGGAACGCTCCAAATCATCAAATTGGCGCGTTTCGGCGCCCAGGTTCACAAGGGTGAAGTCGTCCTCGAATTTGACCCCAGCCAGCAGGAATACAATCTTGCGCAGAATCGCAGCGACTTTCAGCAGGCCGAGCAGGAAATCGTCAAAGCCAAGGCCGACGCCGCCGTGCAAACGGCCGAAGATCAGACCGCGTTGCTGAAGGCCAAATACACCGTGCGTCGGGCCGAATTGGAAGTCAGCAAGAATGAATTACTGAGCAAAATTGATGCGCAGAAAAATGTGCTGGCTCTCGATGAAGCCAAACGCGCCCTGGCCCAACTGGAGCAGGATACTCGCACCCACGGCGCTTCCAACAAAGCGGCGCTGGACATCAGCGAAGAAAAGCGCAATAAGGCGACACTGGCTATGAACCAGGCCGAAGACAACATGAAAAAGATGACCGTCACGGCACCCATTGATGGCTTGGTCGTTGTCCACCCCAACGTCGATTCCACGGGCGGGTTTTTCTTCGGTCAGGCTCTTCCCGACTATCACGTGGGCGACCAGGTGAATCCGGGCAGCTCCATTGCTGATGTGATCGACATCTCTCATCTCGAGGTTTCCGCGCAGGTTGGCGAAACCGACCACACTAATCTCAAACCCGGTCAGTCCGCGGACATCGAGGTCTACGCTCTTCCAAACGATAAGTTCACCGGCAAAGTGGAAATGGTGGGCGGCGCCACTTCGCATAATTTCTGGAATGACAATTCTCAACATAAATTCGACGTCACTATTCTTCTCGACAAGCCTGACCCGCGCCTTCGACCCGGCTTTGCCGCGCGCTTGGTCATTCGCGGCGATCAACTTTTGCACGCCGTATCCATCCCGAGCGAGGCCGTCTTCGACCGCGAGGGCAAGAAGATTGTCTATTGCAAACGCAACCGAGGTTTCGAAGAGCAGGCGGTCAAGCTCCGTGCGTTCACGGATGGGCGCGCCATTCTCGAAGGCATTCAACCGGGCACCGTAGTGGCGCTGGTCAATCCGGAAGCGCGGGGTTCCCAAAAAGCCAAAGAAAGCGGCTCCGGTCCTCAGCTCGGCCCGGGAGCGAAATAAGGCGGTTCCTACCACGATGAATACTCGCTCCCTGGCGGAACCAAGATCTCTTGCGCAATGGATCCCCGATCTGGCTTTCGGTCTCGAAAACCTTGCCAATCACAAGCTCCGCTCTCTGCTGACCATGCTTGGCATGATTTTTGGTGTTGCGGCGGTGGTCGCCATGCTCTCCATCGGGGCCGGGGCGCAGCAAAAGGTGATGGCCTTCATCGAACAGATGGGCGTGCGTAACGTCATTGTCGAAGCCAAGGAAGCTCACAATTATCAGGAGTTGCAAAAAGTAAGGAAGGATTCGCCGGGCCTCACTCTCGCCGACTATCAGGTGATCCGCCAAAACGTCAGCGACATTCAGAGCGGAACGCCTCGCAAACGCTTTACTCCCGCAAAATTCCTGCCGAAACCGCAGCAAGATTCTCCCGTTGTTTATGGCGTCGAACCCAGCTATCTCGAAATCGGCCACCTTCGTGTCACCGAAGGGCGCTTCTTTGACGAACAGGACAATGCTTACGCCGCCCCCGTTTGCGTTCTCGGGGCCGCCGCCAAAGACAGTTTGTTTGGCGCGGCAGCGGCCGTCGGCGAGTACGTCAAGTTAAATGACCAGTGGTGCCACGTCATCGGTATCGTGGCGCCTCAGATGTCCGCGCAAAGCGACGTCGCGGGAATTCGCAACGAGGACATGAATAACCTCATCTATGCCCCTTTGAATTCCGTTCGTTATCGCCTTGAGGATTCGCAAAGTGGCATGAAAGACGAAATCGATGGCATGTACCTGCACCTCGCTTCCACCGACACCAGCGCCACGGACGCAGAAGTAGTGCGCGGCATCTTGAACTCCTCGCACCACAATGCCGGGGACTTCAGCGTCATCGTCCCCGCCGAACTCCTCGCCCAGCAGAAACGCACCGAGCAGCTCTTCAACACCGTCATGGTTGCCATCGCTTCCATTTCTCTTCTCGTCGGAGGCATCGGCATCATGAACATCATGCTGGCCGCCATTCTCGAACGCACGCGTGAAATCGGTGTCCGCCGCGCCATTGGCGCCCGCCGCTCAGACATCATTCGCCAGTTTGTTATCGAAGCCGTGCTGATTTCCTTTGCCGGCGGTTTTCTGGGCTTGGTGATGGGCTTCGCCATGTCGCGGCTCATTGCTTGGATGGCCGGCTGGAACACCGTGGTAACCATCAGCTCCATCCTTCTGGCCTTTTTGGTTTCTATTTCCGTGGGCTTGATCTTTGGCACTTACCCGGCCATGAAAGCGGCGCGGCTCGATCCTGTGGAAGCAATTCGCTACGAATAAGGTTTCAGCTCGAAACAACTTCTCTGGGGGTGCTCTCTTGCGACGGCTATTTCTTTTGCTCTGTGTAGTGTTGCTTGTTTTCGTTACTGTCGGCTCTTCACACGCGCAATCCACTCCGCCGCTCAAGACCTCTCTAGCCTTTAATGCCCGCCAAAGGGCCGCGGCGCCTCTGCCCGTGCCTCAGGGCCTCGAAGATCACGTGGCCAACGGCAAGCTCGTCCTCACCCTCGACGACGCCATTCGCCTCGCCCTTGCCAACAATACGGACATCCACATTGACCGCTCTCAGATTGATTTCGCTCTGGACAATCTCGGCCGCTCCCATTCGCCTTTCGATCCGGTGGTGACCTCGAGCTTCAACGATACACGCGTCAAGTCTCTGCCGATTTCGCAGCTCCAGGGCGCTCCGCTTCTGAGCACTTTGACGCAAACGACCCAAATGGCATATCAGCAGTTGTTCCCCACGGGCACGACTTTTCAAACCTCCTTTAACGCCAGCAAACTTTCCTCGAATAGTTCCTTCAGCACGGTAAATCCATCCCTTTCAACGAATATAGAGTTCACTGTCACGCAGCCTCTCCTCCGTAATTTCGGACTCTTTCCCAATCGCGCGCCCGTCCTTATTGCCCAAAGCGACCTCAAGCGGACCCACGCCAACTTCACTGCCGAAGTCAACACCATCATGCTCCAGGTTATCCAAGACTATTGGAGTGTCGTGCTCACTCGCGAAAACCTCGACGTGCAGCGAAAGTCGCTCGACGAAGCGCAAAAGAGTTATGACCACGACAAGAAGGCCTTGAGCCTCGGCGCGCTCCCGCCCCTGGACATTTACCGCTCCGAGTCGCAAGTCGCTTCGCGCCGCGTCGTCGTCATTCAAGCCGAGTACGCGCTCAAGCAAACCGCGGATACCTTCCGCCGCGACATTGGGGCGGATCTTGACCCAAACTTTCGGGCTTTGGATCTCGATCTTACGGACCCGCCCGCGCCACCCGGCGACTTGCTGACCGTAGACATCGCTACTGCCCTCGCGCGAGCGCTTGCTAATCGTCCCGAGTTTGAAGTTGCTCGCGAAGCGCTTACCATCGATGAGTTCAATATTCGTCTGGCGCACAACAACTTGAAACCGGACCTTCAAGTTTCCGGATTCTATTCTGGAAACGGCCTTAATAGCTCACCCGCAGGAGTTGACATAGGCTTAACCGGCAGCCTGAACCAAAGCTTTCAATTTGCGTATCCGACTTACGGAGCGATTCTTGCCCTCAATCTGCCCGTTAGGCGCCACTCTGCCCAGGCCAATCTCGCCGATGCTCTCGTCGGCCGCTCCCGCGACCAATATCAGCAGCGCCTCACCAATCAGAACATCACTCTTGAAGTGACCAACGCCGTTCATTCTCTCGAAGAAACCAAACTCTCCATGGAAGCCGCCAAGGTCGCCGTGGACCTCGCTCAAGAAACGCTCCACGCCGACGAGCGCAAATACGAGCTCGGCGCCGAAACCGTATTCTTCGTTCTGGACGCCCAGACCCAGCTGACCCAAGCCGAGCAGAGTCTCATCTCAGCTCAAGTCAAATATCAGTTGGCCGTGGCGACGCTCGACCACGCCACCGGCGATCTTCTCGACCACCATCACGTGCAAATCGTCGAGCCCCACAAGTAAGTACTGAGTACCGGATCATTTTCAGTTAAGCCGACAATCCACTCCCGGGGGGCGCGCCGCGCTTTCCATGGGCGCTTACTCGCCTCCCCATCTTGCATTCGCATGCACACCTTGACCTTCGACCTATCATCCTGTATGCTCAACGGTAGAAGGTTGAGGCATCTATGTCTTCTCCGCGCTTTCCCATTCCCCAAGGCACTTTGGACATGCTGATTCTGCAGATTGTCTCCTTGGAAGCGATGCACGGCTACGGGATCGCCCAAAGGCTCGAGCAAATCTCGCGCTCGGTGGTCCAGGTAAATCAAGGCTCTCTCTATCCTGCGCTCCACAGGCTGGAGCAAAAGGGATGGCTCAGGGCTGAGTGGAAGGAATCGGAAACGGGAAGAGAAGCCAAGTTCTACGCGCTCACGGCTTCCGGACGCAAGCAGCTTGCCGCTGAAAAAGACGGTTGGGCGCGCTTGGTAGGAGCCGTTCAACTTATTTTCAATGAGGGCGGCGGATCATGAAGCAACTGGCGAACTGGTTTCGTCGTAAGAAGCTGGAAGCTTCTCTGGACCGCGAGTTGTCCTACCACCTGGAACGGCGCATCACTGACTTTGAGAAAGCCGGGCTGTCGGCAGCCGAAGCCCGCCGGCGAGCCGTGCTGGAATTGGGCGGCATTCCGCAAATCCGCGAGGAAGTGCGAGACGTCTGGCTGGCCCGCTGGGTACGCGACTTCGTGTATGACCTGCGCTTCTCCGTGCGTTCCTTTCTCAGGACTCCAGCGCTCACCTTCACTGCCGTGCTCTCGCTCATGCTCGGAATTGGCGCGACAACCGCCATCTACTCCCTTGTGGATCAGGTGCTGCTGCATGCGCTTCCGGTCCGCCAGCCCGAACGTCTCGTCCTAATCGACTGGAGAGGCGATCAAGTTGCGAACGGTTTCGGCAGCTGGAATCTCATGTCTTATCCCATTTGTCGGGACCTTGACCAGCAAAAGCAATTTTTCGACGGCGTATTCTGCCGCGCTCTCACAACTGTCAATCTCTCAACAGGCGGCGATTATTACCCGGCAAGAGCGGAGATCGTCTCCGGCAACTACTTCCCGATGCTCGGGGTGGGACCCGCCCTGGGGCGCGTTTTCGCTAAAGACGATGATGGCGCCGCGAATGCCAATCCTGTGGCCGTGCTTTCGTACGACTTTTGGAAGACGCAGCTCGGAGGTACGCCCGATGTGGTCGGCCGCACCGTCCTGGTTAACCGTCATCCGCTGACCATCGTCGGCGTAGCAGCTTCGACTTTCCGGGGCATCGACGTGGGCCAGGTTCCGTCACTCTGGATCCCCGCTTCGATGTCGGCCCAAGCCATCCCCGGCTTCAACAACCTCCTCGATCGCCACACGCGCTGGATGCAGATACTCGGCCGCTTGAATCAAGGCATGTCTTTGCAAAACGCCCAAACGGGGTTGCAACCCTGGTTCAAGGCGATGCTGCAGGAGGACACGCGCCGCCTGGGATTTCCCGTAATAACAGCGGAACGCCGTCAAAGATTCCTCAATTCGTCGCTCGTGCTCACCGCGGCACCGCAGGGTCATTCCAGCCTCAGGCGGCGGCTTAAGGAACCGTTGTGGTTGCTGTTCGCGGTAACGGCCGTTTTGTTGGGGCTGGTCTGTTTGAATGTCTCGGGCCTGTTCCTCGCGCGCGGCTCGGCCCGAGACCGTGAGCTGAGCACCAGGCTGGCTCTGGGCGCTTCGCGCGGAAGGATCGGCCGGCAACTTATTGCAGACAGTCTGCTGATCGCGCTGGTTGGCGGCGCGCTTGGGGTAGCAGCGGCTCCAATCGCAGTTCGAACTCTTATCGCCTTCCTACCCACTGACATCGCCGGCACGGCTCTGCGCGCGGGCACTGACATGCGTTTGTTGCTCTTTGCTCTGGCCGTTAGCATCACCGCCGGCATTTTGAGCGGCCTCGCTCCCGCTTGGCAGTCAGGCCGCCGCTCGCTGGCCTCATCCCTCCGGGGACGAGGTGACACCGCATTCGGCGGGGTCCGGCTTCGAAAGGCGATTGTGACCGCGCAGATTGCCTTGACACTGACACTCGTCATAGGAGCCGCGTTGTTTGTCCGCACTTTGGATACGTTGATTGCCAAGGGACCGGGCTTCGTAACATCGAGCCTCGTCTCCTTCGGCATCGATTCGCTGCGAAGCGGATATTCCCCGTCGGAAGGAACCCGGCTGATTCGCCGCATCGATGAGGCTATTCGAAACTCGCCGAGCACTCAGGCTTCGGCCGTGGCTCGGTTCCCGCTGCTGACCGGAGGAAGCTGGAACGATCCAATGACCATCCTGGCGGACAAAAGAATCACAACGGACCGCGACGTAAATCTGAATTCTGCTACGCCGGAGTTCTTCCAAACCATGGGTATCAAAATTGTTGCCGGTCGAAACTTCGATGAGCGCGATTCCCACGCACCCGCCGAGGCAGGGGTGGCCATCGTGAACGAGGCCTTCGTCAAGCGCTACCTCGCCGGGAAAAACCCGCTCGGCGTGAGGATCGGTGAGGGGTCTGGACCGGATGTTAAGCCAAACGTCGAAATCGTCGGTGTCATGTCTGACTTTAATTATCGCGGGCTTCGGGAGGAATCGGAGCAAGTCTATTTTCCGTTTTTCGCCGGAGAGGCAGCCAGCGGCGCTTTTTATGTAAAGGTTCGCGGAACTGCGGAATCCTCGTTCCAATCGCTGCGCGCCATAGTCCGCGGCGTCGATCCCACGCTGCCCATGACAGATTTCCGCACTCTCGATGAGCAGGTTGATCGCTCCCTGAATACGGAGCACCTGCTCGCGATGCTATCCAGCAGTTTTGGCACACTTGCGTTGCTGCTATCGCTGGTTGGCCTTTATGGCGTCATGTCCTTTGTCGTGACGCAACGTACGCGCGAGATCGGAATCAGGTTGGCGCTTGGCGCCAGGCCCTGGGCTGCCATCTGGCTGGTGCTCCGCGATGCGCTGGCGATGATCGTTTCAGGAATAGGCATCGGCTTGCCCGTTGCCTGGGCTTTAGGGCGACTCGTGGAATCGCAGTTCTATGACGTGAAACCCTCAGATCCGGTCGTAATCGCAATCGCCATCTTGGTTCTGAGTTCCGCGGCGCTCGCCGCCACATTCATTCCCGCGCATCGCGCCTCAAGCATTAACCCAACCGATGCATTACGAATCGAGTAGAAGATTGCTTCCCAGGCGGACTCTCAGTGTTCATTCCAAGTCTTTTCAGCGGCTCCCTATTGGGGCGTGAAAAACTGTTTTGTAGATTTACGGAGCTAGCCGGAAACTGACCCACGACTGAGTAGCGACCTTTACCAAAACCTGCAAAAAGGCCGCCGCAGGCAGCGCCATGAGGCCAAGCTGCCCAAAACGTTGCCTTTTCTCCTACCTCCTTTGTATTGAACCGGTTACTCCTGCCCTATGCCTTTTTGGCAACCAGTACCCCGGTACGCTTGCTTCCCCAAAATTCCCTACTTCATAATCTCTATACCTTGTCTTGTGTCTGGCGCGGCCCTCTGCGTGGCCGCACTGGTGCCTCTTTGTGTGACTGACGGGGCATGCTCGGGGTCACAACTCTAAGGAATTCTGCGCCTTGGTATGAGCGCACGGCCGCCCTTTTCTTGTGGGCGGAGAATTGATCGTGGTCTTGATACAGCAAGGCTTCATCTCCCTGGCGCTCTTGATCGCCACACTCCTTGTGGCGGGTTTCTTCGCGTACATTTACAGCCTCAAGCGCCAGAGTTATTTGCTCCTCTGGACCGCTGCCTGGTTCGTCTTCGGGCTTCACTACGTTATCCCTGCCCTCATGCAAGCGAGCATCCCCAGCGCCCTGGAGAGCGCTGTCGACCACTGGCTCTTCGCGGTTTCTGCCGTGCTCTTTTTCCTCGGCGCGCAAATTTATTCCCAGCGCAAGACTTGGAAATTTCCCGCTCTCCTGGTTGTGATTCTTGTTGGAATTTGGGCGGCCGCGAACGCCACCAATAAATTTTCGCTTTCGGCCGTCATTCCCTCTTCCCTTTTGTACCTTGGCGTCGCTGTCATTTTCTGGCAGGAAAGCCGCCGACAGGAAACTCTTGCCGACCGCCTTCTCGGCCTCTCATTTGCCTGCTGGGGCGTTCTCTGGCTCTCGCTTCATTATCTGAAAGGCGCTCCAGAACTTCAGGGCCAAACGATGAGCGTGCTCGCCACCGCGCCCTGCGCCTTTGTCGCCATGCTCATGGTCATGGCGCTCTACGAAGAAGAAAAACGCCGCATCGAGCGCAACATGCTGGCGCTTTCAAATCTCAACCTCGCCACTTCGAGTTTTGTCGGCGGCGAAATTCAGCGCATGCTCTCGCAGGCTCTGGATCGCGTCCTCGGTGTCGTGCGCCTTCCCGCCGGAGCGCTCTTCCTCCACCACGGCGATCCGCAAGGGCCGACTTCCGTCGTCGCCGTGGGATTGTCCGACGAATTCTGCCGCGCCACGCAGGACGAAAGCCTCGACGACTATTTGGTCAGCCTCGTTGCTCGCCTCGGCGGCTTGCTGGGGTTCCGCGACCTGCGCGACGATTCCCTCTCCGCCCTCGACAAGGAAAAATCCATTCGCCGCTTCCGCGAGTTGGCTCTCGCCCAGGGACTCCGTAGCGTCGTGGCCATCAGCCTTCAAGCCAAGGAACAGGCCTTTGGCGTTCTCCTGCTCGGTACTCCCGACAACCGCCGCTTCACTTCCGCCGAACTGCGTCTTCTGCTTGCTCTCGGCCACCAGATTGGCATGGCGGTCGAGAACAGTTACTTGATTCAGCAAACTTCCCGCCGCTCCGAAGAATTGCACGTGCTCAACGAAATCGGTCGCGTCCTCAGCTCCACACTGCAAAAAGAGGAGCTCACCAAAAAAGTTTGGGAAGAACTGCGCCGCCTCTTCGACGTCGAGAATTTCTACATCGCCGAGCTCGATCCCGTACACGACGAGCTTCGGTTTGAGATGGAGATTATCGGCGGCAATCGCGTGCCCCGTCGCACGCGCAAGGCCGGAAACCATGTCACCGAGTACCTCATTCGAACGCGCCAGCCCGTTCTGATTCGCGAAAACTACGTCGACGAGGTCAAAAAGCTCGGCGTCGACCCGATTCGAACCAAGGGTTGTTTCTGCGGCGTTCCCCTCGTGGCTTACGACCACGCCATTGGCGCTATGGCTGTTTTCTCCGATCACGAGCGCGCTTTCGATGAAGGCCATCTCGAATTGCTTCGAGTGCTGGCCAGCGAAGCCAGTATCGCTATTGAGAATGCCCGTCTCTTCCATGAAGAGCGCACCAAAGCGCGTCACTTGTCTCTGCTCAACACCATTTCGCGCAACGCCATCGCCACTCTGAACCCCGACGAAATGCTCGCGAAAATCACCGAGCAGTTGGAAGCCGGCCTCACCTACGATCACATCGGTATCGGCTCCCTGGATTACGCTACTCGCGAAATCGTGGTTCAAGCCGAAGCGGGCACGCGCCGCGGCACGCTTGGCCAGCGCATTCCTCTTGGCACCGGCCTCATCGGCCACGTCGCGCGCAACGGCCAAATGGCCCAATTCCGCGCCGGCTCTTCTGCTGACAATGCTTTGAAGCCGCTCTTGCCGGATTCCGCCGCCGCCATCGCTCTTCCGGTTTTTTACGCCGAGCAGCTCCACGGCATTCTTTACATCGAGTCCTCCCTGCCGGTGGATTTCTCCGAAGAGGAAATCCTGCTGCTTCGAACGCTCGCCGACCTCATCGCCGGCGCGCTGCACAACGCGCTCTCTTTCCAGAAAGCGCAGGAGCAGGCCATCACCGACGGCCTCACCGGCGTCAAGACCCATCGGTTCTTTATGGAAGCTCTTTCCTCCGAATGGAAGCGCTCCACGCGCGCGGGTCGCTCCTTCGCGCTGGTCCTCATGGACCTGGATCGCTTCAAATTCGTCAACGACTTCTACGGCCACCTCGAAGGCGACCTCGTTCTCCAGCGCGTCGGACAAATTCTCGAAACCAATTGCCGCCGCTCCGACGTCGTCGCACGCTACGGCGGCGACGAATTCGTCATTCTGATGCCGGAAACCACCATGGAGCACGCACGCCAGCTCGCCAGCAAGCTGCGCGGCTGGGTTTCCGCCGATCCGCTGCTGCGCGAGAAAAACATCAGTGCCAGCTTCGGCATTGCTTGCTATCCGCTCCACGGCTCATCGCCGCAAGAACTCATTCAGGTCGCCGACGCCTCGATGTATCTTTCCAAACATCAAGGCGGCAACGCGGTTTCTACTGCCGATCATTTTGATCCCAATGAAGCAAAAAAGTGGAAACGCGACGTCCTCGAAGCGTATTTGGGCGTGACGTTGAAACGACTGTTCTCTACCGGCCCCGAAGCGTTCGAAGAAATCTACCAGCGCTTACGGCAATTCACGGAATCGCTCAGCGCCACGGAACCGGAAAACGGCAAACCGCTCGCCTCGCACTCCGAAGGCCCGCACGCGCTCCCGCAGGCGGTTCTGGACACCGTCACCTCGCTTGCCTACGCGATTGACGCTAAAGATCACTACACGCAAGGCCATTCCCAAAAAGTTGCTGCCTACGCGGCCCTCATCGCCGAAGCCATGGGCATGAACGACGCTGAAGTCGAAGAAATTCGCCTCGGCGCCGTCCTCCACGACATCGGCAAAGTGGGCATCCCTGAAAATATTCTGAACAAAAATGGACCGCTCAATCCGGAAGAGTGGGAGACCATGAAATCGCACGTCAGTTTTGGTGCGAAGATTCTTGATCCGCTTACCCCGCTTGCGCGCATCCGCGAAATGGTATTGCACCACCACGAATTTTTTGACGGCTCGGGTTACCCGAACGCGCTCTCCGGCACAAGCATTCCATTAGGCGCGCGCATCATTGCCATCGCCGACGCATACGACACCATCACCAGCGACCGCACTTACAAAAAGGCGCGCAGCGCCCCCGACGCGCTCTCCGAACTCGAACGCTGCGCCAACGCGCAGTTCGACGGATCGATCGTCGAAGTTTTCGTGCGCACTATGCGCACTCTGCCGAATCCCATCATTGAAGTCGCCACCGCCTCGAGCACGCAGCGCAACGCCTGACGTCCGGGAAATCGTCGACAGCCATCAGTTTACAGTTAGCAGTCAGAGGGAAAGAGGCGTCCGGGAGTCGCTAACGCAGAGGCACGGAGGGCTCGGAGAAAACGGGCACCGGAGAACGGTCCACCAACCAACGATTCCAACTCAGAGTCTCGGATTCAGCAAAACAACAGCACGCGTCTGGTCCCGGCAAGAAGCCTCAGCCGAAGAAGACCCGCCATTACAATCGAGCTAGCGGGCCCGGCTTGCTACCATTTCCTGACGCTTCACGTCGAAAAAACCAGAGAGTTGGCGTGTGTCCCACTTTCGTTTGTCACACTCCGGGACCATTGCCGCTGGGAGGTTTTTCAATGACTCGGCGTAGATCCGTCTCACTAGCTGTGTCTTTCGTGCTGCTGACTTCCCCGGCCATTCCACTCCTTGCGGGAACGCCCGCAGAATCCGCCTTCAAAAAGCTGCGATCGCTTGCCGGTCAGTGGGAAGGCAAGGATGCTCAGGGCAGGGCCGCGAAAACCAGCTTTGAAGTGCTGGCCTCCAGCACTGCGGTCATAGAAAAGCTCGAAGCTTCTGGCATGGAAGAAATGGTCACGCTGTACAGCATGGATCGCGACGGAATTGCGCTCGTGCACTATTGCCCCACCAACAATCAGCCGCGCATGCGTGTGGTACCGCCCTCGGACGACGTCAAGGAACTCAGCTTCGACTATCAAGGCGCGGGAAATTTGAAATCCCCGGAAGCCGGCCACCAGCACCATCTCGTTTTGCGCTTCGAGGATGAAAATCACATCACCGAAACCTGGACCTGGCGCGAAGGCGGCAAAGACACCCCCATGGTCTTCCACTTCACCCGGAAACCAATCTAAGCGAAACTGCTTCAGGAACAGATGTCGGGTCGCAAAGCAAAGAGGTAAATAGGAAAGGAGAAGCGGGTTACCGTGACCACCGTAAGGGCAACTCGGCGCTCTGCTTTAACATTATCGGGAAAAAGATCCTAGCGAGCGTCGAGGTCTACGTCCTTGATGGGCAGGTCCCAGTGAGCGTCGAGAATCTCGAAGCGGCGCTGCTCCTCCTTCTTGTACGTTTCCTGGTCGGGATAAAGCTGCTTGATGATCGTCGAGCTGTCGAAATTGTCGTTAGCGATGGTGGCGTTCTTGAAAACGATGGTCACGCGATAATCCCAGCGCTCGTCTTCGGTCATGTGATACCGCGGCGTCATCATGCTAACCCTCAGCATGCGCCCGAGTTCCAGCTCTTTCTTCAGCACCGGATAATGATTCTTCTTGAAGAGCGCCAGAAACTCCTCCGCGTGTCCCCATTTCGCCTTGTAGTAGTACTCGATCGCGTAGGGCTGGTCTTTGGCGTCAGCCGCTGCGGTCTGCCCCGCTTTTACGCTCAGGCCTGCCGCGCAAACTAGCAAGACCGCCGCAAAAAATGTCATCGCTGCGAACCTGCAGTTCCACAAAGAAGTTCCCGAAAATTGAACGCGCATTTCTTTACCTCCGATCGTCGGCGAATCCTGGCCAAGCAGTGTAAGGCAAAGCCGGAAGAAAATGGAAAATAGAAAGGGAAAATGGGATGCGGAAGCGGAACCTACGACTTAGGGGCGTGTTGAAAAACGACCGAAGCCCGTCATTCCGAGGGGCGAAGCGACGAGGAATTTGCTTTTTCTTTTGAGCTTTTGGCAAAAAGCGGATCCCTCGCTTCGCTCGGGATGACAATTGGATTTGCTTTCACCAAGCGGCTATGCTTTTCGTTACCGGGCTTGGCACCTGCTATTCTTGCTCAGGGGAGAGCTCATGCAGACCGCATCCGTAAAATGGATTGGCGAACAAAAGTTTGTGGCCATCGGCCCGTCCGGCCATGCCGTCACGCTGGATTCCGACCGCGAGTCCAATAAGGCGCCCGGCCCGATGGAATTCGTGCTCCTGGCGCTCGGCGCCTGCACGGCCACCGACGTTGTGAGCATCCTTGAAAAGAAGCGGCAAAGACTCGAGTCGCTCGAAGTCGTTTGTTCGGGGGAACGCGTCAAGGACCCGCCCACGGTGTGGACGAAGCTCGAAATTCTGTACCGCCTCCGCGGCAAGCTGGACGAAGCCGCTGTCAAGCACGCCATCCAGCTCAGTGAAGACAAATACTGCTCGGTGGCCGCGATGCTCAAGAAGACCGCAACCGTGACTTGGCGCTACGAGATTTTGCCCGCCGCGAACTGAGGCCACCAGGCACACTTGCATTTCCCCCCAGAACATCAGCCCCAATTGCGACGTTGAGAAGCAGATCGCTCCGGCGGGATGACTAGCTTGGGGGCTTCGATGAAGGCGAATTCTCATTAGCCAGCACACTTTCACTGAAAACTAACAACTTTAGAACCTATAACCTCGCGCCGCCTTGTCACCGCGCGGCGCTATCGCATAAAATCCAATTTCTTGTTTGGCCCGTTTTCCAAGTCCCTTTGCAAGGAGAGACATGTCCCACCGCATCGCGGCAAAAATCACCGGCGTGGCCGGGTACGTTCCGCCGAAAGTGATGACCAACGCGGATTTCGAGAAAATCGTTGAGACCAGTGACGAATGGATTCGCACGCGCACGGGCATCCGCGAACGCCATGTGGTGGAAAAGGGCATGGCCAGCTCGCACCTAGCCACCGAAGCCGCGAAAGCGCTGCTCGCGCAAACGAAAACGGATCCCGGGGAAATTGATCTCATTATCCTGGCCAGCGTCACGCCGGACATGTTTTTCCCCGCGACCGCGTGCCTGGTGCAGTGCCGCATCGGTGCGAAGCGCGCGTGGGGCTTCGACCTTTCCGCGGCGTGCTCGGGATTTTCCTACGCGCTCACCGTCGGCGCGCAATTTGTGGGCGCGGGCACGCACAAAAAAGTGATGGTCATCGGCAGCGACGTCATGACCTCCATTCTCGATTACCAGGACCGCGCCACGTGCGTTTTGTTTGGCGACGGCGCGGGCGCGGTGCTGCTTGAGCCCGCCAATGGCCCGCACGAAGGCATCCTCGATTTCGAGCATGACGTGGACGGCTCCGGCGGCGAATTTCTCTACATGCCCGGCGGCGGCTCGCTGCATCCTTCTTCGCAGGAAACCGTCGCGAAGCGCATGCACTACGTGCAGCAAGAAGGCTCGCAAGTGTTCAAGTATGCCGTGCGCCGTATGGCGGAAATGTCGGTGAAGTTGCTGGAGCGCAACGGCTTCACGAAAAGCGATCTCACGTTGTTGGTGCCGCACCAGGCGAATTTGCGAATCATTCGCGCGACGCAGGAGCGGCTCGGCGTCGATGATTCCAAAGTCATGGTCAACATCGACAAGTACGGTAACACCACCGCCGGCACGATCCCGCTGGGACTGCGCGACGCGCTGGCGCAAGGCAGACTGCACAAGGGTGACCTCGTGCTGATCGTCACCGTCGGCGCGGGCTACACCACTGGCGGCGTCCTCCTGCGCTGGGCGTACTGACGCCGAGACTGAGTTAAGCGCGAATTCGTGGCCAACCTTTCTTGGTGTGCCTTCCTGATGCACTGCAAGTAATTCTTTAACTCCACACCTCTCATGCGTATATGCCGGAGTGAAAGTATTTCTTCGGCTGTTAGGTGTCGGTCAGCTGGCTTCCGACTTCAGCGTCCTGCCTTCTGCTTTCTGCCTTTTTCTGGCGTGGCGGGCGAGGCCGAGGAAGGAAAGATTCAGTCCAGCGGTCGAGGCGTACTGCTCGACGTCTTGGGGCGGGAGGTGTTCACTGATTTCGGCGCGGGCTTTGGCAATGAAGGATTCCATCGCGGCTTCATCGCTCGGGGCCGCCTGAAGAATCCTCTCGGTCATTTCCATCCATTGGTGCAGGCGTTCGCGGAATTGCGCGATGTGCGCCGCGGGGTTTTCGGAAAAGCCGAAATGTGTCAGGAACAGGCGTTTCGGTTTGCGTTCCAAAATCGCGGCGAAAGAGGTGTCCCAGATCTTCAGGTCAATGTCCGGCGGCGGCGTGGCCGGCATCACGAAAGAATGTCCTTCGATCTTTATGCCAGCGGTGTCGCCCACAAAGGCCACTCCCTCGGCGCCCTCGAAATAACTGACGTGATGAGAAGCATGCCCCGGCGTGTATACCACATCAATTTTGCGCGAGCCCAGTGGAATCGTCTCCCCGCCTTCCAGGATGCGAAGATTTTCCGCGGGCAACGGCACGGCTTCGCCGAAGAGCTGCTGCAAATTGTCCGGCCAGAGCCGCGCCGCGCTCGCCAGGAGCTTCGCCGGATCAATCATGTGCGGCGCGCCAAGTTTGTGAACGTAAACCGCGAGCCTGGGATTCTCCCGCACCAGCGCGCCGGTAGCTCCCGCGTGGTCGAGATGAATGTGCGTCAGAAGAATCGCGTCCAGATCGCTCACCGAAGCGCCGTGCGCACCAAGCCCCTTCTTCAGCGTGTCCAGAGTCGAGCCGGGTCCGGGATCCACGATGGCGCGGTGGCCGTCCGATTCCAGCAGGGCGGTGCCGATGGATTTCGGCCGCCCCATCCAGTTGTCGTCGAGTGTGGTCATTGTATGCATAGAATTTTCGCGGAAGTAGTGTAACGCAGGACGCGCATATTGCATCGTCACCGTCATGCGGGTCACGGATTTACTCCGCTCCTCGAATCGGCGATGATGCTCATCTCTTTTTTGGCCCCTTACAGGGGCCAGAGGTTCGGCGAAGTCGAGAAGTAAGGAAGCAAAGAAGTAAGGAGATGGAACCTATGTCCAAACCCAATGCTCTTGCGATGGCAGTTCTACTTACGGCTTTTTGTGGTGAGTCTTTGTGCGCGCAAGAGTACAGCGCTCCATCTGCGACGGCGCCTACGAAACAAATCGAGGCCGACGAGTACACGCACTATGAGCTGCTCGCTCCGGGTACCGCCAGTTTCAAAATTCTTTACGAAGTTTCTGCCGCAACGCCGGGTGCCAAAGTGTTTTTCAATCCCATCCGCAAGGGCAGCGTGGCGAGCGATGAAGCGGTTTACGATGCCGTGACTGGAGAACCGTTGCACTTCGGAGTGGTTTCCGGCGAGGAAGCTCGCAAGGACCCGTTGGTGGCGGATGCGGACGCCGACGGAAGCTATATCAAAATTCAGCTTGCTCGCGCCGTCCCTCCGGAAGGACGGGGGCGGCTGCTGATTGTGAAAACGTACAAAGACGCGAAGAGCTACTATCGCGATGGAGACGTGATCGTTTTCAGTCGCGGCCTGGGCATCAAGCGCAACAGCGTGGTGCTACCGGCGGGCTACGAGCTTGTGGGTTGCAACGTTCCGTCACAGGTTTTACCAGAAGCCGATGGGCGCATCGCCATCAGCTTTATGAATGCCGGCCCCGGCGAAGCTCCTTTAGTGGTCCGCGCGAAGCTCGGAGCGCAAACCGGTCCCTCGGCGGCCCCGCATACGCCAACCGAAGCCCGCAGTTGGGAAGCGCCATTTCCCGGAGAAACGGAACGGCAGCGGCTTTCGCAACGCGCGCATCAGGACCGCGAAATTGTTTATTTTCTGCAGCAGCCGGAAACGCACGCGTTCAGTCTCTATCACGACTACACGGAATCGCGGCCGGGCATCGACAAGTACCTGAACGTGGTTCGCAAAGGCAGCACGGTTTCCGAACCTTCGGCTTACGTGCTCGATACCGGAGAAAAACTGTCCACGCGGATGATGACTGGGGCTGAACTGACTGCGGCGAAGATTGAAACGGACGAGCCGGTAAAGCCGGCAACGCAAATTGTGGTGATTGGGTTTCCAGCGGTAAGAAAGGGCCAGTCTCTGCGGCTGCGGATTTCCGAGACGTACACGGCTCCTGCAAGCTACCGGCTGGATGGCGAAGAGCTGGTTTTCGACCGCAGCTTGGGCCGCTCTCGCAATGCGGTGGTGCTTCCCGAGGGATGGTACTTGACGGCCAGCGCCATCCCGGCCACCGTTACGCAACTTCCCGACGGTCGCATCCGCGTGGACTACTGGAATGGCCGCCCGGATTCCGTGGATGTTCTGCTGAAGGCTAAACGACGCAATGTAGCGTCCACCAAGCCCCAATGAAACTCTGGTGCTTCGGTTGGGATTTGCCCGTGTCGGCTTGGCAGTAATAGAAAAAAATTTGCACAGAATGGTTATTGTGGAATACCCTATCGCCGGTGTGTCCTGTCACTTCTTGAGTTTTTTCTCCCCTGACAAAGGGAGAAG
>DATEGP010000088.1:0-32094 GCA_035280045.1 Candidatus Acidiferrum sp.
TGATTCAGGTAGCGTTCGAGCGCCTTTCGTCCCGCGGCCGTCAGCCGATATTCCGTTTTGGGCGTGCGGCCTTCAAAAGACTTGGCGCAAACAATGTAATCGGCTTCTTCGAGCTTGCGAGCGTGCACGCTCAGGTTGCCGTCGGAGGCTTTCAAAAGAGCTTTCAGCTCATTGAACGTGAGAGCGCGATTCACCGCGAGGGCGCTGACGATGCCGAGGCGAACGTGCTCGTGGATCAGGCGGTCAAGATCCGCAGGAGCCGCTTCGCGCGCAGGGTTGCGGACGGATTCCAGAATCGCTTCGCGGTTGCGCGAGCGTTGCGTTCGTTCCTGACGCGCTGCAGATGACTTAGCCATACGATCTCCTTAGCCTCCAAAATGCCGGGCAATCCACCAACCGAACCCGACGTGCACAATGCCAAAGCCTGCAGCCATAAAGATGTCTCCCCAAGCGGCAGGCGCGAAAAGCGCCACTGCGCCGAGCGACATCAAGCACAAACCCATCACGGGAACAACGCGCGCGGAAAAAGCGCCACCGGTGACAATCGCTGTTCCGTAAAGCAAAAGCCAGACACCGGGGAGGGCAGTAAACACGCCCGCTTGAAAAAGAATGTAGGTGAGAAGTGCTCCAACCACGATGGGTGGCGCAAAACTCAACAGAAACTTGCGGCCGGGCCCTGAAAAAAGCCGGGAATTGGCGCGGTGCGCTTTCGTGGCTGTTGCAGGTGCTGCAATGGCCACGGCAACAAAGGCCTCTATGAGCCAAACGATGAGCCAGGCGCGCGGAGTAGCTTGGCGGGAAGCGACGAAGGCGGCCACCATCGCGGTAATGCCCATGGCCACGCCTCCCCAGCCCGGCACTGCCGTAAATTCCGCGGCGCTGGCCATGGTTTCGCGGATGTAGCGGAGATGGTCGGCGGCGCGAGCGTCAATGGGAATAGGCTCACGTCGGGGAGAGCGAAGAGGACCCGGGGTAGTGACCATGGGAAAAGTGTAAGGCAAGGGGCAACGATTGTCAAGTACTTTGTATTGCAAAGTATAACGCGATTTTAGGCCTGATTTCCTAGCAGAGTGAGTCAATTCAGCGGACTTGGACCGTGAGGGATTGAGACTTCGTGTTTCCGGCGGCATTGGCAATGGTGAGCGTGTACGTGGTGGATTTGGCGGGAGAGTCGTTCACGCAGCGAGAATAGGAAGGCCAGACGGGATTCGATTGCGGCTCCAGTTTGACAGTTTTTGCATTGGCGACGCCGTAGCAGAGCTGGACCGACTGGCCGCGGCGAATCTCGCCGGGAGAGGCATAAAACGTCTGGATGGCCAGCTCCTTCCCGCCCATTTGTTCGAGAGTAGCCTGGTCGTCGGCGCGTTGCTTGGCTGCGGCGGCCGCCTTCTCGCGGTATTCGATGGACCGGTTTTGCCACCAGCGGGAGAAGAAAATCCAGAAGATGACGAGGGCGGCAACGGTGAACGCAAGCTTCGAATAGAAAGAAGGCTTCTTGAAAAAGGATTTGGAGGGCGGATCGGGCGGCAACTGCGGTTGATTCAACAAGGTTCCAAGCTCCCGAGCCTTAGATTACTAAAGGAACTGATTTTGATGCAAAGGAGAGAGCGCAGCGATGCTGCGCACCGTACAAGGTCACAAAGCACATGCTACTCGTCGAGCGTGGCTGCGGACGTGATGTTGAATTTTGTTGAGATTCCTTTGGTTGGGGGTTGGCCGGGGCCGGAAACGGGCTGGCCGCCGCCGATCCAAACTTCGGCGGGACCAGGAACGACTTTCCGAATGCCCTTCTCGTCGACTGTGCTCAAGTCGCGATCGTGAAGAGTGAAGGTGACAGTTTGCGAGGCGGATGCAGCAAGATGGACGCGCTGGAATCCGGCGAGCGCGCGGATCGGCGCACCATCAATGCCGGGATGCGAGAGGTAAAGCTCGACGACTTCTTCACCCGAAACGGAACTGGAGTTTGTCACGCGCACGGAAGCCGTAACCGCGGTGCCAGCGGCGGTTTGATCCGGAGTAATTTTTGCGTCCGAGTAATTGAAGGAAGAAAAACTCAAGCCGTAGCCGAAGGGATAGAGAGGCTGCTCGGTGAAGTAGCGATAAGTGCGGCCATTCATGCTATAGCTGCCGAAAGGAGGAATCTGTGCGACGGATTTATAGAAAGTGACTGGCAATCGGCCGGCGGGGTTGTAATCGCCGGAAAGAACGTCAGCCACGGCCGCGCCGCCTTCTTCGCCAGGATACCAGGCTTCGAGAATGGCCGAAGCGTGCTCCTGAGCCCAGTTGACGGCAACGGCGCTGCCGGTGGTGAGAACAACGATGAGCGGCTTCCCCGTAGCAACGAGAGATTCGAGCAACTGCTCCTGCGGATGAGGAAGGTCGAGGTCGAGGCGGTCGCCTCCAAAGAAGCCAGGATCACTATTTTCAGATTCTTCACCTTCGAGTTGCGCAGTGAGGCCGACGACCGCGACGACAACATCGGCTTTGCGCGCTGCTTCCACCGCTTCCTGAACCAGATTCGGCGGCAACCAAAGAAGGCGCGCGGCGGATTCCCAGCCGTGATGGAAATACTCCATGCGGATGGGGTAAGCGTGCCCAGCCTGGAGATGGACCATGGTGGTCATGGTGCGCTCGCTGTGCGGAGCCCAATCGTCAATGATTTTCTTTCCATCGAGGAAGATGCGCGAACCACCGTCGGTATCCATGCCCAGGCGGTAGTCGCCATCGACCGGGGGGACAAGTTCGCCGGACCAGCGCACGGAAAAATTCTGTGCGGGCATTCCTGGGCCGGGCGAAACATTATTCCATTCAAACCGGACAGCCGCATCCACGCGCTTCAGGGCTGCGTCGCCCGACAAATTCGGGTTAGCGAAATATTCGGCGCTGAGGCCGGGCTGGGAATTGGCGCCACCGGTACGGAGGTACGAGTTAGGAAGTATGACGCCGCTGGTTTCGGTAAGCGGCGCACCTGTGGCGGTAATGACCTTGGCGCTGCGGAAGCGCTTGCGAATGCCATCCAGAATGGTGGTGTAAGCGGAAGGAGTACCTGCGTAGTTGCCAAGCAAAACGGGCAAAGAATCAGCGTCGGGGCCAACGACTGCGATGGTTTTGACCGTGGACTTCAGCGGAAGAGTGTTGCGTTCGTTCTTCAACAACACGATCGATTTGCGCGCGGCTTCGAGGGCGAGCTGGCGATGAGCAGGCGTGTCGTTGTCGGCGATCGTGAGCTTTGACCAGGGCACAGACTCTGGAGGATCAAACATGCCGAGGCGGAAACGCGCTTCGAAGAGATGCTTCACCGCAAGGTCTACATCGGCCGGGGCGAGCAGGCGATTCTCGACCGCGAAGGGAAGGGAAGCGTATTCGGGACCGCAGCTCAGATCCGTCCCAGCTTTTACCGCGAGTGCCGCCGCTTGCTCCAGGGTGAGAACGAAGCCGTGGCCTTGATGAATGTCGCTGATTGCCCAGCAGTCGGAAACGACGTAACCCTTGAACCCCCACTTGTTGCGCAAAGTGTCGAAAAGGAAATTGTTGGCGCACGCAGGCACGCCGCGGACGGAATTGTAGGCGCACATTACGGAATCGGCATGCCCCTCCATAACCAAAGCGCGAAACGCGGGAGCGTACGTGTCTGCGAAATCGCGAGGAGAAACCGGCACATCCTCGCGGTGGCGAAGAGTTTCCGGGCCGCTGTGAACGGCAAAGTGCTTAGCTGTGGAAACGACTTTCAGGTACTTGGGATCGTCGCCTTGGAGGCCAGTGACGAAGGCTACTCCGATGCGGCTGGTGAGAAAGGGATCTTCGCCGTAAGTTTCCTGTCCACGGCCCCACCGCGGGTCGCGAAAGATGTTGATGTTGGGCGACCAAAAAGTGAGGCCGTAATAGCGGCCGGTATTTCCGCGTTGGATAGCATCGTTGTACTTGGCGCGAGCTTCAGTGGAGATAACATCGGCCATGCGATGAATGAGATCCGTGTCCCAAGTAGCGGCGAGACCGATCGCTTGAGGAAAAACAGTGGCGTGTCCGGAGCGAGCGACGCCGTGCAGGGCTTCGTTCCACCAATTGTAGGCGGGAATGCCAAGGCGCGGGATGGCGCGAGCCACGTCCTGCATCTGGGAAGCCTTTTCTTCGAGCGTCATGCGAGAAACCAGATCGTTAACGCGCTGATCCGCGGGAAGGCTCGGATCCAAATAGGGTGGACGAGGAGACGCGGCTGATGTGGCCGTGTTCGAGGCTGACTGAGCCGCCAATGGAGAAGTGTTCAGAAGCAGAAAGAATGAGACCGCAATAAGGCAAATTGTTTTAGGAAACATGGCGGAGATTTTCCTGCAACCTGTTGCAAGAAGTCCACAACGTTTTGCGGGGGATGATTCCATGCTGGCTGGGCGCAAAATCAAGAATCCCGCAGTTAACGTTGCCCGGAGGCTAGCGCTTTTGCGGCTCGCAGTGGCGTAGCATGGCTTGCGGAATCCGATGCAGGGGGAGAACCTCTTCCACCGCGCCAAGAAGGATGGCCTCGCGCGGCATCCCGAAAACAACGCACGTTGCTTCGTCCTGGGCGATGGTGAAAGCGCCAGTGCGCTTCATTTCCAGAAGGCCGTCCGCTCCGTCCTCTCCCATACCCGTCAACAAAACGCCCAGAGCGTTCGCTCCAGCCGCTTGCGCCACAGAACGGAACAGCACGTTCACACTGGGCCGATGCCGCGAGACCAGGTCTCCATCACGCACTTCAAGAAAATAAGTTGGCCCCATACGACGAACATAAGTGTGCCGATTTCCAGGGGCAATGTAAGCCCGCCCCGGGACAAGCTGGTCGCCATCGGCCGCTTCGCGAACTTCAATCGCGCAATTGTCGTTCAGGCGCCGTGCGAAAGCAGCGGTAAAGCCTTCGGGCATGTGCTGCACGGCGACGATACCCGGGCAGTCCTCAGGCATCCTTTCGAACAAATGCAAGAGTGCTTCCGTGCCGCCGGTGGACGCCCCAATTGCAATCATCTTCTCTTTTTCCCTGCCATCGGGTACGGGATGAGGGTGTTTTTCGTTCGAATGTGACTTCGCCGGGGAAACCAGATGCCGTCGAGATCTTCGAATTCTAGCAGCCGCTGCCGCGCGCACCGTGTCTTCCAGGAGAACTGCAGACTCCTCCAGAAATCCTCGAACCCCAATCTTGGGCTTGGTAATGATGTCCACCGCGCCGTTTTCGAGGGCTCGAATAGCCGCGTCAGTGTTAGGGCCGGTCAAACCTGAGCAGATCACTACGGGAAGAGGGTTTTCCCCCATCAGCTTTCGCAAAAAGGTCATGCCGTCCATTCGCGGCATTTCCAAATCGAGAAGGACCACATCGGGTAGTGATTTCTTCATCTTCTCCATGGCGATGAGAGGATCGGCTGCCACGGTCACGCGAAAACCGTGCTTCTCAGGGAGCACTGCGGCAAGGACCTGCCGCACCGTTGCCGAATCATCGACGACGAGGACTTTCAATGGCGTAAAAGGCCCAGCCGCCTGTTTGGCGTCACCCACAGACTCGTTCTGAAGCCATGAAGGGTTCATAGGCAGTTCTATCTGCTAGTCCAAGCTTTCTTTGTGGCAAGAAAAGCGCTGCCACTCAGTCGTTCCCAGAGCAGGCCCGGCGATCTCGCCTCTGCAAAATGCACAGCGCGCCGCGGCCCGCTCCGCCATGCGGAGAACGAAAAACTCTTGGCTTAACCGACTCGAGTTGGTCCGTCATACCATGCAAGCTTTCCGCGTGGCCGAGAAACAAATATCCGTTGGGGGCCAGATAGCGTCCCAGCCGATCGATGACTTTCAGTTTCGTTTGCCACTCAAAGTAAATGATGACGTTGCGGCAAAAGATCAGGTCGAATGGGCCAAAGACGTCGTATTGCTGTTCGATGAGATTCAGCCTTTGGAAACGCACCGCCTTGCGAAGTTCATCCGTGGCTTTGATTTTTCCCGTGTCGGGGCCAAAGCCCTTCAGGAGAAATTGCCGCTGGTATTCGACAGGTACTCCGGACAGCTTGCTGCTCGGCCAAATTCCTTTCGATGCTTTGGCCAGGACTTTTGTGGAGAGGTCCGTCCCGAGGACTTCCGTCTTCCAGCCTGTTTCCACGGGGAACGCACCGAGCAGCATCATTGCCAGTGAATAAGGCTCTTCGCCCGTAGAACATGCCGCGCTCCAGGCACGGAGAGTTCTAGGGCGCCGGTCGGAATCAGCCGCGGCAATCCACTCCGGAAAAACGTGCTGGCGGAGGCAATCAAAAGAAGCAGGCTCGCGGAAAAAATGGGTTTCATTGGTGCAAACACAATCGAGCATGCGCACCATCTCCGCGGGGTTTGCTCGCACCAGCCGGAAGTAGGCGGAAAAGGAATTCAGCTCCAATGCTCGCAGCCGCCTCCACAAGCGGCTGACGAGCATGGCGCGGTTTTTGGCGCCGAGATGAATTCCCGACTCTCTTTCGACGAGCCCCTGAAAAAGCTGGAACTCTTCGTTAGTGAGTTCGGGAATTGGAGCCGGCAGCTCAAAAACGGGAGCTGCTATGTTTTGACCGGAAGACATTACGCCTCTGGATGTTCCTCAGCTTCTTGGACGCTGTCTTTCGTGACCTCCGCAACTTCTTTCTGCAAGCCGGTAACAGTGAGGAGTTCCACCGCGCTCAAGACATGGTCGATGTTCAGAATGAGGGCAAACTTCTTTCCCAGTTTGCCCATGCCGGCCAGGTACTCCAGCCGGACGCGTGTGCCAAAAGCAGGAGGTTGCTCTATGTCACCAGGATTCAGCTCGATGACCTGATTCACAGCGTCCGCAATCACACCCATAACGGTGTTCTCGGCGTCCTGTTGAACTTCCACGATGACGATGCAAGTGGTCTTCGTAGTTGGCCGCTCGTCGAGACCAAAGCGCACAGCCAGGTCCACGACCGGGACTACGTTGCCGCGAAGGTTGATGACCCCGCGAATCCACCGCGGTACTTTCGGAACTTTGGTGACGGAGGAATACTCGATGATCTCCTTCACCCTCTGGATGTTGACGGCGTACTCCTCTTCGGCCAGGAAAAACGTCAGGTATTGCTGTTGCACGGCTGTTTCTTGTTCTTTGATTTCCATGGATTCCTCCGTGCATTAGATTCGAGCGAACGATTCGGCATGCTCGCCGTTCGTCTTGGCCGTGACTTGAGCGGAACTCAAGCTGTCGTCCTCATGCTTTGGGAAATGGGTCTTCACGGTCTTCTGCTTTTTACCGGAGCGATGATCGCCCAAGGCGCTCACTCGGAAGAAACTGATCATGTCCTGCAACGCTTCCGCTTGCGAGGCGAGTTCTTCCGCAGTGCTGGAGAGTTCCTCCGCGCCCGCAGCATTTCGCTGAGTGACGAGGCCCACCTGGCCAATGGCGCGGTTGATCTGGCTTACGCCTGCAGCTTGCTCCCCGGAGGTAGCCGCGACTTCCTGGACGAGGTCTGCGGTCTTTTGGATGGCTGGGACCAGTTCGTTTAGCAAACCACCGGAACGTTCCGCGATTTGCACGTTGGACGCCGCCAGCCCGCCGATTTCCTGCGCCGCGGTGCGGCAGCGCTCGGCAAGGTTGCGCACTTCTCCGGCGACGACCGCGAAACCGCGGCCGTGTTCACCGGCGCGAGCCGCTTCGATGGCAGCGTTCAAAGCGAGCATGTTGGTCTGGTAGGCAATCTCTTCAATGACCGCGATTTTCTCGGCGATGGACTTCATCGCGGAAACGGCTTCGAGCACTGCTTGTCCGCTTTGCGTCGCGTCCTGCGCTCCCTTGCGCGCCATTGTCTCCATCTTGCGGCTGTTCTCTGCGTTCTGGGTGATGGAAGCGTTCATCTCCTCCATGCTACTGGTGACTTGCTCCACAGCTGCCGCCTGCTCACTGGTGCCTTGGGAAACAGAGCTCGCGGAGGAAGCAACTTGTGTGGCGGCGGTGCTGACGGAACCCGCTCCCATGCGCACCTCACCGATCATCTCGTTGAGCTTGCCGGTCATCCGGGCCATCGCGCCAAACAGACGGCCAATTTCATCGTTGCGGTCCACGACGACAGCCTTGGTCAGGTCGCCGGAGCTGACGGTCTCGACCACGCTGACAACGTCCTGCAGAGGTTTGGTAATACCACGCGAAATAACCACCGTGATGATGATGCTCACGAAGATTGCGGTGATGGAAAAGATTAAGATGGTGGTTGTGGTCGTTTTGGCGATTTGTTCAACCAGGGGTACAAGCACTTCAGAATGCCGGTTGGTGAGGTCCGAGGCTGCCGACTCTAGGCGATGAATGGAATCCTTGTATTGCGTGATTGTCTGGTTGCACTCCTGCGGGGTTTTTAGTTTTCCCTGTTCGATCATGTTGAGGACTTTTGTAAACCCGCCTTCATAAACATCCATGTCCTCGGTCATGGACTTCACCGCCCCTCGGTCCTCTGAAGAAAGCTGAAATTTATCGAGTTCAGCGAGCACTTCGCGGATTTTCTGCCGCTGTTCTTTCCATTTGGAGGCGTAATCTTCCCTAACTTGCCGATCGTCGATATTGAGCTCGGTATCCTTCTCGTACCGGCGCAATTCGAGAGTCGTGGCCTTGATGCGAGCGGCAACGACGACAATCTTGGCGTCGCCATTCAAGACCTTCAAAGTTTCTCCCGTGACTCCCTCTAGCCCCCAGTAACCGCTGAAAGCGATGGTGACAAGGAGGAGTACGATCAGGCCGAAGCCGATCGCTAACCGCATTCCGATGGACATATTCTTCAACATAACAGCTCTCCTTTGAGCTAAACCTAAGCGCGGCGCGAGTCCGCGTTTGAAATTGGAACCAATGACCCTTACTGCAAAACTGTTTCACTGCCGCGCAAAACTGCCTCGCGGCAAATCGCCGGCACGTCGAGAATCAGGGCGACGCGGCCGGTGCCAAGAATGGTCGAACCAGACACCCCGGGAATTCCTTGGAACAGCCGTCCGAGCGGCTTGATCACTGCCTGCTGCTCGCCGAGCAACTCATCGGCAGCAAGACCTGCGCGCCCTCCCTGATGTTGAACCACGAGAATGCGTTCGCGTTCCGGCGGACGCCCGCCCACTCCAAACAGATCGCGCAAACGAATGTAGGGCAGGGCCTCACCCCGTAAATTCAAGACCCCGCCCCCCTCCGAACAGTGTTTCTCTGCTGGAAGCTCGAGACACTCTTTCACTGCATTGAGTGGAACAACGTAGGTTTCCTCATCTACGCTCACTGCGAATCCGTCGATAATGGCTAGCGTTAGCGGAAGACGTATCGTGAAGGTTGTGCCTTCGCCCTTGCGGCTCTCCACGTGGACCGTGCCGCTGAGGGCGTTCACGTTGCGGCGCACAACGTCCAGGCCGACACCGCGGCCCGAAAGTTCGGAAACTTTTTCCGCGGTCGAAAAACCAGGCTGAAAAACAAGATTGTGAATATCCGATTCCGAGGGGCGGCTTCCTTCAGAGATTATTCCGCGGTTGCGAGCCTGCTGCAGAATGGCCGTATGATCCAGCCCCGCGCCGTCGTCGGAAATCCTCACGACGATATTGCCGGAATCATGGAAGGCCTCGAGGACGATTTTTCCGCTGGGATCTTTGCCCGCAGCCCTGCGAACCTCAGGAGTCTCGAGTCCGTGGTCCACGGAGTTGCGAATCATGTGCATCAGCGGGTCGTAGATGTGTTCGAGGATGGTCGTATCCACTTCGACGTCTTCACCTACGATGAGCATGCGCGCCAGTTTGCCGTTCTTTCGGGCCATGTCGCGCACGCTGCGGGCAAACCGGTGGAAGGTCGGACCCACAGGCACCATTCGAATCTTCATCACTAGTTCTTGGAGCTCGAGAAAAAGCGCTTCCAGGCCATTGTGCGTTTCCAAGACTTCGTGGCCCGTGCCGGAGGTGGAACACTTTTCCTGAAGCATGCGGCGCATGCGGCCTTGAGCGATGGCGAATTCGACCGTCAGGTTGAGCATACGATCCAGTTTTCCCAGGTCTACACGGAGGTTAGCGGCCGGTTTGGCGGCAGTTGCATTTGCGGAGCTTGCTGGTTGCGGCGCCAAGTCGGAGGAAACTGCAGGTTCCGATGGCTTAGAGGCAGACGCGGTTTGCGCGATGCGGGCGAAGAATGCCTCATGCGCAGGTAGGAGAGATTCTTCACCGGCAAGCATGCGTCCGGTCATTTGCCGGAGCACGTCCACCGATTGCAATAGCAGATTGATGATTTCCGAAGTAACCGGGGTTGCGCCACCGCGAAGTGAATCGAGAAGATCCTCGAGGCTGTGAAGCGCATGCGCCACGGCCTTGAATTCCAGCAGCGACGCATTTCCCTTAAGCGTGTGCGCCACGCGGAAGATGGAAGAAATCAGTTCGCGATTCTCCGGCTGCCCCTCTAGGGCCAGAAGAGACTGCTCCATCTGCACAAGGAGCTCATCGGCTTCTTCACGAAAGGAATGCAACACCATTTCTCGCTTGATTTTCATGTGTTCCTACAAAGTTGTGACTGACGACGCTCCTGTATTCGGGTGAAAAACGACCCTTTGGCCTTTATCGATGCCTGCTTCAACGGAGATGACCGGGATGTGATCCTTGGCCAGAATTTCGAGAGCCGTCTGAACATTGCGCTTTCCTAGATGTTCTCTGAGGGAGTTTTCCCCTCGCATGGAATCGAACAGACAGCCGCCGCCAAACACTTTGGCGCGAAGATGTTCCTTGTGCGCTCCAGCCTCAGTCAGTTTCTGCAACAGGGCTTTAATTGCCACGTTGCCGTAGCGTGGCGAAGCGACGCCCCGCCCGTCCCAAATGGGAAGCAGGAAATGAGTCGCCCCGCCAACAGCGTGTACGGAATCCCAAACACAAACGGCGGCGCATGAGCCGAGGATCATTACAATCGACTCCGCGCCTTGCGAGATATGAACGTGCCCGGCGTGGAGGAAAAGGCTATTGGCGCCTTCCGCCACGACTCTGGTAGAAGGGGCCGAGGTGGAAGGGACCGGCAGTTGCTCCTTTAGAACCGGCAATCTCATGGTTTCACCGAGTTTTTCCGTAGGTTTTGAAGCTGCACTGCAATGGCTCCGTACATTTCGAGGTACTTCAACAGCTCAAAGTCCGCCCATTCCAAGCCATTTTTTTGGGGCAGGAGGCCGAGAATTACGATGACGCCGATAACTTCGCGGTCTAATTTCAGCGGAATGCAGGCAGTCAGCCTCGATTCATAGGGTAGAAGGGGCGCATTTGGCTGGCGATCCCGGAATTGAGTCGTACCTTCATGCGCGGATCGGCCAACTAAACCGGCTCCCAAGCCGAGCTGTTGTAGTGTTTCTTTCTCGACTCCCGTGGACCAAACCTGGGAGAAAGTTTGTTCTGTGGAATGATGCTGAAAAATTGCCACTTCTTCGCACCCGATGAGGTTTCCGATAATTTCTCCGATAGCTTCGTAGACGTCATCCAGCTCAATTGCCTGAAGAAGCCGCGCGCTCGCCGCATTGAGACGCTCCAGGAGGAAATGCTGGCGCTCCATTTGTTCGCGGAGCGAAAGTTGTTGCGCTCGAACGCGCAATGCATCGAAAGTCAGCCCGCGGCTTCCGTGCGTCGAGCCTTCGCGGCTGGGCGCCTGTGGAAGGAGGTCTTTTTCTTCCGTGCCGGTCATTTTCATCTCTCGTCTTACTCCTAGGTCCGCATCGGTTTAATAAAAGCTCATTCGCCGAGATAAGCCTTCAATAAATCCAGTAGTTCCGTATCGTTGACGGGCTTGGTCAGGTAATCGCTACAGCCGCTTTCGTAACCTTCCTGAACGAATTGCTCTTCTCCGCGCGTCGTCAAAAGGATCACCGGGATCTTGCTCGTCTCTTTGTCTTGCTTGAGCGCGCGGCACGCTTCGAGTCCGGTCATCCGGGGCATCATGACGTCCATAAGAATCAAATCCGGTTTTTCGACGTGGGCGCGCTCGATAGCGTCCTTGCCGTCTACTGCGCTCAACAGCACGTAATTGGACTTCTGGCTGAAAATCAGACGCGTTACGAGCCGCGCCGTACTGGAGTCGTCAACGAGAAGAATTTTCTTTGAGCCCATTTTCATTTTTCCTTTTCTCGTTACTTGCCGGCCTGATGATCCGGTGTTCACAAAGACTGCAAGCCGGGGCCTGTTTTCTAGCAAAGCTTCCTGTCTCATGGATGTACACTCAGCGAGCTGACCTGGAATCAAGTCGCCAGAGCAGGCTCATCCAGCACCTGTCGCACTCGCTTCGACAAAATTTCACGCGTAAACGGCTTTTCGAGAAGTGCTACACCGTTTGCAAGGATTCCAGCTTGCGCGATGCCGTCATTGGGATATCCCGACATGTACAAAACGCGCGTGTGCGGGCGCATTTGCGCCATCTGCTCCACAAGCGGTTTCCCGCCCATTCGTGGCATGACAACGTCAGTCAGCAGAAGGTCGATGCTTCCGGCATGCGATTCAGCGATTTGGATGGCTTCATCACCGTTCGCTGCTTCCAAAACCGTGTACCCGCTCGACGTCAGAAACTCTTTCGTCAACGCGCGAAGCGGCTCCGCGTCTTCCACAACCAGGATGGTTTCCGTTCCTTGGCTGATTTCGATGTGCGGGCCTGTGCGCGCCTCGGACAAAGAACTGTCCACTCGTGGCAGATAGACTTTGAAGGTTGTGCCTCGGCCTTCTTCGCTGTAGACCCAGATAAAACCACCACTCTGTTTCACGATGCCGTAAACCGTTGCTAGTCCAAGCCCGGTTCCTTTGCCCATCTCCTTGGTGGTATAGAACGGCTCGAAGATACGGCTTTGCGTTTCTTCATCCATGCCGTGGCCGGTGTCCGTGAGGGCCAGAAGCACGTATTTGCCAGCAGGTATCTGAGAAAGCTTTGATTGATGGTCCTCTTCGAGATCCAAGTTGCTGGTTTCAATGGTGAGTTTTCCGCCCTCAGGCATGGCGTCCCGGGCATTGAGGACGAGATTGATGATTACCTGTTCGACTTGAATCGGATCCACCGTCACGCGACCCAGTGAGGGATCGAGCGCGGTGTAAAACTCAATGTGCTCGTCAATCAGCCGGGCCAAAAGCCTCTCGGTTTCCGTTACGATCGCATTGAGATCCACGACCCGAGGATGAAAAACCTGGCGCCGGCTGAAGGCCAGCAATTGGCGGGTTAGCGCAGCGGCACTGTCCGCTGCTTTTCGAATCTGCGTGACACTCCGCATCCCCGGGTCGCCCGGCTGGAGCGCTTCGGTCAACAGTTCCGTGTGCCCGTTGATGACGCAGAGCAGGTTGTTGAAATCATGGGCCACCCCCCCCGAAAGCCTGCCGATGGCCTCGAGTTTCTGCGATTGGCGAACCATATTTTCCAGCTGCCGCCGCTCGGTGACGTCGCGGGCAATTCCCTGAACGCTATCGCTCTTTCCATTCGAACGAATCAGGCGAGCGCTGGTTTCCAGGAGCACCTTGCTCTCGTCTTTCCGCAATAAGGCGATCTCGAAATGCTGCAGGGGCTCTTCACTCACGATGCGGCGCATCATTTCATCGCACAACGCAGCGTGCTCCGGTGCGACAAGGGACTTAATGTTCTTCTGCAGGGCTTCGTTTCTCGGCCAGCCCATGATCTCCTCGGCTGCTTTGTTCACCGAGGTGAGGTTGCCCTCGAGGTCCAGCGTGAACAGAATGTCTTTGGTGTTCTCGAAGAGGTCTTCGAAGCGCTTCTCCCATTGGCGTATAGAAGCCTCTGCGCGGTTGCGCTCAATTGCGTACCGCAGGGCTCTTTGGAGCAAATCCGCTTTGAGCGCTTCTCTAACGAGATAATCGTTGGCTCCCGCTTCCAACATTTGTTTCCCGAACAGCCGTTGATTCTCGGAAACCAATACGACAAAGGGAAGGCACGGTAGGACAGAAGCGCTGTCTTTCAGAAGCGCCAGGGCGGCCGAACCAGAAGCGGGAAGCTCCCACAAAATTGCATCAGGCAAAGGCAAGTCAGGCGCACCTAAGGCAAACCGTGACACAGCCGATGGCCAGTTCGTTTCGGTCTCTACCTCGAAGGGGGCGTCTTGCGCATCTTGCAGCATCCGCGCGTACGCTTGTGTCCGAGAAGAGTCCTCCCCGATAAGCAGGATTTGATAAGACTGCGATTGCATGGCTTCGACTTACTTCTCCTGGTGGACTCAGTTGCCTTGGCGTTCAAATGAAGCTGGCAGTCACCCTTGTTCGAGGGCGGAATCTTTTGGGAAAAGCTTGCTAACCTCCTCCATAAGTCTTTCCGGTATTTGGCCCTTTTCAACAAACCCATCAGCCCCGCGCCTCAGGCATTCTTCCTTCAGTGACAGCCCGCTGAGCTGCGTGACGACAACAATGCGAAGCTGGGGAAAAAGCCTTCGTAATTCCGTTGTCGCTTCGAGGCCGTTTAGGAGCGGCATGCTTATATCGGTGAGCACCAGGTCGGGGCGCAGGCGCCCTGCCTTTTGCACTAGACGAAGGCCATCCGAGGCAGTTCCTACGATTTCGAACACTCCTTCGAACTCGAGGTACCGGCAAATGCAAGTGAGCGCCGTTGCCGAATCATCGGCCACTAAAACGCGAATCGGGCGATCACCGGGCTTCATCTCTTGCGCTCCTGAACACACAGTGGGGACAACTTGTAACGCGCCTGTAACAAAAGGATGCACGCTGAGCGGGATTATTAAAATTCGGCTGATTCCCTAGGGATTTTCCTGTAGCACGTTGGGGCAGGTGGAGTTAGTTGGCAACGCAAACTAAGGCTGGATGATTTTGTTTTTTACTGCATAGCGGACCAATTCCGTGACTGAATGGAAGTTCATTTTGAGCATGATGTTGGCACGGTGCGTTTCCGCTGTTTTTACGCTGATATTGAGGTAAGTAGCGATCTCCTTGTTACTTTTTCCCTCGGCAAGCAATTGCACGATTTCACGCTCACGCGGAGTCAAGCGCCGAGCCGTGCGTTCGACGCCGTCCGGGTCCGGTTGAGCAGCCGCGGCGGCAGCGGAAACGCGGGAAGACAAATACGGTTTGTGCCTACGCAAGGATTCCACGGCAGCAAGCAGGTTCTTGTCCGCGTCGTCCTTCAGGATGTACGCGTGTGCCCCTGCGTCCAAAACGCCTTGGATCATGTGTTCCGAGTCGTGCATGGTCAAAATGAGGATTTCTGTTTTTGGGGATACTTTGCGAATCTGGCGGGTGGCCTCCACGCCATTCAACAAGGGCATTCCGATGTCCAGGACCGCCACGTCCGGCTGCAACTCGCCGGCCTTCTCTACCGCTTCCCTTCCATTAGCAACCTCCGCGCAAACCTTCCATCCGGCTTTGGACTCCAGCAAAGTTCGGAGCCCTGTCCTCACAACCTGGTGATCATCAGCCACGAGGATCCGAAGGGGAGTCATGGGTTGCCTCGCGTACTAAAGGAATTGTAGCGTGAACTGCGGTTCCTGACGCACTGGATTGCACTTCCAAGGTTCCTCCAAGCTGCGCCATCCGTTCGCGCATTCCGAGAATACCGACGCCTAAGCGGGAGGCCCTTGGGACGACGCCGTTTCCGCTGAGATTGGCGGCCATTCCTTGACCCTGGTCCCTTATCTCAAGCTGAACCCGGCCTTGGCCTTTCCACAAACGAATGGCTCCCGTTGAACTTCCGGAATGCTTTTGGATGTTCGCGAGGCTTTCCTGAACGATCCTGAAAAATGCGGTTTCCGCCTCTTGGGGCATCCTGGGGAAATCGGGCTGGATATCAATCTCCAGGGCGATGCCGCTTCGCTCGCTGAATCCGTGTGCATATTCTCTTATGGCGGATGCCAGACCTAGTTCGTCGAGCACCGGGGGGTGCAACAAATAGGAAAGCGTGCGAATTTCTCGCGACATTTCCCGTAGTACTTTTCGCGCTTCGGACAGCGCGTTTCGTGCTCTTTTGTCCAGCGTCGCGGGCGAGCGGTTCACTTGCGCCAAGTCCAGGTTTACTGCCATGACGCTCTGCGCCAGGCTGTCGTGAAGCTCGCGGCCCAACCTTCGGCGTTCCTCGTCCTGAAGGTGAAGCAAACGAGCTGAGAGACGGTGCAAAGCCTCTTCGGCCTCCTTTCGTTTGGTGATATCGCTGAAGGCGGTGACCAGCCTGTCTGGCCTTCCGTCCCTGCTGGACAACGGCACGACCTCACCAAGGATCCAAAGAGTTTCTTCCTCTCCCTCTCGCCGCCATCCCATGACTTCGCTTCGAACAGCCTGCCCTGTCGCCAACACCTGCGGAGCCGGGCGCTTCTCAAACGGCAGCTCGGTTCCATCTTCGCGAAGCGCGATAAATCCCAACTCTTCGGAGGTTTTTCCCAGGACCTGCTCCAACGAGAGCCCAAACATCGCCAATGCCGCTTGATTGGCAAACAGGATTTCGGCTTTAGGCCCCATAAGCGCCACACCGACGTGCAGGTTTTCAACAAGCGTCCGGAAACGCTCTTCACTTCTTTGGAGCGCTTCTTCGGCCTTTTTCCTCTCCGTGATGTCGCTGATGGAAAGGATGACGTTCGCTACTTCCCCTCGCGGCGTAATATGCGGAACGGCGTCCACAAGCGTCCACAGAATCTCGTCAGAACCATCGTGGCGCCAGCCTACAACTTCTCCGTAAACAGGCTCCTTCGTAGCAATCGCGCGCGGAGCAGGACGCTCTTCAAACGGCATCTCGCTGCCGTCTTCGCGAATGGCTGTAGCTTCGAATTGTGCCGAACTCTTGCCGGCAACCTGCTCATTCCGCACGCCAAAGGTTTTTAGCACGGCGCGATTGGCAAAAAGCGTCTCCGCCCCGGGGCCCAGCAGCACGATCCCAATATGCAGGTCCTGCACCAAGGTCCGAAAACGCTCTTCGCTGACGCGCAATGCCTCTTCAGCTCGCCTGCGGGCAGTTACATCGCGCACCATCCCCAGAACTCCGATTTTGTCCCCGAGGTTTATCCTAGAAGCCGAGACTTGACCCGTTCGAACTTCCCCGGTCTTGGTCCTCATAAGAAATTCTTCTTGTCTTATTTCAGCCCCTGAATAGAGTCTCGCAAGAATCTGTGCGTGCTGTTCCTTATCAACCCACATGCGCAACTCTGCAGCAGACTTGCCCAGTACTTCTTCCTGCGTGTAGCCCGTCATGCGCAGGAAGCTTTCATTCACAATCAGGTAGCGCCCATCTGGAACGGAACTAATGCTGATGGCGTCGAGACTCGACCGAAACGCAGATGTGACCATCTGGGAAGATTGTTGTAGAGCTGCTTCTACTTTGCGCAAATCATCCGCAATGCGGAGCTGTCGTTCGTTGGTCAGAATCAAACGAGCGGTGGAAACAAGGAACGATGCGGTGATTGCGGCCCAGGCAAGCGTCATTTGCCCATGGGCAATTCGCAGGCTCATCCACAGGACCACGAGCGGCATGCAGACCGGCAACACGCGCGAGAAGATCGTGGATTTGGCAGGAGGAAATGGTTGCTCCGAGCTGGCATACTCCTCGGATTTCCACCTCCATGCGAATGCGGTCAGGAAGAGATAAGGCGCACACCAGGCCACTTCGTCCCAATTGGTCTTGATCAGGATTGGCCTGCTAACAATTAAGGCAGCCCATCCGGCCTCAAGAACGAAGAAAACTGCAACACCACGGAACAACGTCTTAACGGCTCTCGATGCGCTGGTCCTTGATCCAATCGCGAATGCCACTGTAATTACCAGGTCGCGATACATTTGGACCCGGAAGACGTTTGAGACCATCTGGGTCCCTTCCGCCTGCCACCGGGAAGTTAGATAAAAAAAGTAAAGATACGCCGTCAAAGCGACGATACCCACTTGGAAAAAGTCCAGGATCGTGGTCCAGTCGATCCGCCCGGATTCGTCACCCGGACGAGGCAAAAACATCATCAGGGCTGGAATGACCCAAAGGATGTATAAGATGTCTGAGGGCCACGGAGCGGCGAATGGCAAGTGGGCAATGTTCTTGTAGTAGGTTTTCAGGATCTGGGCGGCACAGACGAGGAACACCGAGATCGAGAACAACAGCCAGAGTCGGCGAAGGAATCCCTGGGACGCTTTAGTGACCCAAACCGCAGAGATTCCGGCCAATACGGCGAGCGCGGATTGCAAGAGGTCCGAGGCCAGACGGCTGTTCCCTGGAGCGCCTGCCAAAACCACCATCAGGGAGCCGGTGAGCAGGGACGCAACGGCGAGGACCAATCGAAAAAACCTGCTGGAGGGTAGCAAGGGTGACCCCGCAAAGACTGACGCTAGTCTATGCATTCCTCGCTGGATAGACAACGTCCAGGCGGTACGCGGAGTCGTATGATATACGGGACAGTATTAGGATTTCTCCGCATTGCATTGGAGACGGGATTCCCATTTGGGCGGGAGGCCCCAAACCTCACAGGGGAGTCACCCCAATCCCGAGCGGGTACGAGGTAATTAACTCTTTTACGTTGAAACTTTGTTGCTGTAACCACCGAGACACGCTACAATGTCAGTGTTTAGGAGGATTGAGTTAGTGTTAACGATTCGTTTGTCCAGGATTGGCAAGAAGAAGAAGCCATTTTACCGCGTGGTGGTAATCGAGAGGACTCGGCCACGCGACGGCCGCATCAAAGAAGCGGTGGGAACGTACGATCCGCTGAAAAAGCCGGCGGAGATTAAGCTTGATGCAGAGCGCATTAAGCATTGGATTGGCCTGGGCGCGCAGCCCAGCGATACAGTACGCAGTTTTCTACGTCAGCAGAAGATCGCGTAAACGCACATCCCAGCTCCCTGAATATTGGGCGTGCCAACCCGGCCGGGACGCCATTCCACGGCGGTTATGGTTCACTACCCCATGGTGCCAGTGAGGCGTTGACCGTTTCTGGAGGGCGCAGCAAGTTGCCGCTGGAAATAAGCTCAAGCGGAGTTGCCCAAATGAAGGAACTGGTCGAATCCATCGCCAAAGCCCTCGTGGACCATCCCGAGGACGTTGAAGTGAAATCTGTAGAAGGATCTCAGGTGACCGTGCTTGAATTGCGCGTGCACCCCGAGGACTTGGGAAAAGTTATTGGAAGGCAGGGGCGGACGGCCAAGGCGGTTCGCACGCTGTTGGGCGCGGCCGGAATGAAATTAAAGAAGCGGTTTACGCTCGAGATTCTCGAAGACTGACACTATTGTTGCCGCGTTGGCTTGCGCCGCTCTCGTTTTCGCCTCAAAATCTTTGAATCTCCTTTGAGCCCCGAAACTCCACGATGGGTCCTGGTGGCGCGCATTCTTCGTGCGCGAGGAAATAAGGGCGAAGTCGCCGCGGAAATCCTCACTGATTTTCCCGAACGGCTCACGAAATTACGGGAAGTTTTTCTTGGGGCACAGCAAAGCGGTGGTGAGCCCCGGCGCTTTGTGCTGAAATCCTGCTGGTTGAACCAGAACCATCGGGGCCAGATCGTCTTTCATTTCGAAGGCGTGAATTCGATTTCTGACGCGGAGAAGCTGCGCGGATTCGAAGTGCTCCTGCCGCTCGAACAGCGCGTGAGTCTGCCGGCAGGGCAATACTTTGTTTCGGAATTGATTGGCTGCAGCGTATTCGAGACTCCGGCAAACCTGCCAGTGGTTGCATCCTCGCCCTGTTCATTGGCAGAAGCTCCAGCCCTTGTTGGCACCGTCCGCGATGTGCAATTTCCCGGCGAAGATCTTGCCGGGACCCCGCTTCTGGAGGTAGACACCTCGCAAGGCGAGGTGCTCATTCCCCTGGCAGAAGATATATGCACAAAAATCGATCCGACCGCCCGCCGCATCGACGTGGTGCTGCCCGAAGGCCTACGCGACCTGAATTAAGCATCCTTAAACCAATGAACGGCATGTCCTGGCTGTGTCGCGCTAGTGCACGTCAATCGTCGTAACGCTGTAAGCCGGCAGCGTAATGACCAGCGTAGAGCCGCTCACATTGAGTGTTCCTGCCGGAACGGGCTTAACCACGGATTGCGAAGCCGCCGAGGCGCCAGTCATCTGGAAGAGATGGGCGGAGCCCGTCAGCGCTTGGCCGTCGATGACCGTTACCTTCGAGGCGTTCGAACGGTTAATGGCCACCAGAACGACGCGGCCGGCTGTTGTGGTGTCCGTACTTGCATAAACCACTACATGTCCCATATTGCTAGACGTGGATTGTAGCGACGTATCGCCAAAGTTGGCGCCAGCCCCATCGAAATCGCGGTAAGCAAGGAAGCCCGCCATGGTGTAGGAGTACGTTCCGCTCGGCGGCCAGAAATTTGCCGCAAAAAGTCCCATGCTTCCAAAAATGCCGAGGTCGTCGGCCTGGGCTATTGTGCCCGCGATGTCATTGAAGCCGCCGTTCTCATATTCGGTTATGGAAAGCCTCATCCCGGGATTGGTGGCGTTAATCTTGCTTTGCAAATGCGTCAGAATTTGAATTGGCTGGCCGCCGGTAACCGAATTCGTGATCCAGGAATTCTCGACAAAGCTGGGGTCCCATAGGCTGCGTGGGCTTTGAACGATGGCTTGCCTCTGAGGGTCGGCGAGGTTTGATCCAGTCATGCTTGTCACTCGTGTCGTCCCGTCCGTGGCTTCCGAATACCAATGGAAGTCGTAGACATCCACGACAGGCTTCCCATAAGCTGCCTTCGCAGTCGCCATGCCCCCGATATACTGGTCCGCGAACCAGTTATTCCCGCTCCAAGTCGGCGTCAGCCCTCCTTGCCAGCTGAAGATTCCGTTGAACCCATAGTTCACAGGTCCAAAGATCGTGAGGTTCGGAAACTGGTCCTTCAATGCTTCCGCGAGAATAGTGGTATTGGTGATGAAGTTGGCGGCGGAGATATTCGTGCTTCCCTGAACTTCGAAGTGCGTGGCGTTCCAAAGGTCCGGTTCATTGTCCAAGCTTATGAACGTCGGGTACATTGGGCTTACGCCGAAGATATTCATGCCCGAGAATTTCTGGTCCAACGCCCAGGCAAATTCGTCCATATAGACGTAGGCGTCCGTTGTGGGAGGATTCAGCGTGAAAGGAGCTGCGTCCTTGGTGCTCTTCTTATCGATCACCGTTTTGAAACGGGTCATGTCGGGCGGATTCATAGTGCTAACAGCGCCATTGCCATCCGCCGACACCAATCCTTGCAGCTGGAAGGTCACCAAGCTTGCTAAGCCGGCCGTTTGGTCGGCCGTGATAAACATCCGTACCGCTTCGCCTGGAATTGCCGCATTGCAGCTCCCATTGCACAAATAATTGTCATTGCTGTAGATGTAGTCACTGCCCGCATTCGAGAAATTATTCTCCCAGTTATAGGCGGTCCAGCGGTTGCCTCCCGCGCGGTCAAAAGTTAGTTGCTTTGGAGCGTTAGGAATACCCGAATAGGAATTGATGCCGTAAATGTAAGGAGAAATCGGTTGTGTAACCGCCGGGTTGACTGTGATGGTGACGTCTGGCGTCGAGCCATTTGTGGGCGTGGCGGAAACTTCAGTCGAGTTGGCGCTCTCACCGGCGGGGAGCATCGCAGAAACGACGTAGTAATACACGGTTCCATTTGTCAGGCCGCTATCGGTAAAACTGCCTGCGGGTACGTTGGTGAGCAACGTCTCCCCGCCACTCGTTGTGGAACGCTTCACGTTGTAACTGGTCGCTCCGGTACTGGCGTTCCAAGCCAGAGCAACTTGAGCGTTGCTGGCCGTTGCGCTAAGTCCAGTCGGTGCGGCAGGCGCGGGCGCACTTGGCGTAGCATTCACCTCATTGGAGTTCCCGCTCGTTCCGTACGAGTTGTAAGCGGAAACCACGTAGTAGTATTTCGTGCCATTGGCAACCGTGGTGTCCGCGTAAGTGGTTGCGGCAACGCTGGCGATCTGCGTCTCATTGCCGGATGTCGTCGCGCGTTTCACGTAATAACTTGTCGCGCCGGAACCGGCGGTCCAGGAGAGACTCACCACGGCGTTGCCCCCCGTGGCCGTCAAACCGGTTGGCGTTCCCGGCGGGTTGCCCCCTCCACCCCCGTTACCCCCTCCGCCGTACCCGCCACCACATGCACCGAGCAGAAAGGAAGCAGACGTGACTAGAAGTGCGAGCGGTCGTGAGAGACGGAACACGAAGACCATGGACCTTGCCTCCAAACGCATTGACGGCTGGTAAACGCACCAGTTTCACCATGATTCCGATTCTGGTTGGGCAGCTATCTTCAACAGGGAAAAGAGGTTACAGCGTGCTGGAGAAGCCACACAAGCTGTACTCAGGGCCAGAATCAGGCCATTGCGCTGGCGAATCGTAAACGCTTACGGCGAATTGAAGCAAGTCAATTTTTCGTTAGGAAGCGACGGAGTTGGAAGTCACTCTCGGATTGGCTACACTGGCCGCAATGCGTTTCGACCTAATTACCATTTTTCCTGAGTTTTTCGCCGGGCCGCTCGAGCACGGAATTGTCCGCCGGGCGCGCGAAACTGGACTGATTCATGTGCACGTTCAGGATTTGCGGGAGTTCACGAAAGACCGTCACCGCACCGTGGACGACCGGCCGTTTGGCGGCGGCGAAGGCATGGTGTTGAAGCCGGAGCCGCTGTTTGAAGCAGTCGAATCCCTAATGAGCCGGGGAACAGGGGACGCGACTTCGCAGAGCACAAGAGACCCGAACACCGCAATTGTGCTTATGTCCGCGGCCGGAAAACTCTTTCATCAGGAAACGGCGCGACGGTATTCGCGGCTCCAACGAATGATTTTGATTTGCGGGCGCTATGAAGGAGTGGACGAACGGGTGGCGGAGCACCTTGCAACCGAGGAAATTTCCATTGGCGATTTCGTCTTGAGCGGCGGCGAGCTACCCGCCTTGCTCGTCATGGATGCCGTCACGCGGCTGATCCCTGGCGCGCTCGGCAATGAAGCCTCCTCACAAAATGAATCGTTCAGCTCAAATCTGTCTTCAATGCCATCCTCAGCACGAAGTGCGAATAAACCGGCCGCCGCTAACGGTATGCTGCTTGATTTTCCGCATTACACCCGCCCCGCCGAATACCGGGGCTGGAACGTTCCGGAAATCCTTATTGGCGGAAACCATGCAGAGGTCGCCAAATGGCGGCGTGCGGCAGCCATCGAAAGGACCCGCCGCAACCGGCCAGACTTATTGAGAGAGAAAGAACCGTGAGGCAACGTCGCTACGCGTCGTATGTGAGACCAGCCCTAGGGCTTGTCGGGTTGGGATTCGTCAGCCTGGGCCTGACTCCGCTCCTGAAAGGCGCTTTCTTCTATCAAACTTATTGGGGCGGCGCCGCTTTCGCTCCAGTGGTTGTCGTCATTGGGGCATTTGCCATTTATATTGCGACACTCGGCTGGGGACGACTTGAAAGCAGAGCTGCGGACAAGGGCGAAAAGCGTAGAAAAGGTCAGTAGGTCTGCTCCAAGACCCCTGCCGCTTTCGCGAGACTACCTCAATCTTTACAGAGGGAATAAAAGGGAACGGCTTGCAGTCTTTTCCCATCTAATGAGACAGTCAAGACGAGCTATGAAATGAACATCGACGGGTCCAAATTAGACAAACCCATTGCGGTTTATTACGAGCATCCGGATTGGTTCCGGCCGCTTTTTCAGCAACTCGGCGAGCGCGGAACGAACTGGCTAAAGATTGACGCGCGCCATCACCACTACGATGCAGCCTCGCCGGAGCGCGAATACTCGCTGCTTTTCAACCGCATGAGCCCTTCGGCGTGGCAACGCGGCCTGGCTCACGGCGTTTTTTATACCTTGAATTACCTGGCGCACCTCGAAGCGAAAGGTGTGCGTGTCGTGAATGGCTACCGCTGCTTCTTGCACGAGACTTCCAAAGCGCTGCAGCTCACCAATCTGGAAAAACTCGGTTTGCCCTATCCCAAAGCTCGAGTCATCAATCACCCTTCGCAAGCGTTGGCGGCCGCTGACGCCATCGGCTACCCGGTCGTGCTAAAGCCCAATATTGGAGGGAGCGGCGCGGGAATTGAGCGATTTAGTTCGCGCGAGCAACTGCGAGACGCCGTCGAAAAAAATCGCCTTTACTTCGGCATTGATTCAACGGCCCTCGTACAGGAGGCCTTTACCGCGCGCGATGGAATCATTACCCGCGTCGAGGTCCTCGGCGGCAAATATCTGTACGCCATTCGAATTCACATCACCGGCGAAAGCTTCAACTTGTGCCCGGCGGACATTTGCCAGAACACCCGCGGCGAAGAGCTGACGCGCATCGCCTGTCCCGTGGACGCGCCAAAGACAGGCATGAAAGTCGAAGGCTACGAGCCTCCGCGGCAGATTATCGAAGATATTGAGCGCATTGTAGAACTTGCTGGAGTAGAGGTAGGAGGAATTGAATACGTTTTCGACGAGCGCACTGGCCGCCAGCTCTATTACGACGTAAATGCACTTTCGAACTTCGTCGCCGATCCGGTCCGCGTCATCGGATTCAATCCCTACGCGCGGCTGGCGGATTTTCTGATTGCAGAAGCCTTGCGCCACGAAGCCCGCAACGCGGATCAAGTTGCGGCCACGGGAGGCCCGCGATGAGGTATGGATACTGGCTGCCCGTTTTCGGCGGGTGGCTGCGCAACGTCCAAAACGAAAACATGCAGGCAACATGGGCGTATGTGAAACGGCTCGCTCAGCGCAGCGAACAAATCGGTTTTGACGTTACGCTTATCGCGGAACTGAATCTGAACGATATTAAGGGCGTAGAAGTCGATTCGCTAGATGCGCTGTCCACGACCGCGGCGTTGGCGGCTGTCACCGAGAAAATTGAATTGATGGTGGCGGTGCGTCCTACGTTTCATCTGCCTGCTTTGCTGGCCAAGCAGGCAGCCAATATCGATCACATCAGCAACGGGCGTCTAACGCTGAACGTCGTTTCCTCATGGTGGGCCGACGAGGCGCGCAAGTACGGCGTTGCGTTCGAACAACACGACGACCGTTATGCACGGACCAGCGAATGGCTCGACGTTCTCGACGGCGTCTGGAAGCAGGATCACTTTTCTTATTCTGGAAAGTATTACCGTGTGGAGGATAACGTTCTTGAGCCTAAGCCGGTGGCCAAGCCGCGTCCGACGCTTTACGCCGGAGGCGAATCCCCGGCCGCAAAGGAACTCATCGCCGCGAAGTGCGACGCCTATTTGATGCACGGCGATCCGCCAGAACGCGTAGGAGAAAAGATTGCCGACCTCCGCGAGCGCCGTGCGAAGCACAGTCTGCCGCCGCTGAAATTCGGCGTCGCCGGCTACGCCATAGTCCGTGAGACCGAGCGTGAGGCGCAGGACGAAGTCCGGCGCATTACGGACGTGAAGCAGTCGGCCGCGGGATACGCGAATTACCAGCAATGGCTCGCCGGTACGCAACTGGAGCAGCGCGTTTCCCTGGAGGACTATTCAGTTTCGAATCGCGGCTTGCGCTCTGGCCTAGTGGGAACGCCCGAACAAGTCGCAGAGCGTCTCGCGCAGTTCGAAGCCGCAGGCGTGGACCTCGTTCTTCTGCAATTCAGCCCGCAACTGGAAGAAATGGAACGCTTTGGGGAAACGGTTATTCGCCGCCGGTCGACCATGGTAGCCTCGAAGTAGCGGTTTCAGTTGGCCAAAAGCTCAGTTTTGTGTGTTAGTGCGCTCCAAATTGACTAGGTTTTTTCTTCCGTTTTCTCTATAATTGGAGTTTGCCCTAAGAGAGCTGGCCCCGCCTGAGTGGGTCTAAAAGGAAGCAAGAACATGAACCCGGCAATTCGTAAATTGCATGAAGCGCAACTGCGCAAAGACCTCCCGGAGTTCCGCGCGGGCGATACCATTCGCGTAAACGTCCGTCTGAAAGAAGGCGAGGGCGAGAAGGAAAAAGAACGCCTCCAGGCGTTTGAAGGCGTCGTGATCTCGAAGAAAGGCCGGGCGTCCAGCGCCACTTTCACAGTTCGCCGCGTTAGCTTTGGCGTAGGTATCGAGCGCATCTTTCCGCTGCATTCCCCGTCGATCAGCTCCATCGAAGTGGTCGGAAAAGGCAAAGTTCGCCGCGCTCGCCTCTATTACCTCCGCGATTTGAGGGGTAAAGCCGCCCGCATCAAGCGCGCCGGCCGCGAGGAAGAAGAGGCCGCCACGCCAGTTGCAGCAACCGCCACTGCAGGCACGGAAGCAAAAGCCTAAGCGTCCAGAGGCCTGCGTCCCAACTTGACGGCACATTTCTCAATATGTTTCTTGGTTCATTTCTCTTCATTTTGTAAGATTGGCGAATGATTCCGGTCAGGAAAATTCATTTGCTAAAGATTTCTAGAGCTAGCTGTCGCTTTTGTTGTTAAACACGAACGCCTCCACCAACGAATTAGCTCTGCAGAAAGATAACGACCATAACAGCGGGTACGATAACCCAGAAGATTGAGTGAGAGTCAGTCACCAAGAAGTGAAACCACGGGCTAGCGGTTTTTCCAATTGGGTTTGCGCTTTTCGACGAGCGCGCGCAAACCTTCCTGGGAATCTTCGAGCCGGTAAAGTTCGTTGAGGAAAATGTTCATGGAGTGCTTCAGACCGTCGCGGAGCGAAAGGCCCATGCCGCCGAGTATGGCCTTTTTCGCCATGGTGAGCACCGGGCCGGAGTGCCCGTTGATGCGGCCCACAAGATCCTCCACGGTTTTTTCGAGCTGCGCTTCGGGGACGAGGCGATTGACCATGCCGAGATCGAGAGCGCGCTCAGCAGTGACGGGTTCGCCAGTGAGAACGAGTTCGAGCGCGATTTTTGGGCCAACGAGAAATGGAAGAATGGTGGACGCGAGCGGCGGAAAGACGCCAATGCTGATCTCGGGCTGGGCAAAGCGCGCCTTGGGCGTGGCGATGACGAGGTCGCCGAAAGCTGCGAGTTCCGCACCGCCGCCAATGGCGGGACCATTCACGACGCAAACGACGGGCTTGCCGAGTTCGAGCATGCCGGAAAAAGTGGCGTGGAAGGCGTCGAGCATCTGGAAAACGCGCTGCGAAGTGTATTCACCGACGTCGATGCCGCCGCAAAATACTTTGCAGGCGGAATCAAGAACAATCAATTTGACGTCGTCGCGTTCGCCAGCATAGCTGATGCCATCCGCCATTTCGCGTAGCATCGGTTCATTGAGAAGATTGTGCTCGGGGCGGCTCATGGTCATGCGCGCGACGCCGCCGTCGATGCGGAGCTTGACGAATTTGAATTCGTCCGGCGTGCGCTTTACCGGTGTTGAAAAATCTTCGTTGACAGGCTCGATCATTTCACCCACTCCTTGGATCGTTACCCCAGCGACAAAAAGATTGGCTCAATGAGTCTAATTCGATGCTAGCACGGCATAATGCAAGGGCTGGCGTTAATGACGAGAGCGGTGCGCAAAGAGTTGAGTTGGGATCGAAGAAGAGGAAACGGGAATTTGAGGCATGAACAAAGTGGATGAACTCTTGAAACAGAGAAAAGCAGTGGCGATTCGATTGACAGAGTATTGTGATGCTGAAAGCTTCCCGGCGCCGGCTTCGTGGGAGCGCACTGCTCCGCTGCGATTCAGCGCAGACTGGCAAGGAAAGAATGCGGATCCGGCGCGCGAGACGGAAGTGCGTTTGCTTTGGACGCCGGAGATCGTGTTTCTGCGCTTTCACTCTCGATACCGGACGATCACCGTTTTTTCAGATGCTGAAGCGAATGGGCGAAGAGACCAATTGTGGGACCGTGATGTTGCCGAAGTTTTTTTTCAGCCTGACCATTCGAATCTTCGGCGATACAAAGAGTTCGAGGTGAGCCCGAACGGTTTTTGGATTGATTTGGATATTGCCCCGGGCGAGAAGCATGATTTAGAGAGCGGATTAAAGCGGCGCGTGGTTTTGAATGAGGCGAAGAAGATTTGGACTGCCGAACTAGCGATACCGATGAAGTGTCTGGTGGCGGATTTCGATCCAATTGTGGCGTGGCGAGCGAATTTTTACCGCGTTGAAGGAGCGGAGGAGCCGCGGTTCTACTCGGCGTGGAAGCCGACTGGCACGAAGGTGCCGAACTTCCATGTGCCTGAGGCTTTTGGCGAATTAGTCTTTGCAGGTGGTTGAATAACTTGCCTCGAAATAATCTAGTTGGACAGAACTTCTATAGAAACATTCTTGTGGGACTTGCTTGCCTCTTAAATGCGCGCGGCGTGCTGTGCCGACCGGTACCGCAGCAAGGCGTCGCGGCTTCGACCGTGAAAGTCACGAAGATGGAGCCGCCGAACTGGTGGATAGGCTTTACTCCGGAAGTAATGCTGCTGCTCTCCGGGCGAGACTTGGAGGCCACGAACGTCTCGTGCAATCTGCCGACGCTGCGGGTTTCGCGTACGCAGGCGACAGCGGCAGGTAACTACCTTTTTGTTTGGCTGAAAATTGGAGCCGACACGAGGCCAGGAACTGCCGTTTGCCGCATTACCGCGCCAAAAGGCACGACTTCATTTGAGTTACCGCTCTCGGGCCGTGCGCCAACGCTTGGCAAATTTCAGGGCATGTCGCCCGACGACGCGATTTACCTGATCATGCCGGACCGTTTTGCCAACGGTGATCCGACTAATGATGAACCCGCTGAGGCGCCAGGCTCGCACGATCGCACAAAACCCCGCGCGTACCATGGCGGAGATTTGCGTGGAGTTCAGAATCACTTGCCGTACCTGAAGGAGCTTGGTGTCACCACTCTGTGGCTCACGCCCGTGGTGAAGAGCGGAGCGCCGCAGGATTACCACGGATATAGTGCCGTTGATTTGTACGCAGTGGATCCACATTTGGGTTCGCTGAAGGATTACCAGAATCTCGTTGAAGCAGCGCACAAAGAGAAAATGAAGATTCTCTTCGATGCTGTGCCGAATCACGTCGGGCCGCTGCATCCTTGGGTCGAGAATCCGCCGCTGCCGGACTGGTTTCACGGAACGAAGGACCATCATCTGGATTCGTTTTCGCCGTTGAAAGGAACGTTTTACGGCAAGTCGGCGGGACAAGAGGCGAAGAATGATCCTTTCGAGTCGTTGATCGATCCACACGCGCCCGATTCGATGAAGCGGAACCTGACGGAAGGGTGGCTCTTCGGGATTTTGCCGGACATGAACACGGAGAATCCGCTTGTCGAAGAGTATCTTCTCCAAAACACCCTGTGGTGGTTGGAAAGTTCGGGGCTGGATGGCTTGCGGGTGGACACGTTTCCGTACGTGGGGCGGAAGTTCTGGGCACGCTGGCATGCCGCGCTACGGAGGATTTACCCGAATTTGACGACGATCGGAGAAGTGTTTCATCCCGATCCGGGCGTGACTTCGTTTTTTGAGGGTGGAGTGCGCCGTTACGACGGGATCGACAGCGGACTCTCGACGGTTTTTGATTTTCCGATGTTTTTCACTCTGCGAGAGGTGCTGTTGCGAAACGCCCCAGCGGGACGAATCGCGGACGTGCTGCGGCATGACGCACTGTATCCGCGGCCCGGATTGCTGTTGCCGTTCTTTGCAAATCACGACGCGCCTCGCTTTGCGAGCGCCGAGGGCAGCTCACCTGCAAAGTTGAAGCTGGCTTTCGGGCTCACACTAACGCTGCGCGGCATTCCGGAAATTTACTATGGCGACGAAATAGGTGTGCCGGGAGGCAGCGACCCGGATAACCGGCGCGATTTCCCGGGCGGATGGGTTGGCGATACGAATGATGCGTTCACACAAGCTGGGCGAACACACGAACAGCAGGAGATTTTTTCATACGCGAAAGAACTATTACGGATTCGCCGCGAACATGGAGCTCTTCGCGGCGGACAGCTTTGGCACTTGTCATCGGATGAGAGCGCTTACGTTTTCCTGCGAGAGTCAGAGGACGAACGTGTCATCGTGGCCTTCAACAATGCGGACAAGACTAGCGAGCTGCAGATCCCGTTAAACGGGACGCCCTTGCAAAATGCAGCGACATTGTCACTGGTTTTTGGCGGAGCAAAGGCGGAGTTGAGGGGCCTGGCATTGCGCATTTCCATGCCCGCGCAGTCACTGTCGATTTTCTTAGCGAATTAGAATCAAGTGATGGACAGAATTAATACTGAACGCGAACGGTCCAATTCTTCACCGCGTCCGGAACCGTAAGCGCTACGGTGTGCGCCTGCGAGTCGAAATGCCAATCCTGAATGGCGCGGTCGCCGATGCGGACTTCTTTCGGTGCTGCCACAGCGCCGTGGACGGTCAAAGCCGTGCTGTTCCACCAGGGCTTGTAGGCATTTTTCTCGATGCTACTGGTAATCGAGATGGAAGAGGATGAGACTGCACACGAATAGTTGGCCCGAAGAATCTCGCCCTTTTGGTAAGCGAGTGTGTGCCCATCGTCCTCGTACAGCGAGCCTTTGCAATCGTCGCCAGGATAAACATGCAACTGAAGAGGCCCATCAGGAGTTTCGCCGGTGTTCTGCACAACGGGTTGCATCGGCAGAATCGCTCCAGCGCGAACGTAAAGTGGCATCTCATCGAGGCGCGGGCGCAGCTGGATTTTTTCGTCGTGCGCGTGCCTAACGCTGGTCCAAAAGTCGTACCAATCCCCCGGAGGAAGAGCGATATCTTCGGCGTCCACCATTTCCGTGGTGACTGGCGCGACAAATAAATCTCGGCCGAAAAGAAAATCGCGGTCGTCGCCATAAAATTCGGCCGCCTGCGGATATTCAAGGAAAATGGGCCTCATTAAAGGAATGCCAGTGCGCGAAGCTTCCTCGGTTGCCGTGTAAAGATAAGGAAGCAGACGATAGCGCAACTCAATGTACCTTTTGCGAATGGCTTCGTGCTCTGGGCCGTGAACCCAAGGCTCCTGATCTGCAGTGCCCTTGGCGGTGTGGTCGCGATAAATGGGATTGAGCGCACCGACTTCAAACCAGCGCGTAAGCAGCTCAGACGTAGGGGAACCAGCGAAGCCGCCGATATCGTCTCCCACCAAGGGCATCCCTGATATGCCCATGCTCATGAGCATCGGCGTGCTCATTTTCAAATGGTTCCAGGTACTGCTATTGTCGCCGGTCCAGGTGGCAGCGTAGCGTTGCGCTCCGGAGTAGGCCGCGCGAGTAAGCACGAAGGGGCGTTCTCCGTTTTGGAGCTTCAGCAAGCCTTCGTAGGTGGCGCGGGCGTTTTCCATGCCGTAAATGTTGTGCGCGGCGCGGTGGTTGATAGTCGTGCCGTCGTCGAGGCGGTGAACCGTGTCAAGTGGCATGGTTTTGTCCGCGCGTTCAAAGACGGAAGGCTCGTTCATGTCGTTCCAGAAACCGGCGGCGCCCATGGCGACGAAATCCTTGTAGAGACCGCCCCACCAGTTGCGCACGCGCGTGAGCGTAAAATCGGGGAACACACTGTCCTCAGGCCAGACCTTCCCGACAAAAACCGAGCCATCGGGGTTCTTCACGAACACGTCGTTCTTGATGCCCGAATCGTAAGGCACATAGCCGTGGTTGGGGTCTTTCTTGATATGCAGGTCCGTGATCAAAATCGAGTGAAAACCCTGGGCGCGAAAATCCGTGATCATTTTTTCGAAAGTGGGAAAGTATTCGCGATTGATGGTGAAGGGCGCGTAGCCCTGCTGGTAATCAATGTCGAAATAGATGACGTCAGCGGGGATTTTCTTGTCGCGAAAGGTTTTGACAATTTCGCGCGCGCGGGATTCGGGATAATAGCTGTAGCGGCATTGCTGATAACCGAGAGACCAGAGCGGGGGCAGAGGCGAACGCCCGGTCATGGCCGTGTATTGCTCGACGACTTTTTTCGGTTCGGGACCGCCGATAAAGTAGTAGTTCAGTTCCCCGCCCTCGGCGCCAAATGAAAAGAAATCGCGGGATTCCTTGCCAAAATTGAAATCGCTTCGATAGGTATTGTCGAAGAAAACTCCGTAGGCTACGCCTTTGCGCAAGCCGACAAAGAAAGGAATGGTTTTGTAGAGCGGATCGGAAGATTCCTGCCAGCCAAATTCATCGGTGTTCCAATTGGTGAAGGCTCGGTTGCGGCGGTTCATCGGGCCGGCTTTGTCGCCGAGGCCGTAGTAGTTTTCGTCAGGCGGCATTTTTTTCCAGACATGGACGCGCGTGCCGTCCCAAGCCATCGGAAGGCTGGGCTCATCGGCGAGCAGCACGTTACCGGAAGCGTCAGAAAACGTGATGAGTAAAGGGGATTTCGCAATGGACACATGAATGGAGCCAGC
>DATEGP010000089.1:0-47169 GCA_035280045.1 Candidatus Acidiferrum sp.
ATTCCAGGCGACGACAATGGGAGCGGCAATACCAAAGCTGGAGTATGTTCCTACCACAATCCCTACCACCAGGGCAAAGGAGAAAGCACGAAGCACCTGGCCGCCCATCAGGAACAGGACGAGCACGGTAAGGAAAGTCAATCCGCTGGTCAGGATGGTTCGCGAAAGCGTTTGGTTGATGGACTTGTTGACCACGTCCGCGAACGCTTCCCGGCGCAACAAACGGTTGTTTTCACGAATGCGATCGAAGATCACGATGGTGTCATTCATGGAATAACCGACCAGGGTGAGGAGCGCCGCGATAACTGTGAGGGAAATCTCGAAGCGGAACAACGAGAAAAATCCCAGCGTGATCAGCACGTCGTGAAACACGGCCAGAACTGCGGCGGCCCCATAAATCGTTTTATCCAAAACCCAAATCACCATTCCGGCAACACCTTTGGGAGTAGTGAACAGCTGCCCGCCAACCTGGCCGCCCGTGAAACGGATGGCAATATATACCAGCATGCCCCCAAGCGCATAGAGGGTAACGAGCACGGCCTGCTTGCGGAGCTCGGCGCCCACCTTGGGACCGACGATTGTGATATTGCGAATGGCGAAAGGACCGAGAGAATAACTGGATTTGATTCCGTTTAGAACGGCGGGCGTGACGCCTTGCACTTTAGAGAGGTCATCGAAGTTGGTCAGGACGCCGTTCGCATTCGAATCACGGTAATTGAGGATTGTCTTGGCAAGCTGCTGATAGCGATCGCCGGCATTGACCGAGAGGAATAGAGGGTCCTTGTCAGTGAGCACCTTCGCGAGAGCCGGAGGCGTCGTGGAATAAAAGTTGAAGTCAGGCTTTTCGGAAGTGGCGACTCCGTAAGTTGCATTCAAGGCGCTAAGGACCTTGGCCCTGCTGGCATCCATAAGCTCTTCGTCCTGACCCTTGCCCTCCACGAAGATGAGGACTTCGTTGCTGTTCGGGCTTGAAATGTCGTGGATCGGTTGGATTTCAGTATTGCCAAGCCCCTGGGTAGTCAGGCCCGTGCGAATCTTGTCTATGTTCGGCGGTTGCGCGAAGCGAACGTCCACGTTTGTGCCACCACTAAAGTCGATTCCGTACTTAATTCCGTGACCGTAGAAAATTGACGTCCATCCGGCGAGGAGAAGAATAGCGCTCAGGGCAAAGAAATACTTGGCTTTGCCCATCCAATCGAGATTGGGCTGCTTAAAGAGCTCGATCATGCCTTCTTAACTTCCTTCCCTTAGACACCACCAAAGGCGAAATGTTCCCGGCTCCAAGTCCACGCGGGGCTCTCCTCCCCAATAGCTGCCTAGGGTAGAGTAACCCGGCCGGCGAACCTATTGCCCGTTGGTTTACAAGCAGTTAGGCCGCGCGCCTTAGCAGTTCTAGTACGTTTAAATTTCAAGCTCGCCGGTCTAAGACCGGCCACCACAAAGTCAAATGCTTAGTTCCGCCTGACGGTCCATCTTAGTCAGGTGATACTGGAAAATCGTCTTTGACACATAGACCGCGGTAAAGATGTTGGCAACCAGACCGACGACCAGCGTGATGGCAAAGCCGCGGATGGGGCCGGTCCCAAAGAACCCCAGGAACGCGGCGGACACGACCGTGGTCACGTGCGTGTCAATGATGGTCCGGAAAGCATTGTCAAATCCCGCTTCCACGGCGGCGGGAGAAGACTTGCCATTGCGAACTTCCTCGCGGATGCGCTCGAAAACCAGAACGTTAGAGTCCACACCCATACCGATAGTCAGGATGACACCTGCAATCCCGGGGAGAGTGAGCGTGGCGCTAAAAAGCGCCATGACCGCCAGCAGAATAACCAGGTTAAGGATTAATGCGAGGACTGCGTTGCCTCCCGACAATTTGTAATAAATCAGCATGAAGACCATCACGACAAGCAGGCTGAGCACGGAAGCTTGCACTCCGTGACGGATCGAGTCTGCCCCAAGAGAGGGTCCAACGCTGCTCTCTTCGAGGTACTTAATGGACGCGGGCAGGGCGCCGGCGCGCAAAACAAGCGCAAGGTCATGGGCCGATTGCTGGCTGAAGCTGCCTTCGATCAGGGCAGAATCCTTTAAAGGCTCCTTAATTACAGGGGCCATGTAAACCTTGTGATCGAGAAGGATGGCCATCCTGTTACCCACATTCTGTTCAGTGAAGGGAGCAAAGCGACCCGCCCCTTCGGGAGACAGACTAAAATCGACTGCCCAATCTCCCTGCTCGATGCGGCGCCTTTCGACCGCGGTTCGCAAGTCCCGGCCCGTAATGATGGGAGCGCGGCCCAGAACATAATAGGTCTCGCCCGTGTCCGGACCCCCTGAGGGAGTTTGGCTTTCCGAACGGCCTGGCAGGAGTTCGGCGTTGGGGGGGAGCAGGGTATGCTGTGCCATATAAGCGGAGACAGAAGGATACGTTTGTGGGTCAAGAACGGCGCGAAGCTCCAACTGCCCGCCCTCTGAGATGACCTTCTTAACGCGAGTGGGATCGCCTTCGCCGGGAAGCTCAATGATGATTTCATTGGCATTGGCACCGCCGCGCGGCTGGACGGTTGGCTCGGTAAGGCCCAAGAGGTTGACCCGGCGCTGGATCGTTTCGATCGTCTGGGTCATGGTGGATTCTTCGATTGCCGCTCTAGCGTTGGCGCGAAGCGTCCAGACGTAGCTGTTGGGCTGGCCAGGAGCGGGTGACATGTCGTAGACATTGTTGTATTGCGCGGATTGAAGGTCGCTCAGCACGGAAGATTGCGAGGGATCAATGTTTTGGATGAGGAGGTGCGTATCGTCGACGCGGCGGACTTCATCGTAGCGAACATTTTTTGAGCGCAGGGCGGTCGTAATGCGGTCCACGGTCGTGTCCGTCTCCTGCCCGATGGCTTCCTGCACCTGGACCTGAAGAGTCAGGTGCGTGCCACCCTGGAGGTCAAGACCTAGCTGGATCTGGCTCTTGAAATTGTCCTTCACCTGCGCCAAGGAGGTCGGGAACGTCGGATAGCCGAAAAGGAGATAAATGCAGAAAACAATGACTGCGGTGATGAACAACACTTTCCATTTGAGATTGGGGTTCATGGTTAGAAAATAGGACGCGCTTTCCGGCGAAGAGGTGGCTTAGTTTGCATCTTCCTGCACCTCCACCTGGGCAATCGCCGCCCGCGCGATTCGGATTTTTACCTGCGGCTCGGAAGAAATCTTGAGAATGACAGCTTCTCCATCAATGCCGCTGACCGTGCCGTAAATGCCGCTGCCGGTGATGATCTTGTCGCCTGTTTTCAAAGCGGAGAGCATCGCCTGAGTTTTCTTCCTCTGGCGCTGCTGCGGCATGATCACCATGAAATACATGATGCCGAACATCAGGGCCAGCGGAATAAGGAAGCTGTTAAAACCGAGGCCCCCGGATCCTTGAAGAAGAATTGCTGCTGTCGTCATCCGTTTTCAGTTGTCCGTTCTTAGTTTTCAGCCAAAAATTGCGTCTTAAACACCACTCCAAGGTCCCAGTTTCCGTCCGCTTCTTGCGATTTTGCAAGTCAGCAGGAACTTCAGCGTCGCACCGCGTCCGGCAGAAGATAGCCGAACCCAAAGCAGGCCCATCGCCCGCTTCCCTGCTCGGCTGACTTCCTCATTTATGGGCAACCCCGACCCGGCCGGAGTTGAGTGAAGCCCCGTGGAGGTCCACGCATTGTAACGAGCTAACAGCATCAGCCTTGAGCCCTTCGAGACTCTTTTGTAAATCGAACTATCGGCTCTCAGGCTGGGTCCGTAGCGTAACGCGCGTGCATCTCAGATGAGAAATTCGCTAGGTTCCCAAACTCGATAGCCTCTCGGATTTGCCGCATGATGTCAAGGTAAAAGTGGACATTATGGTGGGTGGCAAGAATGGCGGCGGTCATTTCTCCCGCGGCAAAAAGATGGCGAAGATAGGCGCGCGCGTAGCGGCGGCAGACACTGCAGGAACAATTCGAATCGATGGGCCGCTGGTCTTCCGCGTAGCGCGAATTCTTAATGAGCACGCGGCCTTCGCTGGTGTAGAGGCAAGCGTGGCGCGCGGCGCGCGTAGGAAGAACGCAATCCATCATGTCAATTCCAAGCGCGACGTAATCGGCGATTTGCTCCGGGCGGCCCACGCCCATGAGATACCGCGGCCGATCTATCGGAAGTAATGCGGTCACTTCGGAAGTCATTTCGCAAGTGACTTCGTGCGGCTCACCGACGGCCAGTCCGCCAACCGCGTAGCCGGGAAAGTCGAGTTCGAGAAGTTGGCGGGCGCTTTCGCGGCGCAAATCTGGAAACGTGGCACCTTGCACGATGCCGAATTGCCATTGCTGCGCGGGCTTGCCATTTCTCTTGGCGGATTCTTGGAAATATCCGCGAGCGCGGCGAGCCCAGGCGGTGGTGCGCTGGAGAGCAGCTTCGGCTTTTTCGCGGGGCGCGGGCGTTTCGATGCATTCATCGAGCACCATGGCGATGTCGGAGCCCAGGGCGAGCTGAATCTCAGCGGCCTTTTCCGGCGTAAGCAGATGTTCCGACCCATCAAGATGCGAACGGAAGCGCACGCCTTCATCTGTGATCTTGCGAAGTTCGGAGAGGCTGAAGACCTGATAGCCGCCCGAATCGGTGAGAATCGCCCGCGGCCAGGACATGAATTGGTGCAAACCACCGAGGCGTCGAACCAACTCATGTCCAGGACGTAGATAAAGGTGATACGTGTTGGCGAGGATGATTTCTGCGCCAAGCTCTTCGAGCGCTTCCTGCGTAAGCGCTTTGACGGAAGCTTGCGTGCCAACCGGTAGGAAAAACGGCGTCTGCACCACGCCGTGAGGCGTAGTCAAGCGGCCGCGCCGCGCGCCAGTCGGGTCGGTTTTCAGAACTTCAAACGAAAAATCCACCCTCCCAGTGTATCAGGAGAAGATGAACGCCCAACCAACGCGAAGAACGACCCATACGGCCCAAACACCGAAGGCAACCGTAAAGGATTTTGCGCCCTTCAGCTTCTTCGGATTCACGGCGGCGAAGCCGATCGCCAGCAGGATGAGTGTCCAAAACGTGAAAAGGTCGATCGACTTGCTGAGAGCGACGAGCCACTTCGCCGCATCGTCAGGCAAGACTGCCGCGATATTCGTAGCCAGCGGATTCTCCAAATCCGCCGTGCCAAAGGGCTTCAGAAACAAAGTCAAAATGAGCAAGGGACTGCTCACCAGGCTTGTCAAAAAAGCATGAGCCGTGATGCCGAAGGCCGTGCTGAAATTCGTGCTGATGCCTCCAAGAAGGCTGTAGGCGCCCCACATAATCAGGCCAATGATCAACGTGCCGAGGATAGGACCGCACACGCCGATGGCGTAAGTGAAAATCGGCGTGAACTTGGCCCCACCTTCAATTTGCTGCTGCTTCTGCTCGGCAGAGAGTTGCGCCGCACGTGGGCTTTTCTCGATCTGCTGGCTCATGAACTCGCGCCAATTCATGCGCTGGTTGATGGAAACGCTGACCGCGATACTGAGGATCGTCGTAATCAAAACCGGGAGCAGCCAGCTGGGTTTCCGGACGATGTCTTCAAACGTGGCCCCCGGCGAGAACAACACTCCTATAATACGGCCAAACGGACTGATCGCTGCCTGCGACTGCGCTTGCCCTTCAGGCATAGGGGTAGGGGTTGTAGCCATCGAGGACTCCTCCACCACAAGATTTGGAATTACCGGTGCTTGATAGAAGTACGCACGGGAACAGGGGAAAATTTCAGGGCGGATTTTAACTCAAGCGGGGGCAACAAGGAAACGAAGCTCAGAGAACAAAGATCGGAGATCAGGATCCGGAGAACCTGTCTACAGAGTAAGAATCACCTTCCTAGCGCTTATCAAGCGGGATGACGAATTTGAGCGCCGTGTGCGTGGCGGAGAAGCCGACGACTTTTACGTCCTTCAAACCAGACTTGCGGACTGCGCCGAGCACGTCGTTTTCCGTGATGTGTTTCTGCCCCTTGGGATAAACGACCCAAAGAGCAGCCGCGCCGGACATGCTCTTTGCAATTTTTGCTAGGGCCGAAAAAGCTTCTTTCGAATCCGCCGCGTAGAAAATGTGCTCTGCTTCTGCTGCGCCTTTGCCTTTGCTGACGGATCTGGTGACGGAGTGCACTTCATTAAGGAAATCTGACTCGAATTGGCCGAGCAGAGATACTTTGCTTCCAGTCTTTACGCCGACCTTTTCGATGCGCGACTTCGGATGAAGAATTTTCTCGAGCCATTTCCCCGCCGCAGCGCCGAGTTGAAATGATGCGGGACCGTCGGCCGTCTGCAAACGAAGCTCACCGTCCACGGTCTTCGCGGACTTGATCGTCGAAAAAGGAATCTTCAGCCGGAAGGCGCCGCGAAAGAGAACTTCACTCGTTTCCAACAACGCCTTCCCCTCCGACTCCTGCTTTCCAAACCGCACTTTGCACGTCGCTTCGTTCCCCATCGAGGGCCACCTTCCCTACCAACCCGGCCAAATTGTTGGAAGAGTGTAACTCTTCTTGACATGCGTCCCCAGCGATTTCCGCCACAATAGTAAGCTAAAGAGTTTTATGGCCACCGCAACCGCACATCGCGTCGATTGGAACCTCATCTGGGCGCAGCGCGGATTCCGCTACTTCTTCGTGGCCATGTTCGTCTCGCTCTTCGGCAGCGGCATGAACTTCGCCGGCGTGAGCTGGTACATCCTCGCGGCCACGCACTCCACTGTCAAAGTCAGTTGGCAGGTCATGGTGATGACTATCCCGGGACTGTTCGTCCCCTTCCTCGGCGGCGTGCTCATTGATCGCTTCGACCGGCGCTACCTGGGCGTCGTTCTCGACCTGGTGCGCGGATGCTTCGTTTTGCTCACGGCGTACATCGCGTGGCGCGGGCATCTCCAACTCTGGCACCTCTACGGCATGACGCTGATTACCGGCACGGGCTCCGCGATGTATTGGGCTACGGTGAACGCGCTCGTGCAGGAAGTGATTCCCTCGAGCCAATTCACGGGAGCAAATGCCGCCGTCTTGGTAGGCGTGCAAAGCGGCATGCTCATTGCCGGCGCGTGCGTGGGCTTCCTTTATAACACCGCCGGGATCGCGGGCATCCTGGCCATTGACGGCGCAACTTATTTTGTTTCGGCGTATTGCCTGTACCGTGTGCGTCAGGGATACGTCTCGCCCCGCGACCGGCGCAAGTACCCACATGAATTCGACGAAGCAACCGAAGCCACAGCCGAAGCGCTCGAAATCGGAGAGATGCCCGAAGTTGCGGAAGCCGGCCTCTCGCTAGCGGTCTACGCCGACATGCGCGAAGGCTTCGCCTATTTGCGCGAGCAGCCGCTTGTCCTCGCGTTGGGAATCACGCACTCCATCATGATGGCGGGAGTGATCAGCGCCAACGTAGTGCTTGTCGCGCTGGCAAACGACATCCTTCATGCGGGCGCGCGCGGTTTGGGTTTTCTCGAAGCCGGCTGGGCCACTGGCGCAATTTGTGGAGGACTAATCGCCAGCCAGCTTCCCAGCGTCAAACGCATGCCGCTTTATGTTGCCGCGTGTGCCGTGCTCGCAGCAGGCCACATGGCCACGCCATTCGTCGCATTCATCGTGGGCGCGATGATGATGCAAATGATCTTCGGCTTCTGCCGCGCGATGGGTGGAGTCATCGCACAATCCTCGCTGATGTCCATCGTCCCCAAACATTTCATGGGACGCACTCAATCGGCCATGGCCATCCTGACCACCGTGGTGCAGCTCCTGATGAGTTTTGCATTGGGCTGGGTAGCGCAAGGGGCCGGCCTCATCGCCGGTTACGCCTTGCTCGCCCTGCTCTACACCGGCTCCACCATTTCCGCCATTCGCGCGCGCCAACTGATGCGACAGGACTCGTAGGTTAGCAGTCCGTCACAAGAGGATTTCCTCGACCAGCGCAAAAAGCCTCCTCCCGTTTAGCCTATTTGTACAGGAACCCTTCGGAGGAAAAATGCGTGGAATCGTCTCCTCTCTCAGCCTTGCCGTGCTTCTCGTCTTTCGGCTCGCCCCTTCCGCTTCGGATCAGAAAACGGAAGCAGGTCTGATCGCCGCGTGGGAGCAGGAACAAAAATCGGATCCCACAACGATCAAATTTGAAAAAACGAAAGATCGCCAGTACCACTTCGTCACCAAGCGATTTCCCTTCGATGGCGAGCTTCTTGTCCGCAACGTGGTCCTCGAGGACTATCCCGGCGTCAACCAAGACGGCATTGCCACCGGAACTGTTGAGGTCGAGTTGCAAGGCGTGAACGATGAATTCCACCGGACTTTTGCGGCGAGCTACGGGAAGTGGATTACCGGAAACACTTTGTATTGGGATCCCGAGGCCCAGCACTGGCTTACGTCAGAACAATACTTTCAACAGGTGCGCGAACGTATTCCCAAGCAGATGGTCTGGCCCACGCTCATCAGCTTTGGTTGGTTCGGCATCCTCTTGGTCATCTTCGGCGGACTGTTCTTTAGTCTCTGGAGGAACAACAAGAGAATGAAAGTCCTCAATCAGCGCAGTGAACGCTCGCTGCAAATCTCGGAACGCAACGGACAGCTCGCGGAACGAAACGCACAGATCTTCGAGCGAGGCCTCAAATTGCAGGAACAAAATGTTAAGCTCTTCCAGGAGATTCTCGAAGAGCTGAAGAAAATTTCCGCGCGTCCTTAACGTGGACGGAGAATCACAAGAATGCCGTCTCTTTACATTGTTCTCGACAAGAAAATTCCCGGCGCTGACACTGGGGTGGACGGGAATTCTCTGTCAAAACACAACAAGGAACTGGAAAAAATGGCGAAGGGATTAGGAGTAAAGCCCCTGATGGGTTTCTTCAGCACTTCGAAAGAAGAAGTAGAATCCTTAGTCGGGGAGGACGCGGCCTCGCTCGATAACATAGAAGAAAAGTGGTTCGCTGCGGAAGAGGGCTTGCTCACGGTAAATGCCCTTCTCGGAAGCCTGAAGGCCTCAAACCTTGGCGATGTTGCTCGCGTGGAAGCTGACCTGCGCGAATTCGTTAGTGTTCTGGAACTTGCTAAAGCAAACGGTATTCGCTGGCATCTTGCCGTCGACTATTGAGGATACCTGTTGGGGCGGGGACTCAATCCGCAGATGCGGGAGCACTTTTGCCTCCGAGCAGATCGACGGCATCTTGATACAGCTTGGAGCGCATTTGATACCGCTCGTTGGCGCGGGTGATGTAGCGCACGGCCACTTCCACGCCGCCGACCACCGGCTTGACGCTGATCGCCGGCTCCACAGAAAAGGAACTCATCTCGCGCGAGCGCGTGGAGCGCCTCCACTCTGCCTCGGCTTCTTGAGCCTTCTCTTTTGTGGCCTCGGACACCCTCTTTCGAATCTCCTTCAACAAAGGGTACGGGTCTTGTCCTAGGGGAAGCACCAATTGCAATTCATCCCACAGCCATTGGCCGGTCGTTGAAAAATTGAAGTAGTGGCCCTCGATGGCAAAACTATTCGTAAACGTGACGCGCCGTCCCGTGGGATGCCCCGAATCGGTCCAGTTACCGGTTTCCAACAGGACGGTGTGGAAGGGGCCAATCTCCACGACTTCGCCGGTCACGCCGTTGATTTCCACCCAATCGCCCATGCGGATTCCATTTTTGCCCATCAGCACGAACCAGCCGAGGAACCCAACGATGAAATCCTTGAGCGCCACCGTTAATCCTGCGCCAGCCAGGCCAAGAAAGGTTCCAAGCTGTCCGGGCGGCCCGATGATCACTAGCAGGATCAAGAGGGTTGCAACGATGCGCACCGCTACGTGAGCCAGGGTGTGCAGGCTCTGCAACTGGCGGCGGTCCATCTTGAGCCGGCCCACCAGCTTGTCCATTAAAGTGGCGAAGTAAACCGCGAACAACGCGATCGCCAAAATGATAGTGAGCCCAATCAAAATGCGATGGAGCACGGCACGCTGGTTAGCCGCCACGACACTGATCCACTGCGAATACGTCGTAGCGAGTTGCTTTTCGTTGTCGATTCGCTTGTCCAGCGAAGAAAGGGTCTTCTTAACCGCCCCGCGCTGCTTTGCCGCATTCACAAGGTCAGTGGAGCTCTGCTGGCCCGAGTCGGTGGGCGCGTTCGCGTTAGCGGTTGTTCCGCCCGTGCTCGCGGGCGCAGTTGTGCTCGCTACGCTCCCGGGCTTTGTATCGGACTGCGCTTCCAACGCGTTGTGCTTTGCCGAAAAAATCGAGACTGCGGATTCCGCCTGTTGCTTTGCCTGCCACAGAAGCAGTTGCTTTTGGTGCAAAGCCCACCACTCGTTGAAGCGGTGCATCAGGCCGGCTTGCCCGTTGGTCGCGCCTGGAGTAGCCTTCAAATTCTTTATCAAGGCATCGATTTTGTTCGAGGAAGTCTCGTGCTCCTGAGTTAGCGCCTCGATGTGGCTTGTCGAATCGCCTCCAGCCCGCGCTAGGTCTCCTTTTGCATCGTCGACATCGTCTTGGTGCTCCTGCTGCTTGGCTTGCGCTAAAATGAGTTGGTCGCCCAGATCGTCTTTCCTTGCCCCTGTGGCCTTGGCCTCTTGGGCGGTCAGTCGCTCCACCAGTGCGTCGTCCCCGGCTAAAGTATCTTCGGCTTGGTTCAGCCGCGCCTGAATCTGTTTTGCCTCGGGGCTTAGTGGTACGGGGTGGTCCTCCAACTCACGTTTCGCGGCGGTGTACGCCACATCCATGTCTTTGTCAGAAATGTCCAGAGCCTGCTGTGCGAATGCCAGTTCTTCCTGGGAGGTGGGCATCTGCGCCAGCGCTTCCGCAGTAAGCATCGGCGTCTGGTCGACGAGCGGCTGTGCAGCGAGCGGCTGCTTTCCTTTGCCGGCAGAAGTGGGAACTTTGAGTGGCTCGCTCGTGCGAATCAGTCCATAGACCGTCGCGCCCAGGAGCAGCACGAGCGTAATCGCAAGGATTTTCTGGTACGGTTTCATGGCTCTGTCCCGCCTCACATTCTAATGACGCGAAGCGCTGCGCACAACGACGGCAAGGAGCTTAATCTTCTCGCCAACGTTCCAGCGATTGCTGGCTCGGGTGGGCCGCCATGCGTTAACCTCGATAAAGAGGCTCCTTTTGGATTCCCGATTGCCCAAACTGATTTTCGCGTTCCTCGCGCTCTATGCGGCGGTTCACTTCGCCTCCGTGTATCCACAGTTGCCGGGTGTGGTGGCTTCTCATTTCAACGGGCGTGGCGCCGCGAACGGCTGGCAAACGAAGCAGGCGTTCTTCGGAGTTCTGATAATCATGAGCATCGTGGTGGTAGTCGTTGGGTTCGCTATTCCGAAGCTCATTTCGGCCTTGCCCGCGCAGTTGATTAATGTGCCAAATAAAAGCTATTGGCTCGCGCCCGAACGTGTTGCGGAAACGATGACTTTCCTGAACGCGCACTTTGCCTGGTTCGCGTGTGCGCTCTTCCTCTTCAACATTCTCGTGTTCGACTATGCCATTCAGATGAACCTGCATCCAGGAAATCCGCCTGACTCCGCACGCTTTTGGTATGTCCTCGCTGGCTTTCTCGTTTTCACTTTTGCCTGGACGATTCGCATGCTGGCAAAATTCCTCCGCCCGCCGGCTTAGCGAGAAGCCCGCATATCGCGCATGAAGAAAACAACCATCTTGTTCCGACCAGTGGGCGAGAATGAGCTGCGCCTTATCGCGGAGTCGCGATACAGGGCCTTCCCGCCGTGTCTTCCAGGTCAGCCCATTTTCTACCCTGTTCTGAATGAGGAATATGCGACGCAGATTGCCCGCGACTGGAACGCAAAGAATTCCACTTCGAAGGCGGGGTATGTGACGCGCTTTGCGGTCAAGACGGAATACCTAGCCCAATTCACTCCACAAAAAGTAGGTGGAGCAACGCACGTCGAGTATTGGATTCCTGCAGAGAAACTGGATGAGTTCAATCGGAACATCGTTGGTTTGATCGAAGTGATCTCAGAATTTCGCGACAAATGAAAATGCCCCGGAGGTCCGGGGCGTTTTGTTTTGTAGTGGCGGACCTTTAGGTCCGTGCGTTTCGATTTTCCATTTCGATTTTCGCGTTTCAGTTTTTTCTATAAGTAGTCGCGTGAGGGGCCTTCGAGGAAGGCGCGGAGCTTGCGCGAGCGCGACGGATGGCGCAGCTTGCGCAAGGCCTTCGCTTCAATCTGGCGGATGCGTTCGCGCGTAACCGCGAACGACTGGCCGACTTCCTCGAGCGTGTGCTCGCTGCCGTCGTCCAGGCCAAAGCGCATCTTGATGACTTTTTCTTCGCGCGGCGTCAGCGTCTTCAGCACCGAAGAAGTCTGTTCCTTCAGGTTCAAGTTGATAACCGCATCGGACGGCGAAACCACGGCCTTGTCTTCGATGAAGTCGCCGAGATGCGAATCTTCCTCTTCGCCAATCGGCGTTTCGAGCGAAATCGGCTCCTGCGCAATCTTCAAAATTTTGCGCACCTTGGACACCGGAATGTCCATGCGCTTGGCGATTTCTTCGCTGGTCGGCTCGCGCCCGAGTTCCTGCACAAGCTGGCGGCTGGTGCGCACCAGCTTGTTGATGGTCTCGATCATGTGCACCGGAATGCGGATCGTGCGCGCCTGGTCCGCAATCGCGCGGGTGATGGCCTGGCGAATCCACCAAGTCGCATAGGTCGAAAACTTGTAGCCGCGGCGCCACTCGAACTTGTCTACGGCCTTCATCAAACCGATGTTGCCTTCTTGAATCAAGTCGAGGAACTGCAACCCGCGATTGGTGTATTTCTTCGCGATGGAAACGACCAAGCGGAGGTTCGCTTCAATCAACTCTTTTTTGGCTTGCTCGGCTTCCGCTTCGCCACGATGAATCAGCGTCAGCGTGCGCTTCAACTCCGTGAGCCCAACTTCGCTGGCGTCTTCAATGTCTTTCAGTTCCGTGCGGCGCGTGCGCAGCTCTTTGCGCGCTTCCGCGGCGACCTCGCCCTTGGCGACGTCCGCGCGGCGCTCCAGCCGGCCCGCTTCGCGCTCGAGCGACTGCAGCCGCTCGACCGTCCCGCGCATCTTGTCCACCAGGCGCTTTTTCTCAAACGGGTTGAAATCGATGTCGCGAATGGCCAGCGAAATCTCGACGCGCGAGCGCGCCACCGCCCACTTCGCGCGAATGTAAGGACGCTTCTTGCCCTTCGGGGTCTTTTCCAGCTTCGACGCCTGCTTCAGCGCCGTGTCGTAGTGCTTCGCAATTTTGTCGATGGATTTCAGCGTTTGCTTGGTCTTATTGGCGATTTTTTCTTCGGTGAGCTCTTCGTCGTCGAACTGGACAATTTCCTTGATCGAGCGCACGCCCTTGCGCAAATCGTCGCCGACGGCAATCAATTCCTTAATGACAATCGGCGAGCGCGTGATCGAGCGCATCACCACGAGCTGCCCGCGCTCGATGCGCTTGGCGATGGTCACTTCGCCTTCGCGCGTCAGCAGCGGAACGGTTCCCATTTCGCGGAGGTACATGCGCACGGGATCGTTGGTCTTCTCCAGCGAACCCGGCGTCAGATCCAGATCCGATTCGCCTTCGTGCGCGTCTTCCTTGCCGATGGCGCCGCCTTCGCGCTCGGCGCCTTCCGTGGACACTTCCACGGCGCGCGCCGCTTTTGCCGACGCCTGGTCTTCGTAAATCTCGATGCCATTGCGCTCAAACGTGGTGAGCAGGTCGTCGATTTCTTCCGACGAATGCACTTCCGCGGGAAGCGAATCGTTTACTTCGTCGTACAACAAGTAGCCGCGCTCCTTGCCGATGGCAATGAGCTGGCGTACCGCATCGTATTTTTCTTCAAGCCCTACAGCTGCCACACATCCCTCCCAAAATCTTTCCGCGAACCTTAATTACGCGGCTAAAGCCTACAAGCCTCAATCACCAGCCAAAATTCTCATTCAACACTTCACACCTCGAACGTAAGCGTTTCCGCCTCCTGCCAGAGACACAGACAGGCTGGCGCATTGGCGCAGACCGCAGGGATATCCCCAGAGATCGCTCGCTTTTTTGTTTGAATCCTTCTGTGCCGTTCATTCGCCGCCGCCCCGTGCGTTGCCCACAATCCGCACCTCGGGGGGCCCGGCCCCTGCCGCTAAGTACATAAATATAGATGCATTTAACGGCAAAACCGTTACTCGACCAAACTTTAGCACGTTACACGGTTAAACCCCCTGCCGTCAACGTTTTAATTCGTGGAAATCTGTGGAAGAATCCAGGCCACACCCAAGGGTTTGAACGTAGCGCCGTCCCTTTAGGGTGGCATCTTGGGTTTCTCTTCGATCCCTCGGAGGTTACATCTTGGCATCCGCATTCTCCCACGCCGTCGCCGCTTTGAGCATCGGAACCTGCTTTTACCGCCCCGGCATGCCCAAACGCGTCTGGATCGCCGGGGTCCTATGCTCGGTGCTGCCCGATGTCGACGTCGTCGGCTTCCACTTCGGCATCCACTACGGCGACTTCTGGGGCCACCGGGGATTCACGCACTCTCTCTTGTTTGCCGCCACCCTGGCTACATTCGTCGCGTTCTTGGCATTTCGGCGCGCATCGCCGGGCACGAGCCTCGTTTGGATCTGGACCTATCTGTTTCTAGCCACCGCCAGCCACGGCTTTCTCGACGCCATGACCGACGGCGGTCTCGGCGTTGCCTTCTTCTCCCCTTTCAACAACGCCCGCTACTTTTTCCCCTGGCGCCCCATCCGCGTTTCACCGATTGGCGTGAGCCGTTTCTTCTCCCAGCGCGGCTTGGAAGTTCTCCAGAGCGAACTCCTCTGGATCTGGCTCCCTTCCGCACTGCTGGCCGTCGTGGCCTGGTTGTGGCATTGTCGTCGCGCCCCGACCCATTCTGGCTCTTAAGGTTGAGCGCCATCCGTTTTGGGGCGGCGTCTTTGCTTTTCCACGGCTTCCACTTTTCCCGTAAGGCGACTAATACGGCGTGTTCGATTGCTTCCGGTTTGCCCGTCATTGGTCCAGAAACGAGAGAAACGTGAATGGAGCCTTCAAGTTCCCACAGGCCTACATCGGGGAACCTTTCGTGTTTGCTTTCACCGAGTGCTATCCGGAGTGAATTCTGACAGCGATCCCCTCATGGGTCCGGGCGGCGCCGTGTCAGCACTAGACCGCAAATTGCCAATACCAAACCCGCCACGAATGGCGCGAGTGTGACGAGCAAGTGCCCAGAAGAGACGTGCTTCACATCCACCAACATCACGGGGACGGCAAGGGAAACCAAGGGTAACAGCGCCGCCCAGAATGCCCACACCTCACCCCGGCGCAAGGGAAACAAAGCTATGAGGATTTCCACGCCCGAGAGGCTAACAATCGCGAGAGCCCCCGCCACCAAGTGTCTTCCCGCTTGAGTAGCTAGATCCGGCCGCGTGTTCAAGATCGCGTACGCGGCAAATGCAGACAATGCGTAGCTTAGGGCCACGAGTGCTGATCCTAGACGCATTCTCCGACTTGTCATCGTCATCCGCGATAGTGTAGCGACAACTGGGGATGCAGTGGAAGATCAGCCTCGCGACGATTGTGGGCGGATCGTCGGCAATTCGGAAACTAATCGGTAGTTTCCGGGTTGCCCGTCATCCGTCTGGAATCGGCGGGAAGCGACCCTGGAGTGACCTCCCAGATCAGACTTCTGCGGAGTAGCCGTACGCTTTTCAAAGGCGGGAACGGCCACCAAGAATATGGATAGCAGCAGGGAAAGCTTTCGGGAAACCATAGGACACCCTTCAAAGATTCCACAAGCCGGCAACTGTCAGCTGTAAACAGACATGCTGCCGTTCCTAGGTATTTCTGACGAGCAGTACTCAATTTACCTGCTCGCCACGTAGTACCCCGCGATTAACGAGAGACCAAACCCAACCGCAATCGCGGCGGCGATTGCTTAGAGCTGATCAAAACTGAACTGCGTCTAGAATTCAATCCTCAAAGCGAGCTGCCCAACGCGGTTGCCGCCGGCGTCGCCGAGGCGAGTGGCAAGAACCTTTCCGAATGTGCCCAAGCCGCTCGCTCCCCCCTCAGTCAAATTGTTGCGCGGATCATCGAAGTTCGGGTGGTTCAGGACATTGGTAAAGCTGGACTCGAACTTGAATGCGATCCGCTCCGTCACGTGGAATCTCTTGCTAAGGCCGAGGTTCCAAGTGACAGTCCCTGGGCCAACCAGGGACCCTACACTTGCATTGCCAAAGCGGCCAATGACATTGCACTGGTTCGTGTCGATCACGACGGTGCCGGGAGTAAAATCTTGCCCGGCGCTGCCGCCGGGACAGGCAAATACGTTCGGATTCCACCACTGTGTGCTTGTGTGGCGAACATTATTGGGATTGCCAGCTAGATCAGGCCGGTTAAAGCCAAAATTGGCGTTTCCTGAGGAATTAAATTGCATGAAGGGAGTATCAAAGGGGCCAGTTTCAGCTAGGAAAATCGTGCTGAGCTGCCAGCCCCCCAATATTCCATCCACCCCTCCATTGGCATTGCCAAGGAATCGGCGCCCCTTGCCAACGGGAATCTCGTCTACCAGCGTGGTGATCCAGCGGTGTTTGCGGGTACCACCGACGTTCCCGTAGTCTCCCCGCAGGTTGTATTGGTTCATCGCGTCGCCTGTAATTTCCCCATCAAAGCCGGAACGGGGCCACGATTCCGTATCCGACAGGTTACGCGCCCAAGTCCAAGTGGATTGCAACGTAAGCCCGTGGGAATACTTGTGGATGAATTCGGTCTGCATCGATTCGTAGGTGCTGATGGCACCCGCGCAGCGGCACCGGACATGGCTCCATGCTGGAAACGGTGCTGAACCGCCCGGTAGAGGCTGATTGAGGTTTGGGCTCCATGTCAGCTGATTCGCGCGGCTGGCAATATACGAGACCCGCAATGAAGAATTGCCATGAATTACGCGCTCGACCGAGAGGTTCCACTCAACGCTGTACGGGTCCTTTTTGTTTTTCTGATTAGCAGTGAAGAATGACTGAGTGCCGAAGCCTGTGTTCGTAGGGTTGGTGTCCAGGACATTGGGGAATCGGAAAAAGTTAGGGTTCGGCACGCAGGTATTAGGAGGGGAATTGGGATCGCAAACCGAAGTGTTCGCAAAATTCCCCTGGAAGCCGTCGTGAATACCTGCCACAGAGAAAAATACAGCTCCCAAGGTCGTGACGTCATAGATGCCAGCACCCCCGCGAATCACCGTCTTATTGTCCGAAAACGGTCGGTACGCAAAACCGAGGCGCGGCGTGAAGTTGGTGTAAACGTTGCGCAACGCTTTCGGCCACCCCGCCTGTTTCGAGGTCAGGAAGGGAGTGCAGGGAGCCGGACCGGGATTAGGATTCACATTGTTCGGTGAGTTGCACGCGTTGACGGCTTCTGCCCACAGAGGCTGCGTTGCCGCAAGAGACCTGGGGTCCGAGGAAATGATCACGCGGCCCGTGACCGGAACGCTGGGATCGAAATTGGTGAGGTTAATGGGGTCGTAGAGCGGCGGTATTCTCGTGATCCTCAAGCCAGCCGTCAGCGTCAGTTTTTGAGTGGCCTTGAACGTGTCTGACGCGTAGCTGTAATAGTGAGTGGTGTGCCCATCGATATTCCTCGGCGGAGTGTGCGTGACGTACGTGTAGTAGGGAACTCCCAGCAGGAAGTCGGCAAAATTGTTCCCAGTGTATTGGCCATTAAAGAAGAAGTCGCCGTAATCGTCCGCCGCTGAGGACCCAGAGTACCAGGTCGTGATCAGGTGGAGCATGCGCACGTCGAAGCCAAACTTCATCGTGTGCTTCCCCTTGATCCACGTCAGGTTCTCGTTGATTTGGAAATTGCGGGAAAGCTCCGTATTTGGCCGGGTGTGAACGATGGAGTCGATGCTGCTCCTGGGTTCGAAGACAAAATCGGGAAAACCGCCCGGAGGAAACGGCCCCAGTTGCTGGGAATTGAGCCCCAGTTTCTGCATGAAGGCTGGCCCATCGAGCGGAAATGCTCCGCCACTCTGCCTGCGGCTGATTCCTCCGCGCAGCTCATTGATCAGGTTCGGCGTGATAGTGTAGTTGTGCGCGAGCACGATCTGATTGTCATGTTCGAAATCTGTTTCCGCGGGAAGGAGCAGACCGGAGGGATTAACCCGCCTCCCATTCTTATAGCTCCATCGGCCAAAAATACTCTGCTTCGTGTTGATCGTGTGGTCGATGCGGATATCGGACTGATCGGAAAGGATGGGATTGGGAACATTGACAGCGTAATTAAAATCGCCGCTCGCATTTGGCAACGGATAAAAGTTCAGAATTGCTGCCGCTCTCGGATCGAACTGACCAGTGGGGATTCTGTTGGCCTGCCCTGAGATGGGCAAATTCGTGACCGGATCAAAACCAAAGCCATTGCTCACCGCCGTAAAGCAAGGCGTTTGTCCCCCGCATGCATTTTGGTCGAGCGGCCTCGCGTCGGCCACAACCCGAGTGGTGCCGGGATCGAAAATCTCGCCTGGGAAAACGGGCCGAAGCAGGGCGTCGACGCACGGCTGATTGCCCAGGGCTCCGCAGTTTGTCTGCTGGCTGCCTAACAGGCTGCTGAAATCTCCGTTGCGTATGGTCTGGCTGGGCACATTCTGTTGCTCGGCCGTCTGGGTCCTGTACCGCATTGCTTCGTAATCGCCGAAGAAGAAAGTGCGCTTACCCCAAAGAGGTCCGCCGAAGGAACCTCCGAAATCGTTTGCGCTCTTGGCGGGCTTAACGACTTGCGGCACGGTTAGCCGCGTAGCATCCAGGGCCTTGTTCTGAAAATACTCAAATGCGGATCCATGAAATCTGTTTGTGCCCGACTTGCTGGTCGTCGTAATGTCAGCCGGGTTGCCATATTCCGCTCCGCCGCCCGACCCCTGCACCTTCATTTCTGCAATGCCTTCCGCGGAGAGAAACATCTCCCTTTGAGGGCCAGAAAAACGGATATCAACTGTGCTGATGCCATCCATCGAGTATTCAACCTGATTGGTCCCCGCTCCTTGGACCGTAATGCTGCCGCCCGTGTCGCCAGTGACACCAGGGAGATAAGCCAGCAGATTATATGGGCTAGTGCTGCCGGCTCCGCGGTAGTTAGCTGGAAGTTCGAGCACTTCGTTGCTGTCGAAGGCGGCCGAGATCGCCGGCGACTCGGTGTTGATCAGTTCCGGAGTTGCTTCGACAGTGACTTCTTGAGACGTTGTTCCCATAACGAGCTTCAAATCGACACGGACGATTTGGCGGGCTGTCAATACAATGTCCTTCGTGGTCACTTCGCGGAAGCCCGTCGCTCGCACTGTGACGGTATACAGACCCGCCTTCAAGTTTTCCGCCTGGTAATTTCCCTGGGCGTCACTGTGTACCTCGCGCGAAAAATTCTCGCCCTGGTTTGTGACCGTAACCACCACGTCGGGCACTGCCGCGCCCGAGGGGTCGGTAACCGTGCCGAGAATTGTTCCGAAGGTCGTTTGCCCCAGTCCTGGCGTCGCGAGACACACCACGCTCAGGGCAATACTCAACGCCATGATGAAATGCCTGACTCTCATGGTTGATCTCCTCGTCTCGACCGGCTCATTCTTCGTCGCACAGTGGAACAGCACGTGAAATTCAGTCCTGAGGGGTGCTATTTAGAGAACTGTATTTCACAAGGCCGATTAAGAGTCAAGACAAAAGCATATTAAGAGATCAGAGCGCCGGGGATGCTATGTCTCAGACCTATTGCGGATGTAGACTGCTGATTGCGCGTGGTGGACGAGGAAGGCGTTCATGTACGAATTTCCAAGACTTCAAAGAGCGAACTTTGCGACATCGCAAGTTCTGCGAGTCTGGTTGTGGGTGCTGTTGCTGGGGGCATCTGCCAAGGCCGCAACTCCGGCTCCTCCCAAGCCCACCGCCTCGCCACGCCCCAATATAGTGTTGATTACCCTGGACACTACCCGCGCCGATCGCATGGGGTTCCTCGGCTCCGAACTTGGGCTTACGCCGAATCTGGATGGATTGTCCCGGCACGCCGTGGTCTTTTCTCGTGCCTATGCCCAGGTGCCTCTGACGACACCCTCGCACGCCACGATTCTCACCGGAACCTACCCGCAGTTCAATCACGTGAATTACATGGGGGACCCACTGGGCAAGACTCTTCCGTTCCTGCCCGAGATCCTGCACGCGAACGGATACAAGACCGCGGCATTTGTGGGAGCGCTGGTGCTCGACCCAAAAAAATTGGCTCCGGGTTTCGAACGCGGCTTTGATATTTATGACGCCGGATTTCATCGACGCCGCCCCGGCGAGGACCACTACCATAGCCTGGAGCGACGCGGCGAAGAAGTGGTGGGTCGCGCCTTGGCTTGGCTGAGCAAGCAGCCTGCCGGGCCATTCTTCCTCTGGGTTCATCTCTACGATCCCCATGATCCATACAGCCCGCCAGAACCTTACAAGACTCGCTATTCGGCGGAGCCTTACGACGGAGAGATTGCGTACACAGACTCAGCGGTGGCCACTCTGCTCGCCGGGTTGCGGACGCGCGGACTGCTCGATACTGCTCTGATCGCTGTCATGGCCGACCATGGAGAAGCGTTCGGGGAACACGGGGAGAATCATCATGGCATTTTCCTGTACGACGAAACGATTCATGTTCCATTGCTGTTCAAGCTACCCGGGCAGCGCTCGGCGAAGAAAGTCGCAACCCGGGCCGGGCTCGTCGACGTCGCGCCTACGATCCTCCAGGCCGCGCACCTGCCGATTCCCGCCGCCATGCAGGGTGAGTCTCTTCTGCGCTTCATGAAATCGGACCCAGCAGCGGCCATTGACCAGGACCGCAATTCGAATTTGCAGCGTCCCGTATATGCGGAGAGTTCCTATGGCCACCTTTCTTTTGGCTGGAGCTCATTGCGTGCATGGCGGACCGGAAAATACCTATACATTGAGGCTCCGGAACGCGAGTTGTATGACCAATCTGTGGATCCGCTGGCGGCGCACAACCGGGCTCCAGATTCCCCCGCTGTCGTGGACACCGCCGCGGCCCAGCTTGCGGAATTCTACCGGAAGATAAGCGGAGCTCCGGCGGAAAGAACGCAGTTGAGTCAAGAGCAAAACGAAAGTCTGCACGCCTTGGGCTACCTGAGTTCGTTCTCCGGGATTGCCAGCGATGCAGACCATGAGAGCGGTCCGGATCCCAAACAAAAAATTGGCATCGCGAATCTTCTCTATGAAGCGCTGGTTGCCATGGAGCAGGAGCGGTTTCAAGAGGCCGTGCCAATCTTGGAGCAGGTATTAGAGCAGGCACCAAACACTCCCATAGCCTCGCTGCAATTGGGTCGGGCTTACATGTCGTTGAAGGAGTACGAGAAGGCGGTAGTTCCATTGCGGAACTTGGTGGGTGAAAAACCCGATGACGCATTCGCTCGCTACGAATTAGGATGTGCCTTGGTGAAGACAGGCAATTGGGACGAGGCGGCACCACACTTTGAAGCCGCCGTTTCCCAGATGAACGGATCGGCAATGATGCACTTCTATTTGGCTCTGGTGTATCAACGGACTTCCCGCCAGGATGAGGCAGCGAAAGAGTTCCAGAGCGCGCTGAATCTGGACCAGAATAACTTCCCGGCAAATCTTCTTCTGGGTCGCTTGTTTGTCTTACAGCGAAGGGCGGCGAATGCGCTGCCATACTTGCTTAAAGCAACGAAGCTGCGTCCTGACTCAATTGACGCGCACCGCTTCCTTGCCGACGTATATGCCGATTTAGGACAACAGGAAAATTTCCACCGTGAGCTCACGGAAGTTGAGCGCCTGGAGTCACACGGTGGTTCCCGACTCGGGACACCGACAGATAGCCCCGATGGCGTCTCGAAACATCAGTGACTCCGAATCGCTGAGAGGCACAACCGCGGGCCGAAAAACTTGAAAAGACTTTTTTGCGCGCTCCTCCTGGGCGAGACGAAAGGTTTGGGTAGGTGCACGCTCAAATCAAATAGAAAATAGCGCAGTACGGCGTAGTGTAGTTCCAATGCCCGGATCGTCGGCAATTCGGAAGTGATCACCAAGGTCCTGATAACCGCAAAATTGAACGTTCCACGATCCGCTATCTCGCAGCAAACACACAACTTACTTTCTCTTTGCCAAACTAGCGAAGATTGACTCTTCCTCACTCCACTTTTGTCGCGTTTGCCCCAATTTTCGAGGCGCTATCCCACAGATTCCACTCGACTTAATTTTTTCACAGAAATCTTCATTTTTCGCTAGACAAAAATGTTACTTTATGCTACAGTATCTTGCCAAATAAGACTGGTCCACCACCGTGTCCCCGTGCCCTCTACCTTCAGCTCGTCGGTCATCTTTCTGTTCTGGCCATTTTCAACGACTTACAAACTGCTCCCCGTTTTCACCCCATCGTGACTTCCTTTGTTTTCATGCACTTACAAACTGCCCAATTTGCAAATCTTTTGTTTTGATCATGTTGCAACAGTGCCCCGGGTGGGTGGGGGTACCAGCGAATGTGTCGACCTACAAAGTTCCGTATATTCTTCCAAGTTCCGTATGCTCTAAGTCCTTTGTTTGCCACTCTTACGAAAACTGCCGGGGTGTACCCTTTTTCTTCCCATTCTGGAACGCGCGAATCTCCGCCCATTCGGCGCCTCATCACGGAAATTCTCCGGCTCCTCCGGGGCTGTCAACTGTTAGCTATTGGCTGTCAACTGCCTACCGCGCAGCGGCGAGGCGGCGCATTAGTTCTTGCTTGCGGGTGAGGAGGTCGCGGAGGCCGGGGCCCGCGGGATTGGCTTCGATGCTGCGCTGGACTTCGGCAAGTTCTTGTTCGGCCTGGCGGTGATGGAGTGCCTCGACGCAACTTAGGGCTTCCTCCCAGGTCGCTTCGCTGGCTTCTTCCAACAAAATCTCGAAGAACAGGCGGCGGTCGCGCTCTTCCAGAACGGCAGCAACTTCGCTGGCATGGAACGGCTGGCCGGAAAGGCTGGCGATGACCAGCGCGGCGAAAATCTTTTCGGTTTCGAGGCCGTGGTACAGCGGCGATGGCGACGTAAAGTCGCCGCTACGGGGCGATGGCGACTTAGAGTCGTCGCGGGCGTTTTGCAGACGTTGCGCCAGTTCATGGCGGAAACCTTCGGCTTCGGCGAGCATGCGAATCAGGCGCCGCTCGACCGGCTTGGCCGATTTGGAGACGAGTTCCGGCTGGAGCTTCAGTTCGCTGCGGCGCTCCGTAGCCGCTTTGCTCAGAGCCGCGCGCAGAACGGGCTCGTCGAGACGAAGCTGCTGCGCGATGCGCGTGGCCCACTCCGAACGCAAAATGCGATTCGGGATTTTCTGCACGTAGGGAAGGAGGAAATTCACGGCGCGCGTCTTGGCTTCGCCGCTGCTCAAATCCATCTGGCGCGCGCGGGTGATCAGGTAATCCACGAACGACGGCGCTTCCTTCAGCCGCTTTTGATATTCTTCCGCGCCTTTTTCGCGGATGTAGAGGTCGGGATCGGCTTTTTTGTCGCCAACGGGAGGGAGCGCGAGGACGCGGACCTCGAAATCCTGTTCGAGCAAAAGAGAAAGCGAGCGCTCGGTGGCGGATTGTCCCGCGGCGTCGGGGTCGTAATTTACGATGACGCGCTTGGTGAAGCGGCCAAGCAACTTGATTTGCTGCTCGGCGAGGCTGGTGCCGCAACTGGCGACGACGTTGCTGATGCCCGTGCGCGCCACGCCGATGGCGTCCATATAGCCTTCGACGAGGATCACGAAGTCCTGGCGGCGGATGCCCTCTTTGGCGCGGTCCAGGTGATACAGCACGTTGCTCTTGGAATAGATCGGCGATTCGGGCGAGTTCAGATACTTGGGCTGGTCGTCTCCGAGCGCGCGACAGCCGAACGCGATGACTTTTCCCGATTCGTTGGCGATGGGAAAGGTGATGCGCCGGCGGAAGCGGTCGAAAAGTTTGCCGCCTTGATCGCGGGAGACTAAGCCGGAGTCGGTGAGCAGCTTTTCGTTGTACTTGGATTTCAGGTGGCGCAGGAGAACGTCGCCGCCGCTGGGCGCGTAGCCGATGCCGAAACGCGCGATGGCGTCTTTGTCGAGGCCGCGGTCTTCGAGATACGCGCGCGCGGCTTTGCCTTCGAGCGTGCCTTCGAGTTGCTTGACGAAGAAGGTTTGCGCTTCGCGGTGCATTTCCACGAGCACGGCGCGCTGCTGATTTTCTTTGCGGCCTTCAGGCGACTGCTCCTTGGGCCGCGGAATGGAGATGCCGCATTTTTCGGCGACGAGTCTCATCGCTTCCGGAAACTCGCACTTCTCCATTTCCATGACGAAGTTGTAGACGTCGCCGCCCTTGCCGCACCCGAAGCAGTAGAAAATTTGCTTGAGTGGAGAAACCGTGAACGACGGAGTTTTTTCCTGATGGAACGGGCACAGCCCGCTGAAATCCTTTCCGGACTTCTTGAGGCGAACATACTCGCCGACAACGCGGACGATGTCCGCCTGTTGTTTCACTTTTTCGGCTACAGATCCGGCCTCTGCCATTTTCTATGCACGCAATTCTACAACGGTGATGGCTTTTCCTCCGTGCTCTTCACAGGCGAAGGCGTGTTTTTCCACAAGCGGGTGCGCGTCGAGGAATTGGCCGATGCCTTTGCGAAGCGCGCCGGTGCCGTGGCCGTGGATGATGCGGATGCGCGGCTTGTGTTCGAGAGCGGCGTCATCGAGGAATTTGTCGAGGCGATCGGTGGCTTCTTCGACGGTCATGCCGATGACGTTGATTTCGTCGGTGGCAAGAGGCTCGCGGGATTGCGAATGCACCGTGACGCCAGTGGCGCGCGAAACTTGCGCTGCCCCTGCGCCTGTTCTGCTAGCGGATTGCGCTCCTGCGGGCTCGATGCCGGTGATTTCGTCGAGCGCGACTTTCATGCGCAGGGGGCCGGCCTCGATTTCGGCGGAAGAGCCATCGAGGCGACGAAAAATCACGGGCTTGTTGAAGCCACGGACGCGAATTTTTGCCCCGGCTTGCAAACGGTCTGGGCTAACGGCTTCGAGCGAACTGGAATTCACGCCGAGATCGGCTTGCGACTCCGAGATCGCTTGTACGACGGCGGCATTCAGATCTTCGCGGGCTTCGCTGCGGGCATCCTGCATCTTGCGGCGCGCGCTTTTTTCGAGTTGCGCTCGAAGCTCGCGCTCTTTGACGGCTTCGACGACGCGCGCCACGTTTTCATCGAAGCGCTTTTGCATCTCGGCGAATTGCGCTTCCAGCTCCTTGATGCGCTTTTGCTGGCGCTCGACCCACTCCGTGCGCAACTTTTTGCGTTCTTCTTCTAGAGCGTGGCGCTCGGCGGTCATTTGCTGTTGGAGACGATCGAGCTCGTCGCGGCTGCGATGCAAATAGGCGATGAGGTCGGCGGCTTCGCGCGATTCCGGCGTTAGCAGTTCGCGGGCGCGTTCGATGATGTCTTTCGCAATTCCGAGCCGCTGCGCGATGGCAATGCCGCTGGAGCCGCCGGGCACGCCGACCATCAAACGATACGTGGGGCGCAGATTCACGTCGTCGAATTCGACGGCGGCGTTTACCACGCCGGGCGCGGTGGAAGCGTAAGTTTTTAGGCGGTCGTGATGCGTGGTCGCGAGCACGAAGCAGTTTTTTGCGCGAAATTCGTCGAGCAGCGCGACGGCGAGCGCAGCGCCTTCTTCAGGCGCCGTGCCAGTTCCCATTTCGTCCACCAGGACGAGCGATTGCGGTGTGGCGGCTTCGAGCATGCCTTTCAGATTCAGCATGTGCGCGGAAAAGGTAGAGAGGTCCGCGGCAATGGATTGTTCGTCGCCGATATCCACGAGCACGCGGTCGAAGAGTGGCAGAACGGTGCGTTGCGCCGCGACGGGGATTCCGGACTGAGCGGCGAGCGCGGCCATGCCGACGGTTTTCAGAGCGACGGTTTTGCCGCCGGTGTTCGGTCCGCTGATGACGAGGACGCGCTCCTGTCCGCCGAGCGACAGCGTCATTGGAACGATGGGGCGATTTTCTTTTTTGAGCTTGTCTTCCAGAACCGGATGGCGCGCAGCTTCCAGACGTAATTCGTCAGCGGTGGAAAACTCCGGAGTCGCGGCATCAAAGTCGCGCGCAAAACGCGCTCGGGCAAAAACGCTGTCCAATTCAGCGATTGTTGCGGCGGCGCTGTGCAGCGGGCCGCGAATCGCTTGGAGTCTTTCGGTGAGTTCGCGCAAGATGCGCGCGATTTCTTCGGCTTCGTCTTCGGCCAGCTGCACGAGCTGGTTGTTGGCCTCGACGGTTTCAAAGGGCTCCATGAAAACGGTTTGGCCGGTGGCGCTGGCTCCGTGTATCACGCCGCGCGCGCTGCGGCGATGCTCGGAGCGCACGGGAATCACAAAACGGTCGTTGCGCACGGTGACGTAGTCTTCGCCCGCCTCGGCGTTTCGCGCGCGAAGGATTTGCTTGAGGGTTTTTTGGATGGATTCGCGCGTTTGCGTAATGCTGGAGCGAATTCGCTTCAGCGCGGCCGAGGCGTCGTCGCTGATTTCGCCGTTGGGCAGCAGACAACGGCGGATTGCGGCATGCGCTTCGCGAAAATCGCCGACAGAGTCTGCGCGCTCGGCGAGCAAAGGAAACTTCGCGGCTTCCTCGCGGAATTGCTGACGCAGCCAACTGGCCGTTTCGAGCAGCGACGCGGCATCGAGCAATTCGGCCGGATCGAGCACGGCGCCAGGTCCCTCAATGCGTTCAAGCCAGCCTTGCGGATCGGCCAGTGCGCCGAAGCCGAGCTCGTGGCTGGCGCGGAGCCACTCGCGCGCTTCGCGAATCAGCGCAAACGCCGATTCCAGCGCCGCGCGATTCGTTCCTGGCTCAAACGCATCCACAGCGCGGCGCCCTGGCGCACACGTCGTTCGCAGCCGCAGCAATTCGCGCAGCTTGTCAAATTCGAGTACTTCTTGGGCGGTGCGAGGCATCGTAATTTCTATTGTGGCAGGTTCGCCGGGCCTTTCGACGCTCAGGGTAAACTAAAGCCCGGCCTCTACAAAACCGAGGAGTCAGCCTTAACCAAGAGCTGCCCTAAACCGAAGCGCTGCCCTGTTTGAGGTTGTTGTGGAGGTGCTGAGCGGCTTCGCCAGCTGAGTCGGCCACGTACACCAGCCGACCGTTCGCTTCGCTCCACGGCCCGGGATGATCAATTTCCACTTCCCGGACGCGTTCGAGAATCGGCGCCCAGAAATGTCCCAACACCGCAAACGGCTTCGAAGCCATTACGGACTTGTTAAGCATCTCCCAAACTACAGCCAGCTCGACCAGAGTTCCCGTTCCGCCTTTGCAGGCGACGAATCCCTGGGCCATGCGGACTAATTCGAACAGCCGCTCTTCCCAGGTTTCCTTGCGGACTTCGACGTCAACCCAGCGATTCAACTTCGATGATTTAAAAAAGGAGGCGGTAACGCCGTAAGTTTTTCCGCCCACTTCTTTCGCGCCGCGGGAGACCGCTTCCATCACTCCCGCATAACCACCGCTGCAAACGGCAAACCCGTGTTTGGCGAGGGCGCGCCCGAGCACGCGGGCTTCTTCGTAGTCCGGGCTGCCTTCGCGCGGCCGCGAACTTCCAAACACGGTGACAATGATTTCCTTGGGCATGGGCGGTCTTGCGTTTTCAATGCGCACGCTTATGCTGGGCAGTGGGCTTTGGCTTCGGCGGTGCAGCGTTGAACTCTTCGAGCATGGCGACACATAGTCCGGTCAGTGCGTCCGCGGCTTCATGATTCTTTCCTGCGTCGTTGTTGCTTAGAAAAGAAAAAATCAGCCGCCGGCCGCTCGCCGTATCGGCAAAGCCGGAAAGCGTGCGCACGTGCGCAACCGAACCCGTCTTGGCATGAATGTGGCCGGCCGCGGTAGTATCTTTCATGCGATCTTCCAAGGTGCCATCAACGCCAGCGACGGGCAGCGAGTTGTAATAAGTCTGAAACCATGGCTGCATTTGAGCAAACTTCAGGAGGGCCACGATGGCGCGAGGCGTCACCAGATCGTGCCGTGACAATCCCGAAGCGTCTGCCTGAATCACATCATCGGGGTCGATTCCCGCTGAAGCATAAAAATCCTGCGGCGCCTTCATCAAATCGTCGTCCGTGGCCCACGTTCCGCTTTGACGCGCCACTGTCCGCAGCAGCATTTCTGTGTGCAGGTTCTGGCTGATTTTGTTGATGAGCTTGACGGCATCGCTTAGCGGAACTGAAACATGCTCTGCGAGGACAGTTGGATCTTCTCGCGTTTTTGCCGTTTCGTGGCGGGCGCGCGCAATACCATCCACACGAATACCGCGATCTTCGAGCAAACGCTTCAGCACCGCCGCGGCGTGTTGGGCAGGTTCTTCGACCGCCAGCACCAGCTTCCTGGGCGCACTTTTGGCAGGCATGGTTCCCTTGATCACAACGAGGCTGGCACCGGGCTCGCGGGTGAGCGTAAGGTCGGGTTTCACTTCCGGGGCCGAGGTGATCACGTCGTTTTGAACCAGAAAGTCCGGCGTGGCCGGGCTCATGCTCGCTTGCACGGGACTGCCGGGCTGGTCGCCAGGGGTAAGCGTCAATGTCACGGTGTTGTCGTCCACGACGATGGACGAAATCGCTGCGCCGTATTCCCACACCATGTCGTCAATTTCCCAGCCGCTCGGATAACGCTCGCGGGGGAAATAGCTGTCGTCGCCAATTACGTCGCCGGAAATTTCCTTTACACCCTTTGCAACGAGACCGTCCGCAAGTTCAGCCAGCACTTTTCCCGGCGGGCCGTCGAACTCTTCTTTCAGGTTATAAGGGAATTTGCGGTTCGAAAGATTCGGGTCGCCGCGCCCCAGGAGCGCGACATTGCCGACCAAGACGCCATTCGAGATTGTCCCGCTCGTTTCTAGGGTAGTGTGAAAGCGGTAGTCGGGCCCGAGCTTCGTGAGCGCCAGCGCCGTGGTGAAAAGCTTCATATTCGAAGCCGGTACGAAGTAACGGTCTGCGCTTTGCTGGTAAAGCGTCTCACCGGTCTCTGCATCGGCGATAAGCAGTCCCCACTCGCCTTTGCCTGTGGGACCTGTTCCCAAAAGAGCGTCGGCGCGAGCCGCAAATTTGGCCGATTGCTTCTTCGAAAGGGCGCTCTGCTTCGGCAATCCCTGACTACTCGCCGTTTTTGCTGGAGCCGCAGGTTTTTGAGCGAGTGCCACGCACGCAATCATTGTTAACGTAAAGACTCCCGCTCCACATCGCTGAACCATTTTTTTCCGATTCATTGTTTTAGGCCCACTTCGTCCTTGCGAATTATAGTCGAAAGGCAACCCCTTCCGAGCAGGCTACGTCGAAATTACAAGTTATGCCCTCTCTCATCCCTCTCATTTTCCAAGGTTGCACCAAGCCTTAATGCGCTCTATGATGCTTTTGCCCAGAAAACTACGACGAGGTGAATCGTGTTGAAGCGAATGTTCTCTTTTTTGATGACTCTTTCCCTGGTCGCTTTACCCCTCACCGCAAAAGAAAGCAAAAAAGAAGCGGATCGCCTGGAAAACTGCGGAACGGTTCTTAAGGAAATTCTCGATATTCCCGATGACATTCCCCAAGACCTGATCGATAAAGCGGAATGCGTCATCATTTATCCATCGGTGGTCAAGGCTGCATTCATTGTGGGAGGAAGTTTTGGGCGCGGCGCGATGACCTGCCGGACGGGAGAACATTTTACGGGTCCGTGGGGCGCGCCTACGATGATGGCTCTGGAAGGCGGCAGCTTCGGACTCCAGCTTGGCGGCCAAGCTACGGATTTCGTCCTCCTGGTGATGAACCCGCGCGGGGCAAAGGCCATTCTGAACAGCAAGGTCAAGCTGGGCGCAGATGCTTCCGCAGCGGCTGGCCCTAAGGGCCGTGATGCGCAAGCTGCGACCGATGTGACCTTGCGGGCCGAAGTGCTGAGTTATTCCAGAGCACGTGGCCTATTCGCAGGGCTCTCGCTGGAAGGCTCGACCTTGCGACCGGACAATGGTGCAAACGAGAAAGTCTATAGCAAGAAAGTCGAGGCAGTGGACATCGTGCGCAAGGGCGCCGTGGCCGTGCCTCCCTCGGCCCAGGAACTCATCTCAGTTCTGAATAAGAAGTCGCCTAAGAACCTTTCAGATCCTGCTTCTTTGAAGGAATAGGTTCTCAATCCAGGTTGCCTTTGGCGAGTACCCCGGTAGGGGTACTCGCTTTTTCTATACCCGTTAAGACCTTTATTTTCTTTCTGGTAGCTGCTCCCAAAACAGGCTGCGCTGGCGCAGTTGAGTTTTTGGGCTTGACTTCACTTCATTTATGACCTATAGTCACATATGAGTATTGGTCATAACAAATGACTCACGCCTCCAAACACGCCTCCACCAAGCGCGATTCACCAACCGCACCTCCGGATCGCCGCCAGCGACGAAGCGCTGAAATTCGCGAACGCCTTTTCCGCGCTGCGCTGAGCTTGTTCGCTCAAAAGGGCTTTGCGGAAACGACCGTGGAAGACATCACCGAAGCGGCCGACGTCGGCAAAGGCACATTCTTCAACTATTTTCCGAGCAAGGACCACATCCTCATTGCTTTTGGCGAAATGCAACTGGGCAAGTTGGAAGCGGCCATTGCAGAGGTGCGGCGCACCAGGGAACCGATACCACAGTTCTTGCGCTCGCTGGGGACCCGCATGACGCAGGAACCAGCGCGGAACCCCGACATTATGAGAGCGCTTCTTCAGGCCTTTCTTTCGACCACGCGCGTTCGGGAAGCTATGCTCGACTTGCAGAAGCGCGTGCAGGACCTGCACACGGAAATGATCCGGCTCGGCCAGGAACGCGGCGAGATTCGCAATGACTTGCCGGCTGAAGAGATCGCCTATGCGTTCCGGCAGACTATTTTCGGCACAGTTTTGATTTGGTCGCTGCGAGGGGACGCCACGCTGAATACCCGAATCGAGTCCGCCTTCAACTTGCTCTGGACGGGCATGGCACCGCGCTCCGGTGTCACCAATACACAAGCCGGGCCGTTTCCTAATCAGGAGATTCGTTCATGAATCGGAAGCTCGTTTTCGTACTCATCGCGGTGGCTGTGGTGCTCGCGGCGACTGCTGTGTACGCGAATTGGTTGCGGCGGGACAATTCGCTGCACGGCTCCGGAACCGTGGAGGCAAGGAACATCCGCGTCGGCTCAAAAGTGGGCGGGCGCATTGACAAAGTGCTGGTTCGCGAAGGCGACGCTGTGCAGGCCGGCCAGGTCCTGATCACTTTTGATGACAAAGAACTGCAAGCGGCTTTGGAGGGATCGCGCGCCGGCGCGCTGAAAGCTGAGCGCGGCTATCGCCCGGAAGAAATTGCGGAGGCTCGCGCCGCCGCATTGCAGGCAAAGGCTGACTATGAATTGAAGAAGAATGGCTACCGCAAAGAAGACATTGACGCGGCGCAGGACGACCTGGAACGCGCGAAAGCAGACGAAATTCGCACGCGACTGGATTTTGAACGCTACGACGCGCTCGCCAAGAAGGACCTGGTGTCAAAGCAGCAGCGTGACACCGCGGAAGCGAATTGGAAAATGGCGCTGGCGCAAAGAGAAATGAACCAGCACAAATACGACGAGATGCAGCGCGGGTACCGGCCGGAAGAAATCGCGTCCGCGGAGGCGAAGTATCTTCAGGCACAGGCGAGCCTGGAAAAAATGGAGCACGGGAATCGGCGCGAAGACATCGAGCAAGCCAAAGCTGCTTACGCTTTGGACGAAGCACGGTTCCGCGAGCGGCAAGTCCTCGCGCCATCTGCGGCCACTGTGGAAGTGATGGATATCCGCCCGGGCGACCTGATTGCTCCCAATACGCCCATTGCTACGCTTCTCGAGAAAGATCAAACGTATGTGCGCATTTACATTCCAGAAACCGAGTTTGGACGCATCAAGCTTGGTCAAAAGGCGGAAGTGCGGGTTGATTCGTTTCCGAAGACGGTGTTCGACGGTGTAGTGGAACAGATCAATCAGCAAGCCGAATTTCTTCCGCGTAACGTGCAAACGCAGGACGAGCGAGTGCATCAGGTCTTCGGGGTAAAAATTCGTATCAATGATCCCGCCGGCCATGTCTTGCCGGGGATGGCTGCCGATGTGACTTTGAAACAAGGAAATTGAAACGTGTCCTTCACTTCTTCATCGTCCGCCGAACCCGCCATTTCTGCGAAGAATCTGGTCCGCCGCTTTGGCAATTTCACCGCCGTGAACGATGTCAGCTTCCGTGTGGAAAAAGGCGAAATCTTCGGCTTCCTGGGCCCCAACGGCAGCGGAAAAACTACCGTCATCAAGATGCTTACTGGCCTGCTGCCGCTGAGCGGCGGCTCGGCATTTGTGGAGGGCCTTGACGTTCGTGCGGACTCCGAGGGCGTGCGCGAGCGCATCGGTTACATGTCCCAGAATTTCAGCCTCTACTACGATTTGACGGTCGAAGAAAACTTGCAGTTCTACGGCAAGATTTACAGTCTCGAGCCAACCCGGCTGAAGCGCCGCATGGAAGAAATCGTGCAGATCAATGGGCTTGGTCCTTATTTAAAGCGCCTCTCCTCGCAGCTTTCGGGCGGCTGGAAGCAGCGGCTCGCCTTGGGCTGCGCGATGTTGCATGAGCCGAAGCTTCTGTTTCTCGACGAGCCTACGGCGGGCATTGATCCGGTCGCACGCCGGCAGCTTTGGGATTTGCTTTTCGAGCTTTCCGGGCATGGCATCACTTTCTTTGTGACCACGCATTATATGGACGAGGCTGAGCGCTGCAGCCACGTCGCATACATCTATTACGGCAAGCTCATAGCCGACGGGACGCCCGATTCGCTGCGCGAGCTTCCGGACGTGCAGCCCCAAGGGACCATGCGCATCGAAGTCATGACGCCGGAAGTCACGCGGGCACTGCGGCTGGCCCGGCACATTCCCGGAATTCGCAGCGCCACGATTTTCGGGCAGTCCATCCATGCCCTGGTGGAAGAGCATTTTGATTTGGACGTTCTTCGCAGCCAGCTGAGGAAAGAAGGAATTAACGTCACCGAGATTCACCCGCTTGCCCCGAGCCTCGAGGATGTTTTCGTCGAGCTGACTTACAAGCATCAGTCGCTTCCGGAGGCCGCCAGTGACTAACTTGTTCCGCGGATTCGGGGCCGTTTTTTACAAGGAAGCGCTGCACGTGCGGCGCGACGCCGGCACGTTGTTTTTTTCGCTCACCATGCCCCTGCTGCAGATGTTTTTGCTGGGCTTCGCGATTGATACCAACATCCGCCAGATCAACACGGTCGCTTACAACGCCGACGGCCGGCGCGAAAGCCGCGAATTGCTGGACCGCTTCAGAAACTCGGACACGTTTCACATCATTCGCTACGTGGAGAATGACCACGACCTGAACGACATGATCATTGCGGGGAAGGCGCGGGTAGGAATCAAGATCCCGGTCGATTATTCGGACCGCCTGCTGCACGGGATGAGCGCGCAAGTCTTGGTGCTGATTGATGGTTCGGACTCTTCTGTCGCGGGCCAGGCTATAAATGTCTCCAATGCCATTGGGCTGGATGAATCGCTTCGCCGCGTGCTGCAAGACCGCGACGAGTTCGCCGTGGATATGCGTCCGAAACTGCTTTTCAACCCGGATTCGCGCTCGCCGAACTTTTTTCTTCCCGGGCTGACGGCGATCATGCTTCTGAACGTCACAACCTTTCTTACCGCGTTTTCCATCGTGCGGGAAAAAGAGCGCGGAACGCTTGAGCAGCTTTTCGTGACGCCGGTACGGCCGTTCGGGCTGCTCCTGGGCAAACTGCTTCCTTATCTCGGCATCGGGTTTTTCGAACTGTGCTTGATTCTTTTCTTTATGCGCTTCGTGTTCTTTGTGCCGATACACGGCAACGTGTTCCTCCTGGCCCTGCTGTCGCTGCCTTATCTGTTTGCGGCGCTATCACTGGGAATTTTGATATCGAGCAAGGCTTCTTCTCAGGCGGAAGCCATGCAATTGGCGTTTCTTCCGATTCTTCCGAGCGTGTTTTTCTCGGGCTACATTTTTCCGCGAGAAACTATTCCAGCGATGCTCTATCCGCTCAGCTACCTCGTTCCCGCGACGTATTTCATCAACATCACGCGCGGCATCATCCTGCGCGGGGCGGGCCTGGTTCATCTTTGGAAGGACGCGCTGGCGCTTTGTATTCTTGGCGCAACGCTCTTAACTATCGCCGCCAGACGCTTCCGCAATAAAGTCATCATGGCGTGACCCATTATGTTGGAGAAGAAAAAGTAAGGCGACCTAAGGTAGCTCCAGGTCCAACGCATATACGTCATGGTCACCGCGGGTCAATCGAAATACTAAGGCGCCGTCCGGAGTTATATCTTCAAATCCACACCTTTGAACGCCTTTGAGTAAAGGGCCGCAATCGAACACCTGTTCGGTCTTCTTGGTCTTTATGTTGACGCGATGCACCGGCTCTCCTTGTTCCAAAACATCTTGATAATAGATGTAGCGGGAATCGGCGGACCACACCGGCGGGCCAATTACGGCTCCTTTGCAGATCTCCGTCCAGCGCTGGCTTATCTTGTCGAACATAGCTATGCGGTGATTGTCCTCCTGAACCGCGGCAAGGAATTTGCCATTTGGCGACCAATTCACCTTCCAGAACCCTGCGGAGTCCGGAAGCTTTGTCTTGACCGAGGTCTTTCGATCAATCACGTAAGCACCCGCACCAGCACCTGCCTCGGTTGGCAAGGTATATACCAAGGCGGACGCATCCGGAGACCAATAGGGTGCAGCGGCTGAAAAGGCTTCAGCCACGAGCTCCTGGGGAGCGCCGCCGTCAACGGAAACTACATAGATTCTCGAAGGTCCGCCACTGCGCGGAGTGCCCTGGAATGCCACTTCTTTGCCGTCGGGGCTGATTTGAGGCCCTCCTGCGTTAAACCACTCCGAAGCAAGCTCACGTCGGCTACTGCCATCTGGCTTGCTAAGCCACAGAGCATTTCCACTGCAGGAGACCACCCAGTCCCCATCGTGTGAAAAACTCGTGCATAGCGAAGCCGCGCCGCCGAACAAGCTCTGGTAGTCTCGCGTCTTTAGGTCGTACCGCACGTATTCCGACCGCTCGTTCGAGCCTAGGGCAAACAATCGACGGCCATCTTTCGTGGGAAGCGGCTGGTCTAGCTTAACGGGACCAGTGTTCAATTCCACAGGCTCGTTGCGGCGACTGAATAATCCTGCACGGCGATTCTGAGAAAGCGCCCAGATGTTTTGCGAGCCGCCGTGGTTCCCTGATACAAAAATGTAGTAGCGGCCATCGGCGGTCCAGCGGCCACTGATTTGGAGCGGTTGATCGTCCCAGCCTGGCAACATGGGATGAGGATCACCACTGCGCCGGTCAAACTCCCAGATGGTACTTGTTTGGTCTTCCAGATCGTGCAATTCAAAGCGCAAAATGCGCCCATCCGGTGACCAGCCCAACGCACGCTTAATACCATTTAACGAAACGAGTTTGCGCGCGTTCAATCCCTCGCGCCCTACGATGTAAATTCCGTCCAGCCTGCTGTAGGTAATTTGTTGCGGTTCGGGACCAAACACTGCGTCCAACGCAATTACAGTTCCCAAGCGGCGCGGCAGTCCGCCCACCGTCGACATGAGCCATAGCTCTAATGAATCCGTCCTCTGCTTAAAGGGTGTGACAATCATTTCAGACCCATCAGACGAGATCGCAAGGATTCGCGTATTTTGGAATGGTTCGCTAAAGGGTTGTCTCTCGCCGCCAGGTGCGGGCATTTGCATCAACGTCCAATGATGTCCTTGCCTTTCCAGGAAAAATAGCCGCGTGCCATCGGTCTGCAAGCGGCCCCAACGATCAATGCGCGCAGAGTTTGTCAGGACGGTTGAACGAAGGACACGCGGTCGCGGCGCTGGTATCATTCGGGCTACCACTACGGCAAACAGCGACACCGCAAGCGTCCCCGCTCCAATCCAAAACAGGAGAGAAATGCCTCTAAAATGAAAGCGTACAACAACGCGCTCGGCAACAGCGGTCACAAGCTGTTTTTTCTCTGTTCCATTGCTGTGGTCTTGGCGTAGTTCCACGGTCGCAATGAAGCGATAGCCCCGCCGTGGCAAAGTCTCCACATAGAGCGGCCGTTCCGCAGAGTCGGCTAATGCCTGCCTTAGTTTGTTGATGGCCTTGTTCAGGCCGTTCTCGAAGTCGCCAAAGCCCGCGGTGGGCCATAATCGCTGCTTGATCTCTTCCCGAGTCACGACTTGCCCCTCGCGTTCAAGGAGCATCACCAAAATGTCGAAGGGGTGACCTGCAAGCCTTATCTTTGTCCCATTTTTGCGAAGTTGACCCGCAGCAGCGTCCACATGGTAGGGACCGAACCTATAGGCCGGAGTAACCAGGGGCTTGACCTGTGTTTCCATAGCTCGAGGACCCGTCTGACAATGTTGGGACATTCTACTCTGCAAGGCCCTCTTTGGAAGTCGAAAGTTATTCCAGGTACTAACATCTAAATATAGACGTAAAACTGCCTTGTCTCCCCGCCAGGAAAGCCTGTCTTTCGCGTAAAGCGTCTTCCAGTCAGAGAGTTATGAGGGAATGCTCAGGGAATCTAGAAGGAATCGGCGCGCCATTGCTCTTTTTTATGCGGGAGCGTAGATGGCAACTCAAATACTCCATTGCACCAAACCTGAGCACGGTTGGCGCAGCGTCCTTTGCCTTTTGCCACATGGCAGGTCGCGCGGATAGCAACGGAAAGGTGAGACAAGAAGGGTGTCTTCATGCAATCAATCAAAATGGGTTGGCTGTTTCGCAGCTCTCTACCGATATTTTTCTTGTTACTTTCCTCGGTCTGCCTCGCGCAGAGAGATAGTGGCGTACGCCAGGGCACGCCTAGTGCGGGAACACCACTCAAGGGCCTAACCCCAATCGAGTTGTCTCTTTTCCAGGAAGGTCTTCAAAGGGCCATTCAACTGGAAGCCGTTTGCGATGATTGTTCCGATTTGCAACTCGGCTCCCTTACTGACCCGGCTGTCGCCAATTTCGTGACCAAAACAAACTCCGCGGGACTTGGCGTGCGCTTCAATGGCGACCAATGCCTTGTTTGCCATAACCAGCCGGCCCTCGGCGGCTCGGGTGGCTTTCTGGTGCCCAATCCCCAAGATCCGCGCGGCCGGAAGCGTCCACCGGAAAACCCCATGTTCGATCTGATTCCCCATCGCAAGGGCGCTACAAATGCGGTCCCTTCTTTCATTCTGCAGTACGGCCCCATTCGCGAAGTTCGCTTCGCCAAGAAGCCGGACGGGACTCCTGACGGCGGTGTCCATCAGCTTTTCACTGTCGTGGACCGCTCCGATGTCTTCCCCGCGGGTGAGATCAACACCTGCACCTCCGAAGTACTGCCCCCGATCGACTTTGAAACCCAATTCCGAAAGGGAAATGCGCGCTTCCGTATTCCCTTGCAGCTCTTCGGGTTAGGAATCCTGGATGGCATCCAGGACCGCGAAATTCTGGGCAGACACGAGGCGACAGCCACAATCCGGCAAGATCTTGGCATCCAAGGAATGCCCAATCGCAGTGGCAACGATGGGACCATCACGCGCTTTGGTTGGAAGGCGCAGAACAAGTCCATCACCATGTTCGCCGCGGAAGCCTACAACGTCGAGATGGGCGTCACCAATGACCTATTCCCGCAGGCCACTGACGAAGCTCCTGCTTGCACCGCGGTTAAGAGCGAGCCGAACGACATTTTCCGCACTGACCCCTCTGATACACGCAACCAGAGCTTTTTCAATCCGCTCCACGAAATGGCCGACTGGATCATGTTCGCCGCATTCATGCGCTTTCTCGACGGGCCGCAGTCAGTCACTTTTTCGGCTAATGCTTCGCATGGCCAACAATTGTTTGGAACCGGTCCGGACAATCCCGGCATCGGGTGCTTTGCCTGCCATACGCCCACGATGGTGACACCCGCGCGGAGCGAAACGGAAGCGCTACAGAGTCTCAGGGTTCATCCCTATACCGACTTGCTGGTGCACCACATGGGCAGGAACCTGGCGGATGACATCACCCAAGGGCTCGCTACTGGCGATATGTTCCGCACTACACCCCTGTGGGGCGTAGGGCAGCGCATCTTCTTCCTGCATGACGGCCGCACGGACGATCTCCTGAAGGCCATCCGAGCCCATCACTCTGAGGCTAGCTGTAGCCAATCTCCCGATTCAATTTGCTATGGCCCTTCGGAAGCAAATGCGGTCATCGACCGTTTCAACGCTCTGTCCGCGGCGGACAAACAAGCGATCCTGGATTTCCTCCGGTCACTATAGAGACACCAGCTAGTCCAAGGGCCACTTGGTCCATAAACCGCGGCCCTTGCTTCATCGTGCCCGGCTAAGGCAGGTGAGGGTGCAACATTCGCGGAAAGAGGCCGAGATAACGCGGTTGGAATAGAAACATGTCCAACGCAAAAAATCCTGTAGTAATGGCGAACGTCAGGAAGAACCTGTTTACATCACTGAGAGATTTCCTTTCCAGCAGGGAATATCCCCATAAGCAACCTAGTACGACAGCCAGATTGGAAAACCATGCTGGGACAGCGATAAGTAAATCTGGCCGCTCTAAATGGCCGGTGTGGATCCACCGCGAAAGCTGTTGCATTCCGTTGAAGAAGAAGGTGGTCGCAAAGATATTTGCATAGTCCCAAAGGCCGGCGGCTGAAATGCCGATGAAGTATCCCCACCGGCTGCGGCGAAGACCCAATGCGATGGCCGCGATGTACATCCACGCCTGAAAGAAATGCAGCCAGCGAATGTCGGCTTCCCAAAACGCCGAGACGGCCAGGACGAGAACAAAGATGCTTCCGCCTGCCACAATGAACCACTCTGGGGCTTTGGCTTCCGTGTTCTCGGTTTGCATGATGCGTGATGGTACGCATGTGCAGTCTTGGAAGTTCCCATGAGCACCTCGGTCAGAATAAAGTCTCGACGGCAGCTTTTTGTCTTTTGTTGTTCCTCAGCGTATTCTGCTTGATTGTCTTCGCGCATTGAGGAGATTTGGTGTCCTGCCCGATTTGTGAGAAACGGAGGGCGGAGCGCTTTTGCCCCGCCAAGGCCGAAAAGATTTGCGCCGTCTGCTGCGGCAAGGAGCGCGAAGTCACCATTGACTGCCCCGCGGACTGCACATATCTCATCTCCGCACATCGGTATGAAAGCGAGCACCCGCGGGACATTCCGGCCGACACGCCCCTGCTCGACGAAACCATTCCGAAAGACCTGGTGCATACGCATCAACAGCTCATGGCTGCCATCGCGTTTTCCATGGCAAAGTTCTGCGCTGCCCAACCAACTGCGGTAGACCACGACATCCTCAGTGCGCTCGAGGCTCTCGCACAAACGTATAAAACACTGAGCTCTGGCTTAATCTACGAAAAACCGCCGCAAGCGCAGCTGCCTGGTGAGCTTTACGCCGCGCTTACGGCTTTTCTCGATGAAATCAAGAAGCAACAGGCGGAACGTGCCACCTCTGCTTCTTTCAAAAACACGGAGATTTTCTATTTGCTGGTCTTCCTTTATCGGATGGGCTTGCTGCGGACCAACGGACGTCCGCGCTCCCGCCTGTTTATCGAATTCCTGCGCGGCCAATTCCCCGAATCGCCCGAATCGAAGCGCGAAGAATCCCGCATCATCGTCCCGTAGCGCTTCTCCTAGCTGGATCCCCTTTGATCCACTTGCTCAGCGACAGCGGCGGCGTCCCAGCCCAGGGACATTTGGGTGCAAGGGGTCGTGTGCTTCTTTTCCGTGAACGGGCGCGAGCGAAAGCCGTAGGTTTGGCGAATCTTAGCTACGCGTTCCGCTATTTTCTTCCTGTACTCCTCAGGCGCGTAGCCGCTCTTGCCGAACCATTCCTCATACTGCTGGACCAGGCGCGGAAACTTGGCGCGCAAGAAGGGAAAGAACTGTTTCGCGGACGACGGCATCAGGAAGAGCACTCCGGAGAAGAACCATTGCGCGCCTGCTTCCCTTCCCGCAGCGGCGACGGCTTCCAGGTCCCCATCTCGATCGGTGATGCCGGGAATCAAAGGCGATGCGGAAACGCCCACCGCTAGTCCAGCTTCAGTCAGTTGCCTTACTGCTGCGAGTCGCAAGTCCGGCCGCGGTGCGCGCGGTTCGAGCATCCGCGCTAGCCGCGTTCGCAGCGTCGTAATCGTAATGTCGATGGACAGGTTCGAGCGCTCACTGATTCGTTTCAGTACGTCAATGTCTCGCACAATTTGGTCGGACTTCGTGATGATGGAAACGCTCAGTCCTTCCCTTTTGGCTAGTTCCTCCAAGCACGCGCGGGTTACGCCATATTCCCGCTCCGCGGGCTGGTAAGGATCTGTAGCTGTCCCAATGGCGATGTGATCCGGTCGGGTTCCGCCGGAGGCTTCAGATGTATACGAATATTTGTGCGCCACGTCCCAGGCAAGCATCGCCCCGGCATCTTTTTTTACGTAAATCTTCTTCTCGAATTCCCCGCCGTCCAGTTCCATGTATTCGTGCGTGTACCTCGCGTAGCAGTACTTGCAGGCAAACTCGCATCCCCGATAAGGATTGATGGTCCATTCAAAGGGAACGCGCTGAGAATCACACCGGTTCAAAATGGATTTTACAGGGAGCACAAAATATTCCGGCCGCTCCGCCGATTTTCTTTTCGTTTCGGCATGGGGAGAGGCTGCAGCAAGGCGGGCAATGCCAACCAGCCGCGCGCTAGCGCGGTCACTGGAGTTCGCGGCGGAATTTCGGACCGGGCCATGGGCAAGGTTTTGTCTTGCTTCATCAGCCGGGGACGCCGGGGGGCAACCCGTCGTCTTGCAGTCCGAAATGCTGCCGCGTTGGCCCGCAACCGGGGCAAGGCTGCAGGCCGCTTGCTTTGGGCTCAGGTCGTCAGGGCACTCGGGAAAGAGTGTTTCAGGAGTTGGTGAAGCGTGGCGGCGCTGAATCGGAAAATCCGGCGCCGTTGTGGAGTGAACTGGAGACATGGCCCGCCTCGAAGCAGGTAAGCACTATTTCGCTTTTTGTTCGCTTTGTCAACAAGTATTATCGCTTTTCTTTCGTGTCCGTGACCCGCCACAACTCTCCTTGGGCTGAAGGGTCCTTGTGGAAAATGCCTCTACATATACCGCCGGACCAATTGCCTCCACCCGCTGGGGGCGGTATCCTCTTTACATCCTGGAGGAAGCATCTTGCGTATAGCCCAGCGGGCACAAATCCAAATTCGTCTGCTCATCTTGGTCCTTGCTAGCGCCTTCCTTTCGGCGTCGGGCTGGGGCCAAACGAAACCCGTCCCCGGTCAGACGGCCTCGCAGCAGCCGCCTGTGCAGAAAAGCCTCCCTTTGGGCCCGCCGTCCCCTCAATCCACCCACTATCCCATTCTTCTTCTAGGCTTCGGCAACCAGCCCAATTGGACGGTCCGAATCGGCCTGAAAGGCCCGGAGCGCTTCGACCGGGAGGGCTATCCCCCGATCCCCCTGGAACCGGCCGAGGTCACCCACGAAGCCACCGGGCAAGCTTGGACGTATCATGCCAAGGACTCGGCCACTGGGGCCGTCGTGGCCGTCCACCTTTCCCGCGAAACTTGCACAGACGCCACAAACGATACCCTGGGCATTGCTCCGCCCCTTGGCGGAAAGTACTCCTTCAAGATTTCGATCGACCATGCGCAGATTGGCTCGCTGAAGGGTTGTGGGCGCATCGCGACAGAGCTTTTCCCCAAAATCAATAACCGGCCCGATCAAGATGACGACGACACAAAGAAAAAGCCGCCTGCTCCCGTCTCTAGCGTCACCAAGTTTCAATCGCCTATCGTCGTTGCCTATGTGAATGCGACTCAGCAGCTTGCTTTTAAGCGCGGTTCCATCGTGCGAAGCATTCCAGGAGCGTCTGGAAGCGATTTATCGCCTTCCCATGACGGCAAGAAGCTACTCTTCACGCGACAGGAAGGCGCGGTCCGCGCCATCAACGAATACGATTACGATTCGAACAGTGTGAAGGAACTCCTTCGCGGTGACGTTCGAAATCCCGTATGGTCTCCCGACGATTCGCGCGTTGCTCATCTCAATCATCAAGGCGGGAAATGGCAGCTTTGGGCTTTCCCTGCGAACGATCCGACCAAGGCAGCAGTCATAAGCGCAGATGCATTCGAAAGCATTCAAGGGTGGAGCGATCCGCGCACGCTGCTTGTGCTCAGCGCCAATCCGGCACTCGCTTGGATCGGTGAGGACGGAAAGCCAACGCAGACACTTTCGATCTCGGACTTGTGCGGAGCTGATTTTGTGCCTGGCACCAGACTCGCAGTCCGCCTGCACCCTACAAATCCCGACCTTGTGCTTGTTTCCGCATTGTTTGCACGTCCGCCCGCTGGCGTTCCACCTGTGGAGAATGGGCAAGCGGGAGCTTTGTTCTTTTACGAATTTCGATCGAAGCGTCGCGCCGTTTTGACGATTCCCAACTTGTCGGCTACGGACGGGGAGTGGTCCCGGGACGGCTTCCAAATCCTTTTTACAGGCACGGATTCTTCAAGGCGCAAAGCATCCTACCGAGTTTTCTGGGATGCCATCGGGCTTCAGAAGTACGTTACGGGGACCTCGCTCGTAGTCGGTCTGTAGCGCGAAGACACCAACTTGGTTTGAATCGACCTGTCCAGCGGGTCAGTTGCTCCATAAGTCTCACGGGTTTGACTGCCCCAACCTGAAAGCCGATCGGCCCGTACACTATATCTTTATGGGTACTAGTCCTACGGTCGCTCCCCGTCAGGTGGGGATTCTTGTGCTCGATAACGACCCCAGCGGCGCCATCGCTGTGAAGCAGGTCCTCGACTCCGAAGGCTGGCGAGTACGGGTCGTGGCCGACGCAAAAGGGCTTCTCACCGAACTGAAAAGCGCCGATTGGTCGTTGGTCGTCGCTAACGCGGCGGCGATTGACCTAGAAAGCCCAGCCTTTTTTACCCTTCGCGAAATCGCTTCGGTTCCCCAGGAGTCCGGCGGACGGATTCGCGCACTCTTCATTATCCCGGAAACGGCGGAGAGGGAGCTCACCGGCCAAATCGAGGCGTCGCGCCTGCCTTACGTGGTCAGGCCGTATCACCTTCATGACTTCCTGGAAAAAGTCAGCGATCTCCTGGTCGAGATCAAGGTGATTGATGCGCCCATCCGGCTGGTTCGCCGTGAATTTGGCGCCATCCGAAAGAAGAAGAAGCAGGCCGGCCGCAACACGATGTTCGCGGCTCGCGACACTTTTTCTTACACCGAAGAGGAAATCGCGGAGTACGAGCGCGAGGAAGCAGCGGAAGCTTCCAAAGGCAAGCGGAAAACGCGCATTAACCTCGGCGATCCCTATAGCTGATTCTATCGAGTCCGGTCCATCGGACGTCTTCCCGTCCATTTCGTCGTTGGTGTCTTGCTTTCAGGCATCGCGCTCCCTAAAGCCGGCCATCTTTTGTAAGAAATCTCTGCAAGGAATTCTGCGCTCCCCGTTCTAATCCTGAGCTGCCGTCCCGGCTGCTCACCGCGACGTGGTTCAAGTTCACGCATAGGAGTGATTTATGGAGCGCTCGATTTTTGCCGCCATTTTCGGCGGATTCCTGGGAATTCTGGCACTCGGCGGTCTGGCCTTCGTTCACGCCGGGTCGGACTCTAATTCAAATCCGCAGCCAACGACACCACCCTCTTCGCCTCCTGCCCCTCAGCCAAAACCGGAAGGAGACTGGCGCATTCTGGATCCCGTCACATACGAAAATATTTCCGTATTTCCTGTGGCCGCTTCTTATGGTCAGGACACCAGCGCCTTTCTGACTCTGGAACAGGGACTCGCTTCCGGCGAAGTCGTAGTTCGCGAACGCGGTTCCGAAGAAATGGTTCGCGGACGCGACGGCCGCCCTGCTTACATTCCGCAGCCCACAGGAGCGTCCGTAAATCAACTGGTGCTACTCAACCGCAGCAAGCGGCCCCTCCTGCTGCTCGCCGGTGAACTTGTGAGCGGTGGCAAACAGGACCGCGTGATTGGCAAGGACCGCATCGTGCCCGCGGGGGCGCCGGCACTTCCGCTGGATGTGTTCTGCGTCGAGCACGGACGCTGGACCGGCAGCTCACAATTCGCTGCTGCATCGACGATTGTTCATCCCAGCGTGCGCGAGAGAGCGGCGGTGGATCAGAAGCAAACGGAAGTGTGGGATGCGGTTCGCAGCGGATCGACCGCGCAACTGCAGCCCGCGGCTCCTGCGCCGAGGATTTCCAGGGGCGACCTCCAAACCGCCATCGCTGGCAACGCACACACGGAAGCCTACGAGAAGATTTATCAGTCGAGCGCAGTGGGCGTATCGATTGACGATTTCGTCGCGGAAGTGCAGCGCCGCTTTGCCAGCGCGACCTCAGGATTGAAGGGCGAGCGCGTCGTCGGCGTCGTTGTGGCTTATGGCGGCGAAGTCGCGTGGAGCGACATCTTCGCCTCGGGTGACCTCTTCGATCATTACTGGCAGAAGCTTTTGCGTAGCTACGCGGTGGAAGCGCTTGCCCGGCCCACCGTTCGAACGGTAGCTTCACGAGAAGGCGCCAGCGAATTTCTGCGCCGGCTGAATGGCCGTGAAACCATGGAAACCGAGCCCGGCGTCTACCGTTGGAGCGAAATCACCGAAGGCCACCTCGCGGAAATCGAACTTGAAGCGCTGTCGCCGAAGCCGATGAAGCTGCATCGACTTTTGCTGCACCGCACGAGCTGAGCGAACTAATCGGTCTTTGAATGGGCGCGGCATGCTACTCCACTACTCGGATTGATTCGACCGCCGCACCTCACTGGGATCCGGCGCTTTTGCAAGAAGCTCCGTTGCCGTGCCATTCCAAGAAGGATGCTTCAAGCTTGGAGCGATTTCGGCAAGCGGGACGAGGACGAACCTGCGCTGAAGCATCCGCGGGTGCGGTACTTGCAGCTCTGGCGTGTCGATGGTTTCGTCACCGTAGAGCAAGATGTCCATATCCATCAGACGCGGGCCTTTGGCTACGAGTTTCCTGCTTCCCAGGCTCGATTCGATTCCATGCAGCGCCCGCAATAAATCCGGCGGCGAAAGTTCGGTTTCCGCCTGCACGGCGCAATTCAGGAACCAGGGCTGCTCGCGCAAATCTACAGGTTCGGTTTCATAGAATGAGGAGATGCGCATCACGCGCACTTTCGCATCAGCCAGCGCGGCAATAGCCGTTTGCAGATTTTTCTCGCGGTCTCCTAAATTCGATCCGAGCGAAAGATAAACCGTCGTTTTCGCCACTTCTCACCATTTTGAAATTCTCTGGACGCGAATTCCCGAGGCCGCGGCCGATGGCGGCTCAGCACTATGCTTTGCTATTTTGGCTCGGCGATTTCAGGTTTTGGGTACACCTTTTGCAGCGCCGCTTGATACTCCCCAAAAAGCGCCTGGATGCGGGTGAACTCTGTTTTGACAGCATCGCGCAACTCGGGATGCGTGGCGTAGTCGTAAAGGATCGCGGCCATCGTCTCCGCATCAATTAAAAACCCTTGGTGGCCAATGTCCTTGAGCGCATCTTCCTCCATGCCATAAGTGTGGTTCGAAAAGTTGGAGGACTTCGCGGAAACGCCGATGCCTGGAATCTGGCTCGAAACGCTACCGGTTTCTTCGAAGCCTTTGGGCTTGCCGGGTTCCGGCTCGACGCCCGTGGCGCCGAATTGTTTCATGTAAGCAAAGGACAGCTCCTCAAGCGACGAAAGCGAGATGCCATCGCGATCGTGGCCGTAATGGTCGATCTTCACTTTCGTTCCGGTGGCAAGCGCAGCCCCGCGCGCTGCGTCATCCACCCATTGGGTGACTTGTTCCAGGTACACTCCATCCGGATAGCGAATGTAAAAATCGGCTGAAGTTTTGTCCGGCACGACGTTCGGCGCCGCGCCTCCTTCGGTAATCACGCCTTGAATGCGGGCTTCCGGACGAATGTTGCTGCGCACACTATCAATGTTATTGAAGAGCTTGATCACTGCTTCCAATGCGTTGCGCCCATTCCAAGCCGTCAGCTGGTGCGCGGGTGCGCCATAAAAGGTGTACTTCACGCCGTCAATATTCATGCAGCAGGTGCCGAAGCCCGCGGCTGACCTTGAAGTGGTCGCCGAGGAGTGGCTGCGCACGATGATGTCCGCGCCTTTGAACACGCCTGCATCCATCATTACGGTTTTGGCTTCGGGCGGCATCATCTCCTCGCCGGGACAGCCGTAGACTGTGACCGTGCCGGGAGTGTGCTTCCGCGTAAGAAACTCCGCGATGGCAACGGCGGCAGCGATGCCCACAGGCCCCTGCGCGCTGTGCTGATCGCCGTGAAAAGCGCCCTTGGTGCCGCGCAGAGCGTCGTATTCGAGGATAACGCCGAGATTCGGGCCGGGTGTGCCGCGCTTGTATTTCGCGGTGAATGCCGTGACCAGCCCAGCCACAGGCATGGTCACTTCAAAATCGTGCGCTTGCAGATACGCAGTGAGTTTTGCCACGGACTGTGTCTCTTGAAAACCAATTTCGGGATGCTGCGTGATCCAATCGCTCATGGGCAGAAGGTCGGCTTGCAGCAACTGCTTCACGCGCGCGATGACTTCGTCACGTCCTTTGTCTGTTGCGGAGAGCTTCGCTACCATCGCCTGGACGCCGAGGGATTGGCTGAGCGCACTGATTTGCTTAACGACATCGCGCGCCGCTTCGCGTTCGGTGGGCGTTTCCTGCGCGAGAGACGGAACGCTCAACGCCAAGGCAATCCACACGCCCACAAATATCTTCTGCATGAACACACCTCCGAGGTCGAGAACCCCTAGGGAGTCATCTTACTTGATCGCGTCCGCGCCAGCTTTGGCGCATTGCGCGTCCTGCGCGCTCGTGGCACCCGACACTCCGATGGCTCCGACAATTTTTCCCTCCATCACCAGCGGAATCCCGCCTTCCAGAGGGGTTGCGCCGCGAAGGCGGAGAATCCTCAAGCCTTCTCCTCCCGCTGCAACTGCGTCCTGAAAAGCTTTCGTTGGCCGCTTGAACAAAGCAGCCGAGCGTGCCTTGTCAATCGCCACGGCGGCGCTGCCGAGCTGCGTGTTGTCCATCTTCTCGTAGTAAACAAGATTGCCCGAGGGGTCGACGATGGCCACCGCCATGTTCCAATGGTTCTTCTCCGCTTCGGCGAGTGCGGGCGCGGCAGCCTTCTTGGCATTTTCAAGACTAATCGGCGCCCCATAGG
>DATEGP010000090.1:0-16669 GCA_035280045.1 Candidatus Acidiferrum sp.
GCCGAAGAAGGCCAGCGCGCCGGAGGTGAGCGCGTCTTCGAGCGACGTAACGTTGGTCTCGACCTGCGTGTTGAGGCGGATTTCGTCGTTCACCTGCTGCTCGATGTCGCGCAGCTCTTCGGCGTCCACGTGGGCGAAGTGAGAAAAGTCGAAGCGCAAGCGGTCGGGCGCATTGAGCGAGCCGGACTGCTTCACGTGCGTGCCGAGAATGTTTCGCAGCGCGGCATGGACCAGATGCGTGCCGGTATGATTGCAGATAATGCGCGCGCGGCGGTCAGCGTCAGCGACGACGGCGACGCGGTCGCCCACACGCAAAGTTTCCTTGGCTACCACTTTGTGCGCGACCAGTCCCGCGACGGGGTAGAACGCGCCTTTCACCTCGGCGACTTCCTGCGATTCCGAGTTGTCGTAGAACGCGCCGGTGTCCGCCACCTGCCCGCCCGACTCGGCGTAAATCACCGTGCGATCGAGCACGACTTCGCCGCTTTCGCCCGCTTTCAATTCCTTGACGGGACCGCTTTTTGTGAGGATCGCTTCGATGCGGCAGTCCTTCGCTGCCGTGCCATGGTAGAAGTCCGGCTCCGTCTTGAACGTTTCAGCCAGCTTCGCATAAGCCGGATTCGCAGCCTCTTTCGCTCCACCTTTCCAGGAAGCCCGCGCGCGCTTCCGCTGCTCATTCATCGCGAGCTCGAATCCTGGTTCGTCGAAAGTCAGGCCTGCATCGCGCGCAGCATCTTCAATGAAGTCTCGCGGCAATCCATATGTATCGTAAAGAGTGAAGGCGCGATCTCCGGGCAGGAAGCCCATTGAGGGTTTTTGCGTGTCTCGGGCCGCCAGGAAATCCTCCACAATCTCATCCAGCTTTCTCATACCAACGGCCAAGGTGCGCCCAAAGCGTATTTCCTCCGATACGACTATCTCAGGAAACCGAGTAGCGGAGGGCTCTTGCAACTCAGGATAGGCCTCTCCCATAAGGCCTCGAACTGCAACCATCATCTCTCCAAGGAATGGTTTTGAGGCGCCAAGCAGTCTGCCGTGTCGGATAGCCCGTCGGATAATTTTGCGGAGGACATAGCCGCGGCCTTCGTTTGACGGCAGGACGCCATCAGTGATGAGAAATGTTGTGGCCCGGGCGTGGTCCGCAATGACTCGCAAAGACGCAGCACCACTGCGGCCTTCTTCGAGTTTTTCTTCGCGGGCAAAATCGACGCCGCAGAGTTCGGCGGCGCGCTTCATCAAAGGCACGAATAAATCGGTGTCGTAATTGGAGATGACGCCTTGGAGCACGGCGGCGACGCGTTCGAGGCCCATGCCGGTGTCCACGCAGGGCTTGGGCAGGGGAGTGAGCTTGCCGCTGGAATCGCGGTTGAACTGCATGAAGACGAGGTTCCAGATTTCGACGTAGCGGCCGCAGTCGCAGGGAAATTTGCAATCGGTGTGGCCTTCGTCGGAAGCGGCGGGGCCCATATCATAATGAAGCTCGCTGCACGGGCCGCAGGGGCCGGTGTCGCCCATGGCCCAGAAGTTTTCTTTCAAGCCGGGGATGGCGAAGACTCGGTCGGCGGGAACTTTTTGTTCGAGCCAGAAGCCTTTGGCTTCTTCATCGACGCCCAGCGTGCTGCCCGAGGCGACTTCCGCGCCGCCAAACACCGTGGCGTACAACTTGCCTTTGTCGATGCCGAACCATTCGGGGGAAGTGACAAGTTCCCAGGCGTAGGCGATGGCTTCCTTCTTGAAATAATCGCCGAAGGAAAAATTGCCGAGCATCTCGAAGAAAGTGTGGTGGCGCTTGGTGAAGCCGACGTTTTCGAGGTCGTTGTGCTTGCCGCCGGCGCGCACGCATTTCTGCGCGGTGGTGGCACGCGAATACTCGCGCTTTTCGAGGCCGAGGAACACGTCCTTGAACTGGTTCATCCCGGCGTTGGTGAAGAGCAGCGTGGGATCGCCATGCGGCACCAACGACGAGCTGCGCACGCGCTTGTGCCCCTTGCCCTCGAAGAAGCGCAGGAACATCTCGCGGATCTCATTCCCGCTGAAGGTTTTCGCAATCTTTGCGTTGCCGCTCACTCTGTGTCCAAGCCCTTCTTTTAGTTGTGACGCGCTACTTCGCGAGATCCGCAATTACCGTTGCGAGGCCTCGCACTACTCTTGCCATGCGATCGTAATCAAGAGTATCCGGCTTATCGCTCGGTTGATGGTAGTTCGGATTGCGGAACAATGCGGTGTCGGTGACCATCACAGCAGGATATCCCTCCTGCCAGAACGACCAATGATCTGACCAGCCGACTCCTGCAATCCATCCGGGTACGGCGCTGCCCTGTGAAGGAAAAGCCGTACTGTGCCGAAATGATTTTACCGTGTCCCGCACGAGGCCGCGCGAGCCTACATTGCCGACGAAAGCAATGAAATCTCCTTGTGAAGGGTAGAGGAGGCTGAAACCCGCAGGATAGTGCTGGCTTCCCGGCTTTTCCGTATACATCCCGATAGTTTCCAACGAAATCGCTGCCACAATGTTTTCGCGAGCCGCGTGCGCCCTCTTGGCATACACCCAGCTGCCCATATTCGCGGTTTGGAAGTACGGTGGTTCTTCGTTAACGAACGCGACGAAACGAATCGTGCGGGCTGGGTGAGAAGGCTTCAAGAGCCGCGCCAGTTCAAGCAGCGCCGCAGTTCCACTCGTATTGTCGTCGGCTCCGGGACAATCGTAAACCGTGTCGTAATGGGCTCCCACGACCACAATCTCCAAGTGCCGCGCCCCGCCCGGAATTTCCGTAACGAGGTTGCGAACGGCACTTCCATCGACAACGTATTCCTGCGAGCCAACCTCGTAGCCGTCACTTCTTAGGCTGCTTTCCAGGTACTTCGCACCTTCCTGAAGGGACTTATAGTGAATGAGGTTTCTTTCGCCGATTTTTCCCGCAAGCAGTTGGACATGGTTTTTGAGATTTGCGCTGACCTGTCGCTCCTCCAGGGAGAGAGGCGCAAGTGCTCCCGAGTAGGACTTTCCGGGCATTGATGTAGCAAAGACTACAAAAAGGCCCAACGCGACGAGGACGAGCGCGAGGCGAAGGGACACCATCAACCACCCTCGACGGCCATCCGGGAAGGTCTTCACGGCGTTATCCCCCCAGACAAGAGGCGGGTGTCACGCCCTTTGCCCCCAAAGAAGCGCAGCGATTTCGAAGTTTTTTCTTTCCCCGTCACCCCTGCCTCGAAAGAAACTCAAGTTTCAAGTTAGAAGTATCGCAGAGACATCACCGAGCGGCAATTAATTAGGGGTTCCCAATTTGAGAAGTCCTCTCACTCAGCCCGCCATTGCCTCTCTTAATTATTAAGGGAGATCCAGTGAGGCCAAACTAAAAGAACGTCTCAAATCGCTCCGCAGTCTTCGGTTTGTTTTTTCCTGTTCCCTCTGCGTACTCTACCCCTGTGTTTTCTTTCTCTTACACAAAACCGGTTCGAATGACGCCCCGTGGGCAAATTATAATAGTACTAAGAAAGGACTTGACAAAATAGCTACGATATGCATATCATGGGTCGTGACCTCTCGACTCCAACCTCACCGATCCTCCATGCACTCCACCACCCCTTGCGCCACCCCCTCTCCGTTTTCTTTCTTTTCAACAACTTACAACAGTGGCAATTTGCAAACTCTTTGTTTTGATCACGTTGCAACAGTGGGGGTGGGTGTGTGGGGGTATGCAATCCCCATCCGCGAGAATCCGCGGCCAGTGCTGGTCCTTCTGCAAATTCGCCCCTTTATCTTCAACGACTTCCAAGATGCTCCTCCCGCAACCTTTTTCTTTTCATGCTTTTGCATTGTTGCCCGGGGGTGGCATACCTTCCCCATTCCCAAGTCGGCCCGCGAGCAGACTTGCGGCCACGCTGCCTTCGGCGGGAACATGAAGTTGCACTCATCTCGCTGGGAGGGAACTCATGGGTGAAATGCTGGAAGTGAAGCGGCCGGATGGGAAGACTTGTCCCGCGTATTTCGCGGCTGCGAAGAAGGCGAATGCGCCTGGGTTCGTCTGCATTCAGGAGTATTGGGGGCTGAACGAGCAGATGAAGAAGACTGCAGACCGTTTGGCGCAGGCGGGATACCGGACGCTGGTCCCCGATTTGTATCACGGGAAGTTGGCCACAACCGCGGACGAGGCTAACCACCTGACGACGAATCTGAATTTTGCGGATGCTGCCGAGCAGGATATTAGGGGCGCGATTCAGCATCTGAAGCAGGCTTCGAAGAAGAAAGTTGTCGTGGGCGGGTTCTGCATGGGCGGCGCGCTGACGCTTCTGGCGGCGCTGCACGTTCCAGAGATGGATGCGGGCGCGTGCTTCTACGGTCTTCCGGCGGTGGATTCAGGCGAGTTCAAGAAGATCAAGATTCAATTGATCTGCCACTTTGCGAATCAGGACGATTGGTGCACGCCAGCCAAGGTGACGGATCTCGAGAACATGCTGAAGCAGTCGAAAGCCAAATTCGAGATGTATCGCTACGATGCGAAGCACGCGTTCATGAATGAATTGCGGCCGGGTGTTTACGATGCGGTTTCGGCCAAACTGGCGTGGGATCGCACGTTGAGCTTCCTGAAGAAAGCGCTGAGTTGAGTGTGGGGATCAGAGAACAGGGATCGGAGATCAGAGATCAGTGGCGGTGTCGGCGTCGGGGATGTCTTCGCGGGTGATGGATTTCAGCTCGCGGCGGACGACGTCGGCAGAGAAGCCGGAGCGGAGGAGGCTGCGGTAGAGGGAGGCGAGCTTGCGGTCATCAATTTCGCCTCGAGTCGCGTGCAGCTTGCGCTCGATGCGCTGGCGGACCAGGGTGGCTTCGTCTGTCTGCTGGGCGGATTCTTCGAGGGCGGCTTCGATGTGGCTGTCGGGGACGCCGCGGGCACGGAGGTCGCGGGCGATGCGGAACTTGCCCTGCTTGCGGGATTCGGTGCGGTGGCGAGCGAACTGTTTGGCGTAACGGGCGTCGTCAATGTAACCGGCGCTTTTGAGGCGAGCCAGGACGTTTTTTACGAGCGCGGAGTCTTCGCAACGGCGCTCGAGCGCTTTCTTCATCTCATGGACGGAGTGCGCGCGGCGCACGAGGATCTTGATAGCGGCGTCGTAAAGCGCGGATTCAGAGTCGATCTGCCGGGGCTTGGAGAACACAGGGAAAAGATGAAGCAAAGAAGTAAGGAAGTAAAGAGGTAAGGGTGAAGGAGTGGCGGATGGTGAGAAGGCAGAAGAATCTGACACGGAGAGCGCAGAGGCCGGAGCACGGAGTCCACAGAGAAGAAGCAGCTCAACGCAGAGACACAGAGAGCGCAGAGAAGGGAGCAAGAAGCTTGGCGCGGCGAGATTCGGTTATTCGGTAGAGGATTTAGCGCCGGGGAGGCGGCCCTTCAGGAATTTGATTTGGCCATCGTGATTCGATTCGTGCTCGGCAACATGGAACCACTTGGCGTAGTTGTTCATGCCCATTTCCTTGTCGATTTCCATCAGCCACTTGTCGTCGCGTTTGCGGAATTCGGCGAGATTTTTCTCGCGGGATTCGTGCAGGATGTTCAGGTAATAGTCGAGATTGTTGCCCTTAATTGTTTTGCGGGCGGGCTCATTGAGGTTCATAGGGATGTCCCATTTTTTCTTGACATCGTCCGGCCAACTATCCCACTTCATGCCGCCAAAGGAGTTTAGACCGTAGTAGGTTTCGGTCGCAGCGAGATGGAGGAGGAGCGCGCCGATGGTGTTGGCTTTGGCGTCGAAAAGGAAATCGAGGTCCTTTTGCGTCATGCCTTTGACGTTGTGCTCGACCTGCATGCGGGTGAAAGCCAGCATCGAGGTAAGCGTGCCGATCTCCGGGGTGAACCCCGGCTGGGGGCCAACAATGAGAGTTTCGCGGTCTTGCGCAGCGGCGGGTTCGGGAAATAGCGAGAATCCAGAGAGGCCAGCGGCAAATGCTGCGCCAGCTTTGAGGAAGCTGCGGCGTGTGGGCCAGCAATCACAGGGAATGGATGGTGTCATGAGAGCCTCCGGCGAGGAAGTCCGCCTGTCGAGCGCAATGCGTGCAACGTCGGATGATAACACGTATGAAGAGTCAGAAGTCGCGGCCGTACCAGGGATACCAGATTTCGCGGAGGGCAACTTTCTCGGGAAGGCGCATGCCGTTTTGCTTGAGGGCCAGGGCGATCTGGCCGCGGTGGTGGGAATCATGCGCGATGAGGTAGCACATCCAACGGATGGGCTTGCCTTGAAAGAAGCCGATGCGCTGCCCAGATTGCAGCCTTTCGCGGAGGAAGGCCTCGACAGCGGCTCCTGAGGCGCGGAAGGCGGCGGTCAGGCGCTTGCGGTCGAGCTTGGCGTTGCGATGGAGAGGCTTTGCGTCACGCGAGAGTCGCGCGCCGTTGTACTTGAGCCAGCCGGAGTGAACCTTTTGCATGTGGGCAAGTTGTTTGGCGACGGTGCGTCCGCGGGATGCGAGAGGTACGGCGTCGAAGCCCTTCTTGGGGATGGCGTTTACCAGCTTGACGTTGATGGCGGCGTTGACGCGCCAGGCTTGGAGGACTTGTTCGAGCAAAGTGCGGTCGTCCATGGGTGCTCCTGGTTGTGCACTAGGGAGACGGAAACGGAGAAAGAATTTAACACAGAGAGCACAGAGGCCGGAGCACAGAGGTCACCGAGAAGATATAGCCGAACGCAGAGAAACAGAGAGCACAGAGAGGCAGAGCGAAGAGGGCTACGCACTTTCTATTTGAATACTTGTCGTGGGCTTCGGATTTCGCTGAAAGAAAAAGAGGAAGAATCCTTTCATGGAGGCTACGGCGAGTACAACGCCGATGGCAAAACAGGGAGCCCAGGGGAGCCAGTTCGCCTGACCGCGATCCAGCATGGCGATAGAAGGATCAACGGGGTCGTAAATGACGGGCACCCCGGAACCGAGTCCAACCCTGGATTGCGACCCTTTCCACTCCTGGACCCGGAATACGCGATCATTCACTGTGAACTCGACGAGAGGTTCGTAGATGGTAGACCAATAGGAACTGCTTGACCCGGAGCGATGGGAAATGAGCGCGGACTTGAAGTCGATTATCGTTCCTTGTGTTCGCGCGCTCCGGAAGAGAAGACGCGCGTGAACTTTCCCCGTGCCATAGGAAAAGCTCAAAAAGATGGCGGCGGCAATGAATTGCGGAATGAAGAAGTAACGAAAGATTCTTTCGCGGTTCGCCAGAATCCAGGTAACGGCCTGCTCCACGGGGAGGGGCATGAAGTACCTCCGTGACACAAACGCGAGGGAAGGCTACTTGCGGGCGAAGCGCTCGAAGTCGGCCATCTGGCGCTCCATTTCCTCGCGGGCAGCGTCGGAAGCGGAGCGGATGCCCTGAATGCGCAGCTTGAATTCGTCGGCGTTGGAAGCGCGCGCGAGAGCTTCGTCAAGGGTGATGAGCTGCTTGGAGTACAGCTCGAAGAGCGACTGATCGAAGGTCTGCATGCCGTACTGGCTGGTGCCGGCGGCGATGGCGTCGTGAATGAGGCGCGTCTTGTCAGGGTTGATGATGCAATCGCGGATGTACGCGGTGGCGATCATCACTTCGACGGCGGGGACGCGGCCCTTGTCGTCGGCGCGGCGAACCAGGCGCTGAGAAACAACGGCTTTGAGCGTAGCAGCAAGCTGCAAGCGAATCTGTTTCTGCTCGGGGGGCGGGAAGACCGCGATAATACGCTGAATCGTTTCGGTCGCGTCGAGAGTGTGCAAGGTGGAAAGCACCAAATGGCCGGTTTCGGCGGCTAGGAGAGCGGTGGAAATGGTTTCGAGGTCGCGCATTTCGCCGACGAGGATGACGTCCGGGTCCTGACGAAGAGCGGCGCGCAAGGCGGTGGAAAAGTTCGCGGTGTCCACTTCGACTTCGCGCTGATTGATGAAACTCTTTTTGTCGCGGTGCAGGAACTCGATGGGATCTTCGATGGTGATGAGGTGGTCGGCGCGAGAAGCATTGATGCGGTCGATGATGGCCGCGAGCGTGGTGGACTTACCTGAACCGGTGGTTCCCGTGACGAGCACGAGGCCGCGCTGCTCTTCGCAAATCTTGTTGATGACCGAAGGAAGATTCAGCTCTTCGCCGGTGCGGATTTTGGTGGGAATGACGCGCAAGACCATGCCGACGTTGCCGCGCTGTTGAAAAACGTTCACACGGAAGCGGCCGAGGCCAGCGACGCCGTACGCCATGTCCAATTCCGCCGTTTCCTTGAACTTTTGCTTCTGGCGGTTGGTCATCATGCTGAAGGCCATGGAAAGCATTTCTTCGGGCGTGACGCGGGCGACGTCGGTGAGCGGGGTCAGCAGGCCGTCGATGCGCAAATAGGGATGGTTGCCGACTTTCAGGTGCAAGTCGGAAGCCTTGTTCTCGACGGCTCGGCGGAGCAGATCGTCAACGCTAGTCGGCATGAGTGTTAACCCCGCAAACGTGCAGCTATCAATCGAAACTAGCATCCGAGACCGGGGCGGGCAAGGACGCCGGGACAGACTGGTTGCGCGGTAGTTACCTGTACGAAGGGCGTGACTTGTGGCTGGTGACTCGCGAAAACCGGAGACCAGTCTTAAGCTTTCTTCAAATAGAGGCTGTCGTAGAGCAGGCCGGCGATGAAGCCTCCTGCGAGCGGGCCAATCCAGTAAACGCCGTGGTGAGCCCAGTGATTTGCGGCGAGGGCGGGCCCAAAGGCGCGGGCGGGATTGAGAGCGGCGCCGGTCAGCGGGCCGGCCGTCAGAATTCCCATGGTGATGGTCAGGCCGATGCCGAATCCGGAGATAGCCTTGAAGGCACCCTTTTCGTCCACCGCAGTAGCAAAGACAACGAGGACCAGGAAGAACGTAGCGACGGCTTCGAGGGTCATGCCTGCCCAGACAGGGAAATCGCGAGCCAGCTCAGGCGTGCCCAGGATGACTTTGTGCCAAATATCGTCGGGTATCACGGCTCTGAGGATGAAGGCGGCGACGGCTGCTCCGATGAGCTGCGCGGCCCAGTAGAGCAGAGCCTCGATGGTGTTAATCCGCTTGGTGACCCAAATACCAATGGTCACCGCAGGATTAAAATGGCCACCGGAAATGTGTCCAAAGGCGGAGACCATCAGGCCAATCGCGAGGCCGTGCGCGAGGGCGATGGCGAGAAGTCCGATGCCGCCAGAACTGCGCATATACTCATCGGCGCAGATGGAGCCGGCGCCAAAGAAAATCAGGGCGAAGGTGCCGATGAACTCCGCCACAAGTTTTTGCGTGGTGCTGTACATGAAAGTTCCTCCCAGGGTGGAAAGGAAGATGCGCGTGATTTGACCGGGTGCATTCTAGCCGCAATGCGGCGCGGAATGCTAGTCCGGCAGAAGCCGACAGCTGACAGTCCACAGTTGACAGTAAGAGTCAGGAACATGGAGAGCGGAAAATAGAAAATGGAAATTTGAAAACCGAAACTCTAACAGCTGCCTCTGACGTGTTGGTGGCGCAGGCTGTCTAGCCGAAGGATGCAGGTAACGAAGGAGCAAGTTCGGAGTCAAACTCTAGGAGTGGTCGGGAGGGGACGTCATGGCACGAATCGAAGGGGCGGATCCAAGCAAGCAAGGTCTTTTTCACGGAATGTTTACACGAATCGTTTATGCGCTAACAAAACGCAAAGTGGGCCGCGTGGTGATGCCGGCTCGCATTGCCGCGCACCATGCAAAACTACTCTGGGGCTACGGGCAGATGGAGCAGTCTCTGCTAACCAGCCATCTGGTGGAAGAGCGGTTGAAGAATCTGGGGGAGCTGCGAGTGGCTACGCTTGTGGGATGTCCGTTTTGAATTGACATTGGTTCTGCGGTCAGCAGAACCAACGGCATCCCAGAGGAGAAAATTGCGGCGCTCGGCGAGTACCGCAAGAGCGCGCTGTTTTCAGAAGAAGAGAAGCTGATCTTGGAGTACGCGGACGGCATGACCCAGACTCCGGTGGAAGTGAGTGAAAGTCTGTTCGCAAAGCTTCGAGAGAGATTCAACGACGCGCAACTAGTGGAGCTGACTGCGACGCTGGCGTGGGAAAACTACCGCGCGCGATTTGACCACGCGTTCGGAATCGATGCGGAAGGCTTCACGAAAGGTAGCTACTGCGCCGTGCCGGTACGCGCGGCGAGCGTTGGCCGGTGAAACTTGCTAGTGGCCGGCTCCGGCCAATTTTACGTGGCTAAAAATGTTGTCCGGCGGAAGAGCGTTCAAACGTCTAGAGAGTGAAGTTCGGAACAAAATTCCAGGAGGGGTTTTTAAACAAGGAGGAAAAACATGAGCGAATTCCTATTTCTTTACCGGGGTGGTGAGAGCGGCAGGTCCTCCCCGGAAGTGGCACAGCAAACAATCCAAAAGTGGATGGCATGGATGAAAGACATGGGAGCAAAAGGACATCTTAAGGACCAAGGGCACCCGCTGGAGCGCACGGGAAAACTTGTCAAAGGCCAGAAGAAAACTGTGACCGACGGCCCGTTCGCCGAAACCAAAGACGTCGTGGGCGGTTACACGCTGATCGAGGCGAAGGACCTGTCGCAAGCGACGGAAATTTCGCTGGGTTGCCCGATCTTCGAATTCGGGGGCTCGGTGGAAGTGCGCCCGATCATGCAACTGAGCATGTGATGGGACTCGAAGAGCATCTCTTCCGGCACGAGGCGGGGCGAATCACCGCCGCGCTCACGCGCCTCTTTGGAATGCACAACCTGGCGCTGGCGGAAGACGTCGTGCAAGACGCCTTCTGCCGCGCCCTGGAAGTGTGGAAGTTCCGTGGCGTACCGGAGAACCCATCGGCATGGCTGATGACCACGGCGAAAAACCGCGCTTTGGACGCGCTGCGGCGCGCGCGCACGGCACGCACGTATGCGCCTGAACTTGGAAGGCTGCTCGAGAGTGAATGGACACTGGTCCCGGCGATTCAGGAAGTATTTTCGTCCGCCGCGATCAAGGACGATGAACTGCGGATGATGTTCTCTTGCTGCCACCCTCGGCTGGCAGAGGAGAGTCAGACTGCCCTGATTCTTCACATTTTGTGCGGCTTCAGCGTCGACGAGGTTGCCGGGGCATTTGTCAGCGGCCACGCGGCGATGGAGAAGCGCATCACGCGGGCCAAGAAAGTGCTTGCGGACTCCAAGCGGCTGTTTGAAATTACCGACGCTGAAGATTTTTCCACGCGGCTGCCTGCTGTGCAGCGGGCGCTTTATCTGCTTTTTAACGAGGGCTATCACGGGGCATCAACCAAGGCGGCCGTGCGTGAGGAACTTTGCCAGGAGGCGATGCGCCTGACAAGAATTCTCCTCGCCCATCCGACCGGCGCGACACCGGCAACGCATGCGCTTGCGGCGCTGATGCATCTCCATGCGGCGCGCTTGCCCGGCAGAATGGATGGTGCGGGCAACTTGAGTACGTTCTACGAGCAGGACCGATCAAAGTGGGATGCACAACTCGCCTCAGAAGGACAAAGGCTGCTGAATCTCGCAGCAACCGGTCCGGAGTTAAGCGAATATCACGTTGAGGCTGGGATTGCCGCCATTCACGCGGCCGCACCCAGCGCAGAGAATACGGATTGGCGAACCATCGTTTCGTTCTACGACATGCTAATGAACATCCGGCCTTCACCGGTGGTGGCGTTGAACCGGGCCATTGCCGTCGCGGAGATGGAAGGACCGGAAAGCGGGCTGCGAGAGCTGAGAGCGATCGAAGGACGCGAGCGGCTTTTGAGCTACCCGTTTTATTCCGCGGCGCTTGGCGAATTGGAGCTGCGCCGAGGGAGACACAAGGTTGCACGGGAGCACTTCGAGGCGGCGCTGCTGCTGGCGCGAAGCCCGATGGAACGGCAATTCCTGGAGCGGCGAGTAAGCGCATGTGATCTGGTGGAGTCTGGTGGGGGGGCTAAAGCGACCACGGCGCAAAAAGCAAGAGCGCGCTGATCTTGCCGTTGTTTTATCGCGCGGCGGGCTTTTCCGCGTTCTTTTTTGCTGTGAACTCAATGAGGTGAAGAGATCGCAGCACGCAAAATCTGGCGCAAGCGGTCAATGGGGATGGCCTCGGCAACATGGCCATCGCGGCCGTGGACGGTCTGCGCTTTCAGCAGGGCGTTGTCGATGGCTTCCTCGGCGGCGTCCACGACGGCTTCAAACAGGGGCGAGAGCGCATCTTCTCCGAGCAGAGAGATGGCGGGGCCGCGTGGCGCGCCAAAAGCGACGCGGTTGGTTGTGGAGAAAGCGATGGCAAAGTCGCCGCTGCCATTGCTTCCCGTGGAGCCTGCGCGCGCCATTCCGAGAAACGCGCGGGCCGCCAGCCGCCGCAACTGGCGAGCATCGAGCGGCGCATCGGTGGCGATGACTATCATGCACGATCCGTCGGCGGAATTTCGTGGCGGCGAATCAGAGTTGCGGCTTAGCGGCTGGGTAGGTTGCAACTCTTTCCAGACTGGAACGCCGGCAATCGTGAGTCGGCCGCCGAAATTTGCCTGAACCAGCACGCCGACAGTAAAGCCGCCTTCCTTTTCGGGAAGATGGCGCGAGCTTGTTCCGATGCCGGCTTTCCAGCCGAAGGCGATGGTTCCTTCTCCTGCGCCGACGGACCCTTCTTCCACGGGGCCGCCGCGAGCTTCACGAAGGGCACGTTTCACGTCTTCGGCGCTAACGTGGAATCCGCGAATGTCATTGAGCCAGCCATCGTTGGTTTCACCAACGAGAGGATTCACGCTGTAAACATTTTCGTTTCCTGGCTGGGCCAGCGTCCAACTGGCTACGGCCCCTGCGGCGTCCCAGACGCTGAGCGTGTTGGTGAGGACGATGGGCGCTTCAATCTGGCCGAGTTCGGTGACCTGCGTGGAACCGACGAGCTTGCCGAACGCGTTGTAGACGAAAACGGCGCCCGCCACTTTGTCCTGAAACATGTTTCCCGCGTGCGGAAGTATCGCGGTGACTCCCGTTCGAACATTTTCGTCTTTAACTAGAGTGACTTGCCCCACTTGAACGCCGGACACGTCGGTGATGGCGTTGTTAGCGCCGGGGTCATAGATGCCGGGATGGATGCCAAGCTCGCGCGCGCGAGGGCGATGGTCCTGGGCAGAAGCTTCTGGCATTGGAATCGAGAAAGCGAAAAGAAGGATGAGAGCGGCAGCAAGCCGCGTGTGGTTGGTCACAAAGCAGACTCCTATGTTTAGGTTTCGCGGCACATCATATTACGCCGGCGGAGGAAGAACATTGCGAGATCTCTATTGGAATAAAGATAAGGGCGCAGCATTTGCTGCGCCCCTACAAAGGATACAGGTCGCGTTTGAAACTAGCGCGAGGCGGCGCTGACGGGCGCGCCGACCGGCGTGAGCCAGTTGTGGCGGTCGGGCTTCGTGCCGCTGGTGATGGCGAAGAATTCTTCCTGCAACTTGCGCGTAATTGGTCCCGCCACGCCTTTGCCCACTTGGATGTGGTCCACGGAACGGATGGGCGTGACTTCCACGGCCGTACCCACGAAGAAAACTTCATCGGCAATGTAAAGCATTTCGCGAGGAATGACAGCTTCCTTGCAAGGAATGCGAAGGTCTTCGGCAATTTTCGTGATGGCATCGCGCGTGATGCCGGGAAGAATGCTTGTGGCCAGCGGCGGCGTGTAGAGCGTGCCGTCGTGCGCCAGAAAAATGTTCATGCCGGAGCCTTCGCTAACGTGGCCGTTGGAATCAAGCGCGATGCCTTCGGTGAAGCCGTTAAAGGACGCTTCCATGCGGATGAGCTGCGAATTCATGTAGTTCGCGGCGGCTTTGGACATGGCCGGCAGCGTGTTGGGCGCGATGCGGGTCCAGGAGCTGACACCGACGTCAACACCTTTCGAAAGCGCGTCGGGGCCAAGGTAAGCGCCCCAGCTCCAACAGGCCATGTAGAGATCGATCGGGGAATTCAGGGGGTTCACGCCGACATCGCCGTAGCCGCGGAGAACGATGGGCTTCACATAACAGGAATTCATCTTGTTAATGCGAACAAGTTCGCAGGCGACGTTTGAGAAGTCATCCGCAGAGTAGGGAAGCTCCATGCGGTAAATGCGGCCGGAGTTAATTAGGCGCTGCATATGTTCGCGAAGGCGGAAAATGGCCGGGCCCTGCTTGGTTTCGTAGCAGCGAATGCCCTCGAAAACCGCGGAGCCGTAGCTGACGACGTGAGAAAGAACATGCAGGGTGGCGTCGTCCCAATTGATCCATTTTCCGTTATGCCAGATTTTCTCCGTTGGCTGAATGGCCATAAATGCTCCCTTGTGTAGAGCCGCGAGCAGCAGTGCAGCTGAAAATTCAGAATACGGTACGAGGAAGCGAGCGTCAATGCAGGAAACTACGTAATACGCGGCGTGCTCGAACCAAATTGGCGCGCAACGGTGCGGGTTTCGGTCAACTACCGTGGTGGTCCTTGCACTCCACCGAGTTTCCCCGGCATTCCGATGCTGGGAGGCTTGGGAGGCGCGGAATCGAACCTCTCAAGAGCGGTCTTGGCTTCTATCAAAACGCGGTCCGACATGTTTTCGGCAAGGCCCAAAAGGAGAAACGGAATCACGGTTGCTGCAACGAGAAGTTTGGCCCTCCTCGGAACTTTAGCCTCGGGCTCCCAGCGGAAGAGTTGCGCGGAGAGGAAAAAAGTCAGGCACGCCCATAGGGCAAGCGAGAGGATCTCCACATAACGGCTCCAAGGAGTCGCACCATTCAGGATGGCTTGCTGCACTCCGTTGACGAGATAAGTTGCGGGAAGAAACAGGCCGAAACGCTGAACGCTTCGTGGCATGTAGGCGAGGGGGAACGTGGCGCCGGAGAGAAAAATCAGCGGAAGCCACAAGAGCTGGTTTAGCACCTGGGTTTCTTGCATGGTGTTGGTCACGCTGGCAACGACCAAACCGAGCGAGCCGAAAGAAATAATGCCTATGGAGACCAAAACGAAAAGGGACAAGAGGTTGCCAAGGCTTGGGACGTGGAAGACTACCCGTGCGAAGAATAGCTCCAGGGCAACTATAGGCAGTGTAAGTACGTAGTTCGCCACAACGCTCGAAGCCAGCAAGTCGCTTGCAGTGACCGGGGCGACGTGGAACCTCCGAAGGATTCCCTGTTCTCGAAAGAGAACGAGCGTAGCGCTGAGACCCCAAAAGCTGCCCATCACGTTGAAAGCCACCACCGGGCCAAGGTAAAAGGCGCAACGTGTCGGTATGCCCTTGGCAAGCAGGCCAAGCCAGAGAAAGAAAAAAGTGAAAGGCATGAAAATCACAAAAAAGAAGAACATCTTGTTGCGAAATGCGATCTGGATGCGCATGCGCGTGAGGGCGGCAAAGTTTTTCAATCGCGTAGCCTCCTTCCGGTCATTTCAATGAAAACGTCCTCGAGGGAGGGCGTGGCAATTTCAAGGCTGACGAGCTCGTTGCTCTGGGCTTCGAGTTGTTTGACCAGCGAGACGATGGTTTGCGGCGGACGTTGTGAATGCAGGACGTACGTGCCATCCACCTCGCGCGTGTCCACCACGCCTTCCAGGTTCTTGAGAGTTCCGTCGGATGCCGGTTTTGATAAACGCACTTCGATGCGCGTAGTGCCACCGGAGCGAGCCTTTAATTCGCGAGGCGTGCCGAGGACGATCACTTTTCCGTGATCAATGATGGCCACACGGTCGCAGAGGCGCTCGGCCTCTTCGATGTAATGGGTCGTCAGGAGGACGGTCTTTTTATCGCGGCGCAGTTCTTCAATGACGTCGTAGATTTCGCGTCTGACCTGAGGATCGAGGCCCGCGGTGGGCTCATCGAGAAAACAAACTTGCGGATCGTTGACCAGCGCCATAGCCAGCGCCAGGCGCTGTTTTTGCCCGCCAGAGAGCTGGCTGTAAAAAGAATTCTTCTTCTCGTCGAGCCCAAACCGTTTCAGCAATTCCTGCGGGTCGCGATGGCGTTTGTAAAAGCTTGCGAACAGGCGGATGGCCTCGATCACGCGCATTTTGTCGGGGAGGGCCGTGGCTTGAAGCGCAGCGCCGATTTCCTGCTTCAGCGCTTCGGATTCGCGCTGCGGATTCAGACCACATACGGAGACGAACCCGCCATCGGGGTCGCGCAATCCTTCGAGGATTTCGACTGTCGTCGTTTTCCCGGCCCCATTGGGACCGAGGAGGCCGAAGACCTCGCCTTCTTCGACAGAAAAGCTTACACCGCGTACGGCTTGCACATCTCCGTAGCGCTTGACGAGGTTCTCCACTTGAAGGATGGCATTCGCCATTTTTCCTGCCCCCACCACAAGAGGCTGAACGGCAAAGAAGAGGGTATAGCATACCGCAGAGCACCGCATCCAATAAAACGCCTGTACTCGTCCAGTAGATTAGTGACACTTTGCCTTTCTGTGGTTTTGTTTCCACTGATGTAAGAATTCCAGCGGGGTGAGGTAGGCGAGGGCTTGGTGAGGGCGGACGCAGTTGTAGGTGTGCTCCCAGCGACGGAGTTGGCGGTTGAGGATTTCAGGTTGATCGGAGTCGGCGAGGACCTCGTAAAATTCTTCGTTGTGGGTGCGATGCGAGCGTTCCACGTGGCCGTTCAGTTTAGGTGATTTTGGCGGCAACACGAACAACGGCAGTTCTTTCTGCCGGCAAGCTTCTTCAAATTCGGCAGCGAATTCGCTGCCTCCGTCGACCTGCAGGGCTCGGACCGGAAACGGCA
>DATEGP010000091.1:0-9264 GCA_035280045.1 Candidatus Acidiferrum sp.
GAAGCGCAGAAGATTTATCTGGCGGGGAATCTGGCCGTGGCCAAGCGGGCCTTCGAGCGTTTTCGTTTCCACTGGCGCTCGCGCTATCCCAGAATGGTCCGCCAACTGGAGCGGGATTTGCCAGAGCTGCTGCACTTCTTCACGTTTCCGAAGCATTTCTGGCGTAAGCTGCGCACCACTAACGTGATCGAGCGTTGTTTCGTAGAAGTCCGTCGACGTACGCGACCCATGGTCGTGTTCACCAACGTCGCCAGTGTCGACCGCATCATCTACGCAATTTTCAGTCGCTTCAACCAGGACTGGAAGAACCACGCCCTCCAACTATTTACACAAGCCGCTTGACGTCACCGCGCGATCGCGCGCGGCCCGAACTAAGGACCGCGCGTCTCAGTGACCTCTGTGCCTCTGCCTCTGTGCTCTCTGTGTTAGGTTTTTTTCTCTCTTCTGATTTCTGCGAGCCCTGTAAGCCAGTGCGGTTGTGTGAAGTCAGCGCAAGCCACGCGGCGAGCGTCGCGAACTTTTCATCCTGCGACCACGGCGACCCAAACGCTTTCCCCATTTCTGTCGTCCTCCTCAGCAGGGCCGCGGGCTCTTCGTGCAAAGTCTTCTTCGCCGTTTCCAGCAGTTCTTTTTCCTTTATGCGTTGCGTCTTGAGCCCACTCCGCTCGCTCGCATGCAGGAGCGCTTCTCGAAACAGCTCCCCATCCGCGGTATGAATCAGCGGGTGAGCCGCCAGGATTTCTTCTAGCTTCGGGAGCGCTCTTCCTGATGCCGCCAGCGCGCCACAATGGCTCAAGTCGTAGCCTGCCTCTCGCACTCTCGCCTGCATTCTTTGCATCGCGCTGCGAGCGAGCCCTCTCGCCTCCGCCCTGACTTGCGAGATAAACGCGCGGGCTTCGCCCAACGGCATCTTTTCCGCCGTGTGATACGGCTGTCGGTACGAATAGTTAAAAATCTTCACCAGATGAGGGCGCTCGCGGCACAGCACCACGGGGCCGCTCTTCTCCAGAGCCACCGCCACCATCGCGGCCCACCCCGAATGCACCCGAAATCCCACCGCCGCCTGTTTTACTTGCGCCACGGAATGATTTATTCCAGCGGTTTGTCTTCGACGATTTCGCGGACAATTTCTTTGGCAGCCGCTTCGTCTTCCGGCAACACAAACACTTTCTTAAATCCGTCTTCCTGAACCTCAACCCGCGCACGAATCTCGTTTTCCTTAAGAGACATTTCAATCAAGCCGGACTCGAAAATGGAATTTTCCGTAAACACCTCGACCGTCGCGTCCTCCGGATACCATGGGCCAAGATAAGATTTGCCTTTGCGAACCGTGCCTGGAGCTGACTCATCGCCTACAGGCAATTCCATGAGCGCTTGATTCTCGTCCTCGTCTTCCAATTCACCGCTCTCTTCCACAACTGTTTCTGGCAATTCCAAAAGCTCTTTGGCCTTCTTCTCGTCCTCAGCGGAAACCGCAAGTTCGTATCTCGAAGTCACAGTCATTCTTGCGTTGCGTGACTTCATCCCCTGTGTGACTTGATAGCGAATTCTCGCGTCCTTGAGGCACTCGCAAAGAGAAACACAGGTTTCCTGACTGTCTCCCATCCAAATAATCCTGTTCGCTTCGCCAGAACTTTCAGGTTCCTGTGGCGTGTCAACCAAGTCCACGTCGCAGTCGGTGCAGTGCGTGAACCCGGGGCGATACTCCACGCGGCATTGCGGGCAAAACATGGCGGGAAGTGTAGCACCAAAGGAATGGACCGGGCTCGCTCGCGCACCGAACACTTCTCTCGCGGCAGCGCGCTAATCCTCTTTCGCATCCTCCGTCACTTTCGTAACTTCCTTCAGCATTTCCGCATACAGCGCCAGCGCCTCGCGTCCCTTCTTCGTCATCCCGCAAATCGTCTGCGGATACTTTCCCTTGAATCTCTTCTCGATCGCCACATAGCCTGCTTTTTCGAGCACAGCTAAGTGGCCGGAAAGCCTGGCTTGCTTGAACTTCCACTCTTTCTGCAGCCGAACGTATTCCATCTTTGCGACCGGATACAATGCGGTCAGAATCATCAGCCTCTCCGGTTCATGAATGATCCGGTTCAGTTTCAAGAGTTCCAGCGAGCCGCGGGTCATGTCGCCGGCCCCTCCGAAGGTTCATCTTTACAGCACAAAGGTCTTCGTAATGACAACTACATAGGTCCGCTATCTAGATAGTAGCGCTATCTAGATAGCCAAACAATCTACATAGCGGACATTTTCCTCCAGATCCGCAAAAGTCAAATCGCTGTAACCCATTAAAACCACAACACTTAAAACGGACCACCCTTCCGTGCGTCTTTTTTCGATTCGAACCCGTATACCAGTTAGAATGACCGCTACGACTTCATGCCCGACCGTCCGGCAAGCTGCTTCGTTCTTTGGCTCGAACGCCTTCGCGCAAACCGTGTCGTTCTCCACGCTGATGCGCGATGAAATGAAAAGCATCGCGCGCGGCTTGCAGAAGCGCGATCCCGATTTGCTCGACCGCCTCATCGAGCAATATCAATACCGGCTTTTCCGCTATTTGCTTTACATCACCGGCGACAAGGCGCGCGCCGAAGATTTTTTTCAGGAGACGTGGATCCGCGTGCTCGAGCGCGGCCACCAGTACGACGGCAAATCAAAATTCGAAGCGTGGCTCTTCGCGATCGCGCGTCACCTGGTGATTGACTGGCAGCGCACGAAAAAAGCGCAAAGCCTGGACGCGCTCACCGATCCCGAGCAGGAACGGCCATTGCAAATCGCGAACGAAAGCGAGCCATCCCCGTTGCATCAACTGCTGGCCCAAGAAAACGAACAGAACGTGCACGCGTCGCTCGGAAAAATCTCCGCGATTTACCGCGAAGTTTTGGTCCTGCGCTTTCAGGAAGAATTGCAAATCGAAGAGATGGCCGGGGTCCTGAGCATCCCGGTTTCCACCGTGAAGTCGCGGTTGTATCGCGGGCTTGAGGCGCTGCGCGGCGCGCTTCAGGAAGGTGCGGCATGAGGGAAAACGTACACAACCGCGCGCAGCAACTCGTGGCCAAGAGCCGTGTGGAAGGACTCGCACAATCCGAAAGCGATTGGCTCACCGCGCATTTGCAGGATTGCGAGTTTTGCAACGAACACGAGCGGCAAACCGATGGCGCTTTGCGGGCGCTGCGCACGTCTCCAATTTCGCTGCCCGCGGATCTGGCATCGCGCACGCAATTCCGCATACGGCTGCGCGCGATGGAATTGCGCGAGCGCGAACCCAAACGCCGCATGCTCTGGCTGGCCTGCGCGGCTTCCTGGATTTTCGGCATCGCCAGCGCGCCGTATGTCTGGCGCGTCTTTGCATGGTTTGGACAAGTCACTGGCGCTCCCAAGTTGCTGCTCGAAATCGGTTTTGGCCTCTGGTGGACGATTCCCGCGCTGTTCGCGGTAATCGTGCTGCTCCTCGAAAGCGCGCGCCAGTCCGAAGAGCCGCAGTGGATGCAGCCCAGGCGGTGAGTTAGGCGCGCGGAGAAAAGCAGATCCCTGGCTGCCGCAGGCAGGCCTCATCATGCAAAGCGTGATTCAGGATGACAAGTAGTTGGCGTCAAGATTATTGAGTGGCAAGAGAGAGAAAAATGGCTGATTACTCACAAAAAGTGACGAGCACCTTCAATGAAAGAATGCGCCTGAACCGCGTCCGGCGGAGAAAAGAGAAGCTGCGCTTCCGGGACGAGTTCCTGCTCATTCCCAAGTGGCTGATGGGCCTGGTAGCTTTTCTTTACTTACTCGCGCTGGGGATCGCGATTACCTACAACCTGTCGCAGCGCTACAACCCCTATGGCAACGATATGTTTCCCCCGGAACTGCGGGACCATCCCGCGCTCGCTTCGTTCGCCCTCGCCGGCATCGTCACAGTGGTAAGTATCTTTTTCGCGTTTTTCATCTTTCTCGTGGCTTACGTCAATCGCGATTCAGCGCGCCGCGGAATGAACTCTGCGCTGTGGACCATTCTGATTCTGATTTTTCTGCCGACTTGGGGGCTTATCGGCCTGGTTATTTACTTCCTGATGCGCGAGCCGCTGCCGTATCCGTGCCCGCAGTGCAACGTGTCGGTGAGCGCGCGGTTCAATTTCTGCCCCAACTGCAAATGCAACCTGCAGCCGTCGTGTCCGCAGTGCAAGCACGAAGTCGCCGAACTCGACAAGTTCTGCCCCTACTGCGGAAACGACCTGAATCTCGCGCCGTCGCCACAACCGGCGGTTTAAGACCTGCGGCAGTGTAGTCGCAAAAACGGAGGGGTGTTTTTCCTTTGGCGTGCTATCATTCGCGCCATTGTTGTTCCATCCCAAGAATTAAAGAAGTCGTGACGGCGCGAAAGCGCGCGCCGTTCCGTCGGAGCTAGAGGAGCAACCGTGAGACTTCGTTCTTGCGCCACCTTGTTCATCCTCTCAGGAACGGCAGCATGGATTTCACTTGCATCGGCTCCAAAAGCCACTCAAGAGGCTTCGAAAAACGCCAAGGCCATTGTCTTTGTGGGCCGGCTTAAGGATTTCGGTACACGAAACTGGCGGCCTTCGATCTTCATTGACGAACATGAAATCGCACGCGCCGAGAATGGGCGCTTTCTCATCGCAAGAGTCGATCCAGGCAAACATGCTTTCCGCGCCGAAGACCCGCAGTTCGCCGTGCAAATGGAATTGAAGGAAGGGCAGTGCTACTTCTTCCGCGTGGAAATTGCGTCAGGCGCTTGGAAGGCGCACGGCCGCCTCGTCTCGGTGACTCGGGAGCAAGGCGTGGAAGACCGCAAGCGGCTGGAGCCTATCGACGAAAGCCACGTGAAAGATAAAGAGATGGTGGACACGAAACAGGCCACGGCTCTGGCCGACGGATGCGTTGCACAGCAGCCTTGAATTTTCTTATTTTTCAAACTGTAGAAATCGGAGATCGTGGCGAGCAATGAATTTCTTGAAGCACGAAATACACAGCCAATCATTGTCAGCTTTAGAGTAGTAGCCCCAAGGATTGCCGCTTTTTCCAATCCTGGACTTGCAAACATAACAGTGCTCGCAATCCCAGCCGTTCTTGATGATGTGGATATGCGTAGCGCCCTGCGCGACCGGAGTGGAAGCAACTTGTGATGTCCACCAACCCGGCACCTTTGGATCACGAAACCGCACTGAGTCTTCTGCCTTGAATTTGACCCTCTTCCAAGAGCTGGCTGGCTCAAGCGCGAAAGCGACTTCTTTTGGGCTCCAGTAATAATCTACATACGGATAACTACTGCCCTCACGCAAAGGCTTGGAAGGTGGCGGCCAGGCGATAAGTGTTGCACTTTTAGAGTTGGCGTCGAATTCCCTTCTGAGCAGGTAAACGGAGTCTTTTCGAGAAATATATAGAAATCCAACGGTTCGATCGGTGTCCTCTGACAAGCGGACGCCCTTGAGATCAGTGAACACGCCGGCAAGCTCAAGAGTTCGATTCGCTTTTGGTGAAATCGATTTAATCTTGAAGTGGGCAAGATCATCGAGGGTCACAGAACGAGGCTTTTCGCTCCGAGTCTTGGACCTCTTTTTTCGACGCTCGGCCACAGTCGTTTTGTCAGTATCGCTCGACGGCGAGGGCGATGGCGTTTCCGCCGCCCAGGCAGAGGGCGGCGATGCCGCACTTGAGGTTGCGGCGCTGCAATTCGTAGAGCAGCGTGACGAGAATGCGCGCGCCGCTCGCACCGATGGGATGGCCGAGCGCCACGGCTCCGCCGTTCACGTTGACTTTTTCGGGATTCAGTTTGAGCTGGCGCGTGACGGCGATGGCCGCCACAGCGAACGCTTCGTTCAGTTCCACGAGGTCGACGTCCTTGTCGCGGTCCCAGCCGGTTTTTGTGAGCAGTTTTTCGACGGCGTCCACGGGCGCCATCATCACCCACTTGGGCTCGACGCCGCTCACAGCTTGCGCCACGATGCGCGCCATCGGTTGCTTGCCGAGCCGCGAAGCGTTGCGTTCACTCGACACGATCAAAGCGGCCGCACCATCGTTCGTGCCGGGAGCATTTCCCGCGGTGACCGTGCCGTCCTTCTTGAATGCCGGCTTCAGCTTCGCGAGCGCTTCGAGCGAAGTGTCTTCGCGGGGCGACTCGTCATATTTGATGACGACAGGATCGCCTTTTTTCTGCGGAACTTCGACGGGAAGAATCTGCGCTTCGAAGAAGCAGGACTTGCGCGCCCGCACCGCTTTCTGGTGACTTTCGACGGCAAAGCGGTCCTGCTCCTCGCGAGTGATGCCGTATTTCTCGGCGACGAGTTCTCCAGTCATGCCCATGTGAAAATTTTCGTACGCGTCCCACAAGCCGTCGCTGATCATCGAGTCGACGAGTTTTCCATCGCCGATGCGATAGCCGGTGCGCGCTTGCGGCAAAAGATACGGACAGTTGGACATGGATTCCATGCCGCCGGCGACAACGATTTCCGATTCGCCCAGCTGCACCGCTTGGGCCGCGAGCGCGACAGCTTTGAGGCCGGATCCGCAAACTTTGTTGATGGTCATGGCGGCGACGCGCGGTTGGCAGCCGCCTTTGAGCGCGGCCTGGCGCGCGGGATTCTGACCGAGGCCGGCTTGGACCACGTTGCCGAGGATGGCTTCGTCGATTTGTTTGGGTTCGAGGCCGGCGCGGCGAATGGCTTCGGCGACCGCTTTTGCGCCGAGTTCGGGAGCGGAAAATCCGGCGAGGCCACCCTGGAATTTTCCTATGGGCGTGCGCACGGCAGAGAGAATGACGGGAGTTTCGGTGTTCATGCGGACCTCCGAAGGCCGTACAACAGAGGAGCGACGAACAGTAGTATAGCGCGTTGCACAAATGGATGCTTTTGAGCGGGGATAAATCCGAGAAGGACGAGGGGCGCGGCAAAGCTGCGCCCCTACAAACGAACGAAACCGTTCCCGCGCGAAAGTGACGCGGTTAATTTGCGGCGGCGGCGCTGGGTTGCGCTTCGTCGGCGCTGGGACCGTAGAGACCGGGCACGGCAACGTTGAGCAGGCGCAAATACACTGTAAGCTGCGCACGATGATGAATGTGATGGTTCAGCACCATTCCGCGAATCGCAGCGACGCGAGGCATCGAGAAAATCTCTTGACCGCCAGCGAGCAACCGCCAGTTCTTCATCATTTCGGCGTCGCTGACCTTCCCGAGCGCGGCCTTTGCGTCCGCGACGTTCTTGTCGAGCTCCGCGAGCGCTTCTTTGCGGTTGGTGATTTTAGGCGGCTCGTAAGCTGGACCACCCACCGGAGCGTAATCAAGCTCTTCGGTCTGGATGGTGTATGGGATCCAGCTCACCATGTTGGCGACGTGGCCAGCGAGCCAGCCCAGTGTGCCGGACTTTTCGTGCGGCTTCCAACTCCACTTCTCGTCCGGCAAGCGCTCCAGCACTTTGCGCGTGCCTTGCATTTCCTGATCGAATTCCGGCAACAGCGATTGTCCAATGGTCATGTTAGTATTCCTCCCAAGTTTCTATACAACAAAATCGTGAATTCCTTTTTGCAACTATCTTACAAGACCGCTTCGCAGGGTTGCCATCTTAGGCGAATAAAAAGCGAATTGTCAAGCGCTTTCGAAGGCACCCAACAACCGTGACTCTTCTACCTAGAAGCACACCTGATGCGTTTAGGTGCGCGGGCACGACGAGCGGTTACTTGCAAAGTCCATATTGTCATTTCGCGGAGGCCGGGAATTAAGTTGACAGCGCGGCGGCAAGGAACACAATGGCTTGATGCCACATCAATTTTCGACTTCGTACGTGAAGGACTCCGTTGGGCTTTTTCACTATTACAAGAAGCTGGGCGAGCGGGCGATGTCGCAGTGTTCGGACGAAAACTTGTTTGTGGCCATCGACTCGGAGTCGAACTCCATTGCCATCATCGTGAAACACCTGGCGGGAAACATGCGGTCGCGTTGGCTGGATTTCCTGACCACGGATGGAGAGAAGCCGGACCGCAACCGCGACACGGAGTTCGAGGACGCTCCGAAGACGCGGGCCGCGCTGATGGAAATGTGGGAACGCGGCTGGAAATACGTTTTCGATGCGCTCGAACCGCTGACCGACGCGGATCTGGGCCGCACGGTGACAATTCGAACGGAGCCGCATTCCGTGATGCAAGCCATCAACCGGCAGATCGCACATTATGCGCACCATGTAGGGCAAATCGTTTTCTTGGCAAAGCATCTGACGGCAAAAGCGACCGGCAAATGGGAATCGCTGAGCGTCCCGCGTGGACAGTCGAAACAATTTGCCGCCGACGTTGCCGCAGGCCGCAAGTCGCAGCGCTGAAATTGAGGTGGGCTGGTTTGCACTCAATGAACAATGAGCTCGTCTTTGAGGTAACGGAAGAAGTGGACGGCGGTTACTGCGCTGAATGTTTGACCGAGAACATCATCACCCAAGCTGACACTTGGGAAGAGCTCCGTGCAAACGCGAAGGATGCTGTAATGGCGTATTTCTTTGATGGCCCGAAACCACAATGGATTCGATTGCGCTTGGTCCGCAATGAAATCCTCTCAATTAAATGAGTCTCTCTGTTGCAAATGCTGTTCGAATTGTCATCGGCTCTGGATGCATAGCTACGGTGGTTGTCTGTGGCCTGTGGTCCGCTGAGATCCAGTGGAGGATTATAGACAAAGTGAACGCACTTTTACCCGAGGCTGAAAGATTTCAGCCTGTGTTCTGGGGACCGATCAAAAGACTTCGACTGAATGAAGAGTACCAGCGGCTGTTTCCTGACGGCAAGGACGTCAGGCAAATGCGCCGACTGATGATCATCGCCTTTTCGGCGATGGGCTTTCTATTGTTGACACTGATAATCACACAGGGCCTCTGATTTTTTCCGCCTGGATTTCCTGTTCGGCTGGAATTCGGCTAACCTTTGTAATTCATGGCAACTCTGTTCGATATGGAGCCGCTGGCCGCGGGCGAGCCGGGGCTGAAGCTGAATGATGCGCAGCGGCGCGCGATCCTGCACGGGGAAGGGCCGCTGCTGGTCATTGCGGGCGCGGGAACGGGAAAGACGCGGGTCATTACTGAGCGGATTCGGCATCTCCTCCAATCGAATCCGGAGCTTACCGGCGAAAACATCCTTGGCCTGACGTTCACGAAAAAAGCCGCGGGCGAAATGAAGGCGCGCGTGGTGAAGACCACAGGCGAGCGTGGCAAAACGGTTACACTCGATACGTTTCACGCCTTCTGCGAATCGCTCCTTAAAGATGCAGACGCGCAGCGCGTGCTCCTGGGC
>DATEGP010000092.1:0-107083 GCA_035280045.1 Candidatus Acidiferrum sp.
TCAGCCCCGGTGATCCAAACACGACGTTCGCCACCCCCCAAGCCCTTCCGTCTTCTCCGAAAGCTTATGACCTCGAATCCGTGCTGACTCATGAGCTTGGCCACTTCCTCGGCTTCAGTCATTCGGCCGTGTGGAGTGCGATGATGTTCCCCTACGCCCCCGCGCCAGGAACCATCAGTGGCTCGCGCCCAACCGCGCAGCAACCTGACGCTCCGCTTGCTGACGATGACCGCACCGGGCTGCGCGTTTTATATCCCGATCCCGCCGACACCCTCCACCAAGGCTCCATCAGCGGCAAAATCATTCCGGCAAATCCGCTTGCGCTTCCCGCCTTTCCGCCTGGAGTGACGGGTGTTTTTGGCGCTCAGGTTATTGCCGTGGATAATTCAACCGGCGCGGTAATTGGCACAACGCTGGGAGGTTGGAGTTGCACATCTCTCGGCCCCACGCAATTTGACGGCACGTACCAAATTGCAGCATTGCCGGTCGGAAGCAGCTACACAGTTTACGCGGAAGCTCTCAACGGAGCAGCGAATCCCTCGCAGTTCAACAATTCGCTCACCTCGCTCTGCCGCAACGCGATGACCGACGCTGGCTGGCCGCCGTTGCAAGCCTGCATTGTTCCGGCGGTGGACATCGCCTTCACTACGCGAACGCGCCCTGGCCCGTGAACGATTCTTTGTAGCAGCCGGCCGACCTTTAGGTCGGTTCTTTTCTGCAGGAGCAGCTCGCATCCTGTCTGGGAATAAAAACAGGAAGGCCATCGTACGACTCATCTTTGTATGTATTGAGACATGCATCTTGCGTCACGCGGGCGTAAGCCAGCCTCCGCCAAACAATAATCCCGGCCCCAGCGACGCAAGAAAGATCGGCTTGCGCTGACCAGCTTCTTCTTTCGCCGCATTTTGCAGCACCGCATGGAGCGCCGCGCCGCACATCGAAGAACCCAAATTTCCCGACGTGCGGCAAATCGGAGGAAAAGCTTCCACCGAAACGCCGCACTGCTTCGCGAGCAATGTCAGCAGCCGCGGGTTCGGCTGGTGCGTCGCAAAACCTCCCACCGAGGTGCGGGGAATCCCGCTGCGAGTCTCGACAGCGGCGATGATTTTTTCCAATCGTGTGATCGCCGCGCGCGAAAGAGCTTCACCATCAAACTGCACGTCGAGCCCGCCGCCGATTCTTGCGGCCACCTGAATCGACGCTGCATATTGTCCGGCGCAGCCAAAAAGAAAATCACCCAGCTTGTAGATCGGGCCCGCCGACGATTCTGCTTCGCTCCGCAGCAAGAACGCGCTGGCCCCGTCTCCAAAGAGTCCGCCAAATTCCCCAGCAACCCGCTCCGGCGTCAGCACACGGCTATGCACGTCGGCGGTGATCACCGCAACCGTTAGCGCGACGCCTGAGCCAAGCAACGATTGCGCCACCGCCAGCGCATTGAGCAACCCCAAGCATCCTCCCCCAACGTCAAGCGCACCACAGTTCTCGCGCGTCAGCAGCCGGGAGTGCAATTGCGCCGCCAGCGATGGATAGTCGTGATGCGTTTCGCTGGTAGCGATAATCCAATCCAGTTCCTGCGCTCCGCACGAGGCCGCACGCAGGGCCTTTTCCGCCGCCCGCATTCCCAGCGTCAACTCGTTTTCGCCCTCCGCCGCGTACGCCAGCGACTCGATCCCTGCCCGCTTGCGTAGCTTGCCGACCGGCATGTGGAACGCCCGGTCCACTTCCTCGGAGGCCACCACGCGCGAACCCGCCAGAAACCCTGACGAGACCATGAAGGCATGACTCGGCTCCCTCGAGTCGCCCTCCTTTTCTGGAGCGGTTCGGATTTTCATCAACTTTCCTTCATTCCCGTCATTCGGCAATGCGCCGAAAACAAGATTTCCATCTTTCATCAGCGGGAACACACTCCCAAGTCGCCGCGCGGTAAATGACCTCTCACAAATCGGAACTGTACAACAGCTCCCTTAACGCCGCTCAAAAACAAACTGTTGGCACTTTACTAGCGAAAATTCGACGGGCCGACCGGCCAACGCAGATGCCATGTTACCGTAGTAAGCGGCGACGATTTGCCAGGTATACCTCTATAGATGCTCACAAGAAATGCTTTGCGGTCTGCCGTGGCGCTTGCGCTCCTCGGTCTTTGCGCGCTAGGAGCACCAGCCCAGCGAGTACGTGGAGAGCTGCGCCTTGAAGTGCACGACGCACAGGGCGCCATCCTCGCTCCCTCCGGCGAACTCTCGAGCGAAGCCAATCAATTTCGGCGAACCTTTGCGGTTGGCCCGGATGGCCGCTACCTGGCTCAGGATTTGCCCTTCGGCGTTTACCGCCTGACTCTGCACTCCGAAGGTTTTACCCCCTGGAGCGAACTCGTCGAGATTCGTTCCGAAGTTCCCGTCCACCTCACGGTCACCATGGGCCTCGCGCCGGTGACGACGCAGGTGCAGGTCAATGACTCGGCCACGCTTGTGGATCCGTATCGCACGGGAACGCTTTACACCGTGGGCCGCCAGACCATAAGCGAACAAGCCGCCTCACAACCCGGGCGCGATTTGCTCGATCTGGTCGCCGATCAACCCGGATGGCTGCTCGAAGCCAACGGCGTCCTGCATCCGCGCGGCTCGGAGTACGACGTGCAGTATGTCGTCGACGGCCTGCCGCTGACGCAAAACCGCTCGCCCGCTTTTGCGCCTTCGTTCGACACCGACGAAGTCGAATCCCTTCGCGTCATCACTGCGAATTATCCTGCGGAATATGGGCGGAAACTCGGCGGCGTTGTCGAGCTGACCACGCAGAAAGACGTCCCCACAGGACTCCACGGCCAGCTGGATGCCGGCGGAGGGAGCTTTTCTACCGCCGATGGATCCGCGGGTGTCTCCTTCGTTCGCGGCGCGAACCGCTTTTCAGCCAGTGCGGACGGATTTCATACGGATCGTTATCTCGACCCGCCCGTCTTGCAGAACTTCACCAACCGTGGAAATGCCGCTGGCTTCTCCGGCTCCTACGAACGGGATTTCATTAGCGGAGATCGTCTGCGAATCACTGCTACGCACAACGCGGTGCGCTTTCTCGTGCCCAATGAACTCGTGCAGCAAACCGCCGGGCAGCGCCAGGACATCGCCGACACCGAAACCAGCGGCCAAATCTATTTTCAACACCCCATCTCTCAAGACCTGTTGCTGAGTCTTTCAGGCAGCGTCCGCGACGCCAGTGTAACTTTGCGCTCAAATGCAGCTGCGACCCCGGTGATTGTTTCTCAAGACCGCGGCTATCGCGAAGGCTACCTTCGCGCCGATCTCGCCGGGCATCGCGGCCATCATGACTGGAAAGCCGGAGTGGATAGCCTCTTCAGTCCGGTTCACGAAGCGCTGCAATACGCGATTACGGATCCGACTCAATTTGATCCAGGAACTCAAACGCCCTTTCAATTCACCGACCGCCATTGGGACGTTGAACCTGCGGCCTATGTGCAGGACGAGTGGCACCGTAACAATTGGAACATTGGAGCGGGCCTGCGCTTCGATCAGTACGCATTCGTGGCACACCAATCGGCCTTGAGCCCGCGAGTGGGCATTTCCAGGTATTTGCCGTGGTTGAACCTGTTGCTGCACGCTTCTTATGACCGCGTTTTCCAGACTCCGGCGATGGAAAATCTCCTCCTCGCCAGCTCGCCGCAGCTCAAATCGATCGATCCCATCGTCGTGCGCCTTCCGGTGCGTCCCGCGCACGCGAACTATTACGAGGGCGGCTTCACCAAAGCCCTTCTCGGCAAATTGCGGCTGGACGGAAACATTTTTCGCCGCGATTTTCATGACTATCCCGATGACGACGTGCTGCTCGATACCGGCGTCAGTTTCCCCATCAGCTTCGCGAAAGCGCGCATCTATGGCGAAGAAATACGACTAGAAGTGCCGCACTGGGGAAGGCTTTCCGGCTATTTGAGCTATGCAAATCAATCTGGAATTGGGCAAGGACCGATCACGGGCGGCCTTTTTCTGGGAAGCGACGCAGCCAACCAGCTGACGAATACAAGCAAATTCGCGGTTACGCAGGATCAGCGCAACACGCTCCGCACCTACGTCCGATTCCAAGCACCCGCACGCATTTGGGTCGCGCTTGGGACACAATACGGCAGCGGCTTGCCTGCCGACTTGGGTTCAAACCCGGACGCGAATTTCTTGCTGGCTCAGTACGGCCCGGCAATCTTCAACCAAGTGGATCTGGCACGCGACCGCGTGCGCCCGAATTTTTCTGTTGATATAGCAGGCGGCGCAGAACTCTTTCGGAAGGAACAGCGAAGCACGGTCTTTCAAATCCAGGTTTCGAATCTCGCCGACCGCGTCAACGTCATCAACTTCGCCAGCCTTTTCTCCGGCACCGCCGTCGCCCCGCCCCGCAGCGTCTCCGCCCGCTTGCGGCTGACGTTTTAGCTGTCACGCTTGACGACTACCGCACCACCTGGGAGCCCTAACGGCGGCGCGCCTTCCCTAACAAACGCAAAATTTCGAGGTAGAGCCAGATGAGCGTGACCATCAGCGCGAAAGCCCCGTACCATTCCATATACTTTGGCGCGCCATTGTTCACGCCCGTCTCGATCAGGTCAAAATCAAGCACAAGATTGAGCGCCGCAATAATCACTACGAAAAGGCTAAACGCTATGCCAATGGGCGTGCCTTCATGGATGAAAGCAACCGGACGGCTGAAAAAGTGCATGACGATGTCCACAAGATAGAGCAGCATGATGCCACCCGTCGCCGCGACCACTCCTATCTTGAATTTCTCCGTTGCGCGGATGATCCCGGTTTTGTAGGCAAGCAGCATCGCGAATAGCGTGCCGAAGGTCAGTCCCACTGCCTGAATGGCAATCCCCGGATATCTTTGTTCAAACATCGCGGAAATGCCTCCGAGGGCCAGGCCTTCCAGAAGTGAATAAATCAGCGAAGTCACGGGAGACCATTCTCTTTTGAAAATGGTGACCAGCGCCACGACGAAGCCGCCCAGAATTCCTCCAATCATCCAGGGAATCGCCGCTTCCGGCGTTTCGGAGTGCGCCATGCCCCACGTCCACGCCGCGCCTACCACCACACAAAGCAGCAGCACGCCGGTCTTGTTCACCGTGCCCTGAAGCGTCATCGCTTCGCCGAAGGCCGCCTGTCCCTTAAACGCTCGTTCATTGAGCGCTGGATTGGAAGTTCGCATCAGATTTGCCATTTATGCCTCCCAGGCATATGCCTAGTGTACGCCTCTTAAAACTGCACTCCAAAATAGCGTGACCGTCCGCAGTGGCGCATCTTCATCAGAATGAGCCACTGCCAAACAACCCACTGCCAACATCTTTCCCCCGGTCTCCCGCGATCTGCCGCTGCACCTGCTCCCGAAATTCCAGCGGATGATAAATCTTCTCGAACGTTTCGGGCGTCCCTCCCGTGCCGCGCACAATCACCGTGCCGTAACCCAGCAACCTTCCAAGAGCAGGCTCATCCACGGCAACGCTTTCAATTCTCGACAGCAAAATCTCCACAGTCCGCCGCTCTGCAATCCCCGTCTTCACGATGACTCTCTTGCTCGTCACCGCCATCTCTGTAGCCTTACGCCGCAACAGCCCCGCAAGAAACAATCCTCCGCCCACAAGCAAAAACAACAGTGCTACCACGTAAATCGCCCCCGGCACAGACGCCCCTTTCTTTTTTGTCCCAAGGGAAGCCCAAAGAACCGGAATCGCAATCGCCAACAGAGCCAGCAGGACCCCGACGATCGCATGCCCCAGCATCACAATCCAGTGCAGCTCGGTCTCGTATTGAATGGACTCTCCAGGAATCAAGTGCTTTTCAACGTAGCTCAAGGACACTCCTCGGGAGGGCTGGCGTACTTCTTGCTTTCCTCAACTATCCTCTGCTAAGTTCCCGTTCGTGCGCCACAACTTCCTGAGTCCATTGTCGCTATCGGTTCACCTTGCTCTAGTTATGACCGCGCTGGCCGCGTCGCCCAGTCGAGGTCAGAGCAATCCAAAGGCATGCCGCAAACCACCCGCGATTTTGAGCCAGCCCAAGCCACCGGAATACCGCGAAAATGGAAAGAAGCGGAAAGCAGAAGGTAAGGTTGCGATCACCATAGACGAGGATGGCCACGTTTCCGACGCCAGAGTACTTGAAGCTTCACCAAAGGAAGCGGCCGATGCCTTGCTTGCAACCGCCAAGACGATCACTTTCAAGCCCCGCCCAGGGTGCAGCAACTTCAAGACTGAGATGGTCTTCGTGCTGAACCAGTAGATTCTGGCTAGCAGTAGCTCGAAACCGGAAAAGTGCGAACCGGCTAGCGCCCTTAATTGGAAGCCGGAGCGACTAGCCTTCTCGAATAGCGCCACTCCAGCGCGAATGCTACTGCGGTTCCAGCGAGCACACCTGCCCAGATGAAGCTAGCCTTGATGTGCAACGAGTCTAAAGAAAGCAAAAGAATCGCGGCAATCAGAAACAGTGGTCCAGTAAGGACGCAATGATATGTACGGTTTTTGAACGCGTTGGCAAAGCAGCCGACCGACATAGCAAGCAGGCAAGTTGCGGCCGAGGACGCATGCAGCGGATGCCAATACAATCCGATGATCGCTAAGACTGCCCACGCGGCCAGCGCTGCGAAGAACCAATAACAGATGGAAGCCGGACTGCTACAACAGACTTTCATTTTGCAAAAACCAAATTCGGCAGGGCTTTACGAGCTTTTGGTAGCGCTAACGGGAATCGAACCCGTATTTCGGCCTTGAAAGGGCCGCGTGCTAACCGTTGCACCATAGCGCCACTGTTTGCAGGGTATATATCTTATCTAGAATAAGAGAAATCCCGCGAACCGACAAGCAGACTATAAATCTCACACAAACCTGTCATCTCGAAACCCCGCATTTCGATTCAATTTCTCTTTTCTATTTTCGATCTTCCAACTCAGTTTTGTCGGTCTTGATATTCCTCGTTCCAGGCCATTTGGATGGCTTCGAGTTTCGCCTCATTGGACGCTGCTGGATCCCCGCTGAAGCCGGTCAGCTCCGTGATCCACTTGTGCATGTCTGTGAAGCGCACCGTCAATGGATCGATATCCGGATACTTGTCCGTCAGCGCAATCGCAATGTCTTCAAAATTGTCCCATCCAAACGTCGGCGGCATCTCTAAACCCTCACTCCGTACTCAGTTCTTGGTTCTTAGTCTTTGGTTCCTGGTATCCGAACAACCCGCTTCCATTTCAATGAGCGAAAAAATAATTCTTTTCCCCCGAATTGTCTCTTTAACTTAGTACTTACAACCAAAAACTAACAACCCTTCAATCAGTGATCTGCTTCCTTCGCGTAATTCTTGTTCCAGTCGGGAATCTCCACCACGATGTCCGTCGTGCCGTCGGGAACCGTCTGGCAACCCAGACGCGACTTCGGCGTAATCCCCGGCGCTTCGTCCAGTTCATCGAATTCGGCATCGGTGGCTTCGTTGCACGACTCGAGTCCCTGCTGCACCATCACGTGGCACGTCGAGCAGGCGCACACGCCGCCGCACGCATGGTCTAATCCCAATTTAAAGCCTTCGGAAATGTCCAGAATGCTGCCCGGCAGACCGTTGTGCCCGTACGGGATTTTCTCCGGATCGACTTCGATGGTCTTGCCGCTGGGAAGAAACGTCACTTTGTATTTCTTCGTGGCGGGCTTGTATTTGACTTCTTCGATGTATGGATTCGTTCCACCCATAATTCCCCCAAAAATCCAGGCCCTTCACTACACCCCGGCAAAAACACTTCACACTTCCGCGAGCTTGCGTCCTTCGAGTACCGAGGAAACCGCGCTGCTCATCAGCAACTCCGCCAAATGCTCCGTGGCGTGATTCAGCTCGTCAATGCGTTTGCGGATGAGCTTGTAGTCGCTTGCCGCCACACACTCTTTCAACGCGATAACGCTCGCGTCGATTCTTGCTCGCTCCTCAGCCGTCAACTCCTCCGACTTCGGATTGTCGAGGCCCTTGGCCGTCGCCGTCAGAATCGACTCCGCCTCCGTGCGCGCCTCGATCAACTGGCGCTCCGCAAAATCCTGTTCCGCGTATTCGATGGAGTCTTCCAGCATGCGCTCAATTTCCGTGTCGCTGATGCCATAACTTGGCTGCACTTCGATGGAATGCTGCTCGCCGCTGCGCAAGTCCTTTGCGCCGACTTGCAAGATGCCGTTGGCGTCAATCAGGAATTTCACTTCGATGCGCGGCAATCCCGCCGGAGCTGGCGGCACCTTCAGCGTGAACTTCGCCAGCGAACGGCAATCCTTCGCGAGTTCGCGTTCGCCTTGTAAAACGTGAATATCAATGCCCGTCTGATTGTCCACGCCGGTGGTGTAAAGTTCCTGCGCGCTCGCCGGAATTGTCGAGTTGCGCGGAATCACCTTCGCGACCGCACCGCCGTAAGTCTCGATTCCGAGTGAAAGCGGCGTCACGTCGAGCAGCAACATGTTCTTCACGCCGCGATCCAGAATGTTCGCCTGCACCGCCGCGCCCAACGCGACCACTTCATCGGGATTCAGTTCCGTGTGCGGCTTGCGGTCGAAATACTCCTGAGCGGTGCGCCGAATGAGCGGTGTACGAGTTGCTCCACCAACGAGAACGGCTTCATCCATCTCCGCCGGCTTGAGTTGCGCGTCAGCCAGCGCCTGCTTCACCGGGCCCATGGTCCGGTCCACAACTGGCTTAATCAGAGCATCGAGCGCACCGCGCGTGAATTCATGGGTGAAGATCTTTCCATTCGGCAATGGGAACCGCAGCGTCGCGGCCTCTGCCTCCGACAACTGATGCTTCACGCTGATCAGTGCTTTACGCAATTCCTGCGCCAGCTCGCCGTGCGGCGAAAAATCAATTTCATCGTGTTGCAGAATCAATTCGTGAATGAACGCCTGGAGCAAATTGTCGATGTCATCGCCGCCAAGGTGCGTGTCTCCGTTCGTCGAAAGCACCTGGTAAATGTCGCCTTCGCCCGTGGAGATGAGCTTCAGCACCGAAATATCGAACGTGCCTCCGCCAAGGTCGTAAACCGCAACACGCCCACGCTGCTTTTCATGCAAGCCGTAAGCTAGCGCCGCAGCGGTGGGCTCGTTCACCAGCCGCAAAACTTCAAGTCCAGCGATCTTGCCCGCATCCTTTGTCGCCTGGCGCTGCGCGTCGTTGAAATAAGCAGGCACAGTGACGACCGCCCGGTCCACGGTTTCGCCGAAGAACGCTTCAGCCCAATTCTTCAGTTCGCGCAGGATGAATGCGGAAATCTCCGGCGGCGTAAAGATTCTGTCGCCAAGCCGCACGCGAATCACGTTCTTGCTCGTCGGATCAATGCGAAACGGAAAGAGCTTTAGTTCGTCCTGCACATCCGCCGGCCCGCGTCCCATCAGCCGTTTTACGGAATAGATCGTTCGCTCCGGCTGCGTCAGCAAACGCCGCTTTGCCGGCTCACCGACAATGACGCTGCCATCCGCATCAATGCTCACCACCGATGGGCACAGCGTCGATCCATAAGGCCCGGGAATACACGTCGGCTGGCCTGATTGCGCATCTGTATACGCGACCAGGCTGTTCGTCGTCCCCAGATCGATCCCGACTATCTTTCCCATGCCTTCGACTAAACCTCCGCCAATTCCTTGGCGACGTTGGTTGCAAGATTCCGAATGTAAGATCGGCGATTCAGCAATTCGTTGAGCTTCGCCATGACTTTCTTGCGCTCCGCGTGGTCCGCCTTCAACGCCGCATCCCACTCGCGCGCCGCGGACTGAAGGTCGCCGTCAACTTCGCTTAACTTTCCTTGAAAATTCTTTTCCGCGGATTCGAGCCGCGCCTTCAGCCCTGCCAGATCCTGCCCCGAAGCTTTCGCTTCCCGCAATTCGTCCAGCGATTCATTCAACTCAAAAACCTCTTCGAGCAATTCCGGGGGCGCCTGCTGCTTCTTCTCGCCTTCTTTGCGCTCGCCCTCAATCGCCAGCAAATACTCGACACGCGCGATGGGATCGCGCAGCGTGCGGTAGGCGTCGTTCAATTCCGAGCTGCGCCTCAGCGAAAGGTCGCGCTCTTGTTCCGTGGCATTCATGAAATTGTCCGGATGCAGCTTCCAGCTCATTTGCAGGAATTTCTGCTCCAGCGCGCCCATTTCAATCCACAAATTGCGGGGCATCTCGAACAGCGCGAAGTAATCAATTCCCTGCGGGAGGTGCAACAGCTTGCCGCAACTCGAGCAGAAGTGCGTCCCGAGCGTGCGCTCGTGGCAATTCCAGCAAACGAGCGGCGCTTGCGCGGATGTGGGAACCGTGCTCATGAACTTTTCAGGAACTCCTTGCGATGCGCAAATAAGCGGCAAACAAAAATGGCTGGCGAACGGCCGCCAGCCAGTTCCGATTCCGAGTTCTGGCGATTACGCCGTGAACGAGCTGCCGCAGCCGCAGTTGCGCGCCGCGTTGGGATTCTGAAAAACGAATCCCTGGCGCATCAGCGTCTCTTCGTACTCCAGCGTCGTGCCATTCAGGTACAGAAAACTTTTCGGGTCCACGAAGATGCGCGCGCCAAATTCCTCAAAAATCTTGTCGCGGTCGCGCGCTTGCGTGTCCAGGCGCATCGCGTAGGACAGTCCGGAGCAGCCGCCACCCTGCACGCCAACGCGCAACCCGCCAACCTCCGGCGACACGCCTTCCTTTTCGAGCAGCTTGCGAATCTGTTTTGCCGCGCGCTCGGTGAGGTGGATGGCTGGGGCGGTCGTAACGCCCTCCCCCGTTTTTGTGTAAGTGTTCATTCTAAAGAACTTAGCTTTCCCACAAGTCGTTTAGAATCAACACTTACGAGGTGTCTTGCAAGTGTTCATTCTAAAGGGGTTAGCGCCTTTTCCCTGTCCACTCTCCAACCCAACCTGCTCTGCTGAAATCCGCCGTCAAGCCTTCGTGAAAACCGAAAAGCAGATCCCTCGCCCGCAAAACCCGCGGGGTTCGGGATGACAAGTTTGGGCGTCCAAGTCAATAAGTGCGCTGCAGCCACACCCATCAACCACGTAACCTTGGTCACGGCCGGCAGGATTAAAAAGCACGGGTCTGGCTTCGGCCAGAAGCCTCAGCCTAAGAAAGAACCCGCCACTACAACCGGCCGCTGCATCAGCTCAGGTGCGAAGAGGCGGTCTTAGTGCGAGGCCTTTTCGGTGGCTGGGGCTTCGACGCCGTTCTTCTTCTTCCAGTCGCCGATGGCGGCCTTGATGGCGTCTTCGGCGAGCACGGAGCAGTGAATCTTCACCGGCGGAAGCGACAGCTCGCGCACGATGTCCGTGTTCTTGATGGACAGCGCCTCATCCACCGTCTTGCCCTTCACCCATTCCGTGGCGAGCGAGGAGCTGGCGATGGCCGACCCGCAGCCGAAGGTCTTGAACTTGGCTTCTTCAATGACCTGGGTCTCCGGATTGATTTTCATCTGCAGCTTCATCACGTCGCCGCACTCCGGCGCGCCGACGAGGCCGGTCCCGACGTTGGGATCTTCCTTCGGGAGGCTGCCGACGTTGCGGGGATTGTTGTAGTGATCGACTACTTTTTCGCTGTATGCCATTACCGCTAGCTCCTTTACCCGTTACTCTTTTACCCGTTACTACGGGCCAGATTTTCGACACTTTCAAAGGCCGCGCTCTTCACAGCCTTGTCCGAGAGCGAAACGTTCGGCACGGAAGCCGAACGGCCCGCGGTCAGCTGGCGGAGAGCGTCCTTGATGTACTCCGCCCCGAGCCCAAGCATCTTCAGGAAAGCGCGCACTTGCTGAAGTTCACGGAAAGAGCGCTCTCCCCCGGTCTCCTCCTCCGAATCGTAAGGCACAAAGCTGACGCGAAACGCGGCGCTGGTGCCTCCAATGGAGCGGTGAATGCGAATTGTACCTTCATTTGCAGCCATTTTTCTTCTCTCAACCCTTCTAGGCGGTTTGCCATTTCATTTTCGAGATGTCGATTCCCTCTTTGGCCATTTCGTAAAGCGGCGACAGTTCGCGCAGCTTGGTCACGACTTGCACCATCTTGTCGATGACGTAGTCGACTTCCTCTTGCGTATTGAAACGGCCGAGACCGAATCGAATCGAGGTGTGAGCGAGGTCTTCGCCCACCCCTAAAGCTTTGAGTACGTAGCTGGGCTCGAGGGTTGCCGAGGTGCAGGCCGAACCGCTCGAAACCGCGACGTCGTTAATGCCCATCAACAAGGACTCGCCTTCGACGTAGGCGAAGCTCATGTTCAGGTTGTTGGGCAGGCGGTGTTCCAACGAACCGTTGACAAAAACCTCGTCCAGCTTGGCTTCCAGCCCAGCTTTCAGGCGGTCGCGCAGGCCGCGGAGCTTGACGCTCTCTTCCGGCATCTCCTTTTGACAGATTTCGCAGGCTTTTCCCAGGCCCACAATGCCGGTGACGTTCAGCGTGCCGGAGCGCATGCCGCGCTCGTGGCCGCCGCCGTCAATGATGGCAGAGAGCTGCACGCGGGGATTGCGGCGCCGCACATACAGAGCGCCAACGCCCTTCGGCCCATAAATCTTGTGGCCACTGATGGCCAGCAGGTCGATGTTGTCCTTCTGGACGTCCACGGGAATTTTTCCAACGGCTTGCACGCCGTCCACGGCGAAGAAAATCCCGCGCTCCTTGGCAATCTTGCCGATTTCCGCGATGGGATTGACCACGCCAATTTCGTTGTTGGCGTACATGATGGTGATCAAAATCGTGGTTGGCTTGATGGCCGCTTTCAGATTGTCCAGGCTGACGCGCCCGTCCTTCTGCACCGGCAGATAGGTGACCTCGAAACCATGCTTCTCGAGGTTCTTACAGGTATCGAGCACGGCCTTGTGCTCGATGGACTGCGTGATGATGTGATTGCCCTTCTCGCGGAACATTTCCGCGATGCCCTTGATCATCAGGTTGTCGGACTCGGTGGCGCCGCTGGTGAAAATAATCTCTTTCGAGGTGGCGTTAATCAGCGATGCAATCTGCTGACGTGCGGTTTCCACGGCTTCTTCGCCAGCCCAGCCGAAGGAATGGTTGCGGCTGGCGGCGTTGCCGAACTTATTGGTGAAATAAGGCAGCATCGCCTCGAGCACCCGGGGATCGACCGGAGTGGTCGCGTGATTGTCCATGTAAATCGGCAGTGTGACGGCCATATCCCTTTTCTCCTAATTCTTCCGGCCTGCGGTTCGCAGGCTAAATCCTCAATCCTAAGTCCTTAAAGCCACGAGCGAAGGCTCTTGCGGCTCTTCACTCATTTGGGCGATCGTGACGGAGCCCAACACATTTAAGATGCTCTCGTTCACGCGGCGTAACGGTTCTTTTACCGAGCAGCGCTGGGTGGCGTCGCAGTTCCCGTGGTTCGTGACGCACGAGGTAATCAGCACGGGGCCGTCGATTGCTGAAATGACTTCCAAGGCGCTGATTTGCGACGGCTCCTTCGACAACTGGTACCCGCCGCTCGACCCGTGCTTCGCCGCGACAATGGACTTGTGCGCCAGCTTCTGGAGCACCTTGGCCATTAGCGTGGCGGAAATGCCGTATTCCTCGGCAATTTCGTTGGCGCTGCAGGAATGATCGCGTCGGTGCACAGCCAAGTGCTTGACAGCAATCAACCCGTAATCGGCTTTCTTGGAAAGCTTGAACATCGAAACTGAGAGTTTACCTCTTCCCCCACATATACGACTGTTCTAGTCGCACATCGAATATACCCCCTTTCCAGGGAAAAAGTCAATGCCTCTCCTCATCCAGACTCCCCTACAAATGCTTTAGTTTCTTTAATTTAAAATAGGACTTAGACAGTCTGATTTTAGACCCTTAGATTACTTTGCGCTTGTGCAGGGTCCGCCAGTGGAGGCGGCTTCGACCAGTTTCTGGACGGCGGCGACGGTGATCAGAAGGAGCTGAGCCTTACCCTTTTTCATTGGCTCGAGTGCGGCGAATTGCTGCGTTTTCCAGGAATCGGGCGCAGGTTGACGCTTCGCGATGGCGTCGAGAGCTGCGAGTCCCATGGTACCGAGGGCCGACAAATCTTGCGACCTTCCCTCGACTTCCTGGACCAGGAAGGAGCGCTGCGCGAGGGGCTGCAGCTTTGCATCATTGTCGCGCCAGGTTGTGAATTGCGCGCGGAGACGTTCCGCCGTGTCGGCATCCGAGCATGACGCTGAGATAAATTTGTCCATGAGTTCGCCAAAGCGCCTTGCTGCATCACTCTCCGGCGGTACCGCATCAACCACATGATTCAAAGGAGTGGTGGTGATCGCCTTATAGGATGTGGATTCCCCGCGCGTGTAGTCCTTCACGGGTTCGAGCACGTCGGCCAGCGTTTTAAGCGCCGCAAATTCTTCGGGCGTCGCGGGGCCGGCGATTCTCTGCAACATTTTTTGGTATTGGCTGCGGTGGGTAAGGCCAAGCCACTCCAATCGCTGGCTGGTCACTTCCAGACGTGCGTACATGGAGCTCACGTCGGTGACGGACTGCGGCGACCAGAGGCGCTCCGCGATAGCTGCCGTCCGCGGCCAGATGCGCGAATCAATGTTTTCCCAGTTGACGTATTCCGACCACATAGTGGCTTCGCCGCCGAGCACAAGCTGTTTCTGCTCCGGCGTCAGGTCCGCGGCAGCGCCTCCGAGCGGGTCCGCGGCATAGTGCCGCGCGGCGCTCCACATCAGATCGATGTAGTAGCCGTTAGAAAGAATCCCGCGATAGCCCTGTTTCGCCGCGGCTGCAAGGGCATCGGGTCCGCGCCAGGACTGAATGACGATGTCCTTTGGGGCGCCGGGAACGAAAATCTCATCCCAGCCGACAGCCGCCTTTCCGTGTTTTGCTACGAGCTTCTGCACGCGCTGGCTGAAATAGCCTTGCAACTCTTCGTTGGACTTGTAGCCATGCGCTTTCTTGAACTCCTGGATCTTCGGACTGGCATCCCAAGCTTTTCCGTTGACTTCGTCGCCGCCAATATGGAAGTAGCGATCGGGAAAGAGCTTGGCCATCTCGCCGATAAATTGGTCGAGGAATTTGTAAGTTTGCTCTTTCGTGGGATCCATCGCCGGGTCCATCACGCCCCATTCTTCGTCGATCTTGAAGGGCCCGGGAGTGCTTGCAAGTTCCGGGTAGCCGACAAAAAAGCCGGTGCTGTGGCCAGGCATCTCAATTTCCGGAACCACGCGGATGCCGCGGTCGCGCGCATAAGCAATCACGTCGCGGATTTCCTCCTGCGTGTAATACCGCCCGCCAGAGCCCAGCTCGTGCAATTTGGGGAATTTCTTGCTCTCCACGCGGAACCCCTGGTTGTCGGTGAGGTGCCAGTGAAAAACGTTTAGCTTCACGGCTTCCATGCCGTCGAGATTGCGGCGAAGTACTTCGATAGGTGTGAAGTGGCGCGAGGAGTCAATCAATAGTCCGCGCCAGGGAAAGCGCGGCTTATCCTGAATGGTGACGGCGGGCGCGGCGAAACCATCGCTTGACACATCGACGAGTTGGAGGAAGGTTTGCAGCCCGTGCAATGTGCCGAGAGGAGTCGGCGCATTGAGTTTCGCTCCGGCGCTGGTCACTTCGAGGACGTAGGATTCACCCTCGCCAACATCCTGGATCTCCTTGCTGGCGTGATCTGTATGAATGACCAGGGTGGCCTTCGCTGAATTGACAGGCTTGAGACTGAGCAGAAGGGCGGTTTGACGCGCGAGTTGATTCAGAAATCGCTCGGCAGCGCGCTCCAGGCGCGGCTCGGTGTGGCCCGTTAACGCTACGGAAAAAGAAGAATCCACGCGTAAGCTTCCGGTTCCAGTCTGTACGCTCGCCGGGACGGGCATAAGATTTAGGGCGGGCTGTGGAGCGCTGCTTTGCTGAGCGCCTGCAAACTTTGGAGTCAGAAGCGCAAACAGAAAAAACAAGAGAAAGCCTCGCATACCGAAGTTCTGAACAAAGCTGGGAACGAACTTTTGCATCATGACCTGCTCAATCCTTCCGCTCAAGATGAAACTGGAAAAGCTGCTATGTAGCACAGGCTCAGCATACTGTCACATCTCCTGCTTTCTGCGAAGAGGATTTACGAAGAGCGTCATGCAAAAACCATAACAGCAAACCGTTCAAAGCCGTGCCTGCCGGAAAAGCGACGGCAAGCCGCCGCACTCCCAAAAACAAGAGTATGCACGGGCGGGGCGGAAACTTTGCGAGGCGCGCCAGTTGAGGCTGAGTTAGAATAGCCGCGGCGTTACGCCAAAACTGAATTCGCAATGAAAACCTCGATTGCCATTTATCCGGGTTCGTTTGACCCGGTGACGAACGGCCACCTCGACCTGATCGAGCGGGGCGAAAAAATGTTTGACCTGCTGATTGTCGCGGTGCTGCGAAACACGGAGAAGCAGCCGCTGTTCACGGTTCCCGAGCGCGTGGAAATGCTGCGCGAAGTCACGAAGAGATGGGCCGACGTCGAGGTGGACGTTTTTGAGGGACTGCTCATTGATTACGCGCGCAAGCGGGGAGCAGGCGTGATTCTTCGCGGCATCCGCGCCGTGTCGGATTACGAATACGAATTGCAGATGGCGCTGATGAATCGCAAGCTGGAGCCGCGGCTGGAAACGGTTTTTATGCTGCCGGGCGAACCTTACAGCTATCTGAGCTCCAAACTGGTTCGGGAGATCGCGCAGCACGGTGGGCCGCTGGACGGGCTGGTTCCCCCGGTTGTTGAGCAGCGGCTGCGGGCGAAGTTCTCTTAGCTTTCTTCAGACAACCTGCCGGGCGGTGAACAGGCCAATTCGGTGTTTGCGCCGCTCCTTCCTGCTTGTAAACTGGTGGCTACAACTTGCCCATTGACGAAGGAGCCTGAGGTGCAACTGACTGACCGCATCAACCGTATCCAAATTTCACCGACCGCCGCCGTCCTTGCTGAAGCGGAAAAGATGAAGGCCAAAGGCATTGACGTGGCCGATTTTGGTCCGGGGGAGCCGGACTTCCCCACGCCGGACCACATCAAGAAGGCTGGCATTCGGGCGATTGAAGAAAACAAATCGAAGTACACGCCCGCGGGTGGCATTGGGCCGTTGCGCGAAGCGATTTGTGCGTGGCACAAGCGCGAGTTGCATTCGTCGTTTGAGCCGAAGGAATGCGTGGTCAGCGTGGGGGGCAAGCATTCGATTTTTAATGTGATGAGTGTGCTGATTCAGCAGGGAGAAGAGGTCATCGTTCCGACTCCTTGCTGGGTGAGTTTTCCGGACATTGTGAAGTATGCGGGCGGGACGCCGGTGTATGTCGAGACGCATCCGCAGGACGGCTTCACGGTGCGGGCTTCGGCGATTGAAAAAGCGATTACGGCGAAGACGAAGTTGCTGATTGTGAATTCGCCGTGCAATCCGACGGGCGGAGTGGTTCCTCCGGATGAGTACGAGCGCATTCTGGCGATTTGCAAAAAACATAACGTATGGCTGATGGGGGACGAGTGCTACTCGCACTTTACTTACGAGCCGCACAAGCCTTACTCAATTGCGAGCGCACAGGCAGCGAAGGAAAAGGTCATTATCATCGGCTCGATGTCGAAGACGTTTGCGATGACAGGCTGGCGCATCGGTTACACGCTGGGGCCGGAGGCGCTGATTCAGGCGCTCATCAAATTGCAGAGCCAGTCCACGTCGAACCCAACTTCGATTGCACAGTACGCGGCGCTCGAAGCGATGACGGGCACGATGGAAACTGTGCCGGTGATGCTGGCGGAATATGCGAAGCGGCGGAAGCGGATTGTCGAGGGACTGCGCACGATTTCCGGCGTTACTTGCGAATGGCCGGGCGGCGCGTTTTATGCGTTCCCGAACATTTCGGAGCATTTGGCTAGCGCTGGAGGACGGTCGGCGCTGGCGAAGTCGGATTCGGAAGTTGCCAAGATGCTGCTGGAGCGGGCGCATGTGGCGGTGGTTCCCGGTGAAGCTTTTGGCGCGCCGGGATATTTGCGCTTGTCGTACGCGACGTCCATTGAACGCATCGAAGAAGGGTTGCGGCGGCTGGAGAGATTTTTTGCGCGCGCGGAAGCCGCGGCATAGCTCAGATAGACCGTGAAGCCCGAGCCTTTTCGAATCGAGCCGAAGTTTGTAGAGCGTATTTGGGGGATGCGCTCGCTTGCGCCGCTCTTTCCTGAAAAATCAAATCTGCTGGAACCGATTGGCGAGGTTTGGCTCACCGCGGTCGATTGCAAGATTGCGAATGGCCCATTCGCGGGAAAGACCCTAGGCGATGCTTGGCGTGAAATGCCGGCCGAATGGCGCGGGACGCGTTTCGCTGAGCGGAGTGATTTTCCCCTCCTGATTAAGTTCATTTTCCCGAATGACAAGCTTTCGATTCAGGTGCACCCAGATGACACGTACGCCTCAGTTCATGAAAAAAGTGCGGGCGGCAGGGGAAAGACGGAGATGTGGCACGCAATCTCCGCCGAACCCGGGGCACGAGTTCTTATTGGGCTTGTGCCTAAGGCGAACCGTGAGAAGTTCTTGAAAGCTATCGAAACGCGGACGCTGGAAGAGATCTTTGTTCATTGGCGAGTGCAGCCCGGTGACACATTTTTCGTGCCAGCAGGCACGCCGCATACCATCGGACCCGGGATGATACTTTGCGAAATTCAGGAATACTCTGACCTTACGTATCGGGTTTTCGATTATGACCGCGTCGACGCTCATGGGAAACCACGGGAATTGCATATCCAAAAGGCCTTAAATGTAATTGAGTTTGGCAGACCCATTCTCGGAAAAGTCTCGCGGATTCATCTGCCGGCGCGCGGATTGCAGAGGGATTTGCTTGCGGCGTGCCGACATTTCGCGACTGAACGATGGAAGATAGTTACGTCAGTGGAAGTCGCTTCGGATCGCGAGGATTTCAATTTCCTTGTCATTCTGAATGGCAGTGGTGAATTCGGATGGGACAGCGAGTCGGCAAAATATCAATCCGGCGAATGCTGGTTGATACCCTCCGGTTTGGGAAAGCTTGCAGTGAATCCACGGGAACCCACAAAACTCCTTAGAACTTATGTTCCCGATTTGCAGGCGCTGCGGGACGGGCTCAAGCAAACGAATCATTCGTGGCAAGAAATCGAAAAGACAGTTTTTGATCAAGAGAGATTTTGATGCCCAGCGAAAAACTGGTTGCGCATGCGGTGATACTGGCTGGGGGGCGGGGGACGCGATTTTGGCCGCGGAGCCGGACGCGCACGCCGAAGCAACTGCTGAACATTGTTGGCAAAGAGACGATGCTGGAGCAGACCGTGGCGCGGCTGCGACCGCTGATTCCGGCGGACCGCATCTGGACGGTGACGAACACAGAGCAAGCGGTAGCCGTCAGGAAGCAGGTTCCCGCGGCTGCTCGCAAGCGCGTGTTGATCGAACCGAAGGGATTAAACACGGCGGTGGCGATCGGACTTGCTGCGATTCATGCGCGGCATGTTTCGCGCGGGGATGCGTTGCTTGCGGTCTTGCCGGCGGATCATTACATTGCGCAGCCGGAAAAATATTGGAAGATCGTTGCCGCGGCGCTCGACGTGGCTCACGAGCCGGGACGCATGGTGGTTCTGGGCATCCCACCGACGCGGCCGGAGACGGGATTCGGCTACATCGAGCGGATGGACGAGGTGATTTCCGCGAAAGGCTTTCCCGTGTTTGCAGTGAAGCGATTTACGGAAAAGCCGGCGCTGCCATTTGCGGTGGAGTACGTGGCTTCGGGGAAATATCACTGGAACGCGGGGATGTTTTTCTGGCGGGCTTCGACCTTCCTCGACAATTTGAAAAGTTTTCTGCCGAAAACGCATGCGGCGCTGGAAGAGCTGTCCGCATTGATTGGCAAGCGCAATTACGAGCGCCAGCTTCGTGCGGTGTACCAGAAGCTGCAAAGTATTTCCGTGGACTACGCTGTTCTGGAACCGGCTACGCGCGCTGAAGGCCCACCGCGTGTGTTTGTGATTCCCGCGGAAATTGGGTGGAGCGACATTGGCTCGTGGGCAGCGGTCTACGAACTGCTCGCGAAGAAAAATGGCGAGAATGTCTTTGCCGGCGAAGGGCAGGCGCTTGATGCTGAAGGGAATTTTTTGTGGGCGCCTTCGAAATTTGTTGCCGCCATCGGCGTCAAGGATTTGGTTGTCGTGGAGACGCCGGACGCGCTGCTCATTTGCCCCCGCGACCGCGCCCAAGACGTCGCCAAAGTTGTAAAACACCTCGAAGAAAAGAAGCGCCGCGAACTGCTGTAGTTTGAACAACCATAGGATTCCCGTTCATTCTGGAGCGTTGCCAAGTTAGGGCGCAGCATGCCGCGCCCTACAATTGCTCCGCCCGCGCTGCCTAGCAGGCCAATCCGGCTGTTGGCAGGCGGTGGGGTTCGCGTATACTTTCCCTCTTCATGGCTCCCGCGATTAAATTTGGCACCGACGGGTGGCGCGGTGTTATTGCGGATGATTTTACGTTTGCTAATGCGCGGATTGTGGCGCATGCGATTGCGCGCTACGTAGTTCGCGACGAAGATTCGCGCAAGGGCGTGCTGATTGGCTACGACCATCGCTATTCTTCGGACAGGTTTGCCGCGGCAGTCGCGGAAGTCATCAGCGCTTCTGGAACGCCTGTGTGGCTCACCGATAAACCTTGCCCTACGCCCACGATTTCGTACTTGGTGAGGCACCAAAAGGCTGCCGGCGGAATTGTGATCACGGCGAGCCACAATCCTTACCGCTGGAACGGCATGAAGTATAAGGCGAGTTATGGCAGCAGCGCGCTTCCCTCGATTGTCGCGGAGATCGAAAAGGAACTCGATAGCGTGATGGAAAAAGGCGTGCCGCCGCTCCCGCCGTGCAAGGACTTGATTCACTCGGTCGACCCGCGCGCGCCGTATCTAGATGCGCTCGAAAAACTTGTGGACTGGAATCGGCTGCGCGGCGCGAAGCTACGATTTGTTTTCGATCCTATGCATGGAGCGGCGGCCGGTTTGCTGCCGGAACTGCTCCGACGCAACGGCATTCCGTGTGACGAGATTCGCGGAACGCGCGATCCGCGCTTTGGCGGCGTGCACCCCGAGCCTATCGAGCCGCACATCGAAGCGCTGCGACAGGCGGTGCTGGCAGGCAAATACGACGCAGGCTTCTGCGCCGACGGCGATGGCGACCGCATCGGCGCGATTGACCGTACGGGAACCTTCGTCAATCCGCACCAGATTCTGGCGCTGCTCGTCTGGCACCTGGCGGGAACACGGAATCTTCCTGGCGATATCGCAAAAACATTTTCTGTGACGAAGCTCATCGACAAGTTGGCGGCAAAATTCGAGCGCAAGCTGCACGAAGTGCCCATCGGCTTCAAATACATTTGCGAGTTGATGCTGGAGCAAAACATTTTGATTGGCGGCGAAGAAAGCGGCGGGATTGGGACGAGCCTGTACCTGCCGGAGCGGGACGCGACCGTTTCCGCTCTCTTTCTAGCAGAGTTGATGGCATGGCATGGCAAATCGCTGGGCGAATTGCTGGGTGCGCTGCACGCGGAGTTTGGCGAATATCATTATGGGCGCGTGGATCTTGAGTTGAAGCCGGGACAAAAGGAAAAGGCTATTTCGCATTTTTCCGGCAGCAAGCTGAATCGCGTCCTGAATTTTCCGGTGGTGCGGCGGGAAAACATGGACGGCATCAAGCTTTATCTCGGCGAAACGGGCTGGGTGATGGTGCGTGCGTCGGGAACGGAAAACGTGCTGCGCATCTATTCCGAGACCGGCAAACCGGAAACGACGCGCCGCGTTCTCAATTCTGTAACAGAAACCGTTCACAGTCTCTAGCAACTAGGGTCAGTCTGGGGTGAATTCATGGAGATGGTCAATCTCAAGAATAAGTTCGCTCAATTTTCGGATCATTGGAATCCGCGCATCATCGGCGAAGTGAATGACTGTTACCTGAAAGCCGTCAAGTTCACAGGAGAGTTCGTTTGGCATCATCATGAAAACGAGGACGAGTTGTTCCTAGTAACGAAGGGCACTTTGCGGATGAAGTTTCGCGATCGCGAGGCAGTGGTGCGCGAGGGCGAATTCATCATCGTGCCCAGGGGAGTGGAACACTGCCCCGCCGCTGACGAAGAGGTGCACGTCGTACTGATTGAACCAAAAACGACTTTGAATACGGGGAACGTAGTCAACGAAAGGACGGTCGCCCAGCTCCAGCGCATTTGAAGCGGCCGCTGCAGGCGAGGAATCCAGCCATGGAACACCGCTACTACACGCTCGATGTTTTCACCACCACGCGATTCGCCGGCAATCCGCTGGCGGTCTTCACCGACGGCGACGGGCTTTCCGATGACGAGATGCAAGTGATTGCGCGCGAGATGAATCTTTCCGAAACGGTTTTTGTGCAGAAACCGACGGATGAAGAAGCGCTGGCGCGGCTGCGCATCTTCACCGCAAAAGAAGAGTTGAAGCTGGCGGGGCATCCGGTTATTGGGACTTGGTTCCTGCTTGCGGAACTGGGCGTTGTGCCAGCGCAGGAAGGCGGCGTCCACATTTTGCAGCAAACAGGAGCGGGAGTCTTGCCGGTGGAGATTCGCTTCAAGGACGGCCGTCCGAACCGCGTAACCATGACGCAGAAGGAAGCGCTCTTCAAGCGCGCGAAGCTCGACAAGAAGAAACTTGCGGCGGCGCTCGGACTCTCGCCGAAGGATTTCGATCCAAAACTCGAGCCGGAGTTTGTTTCCACGGGCATTTTCAACCTGATGGTGCCGTTGCGGAACCGCGCCGCCCTCGGAAGAATCGCGATGAACATGATCGAGCTGGGCAAGCTGCAAGGCAAAAACGCGACGATGGCATACTGCTTTGCGTTGAACGGCAACGGTAAAGCGTGTTCGCGCGGAATGCTTCCATGGGAACAATACGAAGATGCGGCGACGGGTTCGGCGGCGGGTTCGCTCGGGGCGTACCTGGTGCGCCACGGAAAACTCGCGCCGGGGCACACGTTGAGCATTCTGCAAGGAGCGGAAATGGGGCGGCCGAGCGACATCGAAGTCGAAGTCACGCAAACGGGAAAGAAACTGGTTCCGCGCGTGAGCGGCGCCGCAGTGAAGGTGCTGGAAGGCACGATTCAGATCTAAACGTGTTTTGCTTTTGCCCTTCCACCGTTCGCCGTCAGATCTAGTCGAGCAAAGGCACACCCGCGAACAAAAAGGCCGCTCGAAGGTTTCGAGCGGCCATCATTTCCCTTAAAACTGAGAACCTCTTTCACCGTCCCTTGCGGTCTCTGCGCAGGTCCTTGCGGTCCTTGTGCAGATCCTTCTTGTCCTTGTTGATGTCTTTCTGATCTTTGTTGCGGTCTTTTCGGTCCTTGGCGAGGTCCTTCTTATCGTGATTAATGTCGCGCTGGTCGGCGTTGCGGTCGGCGCGGTCCTTGGACAGATCCGTTTTGTCGTGGTTGATGTCGCGTTGATCCTTGTTGCGGTCTGTGCGATCGGCGCGGAGGTCCTTGCGGTCGGCCTTGGCTTCAGAGCTATTTGCGCCATACCTGGCGTCATCGCGGGCGAGGTCGCGCTTGTCTTTGTTGATGTCGCGCTGGTCAGCATTGCGATCCGCGCGGTCTTTCGATAGATCGCGCTTATCGTGATTGATGTCCCGCTGATCGGCGTTGCGGTCGGCGCGGTCCTTGGAGAGGTCGCGCTTGTCTTTATTGATGTCGCGCTGATCCGCATTGCGATCGGCGCGATCCTTCGTCAGGTCTTTCTTGTCCTGACGAATGTCTTTCTTGTCGGCCTTGGTATCTTCCTGCTGCGGGGTTGGGTCCTGGGCGTAAGCGCCGGCGGCAAGGAGACCGGCAAACGCCACTGCGAGCACACCTCGACGAACCATGAGTTCAGCCTTCATATTTCGCTCCTGTTAAGACGTTCCTGGTTCACCACCACACTTAGCAGATGAAACACGCAGGGAAGAGCAAAGTTTCGAGGTTGCGGGGCGGGGTTGCTATTGACCGATCGGCCAAATTTCGCGCGCCGAGTAACTACCTTGTTGTCAAGGACTTATGGACGGAGTCCAGTACGCCATTCACGAACGCGCCAGACTCTTCGGAGGAAAATTTCTTGGCCAAATCGACTGCTTCGTTCAACACAACTTTGGGCGGGGTATCTGTGGAAATGATTTCGTGAATGGCCAGGCGCAAAATCGCGCGATCAATGGCCGAGAGCCGTTCGAGGCGCCAATTTTCGCAGTGCTTGCCGATGATTTCGTCGAGTGCGGAGACTTCTTTAGCCGTGCCCTCAAAGAGCTGGTTCGCGAAGGCCCGCGTAGAGTCGGCGGCTTTGGCGCTCTTCCAGAACTTCGCTTCGAGTTTCGCGGGATCCTGCTGGCTCATGTCCCATTGGAAAAGCATCTGCATGGCGAATTCGCGCGATTTGGTGCGGAGGGCCACGTTACTTGCGCCGCCGCGAGCCCGCAGAAGTAGCAGGGGCCGATTTTGATTCAGGCGCGCGCAGCTTGCGAGAGAGCTGAGCCATTTCCATCGCGGCCAGGCCTGCTTCGAACCCCTTATTGCCGCCCTTGAGCCCCGCGCGATCGATGGCCTGCTCGAGCGTGTCGCAGGTCAGCACGCAGAAAATAATGGGCAGGCCGGTATCCATTTGCGCGAGCTGCAGGCCGCGGGCGGTTTCGGAGCAAACGTAATCGTAATGGGACGTTTCGCCGCGCAAGATGCATCCAATCGCAATGAGCGCGTCGTATTTTCCTGTGACCGCCAGTTTCTTCGCTGCCAAGGGCAATTCGAACGAGCCGGGAACGTGCACGACGTCCACGTCTTTGCTTTCTGCGCCTCCGCGCTCCAGCGCGTCGGTGGCGGCAGCGAGGAGGCGGTCGGTGATAAAGCTGTTGAAGCGGCTAACGACAATCCCGAAGCGCGCACCTGCGGCGCTGAGGTCTCCGTGAAACTTGGTGGGTTGAAGTTTCCCTGACATTGTTGGGTCGCGCTGTCTTCCTTACTTCCCTTTGAACTGTGCCGGCCTTTTTTCCAAGAATGCTTTTGTGCCTTCGCGCATGTCTTCGGTCGCGCATGCGAGGCCGAAGAGCGTTGCTTCGAGGAACAAGCCTTCTTTCTGCGGCATTTCCACGCCGCGCTCGATTGCTTCCATGGCGTACTTCACAGCCAGGGGCCCGTTGGCGATGACCTTTTTTGCCATGGCTTCCGCGGCGGGAAGAAGCTCCGCTGGTTCGTAAATATGATTCACCAGACCGATGCGTTGGGCTTCCTCGGCGGCAATCATTTCGCCGGTGAGGCAAAGCTCATGCGCGATGCCCTTGCCGCAGAGCCGTGCCAGCCTCTGCGACCCACCATATCCAGGCAAAATGCCGAGCTTCACTTCGGGCTGGCCGAGCTTGGCGGTCTTGCTGGCGATTCGAATGGTGCAAGAAAGCGCCAGTTCGCAACCGCCGCCCAAGGCAAAACCATTGATGGCACAAATTGAAGGCTTGCCCATGGTTTCGAGCAAATGGAAAACGCTTTGGCCGTAGAGCGAAAACTCTTTGCCGTTGACTGGAGTTTGCACCGCGAGTTCGTTGATGTCGGCACCCGCTACAAAAGCCTTCTCGCCGGAACCCGTCAGAATCAGCACGCGCACGCTTGCATCATCGCGCGAATCGAGCAGGGCGTGATGCAATTCTTCGATGGTCTTGCGGTTCAGCGCGTTCAAGACCTTGGGCCGGTTGAACGTGATGTACGCTATCCCATCTTTCTTCTCATACAAAATGTTTTCGTAAGCCATCAATTCTTCTTTTCTCGTGTTCCGCTGCGAACTTTGCAACTCTCCCCTGTCTTTTTTTTATGTTTTGGCGCGCACGCCTAAAACTTCATCGCCTTCGGCTTCTGCGGATCGGCGTAATCGTAGAATCCGCGGCCCGACTTGCGCCCGTTCCAGCCAGCAAGCACCATGCGCTTGAGGAGCGGCGGCGCGGCAAAACGCTTCTCCTTGAATTCATCGAACATAATCTGCGAGATGTAATAAGTCGTGTCGAGTCCGACGAAATCGAGCAGCGTCAGCGGGCCCATCGGATGGCCGCAGCCCAGCTTCATGGAATTGTCGATGTCCTCGATGGAGCCGGCGCCCTCTTCCAGCGCGCGGATGGCATCGAGCAGGTACGGCACCAGCAGCCGATTTACGATGAACCCACCTCCGTCTTTTGCGCGCACCGGCGTCTTTCCGAGCTTCGCGCCGAACGCGACGACTTCTTCGTAGACGGCCTCATCGGTGGCGATCGTTCGCACGACTTCGACGAGCTTCATCACAGGCACGGGATTAAAAAAATGCAGCCCCACAAATCGTTGCGCACGCTTTGTGGACGTGGCGATTTCTATGATCGTGAGCGAGGAAGTATTGCTGGCAAAAATCGTGGAGGGCGGGCAAAGCAAATCCAGCGCCGCAAAGAGTTCGCGTTTCGCGGGCAACTGCTCAATGATTGCTTCAACAATCAAGTCGCAACTCTTTAGGCCGTCGAGCGACGTGGTTCCCTTCAGCCGCCCGCGAATTTCGCCCTTCGCTGCTTCTGTGATCGTTCCCTTTTCAACCAGTCGATTCAAATTTTTCTCGATGCCTTTCAATCCTTTGTCCACCAACTCCGCGCTCACTTCGCGCACCATCGTGGGGAACCCCGCCGCCGCGCAGACTTGCGCGATGCCTGAGCCCATCAGCCCACACCCCACGACTCCCACTTTTTGAATCGCCATGCTTTTCCTCGCTGAGACCGCGGACTGACCCTATGTCCAGAACGGCGAGTTTATCAGAAAGAACCTTCTATGTAAGTCTAGCAGCGTTCGTTCAAGCGCGCGGCAACGGGCTCTCAGGACTCAGGAGTCACAATTTCAGATGCGCTAGTTCTTCATCGCTTCAACGATCATAGCAATGCCCTGACCGCCGCCGATGCACGCTGTCGCCAAGCCGTAACGCATGCCATTGCGCCGCAGCTCGTTCAGAATGGTGATAACCAAGCGCGTGCCGGATGCGCCGAGCGGATGCCCGAGCGCGATGGCTCCGCCGTTTACGTTGGTCTTGTCGCGCTTTAGCCCCAGCACTTTTTCCACGGCCAGATACTGCGCGGCGAAGGCTTCATTTACTTCTACGCGATCCATCTGTTCGAGCGTCAGGCCTGCGAGGTTCAGCGCTTTTTGCGAAGACGGAACCGGGCCGATGCCCATGATGCTGGGGTCAACTCCTGCCACGGCCCAGGACACGATGCGCCCCATGGGCTTCAATCCGCGTGCCTTTGCGATTTTTTCGCGCGTGACGACAACCGCGGCTGCGCCATCCACGATTCCGCTGGCGTTGCCTGCTGTCACAATGCCGTCTTTCTTGAACGAGGGCGGCAATTTCTCGAGCGTCTCCATGGTCGTCTCCGGCCGCCGGTGATCGTCTTCGCTGACGACGATCGTCTTCTTTCCTTGCTTGACCTCCACGGGCACAAGTTCTTCGCGGATGCGGCACGCTTTGTAGGCCGCGTCCGCAGCTTGCTGGCTTCGCAGCGCGTAAGCGTCGGCGTCTCTGCGGGTGATCCCGTGCTGTTCGGCCAACTTTTCAGCGGTGAGCGCCATGGGCAATCCGCAATACGTGTCGGTCAGGCCGGCCATCAAAGAGTCTTCCAGCGTGCCTCCACCAAGCTTCAAACCGTTGCGCAAGCCGCGAATCACAAACGGAGCCTGCGTCATATTTTCCATACCGCCCGCGAGCACCATTGTCGCTTCGTCGAGCAGCAAGCGTTGCGCCGCTTGCGCAATCGCTTCGATACCTGAGCCGCAAAGACGATTCACCGTTACCGCGGGCGTCTCAATTTTCAACCCTGCCTTCAAGCCGACGTGACGGGCACCATAGAGCGCGTCCGCGCTCGTCTGCATCACGTTGCCAAAAATCGCGTGGTCGAATTCGCCTGGGTCCACGTCCGAGCGGCGAATGGCCTCTTTCGAGGCGTGCGCCGCCAACTCAATCGCGCTGACGTCGGAAAACGCGCCGGTGTACCGCGCCATAGGCGTTCGCGCGCCAGCCACAATCACTACATCCGTCGGAAACATACGTTCCTCACTTTACCTTCCCGATTTCGATACTCAACAGTTTACAGCGACTCCTCGAATCAGCAACGTGCTCAAGAACCAGTTTTCACGGAATGGATCAGTAGGATGGAATGGCACCAAGGGAAGGAGACTTACTTCCGCTGTTTTGATTGACCTGCAGGCCCCAAATGTACACCCATCGCTGTCCCGTCATCCTTTATCATCAGCCACAGTGCCAGAGCGCCCCTGGTGGTATTCTCGGTCGCACCATACCCCATGCGGTTCACAAAGTGGGCAAGCCTCTCCTTCGCCTCGGCCACAGCTGCATTAAACTCTCCAAACTCTTGATGGACGGGATTGGTTAGCTCGATGTGCCAGCCGCTCGCATCCTCGTGGACAATTCCGACACAGTTGCCGCTGTCTTCTGAAATTTCAGCTTCCGTCCTGCACTTCTCGACGTTACCAACAATTGTTACCGAGTAGGAGAGGGCGGGCATATGAATTCTAAATCTGCCGGAACCAAGTTTATAACTTGGGTGTTTCGAGAGCGATGATGCTGTCGCCGCCCTTTTTCCGCGCTTCTTCCATGGAAAATTCCGCGCGGTTGATCAGGTCGGTCACGATGTCTTCGCTGTCGTAATCGGCTTTCGGCACGGCTTCGACAATTCCCGCGCTTAGCGTGATTTCTGTCGAGTCCCACGGCGGACGCAATCCTGATGCGGCGCGGCGCAATTTGTCAGCCAAGTTCTGAGCACCTTGCAAAGTTGTGTCCGGCAAAATAAACGCCAGCGACCACGCCGTGTATCTCACTGCGACGTCGTTTTGGCGCACAATCGGCTGCAGCGCGCGGGCGAGTTGCTCCAAAAAGCGTTCGAGCGGCGGCTCGCCTTGCTGCCGCAAGATTTCTCCGCCGCGGTCGATTTGCAGAACCGCCAGCGACAATGGCGTTCCTTGCGATTTCGCTCGGTCGGCTTCCGTCAGCAAGCAACTCACGTACGAACTGCGGCTCAGCAGCCCCGAGCGCTCGTCGGAAACACCCATGCGCCGGACCAGCGAACGCAGCCGCGTGTGGCTCACGCTCATCAGCATCTGATCGCCGATAGCCTGCAAAAAGTAAACTTCGTTCGGTTTCCACTTGTGGCGTTCCGCTTGCGCTGCGATCAGCATGCCCGCGGGCGTTTGCGTTTCTTTGTCCAGAATCATCACGCCCAGCACCGTTTCCACGCCCAAATCGCGCAGAATCGAGCCCTCCGACGCTTGCACGACCAAGCCGCCAAACTCGTCGGGCTTGGCCTTTTCCATCTGCGCCAGCAGCAGGACGACTTGAGCGCCCGGCGCGGCTTTCACTCCGGGCGCACAAAATTCCGCGGCCATTTCCGGCGGCCTTCCCGGCGCTCCCACTACCGCCAGGGCTCGCGTCACCTTCAGATAAGTCCCGACTTCATTCACCGCGGTATTGAGCATGGCCCGCGGCGTCTGCTGGCGGAAGATTTTCTGGTTGATCTCAGAAATTTTCGAGAGGTCGCGCAGGGTGTCCGCGGAATAGACCCCCGTTTTGCCGGTAATTGCTCCCGTCTGCGGCTCGCCGGCCGATGGTGCCGCAGACGCAGGCTCGTTCTTCGCCGCTGCGTCCGCCTTTGGTTTCTGCGCGCCGGGCGGCCACCAATTCGCTGTTTGATACAGACTCGACAGCCGCGCGTTGCGCGCCTCTTCCCCGGGAAACAACGACGCAATTTTCTGCAAGCGTTCCAGCGCCTTGCTCTGCAGCGAGTATTGCAAAAAGATCTCCGTCTGTACGATCAAGTCTTCCAGCGCCTGCATCTGCCGCGCTTCTTCCGTATTCGCGGGGGCAATCGACGATGCCGGCGCGCCCGTTCGCGGAGCATGTCCGCCGGTGGCTTGTCCCGCTTTCAACATGCGGCTCGACAGACGGCTCACATAAGCGTCATCCACACGTCCGCGAAGCCTTTCCATGCGCTCCTGGTTCCGGAAGTCGTACGGATCAATCTCGACCAGACGCTCGAGCGTCTCGGCAGCCTTCTTGACGTTCCCCGAACTCAAGTACACGTCGAACAACTTGATCAGCACTTCGAAGTATTGCGATTCTCGGTTCAGTTCGTTGTGGACGCCGGCCCAGAATTCCAGAATGCTTTGTGAATGCGGGAATTTCGCGCCCAAACCGTCCATCATCGTCGCGAAATCGTTGTGGCGCTTGTCCGCGAACATCCGCCGCTTCAGCATTTCGAGAACGGATATGGCTCTCTGGTCCTGCCCTGCGGCGGCATGACGCTCGGCTAAATCAAAAATTTGAGTGACGCCTTCATTTTTTTCGCGCAGCAGCTTTTGCAGGACTTCGCTGGCACGCTCGAGCTGGCCCGCGCCCATCAGGGCCTCGGAATAGGTCATTAGAAATGGCGCGTCGTTCTCCGTGGCCGCGAACGGTTCCAGAATTGACATGGCGCGCACGGCGTTCCCGCTCTGGAGATTGGCTTGCGCGTAGAGCAGCGCCACACTGCGTTCCTGCGGAGCAAGCTTTTGCGCTCGCCCGAGAAGATTCACCGCATCTGACGAAGCACCTTTGGTGGTAGCCAGTTGTCCTGCGCGAAGGAACGCGCGCGCCGCCAGCGAAGTCTTGCCGAGGCGCTCGGCGCCTTCCGCCAGCTTGATCTGCCGCGCGAGGTTGTCCGGCTCGAGCTGCGCGATGCGCTCCCAGCAAAACAGCGCGTCTTCGTCGCGCCCCGCCGCGACAAAAAGCTCTCCGGCCTTGTTGTATTGTTCGATGGCTTCGTCCGCGCGGTTCTGCCGTTGCTGGAGAAAAGCGTAGCGCGCAACGCGCTCGGGCGCTTGCTGCGCGGGAATGGAGCGGAGAAACCGATTGTAAATTGCCAGCGCCTTGGTTTCGTCCTTCGGGTCGACGAGCAAGTCAAACAACATGCCGTAGTACACGGCGGCGCGGTCGGCTTGATCAATGCGCGCGTACAAATCGCCTAACGCCTGCGTCGCTTCCTGGTGCTGCGGCGCTTCGTCCAGCACGGCGAGGTAAGCTTGAATCGCGTCTTCGACACGATTCTTCTCAAGGAAGCGCTTGGCGCGTTCCAGATGTTTGTTGACGTCTGCGGCCATCCGTTTGAACTGCCCTTGCAGGCTTGCTGTTGTTGAATTTGCCCCGGCCGGCGCGAAGAGTGGCGCGCGCGGTCATTTCCCAATATACGCTGTGAGGGAAGGGCGGGCAAAACCTGCGTTCAAACGCCTTGTGGTAAACGCCAAGTGGCTGATTGCAGCGCTCTATGTGGTTGTTTCTGGCAAGGCCATTTACTTGACGCCGTTCTTCGGGTCCCAGGAGCCTTGCTCTTTGCGCACATAAATGATCTGGCCGATGTGATATGCATTATGCGTGCTGATGTGCGTAAACACCTGCGCATTCTCCTTCAATTTCGCTTCGTCGGCAGTTTCCACCCATTTCTCCATCTCGTTCATGACCTGATCGAGCTGCTGGACGGTTTCATTCCACGTCTTCGTATCGAACTTGTCGAACGTCTCATCGTTGTTGCCGCCAAACTTCTCAAGCGGCTCGCCTTTTAGTCTCGCCAGGTTCCGCTTATTCCAGTACACGATGTGATACGCCAACTGGCCGACCGAGTGATTGCCCTTGCCATCAGTCCAACTTGCTTGCTCGGCGGTCATAGCTTTCACAGCAATGTTCGCGGGCACGAACCATTCTTCGGACCCATGCGTGGACTTCAATTCCGCCAGCAACACTTCTCGCAGCGTCGTCGGCTTCTTGTCCTGCGCAAAAACCGGCGTCGCCAACAGCAAAAGCACAAAAATCGGCAGTCGCTTCATCATTCGAGGATCCCTCCCGGCCCTTAGACGGACTGACTCGCTATCCGTTTTTCTCATATCTTAATGTTGGTCAAGCAAAAGAATCGTGTGCAGGAGCACATCGGCCCCGTTTGCGCAATCCGGCCAAGTGGTCAGTTCTTTCGGTGAATGGCTGATGCCGCCGATACTCGGAACAAAAATCATTCCCATTGGCGCCAGCCGCGCCATCCATTGCGCGTCGTGCCCGGCTCCGCTGGGCAGACGCAAGGTTTTCAATCCCAGGGCCGCCGCAACCTCTTCGATCTCTTTCTGAATTTCGGGATCGGCCATGGCCGGAGGATCGTGATCTACCTTCTTACTCTGAATCTCGGTTCTCGTCTCGTGGGCAATCTCCTGCGCCCGCCGTTGAATTTCGTCGCCCAACCGCGCAATTTTCTCCCCGGAAAGATCGCGCAACTCAAAGGTAAGCTTCACCAGGCCCGGCACGACGTTGTGAGCATTGGGAGAAACCTCCAGGTGGCCGACCGTTCCGACTTGCCGCCCAGCCTCTCGCGTTACCGCTTCTTGTACCGCTTCGATCAGCTTCGCCGCGGCCAGCAAGGCGTTGCGGCGTTCCGGCATGGGCGTCGTGCCTGCGTGATTCGCAAATCCGCGAATCTCCACTTCATATTCATCAATGCTGACGATCCCTTCCACCACGCCGATGGGAATTTTTGCTTTGTCGAGCGTCCCGCCCTGCTCGATGTGCAGCTCCAAATAACAGCAAAAGGAACGTGGGGGAATGCGCGCCTCGGCCAGCCGAGTAGGATCGCCGCCAATTTTGCGAAGGCCATCTTCCACGCGGATGCCGTTGAAAACGCGCGCGAGCACGCTTTCGTCCATACCTCCAGCGGCCAGTGGGCTGCCCACCAGGTTTTCTTCGTTGGACCAGATGACCATCTCCAGAGGGTGCTTCGTGGTCACATGGTTTTCTTGCAGCGTATGCATCACTTCGATCGCGGACATGGAACCCACGTCCCCGTCAAAGTTGCCTCCGTTTGGCACGGAATCAATATGCGACCCAAACAAAATGCGCGGTGAGGATGCATCTGTTCCCGGGCGCGCTCCAAAAATGTTTCCCGCCGGATCGATGCGCGGCTGCAAGCCGGCTTCGCGCATGGCATTCATGGCATAATTTCGTCCGGCAACATCGGCATCCGAATAGGCAACGCGGCTCACGCCATCGGCAAAAGTTCCGCCTGCAGGACGCCCGTAAACGCTCAATCCTTCGAGCCGGCGCTGCAGCCGTGCGGCATCAATTCGCAGAGAAGCGTTCTTTTCCTGAGGCATGGACAGCGTTGGCATCGCAAATCCAGCGCACGCTGTGGCCCCGCCATAGAGCAACTCACGCCGGTTGAAATGCATTCGGTGTATCCCCTCTTTCGAATTTGCGCCGCAGATGCGATCGCAACTTATGGATTCTCTTTAGCCTCCGCGGGCGTTCGGACCCGTGCTGTCTTAGGAAGCAGCAACACAAGCAGCGTGACCACCAACAGGGAAACCCCCGCGAAAGCCAACCCACCGTACAGCGTTCCGGTCTTTTGCGTAATGAACCCGACCATGGACGGCCCGAAAAAACCGCCCAGGTTCCCTACCGAATTAATGAAGGCGATTCCACTGGCAGCAGAGAATCCTGTCAGAAACTCGCTCGGCATGGCCCAGAAGGGGCTCAACGAACTGCAATAGCCGATCGCCAGAAGAGTCAGGAACGCTATCGTAACGAAGGGCGAATGAATTCTTCCCAGCGACAAAAACCCAATCGCCCCCACCAGCAAGCATGCCGCCGTATGATACCGGCGCTCCATCCGGCGGTCCGAGCTTCGGCCCACAAAAATCATCGCCACAAGCGCCACAAGGTACGGAATCATCACCAGGTAGCCCACTAAAGTGTAGGAATATTTACTAGACAGGGTTTCGACAATTTTCGGCGCATAGAAAGTCAGGGTATAGGCCCCAATCATCATTCCAAAATAGACGGCGGCCAGATGCCACACGCGAAGACTGGCGATCCCTTCCATCGCCGAGTGCCGCCCGGGAGATTTCCGCGCCTCTTCCCGCGCTAACTCGGCTTGCAGCCAATTCTTTTCGTCTGCCGTCAGGAATTTTGCTTCGTTCGGACGGTTCGGCAGCACCAGATAGGTGAAGAATCCCAGCGCGATGGCCGGCAAACCTTCAAGAACAAAAAGCCACCGCCAGCTCGCCACGCCCAGCCAATGCACGTGCTGCAAAATAAAGCCGGAGACTGGCGCTCCGAGGACGCTATTCACGGCGAAACCCGTCAGAAACAAAGAGAGCACTCGCGCCTGTTCCCGCTGCCGGAACCAGTACGTCAAATACAAAACGATGCCCGGAAAATAGCCCGCTTCGGCAAAACCAAGCACGACGCGCGCAGCGTACAACTGGTGGACACTCTGCACCAGGCCAGTCAGCGACGCGACGAATCCCCAGCTCAGGAGAATTCGCGCAATCCACGCACGGGCCCCCACTTTGTGCAAGATCAAATTGCTGGGCACTTCGAAGAAAAAATATCCAATGAAGAAGATTCCCGCCGCGATGGAAAACTGCTGGCTGCTTAAGCCCAGGTCTTTGTTCATGGTCAACTGGGCGAAACCAATGTTCACCCTGTCAATCATCGCGACAACATAAAGAAGGAACAGGTAAGGGATGAGCCGAAGCTGGAGCTTCTTTACTGTTTTGGATTCAAGGGAATTGTCTAAGGCTTTACTCGGCAGCCGGCCTGCGGTCACCTCACTGTGCTCTTTGCTCGCCAAAAGGCCTCGTTTTCGATGCGGCCGACCGCGCGCGTTCAGCGCAGCTGATGTTCTCGTTTAGGCGAAAAAACTCTATGCTTTGAACTGGGGTCCGTCAAGCGACCTTGTTCCACAGTAGTCTGCGAGCAGCGTAATGGAGGCCGCTGGAAGTGGATATCGAGTCCCAAAATTTCATTGGAACTATTTCCCTTCTTGTGCGTTTTAAACATTGTCAGCCCGCGTTTGGTGCTTCGGGAGGGGTGTTTCTATGTCCCTGCGAAACCTGCTTACGGATTTCCGGTTTTCTTTGCGCTTGCTGAGGCGTAATCCGGGCTTCTCCGCCGCAGCCATTGTCGTGCTCGCCCTGGGCATCGGCGCCAACACCGCGATCTTCTCTGTCGTCAATGCGGTTCTCCTCCGCCCGCTGCCTTTTGACGAGCCTTCCCGCATCATGCAGGTTTGGCATGTTCCTCCTCCCAAGAGCTTCCCCGGCATGACCAGGTTCTCCGTTTCTCCCGCCAACTATCTCGACTGGCATAGCCAAAGCTCATCCTTCGAGCAAATGGCCGCCTATGGATTCCGCTCTTTCACGGTCGGGGGCACCGAACGTCCTGAAACAGTCCAAGCTGGAAGCGTTGCGTCTGACTTTTTCCCTCTGCTGCGCGTTCAGCCGCTGCTCGGCCGCACTTTCGCGCCCGAAGAAGATAGCCCCGGCCAGGGCCACGTGGTAGTGCTAGGCTACAACTTCTGGCGCGATCATTTTGCGTCAGACCGCAACATCGTTGGCCGCAACATCCTTCTTGATGGCGAAACCTATTCCGTCATCGGCGTCATGGCCGAGAATTTTCGTTTCCCGAGCTGGGCGAAAGTCTGGGTTCCTCTGGCCTGGGACAACCAGACTCGTGCGGTCCGCGGAAACCACAATTATGGAGTCATCGCGCGCTTGAAAAAGAACGTGGACATCCGCCAGGCGCAAGCCGAGCTGAGTGCCATCTCGGTACGCCTTGAGCAGACGTATCCCGAGGACGACAAGGGCTGGGGCGCCATCATCGTGCCTCTGCGGGAACAGCTCGTTGGCGATGTGCGTGCCGCGCTGCTCGTTCTTCTCGGCGCTGTAGCTTTCGTTCTGCTGATCGCTTGTGCGAACGTTGCCAACCTAGTTCTTGCGAAAACTTTAGCGCGGCGCAAGGAAATCGCCATTCGCTCCGCGCTCGGCGCTTCGCGCCTCGTGGTTCTGCGCCAGATTCTCGCCGAAACTGTTCTTCTTTCTGTAGCGGGCGGCGCGCTTGGACTTCTGCTCGCGTATTTCGGCATCGGTCTCATCGTCAAAGTCCTCGCCGACCGTATTCCGGCTTTCATGCAAGTTACGCTGGATGTTCCGGTGCTGGTTTTTACCCTTTTGCTTTCTGTTGTCGCCGGCGTTCTGGCAGGTCTGATTCCATCCATTCGCTTCACGAAAGCGGACGTCAACGAAGCGCTCAAACAGGGACAAAGCCGCGGCACTTCCGATGCCCGCGGTGGAGGAACGCGCCGCCTCCTGGTCGTTTCCGAAGTCGCGCTTTCTTTGGTGCTGCTGATTGGTGCCGGCCTGATGATTCGCACCTTGTGGGAGCTTCGCAAAGTGCAGCCGGGCTTCGACTCTCACAATGTGCTCACCATGACGGTTCCGATGCCGCGAAACAGATTCTCGTCTCCATCCGGCGAAATCAGCTTCTTCCAGGATGCTTTGACGCGCGTGCGGGCGCTTCCCGGTATCGAATCCGCAGGCGTGATCGATAGTTTGCCCCTCAATGGCGGCGGGTCGAATCAGCCATTTACCATCGAAGGCCGCCCTGCTCCGCCCATGTCCGAGCAACCTGAGGTGGACGTTCGAGTCATCAGCCCTGGCTATCTCCGCTCCATGCATATTCCCATCGTTCGCGGCCGCGACCTTAACGACTCCGATGTCGCGGGCAGACCTGCCGCGGCTCTCATCAGTGACTCTTTGGCTCGCCGTTTCTGGCCCAATGAAGATCCCATCGGCAGGCACATCACTCTGACTTTTTTCCCGGGCGTCGTTCGCGAAATTGTGGGCATCGTCGGGGATATCAAAGACGATTCCCTAGACCAAACTCGCCCGGCGGCGGCCATTTACCATGCTCTGGCGCAACTCACGACCCCTCCCACTGAACCGTGGCGCTCCTTCCCCATGAGCTTCGCCGTCCGCACCAATTCCGATCCCATGAATTCCGTAACCGCGGTCACTGGCGCCATTCATCAAGCCGCTCCGGACCTTCCCGTGGTCGACGTGATGAGCATGAACGAGATCCTTGCGCAATCGGTCTCTCCGCAGCGCTTCAACATGCTGCTGCTGGCCTGCTTCGCCGGGCTCGCGTTGGTTCTTGCCGCCGTCGGGATTTACAGCGTTCTCTCTTATACCGTGCGCCGCCGCGTCCGCGAGATCGGCATCCGGATGGCGCTTGGCGCTTCCAACCAGGACGTGGTTCGCATGATTCTGGCAGACGGTCTGAAGCCGATCCTCGTCGGTGTTGTACTCGGCCTCGCCGCCGCGCTGGCGCTCAGCCGCGTAGTCGCTTCCTTGATTTATGGCGTGCGCGCCACCGACCCGCTCACGTTCGCCGCCGTCGCCGCTCTTCTATTGCTTGTCGGCGTCTTCGCCACCATTCTTCCGGCGTATCGCGCCACCCGCATCGAGCCCGTCCGCATCCTCCGCGAAGAGTGAGCAATGCGCCTCGGCGACAAACAGAGACACAATCCGTCCCATTTCCAGAAACCTCGAAACTCGCCTCGACCCCCCTTGCCTTGCTGTCAGCTGTGAGCTGTCGGCTGTCAGCTTTTCGCCTGCGGCTGCACGCGGCCTGGATTTATGGCACACTGAACATTACTCGGCACGCACGCGTGTGGCGTAATGTCCTCAAGAGAAGCGGCTCCTGCCGGTAACTAAAAAAGTAAAATCGATAGCAAAGCTAGGCGATAATCGGGGTACATGGATCCAAAATTCATACGGAATTTCTGCATCATCGCGCACATCGACCACGGCAAATCCACGCTGGCCGATCGCCTGCTGGAAATGACTGGCGCGCTTTCCGAGCGCGAGATGCACGAGCAAGTGCTCGACTCGATGGACCTGGAGCGCGAGCGCGGCATCACCATCAAAGCGAAGAGCATCCGGCTGCATTACAAAGCAAAAGACGGAAACACTTACCGGCTGAACTTGATCGACACGCCGGGCCACGTGGATTTTTCCTATGAAGTTTCGCGCGCGCTTTCCGCGTGCGAGGGCGCCCTGCTGGTCGTTGACGCTTCGCAAGGCGTGGAGGCGCAAACCGTCGCGAACACGTTTCTTGCTGCGGGACACAACCTCACCATCCTTCCGGTGATCAACAAAATTGACCTGCCTGCAGCGCAGCCCGATTTCGTGAAAGAGCAAATCGAAAGCGTGCTGGCGATTCCCGCCGACGATGCGTTGCCTATCAGCGCGAAGAGCGGGCTCGGCGTCGAGGACGTGCTCGAGGCGATCGTCGCGCGCGTTCCTCCGCCGAAAGGTAGCGCGGAAAATCCCTTGCAGGCGCTGATTTTCGATTCGTGGTTCGACATTTACCGCGGCGCCGTGATTCTGGTGCGCGTCAAAGCAGGCCGCGTGACGAATCACCTGAAAGTGAAACTCGTCGCCGGCGATCAAACTTACGAGGTCGAGCAGCTTGGAACGCTCACACCGAAGCCAGTCGCGCTCGAAGAACTGGAAGCCGGAGACGTCGGCTTCATTGTTGCGAACATCAAGCGCGTGGCCGACGCGCGCATGGGCGATACGGTCATCGAAGTGGACCGCCCCGCTGCGGCTCTTCCAGGATTCGAGGCCATCAAACCGATGGTCTTCGCCGGACTCTTTCCCGTTCTTGCTGACGACTACGAGCCGCTGCGCGACGCGCTCGGAAAATTGCAGTTGAACGACGCGGCGTTTTTCTACGAGCCGGAGAATTCCGTTGCGCTCGGCTTCGGTTTCCGCTGCGGCTTCCTCGGCTTGCTGCACATGGAAATCGTGCAGGAGCGGCTGGAGCGCGAGTTCGGGCTGAATTTAATTACTACCGCGCCGAGCGTGCGCTACCGCATCACGCGCGTTACTGGCGAAGTGATCGAAGTTGATAGCCCGGCGAAATTTCCGAATCCCAGCGACATCCAGCAAATTGAAGAGCCGATCATCAAAGCGATGATCATCAGCAACGAAGAATCCGTCGGCGGCCTGCTGCAGCTTTGCCAGGAAAAGCGCGGCACGCAGAAGAATTTCGAGTATCTCTCGCCGACGCGCGTGATGCTGACTTACGAGTTGCCGCTCAACGAAATCGTGCTCGACTTCTACGACCGGCTGAAATCCGTCTCACGCGGCTACGCTTCGCTCGACTATCACCTCGCCGGGTATCAGGAATCGGACCTGGTGAAGCTCGACGTGCTGGTCGGCGGCGAGCCGGTGGACGCCCTGGCGCTGATCGTGCACCGTGATTTCGCCTACGAGCGCGGGCGCGAACTGGTGACACGCTTGCGAAAGCTGATTCCGCGGCAACTGTTCGAGGTGCCGATTCAAGCGGCGATTGGCAGCCGCGTCATTGCGCGCGAAACGGTGGCGGCGATTCGCAAAAACGTACTGGCCAAGTGCTACGGCGGCGACATCACACGCAAACGCAAGCTGCTCGAAAAACAGAAAGAAGGCAAACGCCGCATGAAACGCGTCGGCCAGGTGGACATTCCGCAGGAAGCCTTCCTCGCAGTTTTGAAAGTTTCCTCCTCTGACGAAGAATAAACATCACGAAGTTCGAGCCATCTCGACAAAACAAACCCACTTGTCCTTGGAAAGGTAGCCTAACCACTTAGTGCCCTCAGTCTGATCTAGAGCCTCCCAGTTTTCGACCGAAGGACCGTCAGAGAGTTCAAACGGGTCGCGCACGAACAATAGATTCAACCCACCGTCATGACATCGCAGCGCATAAACCTCCAGCGCGTTCTTTGAAGGATCGAAGTCATACAATTTCGCGAGCGATTTCCAATCGTGGCTTTGTGCCTTGCGAATGAAATCAGATATTGCGTCCTTCTTCTCGGCCGAAGCCACAGTGGCCGCAAACATCTGAAAAGCGTGGTTATGGAGAGCATTTTGGCATCTTGGGCACTTGCCACGCAGAGCTTGGGACAATGCGCGCGCTGAAGCCTCCTTTGGCGAAGCGTTTTCTTCTCTTGTCGCGAGTTTTCGGATCCAGTTGAAAGGCATAACCGCTAGGGCTCCTTTCGCTTGACTTCGGCGGTGAGGCGGCCGCGGTGGAGTTGGAGGGTGACGGAGTCGCCGAGTTGGACTTGGGCGGCGTCGCGGAGGACGGCGCCCGAAGCGTCGGTGGCGATGGCGTAGCCGCGTTCCAGGACTCTTAGGGGGCTGCGCTCTTCGAGCTGCAAGGCTAGACGGGCGAGACGCTCGCGCTTGGTCCGGAGCAGGCGTTCGGCACGGAGGCCGAGGTCGGCGGCGCGTTTTTCGAGGCGCAGGCGAAACGCGGCAATCTTCATACGAAAATCAAAAGAGACGACGCGCAGATGCGCGAGGGTGAAGCGCTTGCGCGATTGTTCGAGGCGCGCGCGGAGACCGAGAGCGAGGCGCGCGGTCATTTCATCAGCGCGCTGGCGCTGCTGGCGGAGCAAGTCGAGCGGACGGCGGAAACCGGGGCGCGCGGCGAGTTCGTGAATGCGGCGGCTGAGAACGAGGATGCGATACCGCATTTGCTCGGCGAGAGTGCCGCGCAGGTCGGCGATGTGTTTATCGAATTCGCGGCGCGTCTGCACGACGAGCTCGGCGGCGGCGGAAGGCGTGGAGGCGCGCACGTCCGCGACAAAATCGGCGATGGTGAAATCGGTTTCGTGGCCGATGCCGGAGATGACAGGAATTTGTGAATCGGCGATGGCGCGGGCAACGATTTCTTCGTTGAAGGCCCACAAGTCTTCGAGCGAGCCGCCGCCGCGAGCCAGAATCAGCACGTCCACGAATTTTTTGGCGTTGAAAAATTTCAGCGCTTTGACGACTTCCTGGGCGGCGCCTTCGCCCTGCACGCGCACGGGAAAAACGGTGAGATGCACGTTGGGAAAACGGCGCGTGAGGATGCGCACCACGTCGCGGACGGCGGCACCGCGAGGCGAAGTGATGAGGCCGATGCGGCTGGGGAGAAGCGGAAGCGGTTTTTTGCGCTCAGCGGCGAAGAGGCCTTCGGCTTCGAGGCGCTTTTTGAGCTGATCGAAGGCGAGCTGGAGCGCGCCGAGGCCGACCGGCTCGATCTTCTCGATGTAAATCTGATATTCGCCGCGCTGCTCGTAAACGCTGATGGTGCCGCGCACGGTGACTTGCAGTCCGTCTTCGGGGCGGAACTTGATGCCGCGCTGCTGCTGCTTGAAGAAGACGCAGCGAACCTGGGCGCGGTCGTCCTTCAGGGTGAAGTAGATGTGACCGGACTGCGCTTCGCGGCAGTTGGAAATTTCGCCTTGGACGAAGATGTCGGTGAAGTTTCGCGCGAGTAAGTCGCGGATGCGGCCGGTAAGTTCGCTGACCGTCAGGATTTGGCGGGTGGGCTGGAGGTTGAAGGTGAGTTGGCTCATGAGTGATGACTCATGGATCGAGATTCTAACTCGGTCAGAGGATTATTTCATTTCGGCAGTCCTTGCTTTTGGAGAATCGCGAGCTGCTCGGGCGTCCAATGCCCGGAGAAATCGCCGAACTGACCGAGCATCTGCTTGTCGTCGTACATCTTCTTGGTAAGGTGGAAGTATTTGATATTGGCGTAGCCCCCGGAATGGTCCCAGGCTCTGTGAACCTGATCGTCGTGATAGCGGAAGAGGACGTTGTCTGCGTAATGTTCGGTGTTGCTCCAGGCGTCCATAGCGGTAACCGTAGAGAGAGGCTTGCCGGAGGCGTCCCGATGAAGGATCGCGCGCTCCTCGAGAATTCCGGGGATGTCCAATTTGTAATCGGTGTAGGTGATCTTGCCCGCTGATTCGCCGAAGGTTACCGGAACGGAGCGGACCTGAGAGGCTTTGAAGGAAGAGGTTTCGTACGCGCCGTTGAGGAATTGGAGTACGGCGGCAAAAGCGTCGCGCTGTTCGGGTCTGGCCTCCTGGCTGACGTAGATGGCGGCGTAAAGACGGCTGGAGTCGCGGTCCACCAAATTGCCGATGCTGCCCCCATTCAGTCCGTCCAGACGGATCTTGCCGTACCGCCCCCTTTGGATATGCGCGAAATCAGCAGCTTCGCATGTGCCATGCGTCGGCGCGCCGTTTTTCTGGCACGGACAAGCATGGGCGGCGCACTGACACTGGAAGAGGGCAACTCCCTCAAGCTCAAAGTCCTCAACCGCCGGAGTTGAGGAAACCTGCTGCGGGTAAAGAGCAAGGCTGTTGAACATGAGCAAGATTGCGGCAAAAAGAAGAATACTTTTGGGCATGGAATTCAAACTCCAAAAAGAAAGCGATTGAGGGGCAAGCTATCGAATGGCTGAGGGCGCTGTCAAGGCGCAGGACTCTTCTTACTGGACTTTGGCGTTGAAGGTGAGCGAGGCGTTGGGCTTGAGTTCGAGGGGTTGGCCGGCGGGGAGATATTGAAACATGACTTTGGGATCGGCCCATTCGAGGGCCCAGCCGTTTTCGATGGCGAGAAGGATGTAGCGGCCGGGGAAAAGCAAGGGCATGGTGAAAGAACCGTCGGAGTCGCTTTGGTCGCGGTGATAAAGAGACATGTCGTGGCCGGGATCCTGGGGGACGAGAAGGACCATGGCTCCGGCGACGGGCTTTCCGTTCTTGAGGGCGATGCCGGAGAGCGTGCAGTTGGCTTCGGCGGCGTGGACGGTGACGTTGACGGGTTGGCCAGCGGTGATTTCGATGGTGTGGCCGGAAACAGTGGCGCCGGTGGCTTCGAGGGAAGCGACGCGGAGGCCGCTTTGTGGGGCGAATTCCACTTCGTAAGAACCCGCCGGAAGAATGGAGGCGGCGAAAGTGAATTTTCCGCGGCTGGAGATAGTTGAATTGTAGGACTCGCCGGCTCTGAGGGATCGAAAAGTGATAGCCACATTCATGGAAGCTTCTTCCAAAAGTCGTCCGAGCACGGCTTGATCAGGGGAGCCTGGGTCGCCCGACGTTTGGACCGTGGAGGTTTGTGCGGAGGCTGGAGGCGAGGGAAATTTGCTCGAAAGGACCACGCCGGTGACGCCAGCGGCATCACCTTGGGCGCTCAGGTCGAGTTCGGTGTCACCGGAGAGGTTGAGCGTTTTGCCGTGGGAGACGACGCTGTCGTCGGGGCCGGTCAGCATGGAACCGGTATTCAGGCTGACTTCGACTTGGCCGGGAGGAATTCCGGAAAGTTCGACGATGCCCGGAGCGATTTGCTTGCGAGCGGGCTCGATTTGATCGGTGTAGCTATCGCCGATTTTGAGAGCGAGGGCGACGTCGGGAGACGATTCGACTTCGCTGGTGGTGCTGATGCCTTCCTGCGCATCCCCTTCGGAGTCGGCGGTTTCAGAAGTGACGGCAACCGGCGTGATCTGGGCCTGCACCCGCACGCGGAGGTGCACGGAAGGGACCGCGCGAAGCTGGATGTCGGCGGTCTGGGCGGCGCCGGGAACGAGGGCAAAGCGCGTGGCTTCGGAAACGCTCGAGGCGTTTGGGAAAAAGGTGATGGGATAGATGACATCGAAGAGCGGATCAAGGCTAATGGAAGATAGGCGCCGCGGACCGTGGAAGGTAAGCCCTTCCCCGGCTTGCTCGATGACTTGAGTATCCGAGAGGTTTATGTTGCCTTCGACGACCTGGATTTGCATTTGGGATTGGGTGTACCAAGGGTTGGCGTAGACCGCTACGGAATAAGTGCCGGAACGGAGATGCGCGAAGCGGTAGCGGCCCTGGTCGTCGGTGATGGCCTGGTTGATATTGCGCAGAGAACGCGAGCCATCAAACATGCTTTGCTGAAAGAGAAGGACTCTGGCGTCGCGCACAGGATCGCCCCAATCGTCTGTAACCACACCGGTGATGACAGAGCTGGGAGTGAGCGGAAAGCGGATGTGTTCGGAGTCGAGGCCGGGGCCGACGACGATGGCGGTGGAGAACCCTTCGTGTTCATGAAAGGCTTGCATGGCGTAGCCTCGGCGGCTGGCCACGAGGCGGTACTTGCCGACCTGCACGTTTGCGAAAAAGAAGCGGCCGCCGGAAGAAGTGAGGAAGGTCTGTTGGTCTTCCAGGTTAGCGACAGGAGAAATGTTGACTTCGGCGCCTTCGAGGGGCTGGCCGGTGACGGAGTCCACCACGATTCCGGCGATGCGATAAGAGGCGGGAGGAGGGCCCGCGTGGAGGCTTGTGGCGCTTAGCGCTAGAAGCATGAATAGGGAGATGGAGCGAAACATGCGCTATTCCTCCACCGTTGCAAGTTCGAGGTTGATGGACGCAGATTGTTTGGGAGAGAGAGTGATTTCCTGAACTTTCGAGGAGATCTTTGCGAGCGAAGCCGCGTCTTCGTAGTCAAAGTCCGCCGAGCCATTTACAGCAAACACGCGATAAGTGCCCGGAGGGAGCCCTGAAATTTCAAACCGGCCTTTCGCCATGACGGGCACGGAATAAGGCTGTTTGCGTTTTCCGCTGAGCAAGACCACTTGCACGCCTGCAAGAGAATGATTCGTGGAAACGGTTCCGTTGAGCGTGGCTCCATCATCGCGAACGGTGATTTCTATGGGGGGAACCGAGGTGGAGGAATCGAGGACGAGATCGCTGTGCAGGAGATCGGTGGAACCCCAGGTCGCGGACTCCGCGTAAAGAGAGAGGCCCGGTGGCGAGTCGATGTTGAGTACGTAAGTCCCAGGCGCTACGCCGCCAAAAAACATGCGCTTGTCGCTTGAAGGCGTTGCTCCCTCGGAATTCTCCAGCAACAGCGAGTTATTGGAGATGAAGGGGCCGCCCTCTTTGCTCGCGAGACTAATGGCAAGAGGCAAGGGCTGAGGGCTCTCGGAGTTCCCGGCAGCAGGGTTGTGGATATTCACTGGGATCTCCATGGCCGGCTGAAGCGTCAGATGCAAATCGGAAACGTTCGAGGCGGCATTGACGTGCGCGTACGCGAGCGAGACGAATTCCGCGGCGCGCACCAATCCAACTGAGACGGATGGCGGGACGTCGGGAACGGTATTTGGAGACAGGGCGATCAAGTTGTAGGCCCCGGGCGGAATCCATTTTGTGGCGAATGCGCCCGTTTGGGGGTCAACGGAAATTGGCGACGGCGTCGGAGTATCCGAAGAATCCACCAGCAAGAGCCGGATTTGCGCTTGAGGGGCGGCGCCGGAAACCGTGCCCGAAATGTGAATGAAGGGTTCGCGTTTGAGAGTGAAGTTAGCTTGGGCCGGTCTTCCGGGGAGGAGTTTGATCCTGGCAGCGGCGGAAAAATCGTTCACGCCTGGATAAACGACGGGCGAATAGCCCGAAGGAGCCGAGGATTTTTCGGTTGCGCTGATCACCGGAGCATTCATCTGGCGAACTTCGAGGTAATAAGAACCGGGGGACAGCCCCGCGATGCGGAATTTGCCTTCATCGTTGGTGACGGCTGACTGGCGCTGATTATTGATGTAAAGGCCAGAGCGCTGATTATCGACGTAAAGGCCAGGGCGCCTTTCATGAGGCGAGCGGGAAAGAACGTTGACGGTGAAGCCTTCGAGGGGCTCGCCGTTTTCGTCGGAGACCTGGCCGAAGATGATGGCTTCAGGAGTGAGCTTTAAAGTGGCGGGCGGTGTGGTGGGGTCGAACTGAAATGAGGATGCGTTGTCCAGCGTGGGACCTAAGCCACCGTTGCCGAGGAAACCGGGCTTTTCGGCTTCGAGGGTGACGGGGCCGGCGGGGAGAGCGTCAAATTGGAATTTGCCTTCGGAGTCGGTGAGAGCGGCGCTTGGCGAAGGGGAGGAAAGCTTCACCAGAGCATGCGGGACGGGCTGGCCGGAGACGGAATCCACGACGGAGCCGCGAAGGGTGCAGGGGCAAGAGGAGGAAGGCGAGGACTGGGCGAGGTCTGAAGAAGCAGAGAAAAGGAACTGAGCGGCCAGGAGAATTGTTGGGATGAAAGCTCGGAGCATGGTGGCTTTAATAGTTTCTGATAAGAAGAACAATTTTACTGCAAGTTAGACGCTCGTTTTTCGAACAAGTTTGTATGGTGATATCAGGTAGAGGATGGAGGGAGCGGACCGCCGGCTTAACGGGAGCGGTTCGCGACGAAGCGGAGGTTTTCGCTGAGGCCGAGGGCAGTGACGCATTGCTTGAGAGAGGCGCAGTGGCAATGGAGAAGGCCTTGGAGAAGCTTTTTGAGGCGAAGCGCGCGGGCGATCTGGTCTTCGACTTCGGAGAGCTTTGTGGCGGCGAGTTTTTTCCAGCGCGGGCCTACGGGGACATCGTCACGGAGGCCGTTGAGGAAGAGCTTAATTTCGGGGAGGGAGAAGCCCATTTCTCCTGCAAAGCGAATGAGCAGGACGCGGTCGAGGGCGTCGGGGGAATAGCGGCGTTGGCCGCCAGAGCGGTGCGGAGGAGCGAGCAGGCCGAGTTTTTCGTAGTAGCGGATGGCGGAGGCGTTGAGGCCGGCGCGGCGGGCGAGTTCGCCGATTTTCATGGGTGTGGTTTCCTGACTCCAAACGGTGCTTGACTTGAAGCTGACTTTAAGTTTTAGCATTCGGGGATGGGACGTGGCAAATCCAAAATTGGAGGAAGCCATGAATTGGAAGAAAGAGCGGTTTGCGGGGATGCGGAAGTGGAATGCAGGGGCAGGTGCGGTTGTATTGGGATTTCTGGCAGTGGTGTCAGCAACGGCGGGACCGCCGAGGTCAGACAAGACGGGGCAAAGCGCGAACACGGAGAAGCAGATGAACACGACACAGAACAAGTTTTATTGCAACACGAAGGCGCTGACGGCGGAGGAGCGGGCCCACCACAAGCAACTGGGCGATAAGTTGATGGCGGCGCGGAAGGCCACTGTGGAAACGGACAGAGGATATGAATTTCAGTTCGGCCCGCAGGACGTGACGCTGGCGGAATTGGCCGACTGGGTGGTGAACGAGAGCAAGTGCTGCCCGTTTTTTGATTTTCACATTGATTTAGAGAATGAAGGCAAGCTGATTTGCCTGCGCCTGACGGGTGAAGAAGGTATCAAGCAGTTCATTCGTGCGGAATTCGCCGCTAAGTGAAAAGCCAAGAAAGGAAGGAGTCGGCCTTTCGTCTGTGGCGGCGGCCGGCTCCTGCCGAATCGGTGAAACTATTTTTGGCTGGCTGAAGACTTGGCGGCTAATTCCTTAGGGAGCGGATTGTCGGGGCGCTCTTCGTCCCAGAGGATGCTGACGATCCACCAGCGCGTGCCATCGTTGAGCAACTGAATGCTGTTGATGCCGCGGGCGAATGGCGCTTCTGCGGCTGCGCGGCGGGATTCGTAGCTGCTGAAGACCTGCGTGATGTTTCCGAAAGTTTCGACGCGATTGACAATGGAGTTTTCGAAAAAGGCGTGCTGGAGGAAGTAGCTGCCCGCGCCTTTGGCATAGTCTTCGACGCCCATGGGGCGGATACGAGCGGAGCCGTCGGCGTTCTTGGTAGCGGCGGTGAGGCGGGCTTGCGGCAGAAACAGAGAGCGAAAACGATTCCAGTCGCGTTCGCCGGCGGGACCGGAGATAACGCCGTAAAGCGCGGTCAGGATGCTGTCGATGGACTTGACGTCTTCGGGGCGGGCGGCGGGAGCGGTTGCGGAAGCAGAAGAAGCAACCTGCGGGGCTTGCTGCTGGGCTGCGGACGGTTTTTCGGGAGATTGAGCAGGGGCTGAGAAGCAAAGAGCGAGAGTTGCGAGCAGTCCAAGAAGAGCGCGATTCATTTGAATCTCCAATGCGTTAAACATTCGCTAACGCTATTCTCTGCGTCGAGACTATATATCAATTGCGTGCAAACACGCTCTTCGAATGGAGGAAAAGCGGGAGCAAGGCTCCCGCACTCCAAAGGAGCTAGCGGCGAAAGTGGGAGATGAGCCAGAGGAGGAAAGTGAGCGCGGCGCTGACGACGAGACAGGTCACGATGGGAAAGTAAAAGGTGGTGTGTTCGCCGCGATGGACGATGTCGCCGGGCAGCCTGCCGAGGCGAAACGGAAATTTGCCGCCAAAGTAGAAGAAAGCGCCGACGAGGACGAGGAGTCCGCCGAAGAAAAGAAAAGAGCGCCCGAGTTCGCGAAGCGGATCCATCAAATAATTTTACCCGAACCAGTGAATAAGCTATGCCAGCAATCCTTGCTATTACTATTGATTACCTATCCTTGACAAGTATCACCGACTACGATATATAGTACCTCATAGTAAATGCATTCGCCTTTGCTCACAGAGAAATCCCTTTCGCGCGCTGAGCACGCCCGTAAATGCGGCGATTTGCAAGGAGGTTTGGTCCGATGCCCCTCCGCTATTCCCTGGCCGTGGTAATGACTGCTTCCCTTTCGTGGAATCCCGCCGCCGCACGCCCTACCGTGATGGGCGTAGTGATAGAAGCAAAACGCGCACGTCTCAACAGTGCTGCCGTGACGGCTGGGGCAACGGTCTTTGACGGCGACCGGTTCTCGACAGAAGCCGGGGGCTCTTTGCGAGTGCAGAACAGTATGACCATGCTCAAGCTGGCCGAATCAAGCGTGGTCAATATGAGGAGTTTAGCGAACGGAGCGCAGGGTATAGAAGCGGAGCTTGAGCAGGGAACATTGCTCTTCAACACTGCGCAGACAACATCGCTGAATGTCATTGCACGAGGCGCAAGCTTTCGACCGATCGCAAATGCCTTAACCTTTGCGCAGATAGGAATTGCCAGTCTCAATGAGTTGCGCGTCTGCGCGCAGCGGGGAGGATTGCAGATTTCTTACCGCGGAGAGATCGGGACGATAGCTGAGGGAAACTGCTATCGCGTGATCCTGGGTTCGTCCAGCGATTCTCCAAACGAAAAGAAACCTCGCGCGCCCGGCCGACAGCCAAAGGCGTTGAAAATCGTGATCATCGGCGAGTCGGCAGCAGTTGTTGGTTTGGGAATTTACGAATTGCATGAGCCGGAAAGCCCGGACCGGCCGTGAGGACAAATACACAGATGAACGCCGCAAGATCGATAACTGGATTTAGATCAATTCTAGGCCGGAGAAGAAATAGCTGATTTCAAAGGCGGCGGTTTCCGGGGCGTCGGAACCGTGCGTGCAGTTCATCTGGATGCTGGTGCCGAGGTCGTGGCGGATGGTGCCGGCCGCGGCTTTCTTGGGATCGGTAGCGCCCATGGTTTCGCGCCATTTGGAAATGGCACCATCGGCTTCGAGGACCATGGCAAAAATTTTGCCGGAGCTCATGAAGTCAGTGAGCTCGCCGAAGAAGGGGCGCTCGCGATGGACGGCGTAGAAGCCGCCCGCTTCCTCTTTCGTGAGGCGCATGGATTTGACAGCAATGACCTTGAAGCCAGCTTTGTGAATTCGAGACAAAATTTCGCCCTGAAGATTGCGGCTAACTGCATCGGGTTTAATGATGGCGAAGGTACGTTCAATTGCCACGAAGCTTTTCCTCCGAAGTCCAGAGAATCGAGAGCCGGGCTAAAGCCGGTCTCTACAATACCAAGAGCTTGCGCTACCAAAACCTATTTCAAAACGGTGGCGACGGTGGAGCCCAGTTCCGCGGGAGTTTCCACTGTACGGATGCCCGCTGCTGCCATGGCGGCGTATTTATCCTTGGCCGTGCCCTGGCCGCCGCTGATGATGGCGCCGGCGTGTCCCATGCGGCGGCCCGGCGGCGCGGTTTGTCCAGCGATGAAGCCTATCACGGGTTTCTTCATGTTGGCCTTGATCCATGCCGAGGCTTGTTCTTCGGCGTTGCCGCCGATTTCGCCAATCAAGATGATGGCGTGCGTGTCGGGATCGTCGTTGAAAAGCTTGATGGCGTCGAGGAACGGCGTGCCAACGATGGGATCGCCGCCGATGCCGATGCAAGTGGACTGTCCGATGCCGAGAAGCGTTAGTTGATGGACCGCTTCGTAGGTGAGAGTGCCGCTGCGGCTGACGACGCCAACGTTTCCTTGTTTGTGGATGCGGCCGGGCATAATGCCAATTTTGCATTTGCCGGGAGAAATGATGCCCGGACAATTCGGACCGATGAGGCGCGTCTTCTTGAAGTCGACCGTGGAAGCAACGCGGACCATGTCGAGCACCGGGATGCCTTCGGTGATGCAAACGATCAGAGGAAGACCAGCGTCGGCGGCTTCCAGAATCGCGTCAGCGGCGTACGGCGGCGGAACGAAAAGAACGGAGGCGTTGGCGCCGGTGGCTTTTGCGGCCTCGGCGACGGTGTTGAAGACCGGGCGCTCGAGGTGTTTTGTTCCTCCTTTGCCCGGAGTTACACCGCCAACAACATTGGTGCCGTACTCGATCATTTGTTGCGCGTGGAAAGTGCCTTCGCGGCCGGTGAAGCCTTGAACAAGCAGCAGCGTATTTTCATTGACCAGGACGCTCATCGGGCACTCCCGGCAAGCTTCACGACTTTTTGGGCGCCGTCTTTCATGTCATTCGCGATGGTGAAGTTGAGGCCGCTCTCGCGCAGAATCTGCTGGCCGACCTCCACGTTGGTGCCTTCCATTCGAATTACAACGGGAACTTTGAGCTGCAAATCTTTGGCAGCGCCGACGACGCCAGTGGCGAGTACGTCACATCGTAAAATGCCCCCAAAAATATTGATGAAGACAGCCTTTACAGCCGGATCGTTCATCAGAATGCGGAAGGCGTTCTTGACCTGATCGGCAGAGGCGCCGCCGCCGACATCGAGAAAATTTGCGGGCGAGCCGCCGGCGTATTTGATGATGTCCATGGTGGCCATGGCGAGGCCCGCGCCGTTCACCATGCAGGCGACGCTGCCGTCGAGTTTGATGTAATTGAGGCCGTACTTAGAAGCTTCCACTTCAAGCGGATCTTCTTCATCGAGGTCGCGCAGTTCGCGGAGCTCTTTGTGGCGGAATAAAGCGTTGTCGTCGAAAGTCATCTTAGCGTCGAGGGCGACGAGCTTGCCTTCGCCGGTCAGCACGCAAGGATTGATTTCGAGGAGCGAGGCATCGGTGTCGGTGAAAGCGCGGTAAAGAGCTTGCAAAAAAGGTGTGGCATAGTTGACGACTTCGATGGGCAAGCCGAGGCCGAAGGCAATCTTCCGAGCCTGGTAGGGTTGCAAGCCGACGGACGGATGAATCGTCTCGCGCAAAATTGCCGAGGGATCTTTCTTGGCAACTTCTTCGATTTCCATGCCGCCCGCAGCGCTGGCCATGAAGAGGACGCAACCGGAGGAGCGGTCCACGAGCAGGCCAAGATAGAGTTCGCGCTTGATGTCGAGTCCTTCTTCGATGAGGAGACGCTTCACGATACGGCCGGCGGGGCCGGTCTGCACAGTGACAAGTTTCATGCCAAGAATTTGGCCGGCAATGTCGGCGGCTTCTTCGGCGGAACGTGCGAGCTTGACGCCGCCGCCTTTGCCACGGCCTCCGGCATGGATTTGGGCTTTAACCACGCAAATGTTGGATTTAAGACGATGGGCGGCTTCGCGAGCTTCTTCCTTGGTGAAAGCGACTTCGCCGCGAGGAGTGGTAACGCCGTAGCGCGCGAGTATCGCTTTGGCCTGGTACTCGTGGATTTTCATGAAGGTTCTTGTGCTTCCGTTCAGGCTTGAAACAGTCAGCCGGTGTTAGAATTTGAGGCTAGTCGAAACATAAAAGTGTACTCGGAACGGGAAAACGGAGCAAGAACACCGAATCTGCCGACATGAGTCAATCTCTGATCAAACACGTGGAATCGGGCTCCGCTCTTACGCGCGGCGACGCCGAAGCGTTGATGGAGGAGCTGCTGACGGGACGAGTGGAAACCCCGGATATCGTGCGCTTGCTGGAGGCGTTGAACCGGCGACCCGTTCAAGCGCAGGAGCTTGCGGGCTTCGCGCAAATGATGCGGAAGCATGCGACGCAAGTGTTTGTTGACGGCGAAGCGCGGCCAGCGAACATGGTAGATACCTGCGGGACGGGAGGCGATGCCTCCGGAACGTTTAATATTTCCACGGCGGCCGCGATTGTTGCGGCGGCGGCTGGGGCGCGCGTAGCGAAGCACGGGAACCGGGCGGCGAGTTCGCAGAGCGGGTCGGCGGATGTACTGGAAGCACTGGGGGTACGGATTGATTTACCGTTCGAAAAATACGGGCAGGCGATCCGGGAAATTGGAATTGGATTCTTGTTCGCGCAGGCGGCGCACACGGCGACGAGGCATGCGACTCCGGCGCGGAAGCAGATTGGCGTTCGAACGGTCTTCAATTTGCTGGGCCCGCTGACGAATCCCGCTGGCGCGCAGGCGCAGGTGCTTGGAGTTTTCACGATGGACGTCATGGATCTTGTCGCTGCGACTCTGGCCGAGTTGGGCACCGAACGCGCATTCGTCGTGCACGGCGGGGGCGGATTGGACGAAATATCGTTGGCCGGGCCAACGATGGTTGCGGAAGTGCGCGACGGGACGGTTCGCAAATTCCGAGTAACTCCTGAGGAGTTCGGCGTGGAGCCTGCGCCGCTTGATGCAATTCGCGGCGGAACTGCAGCGGAAAACGCCGAGTTGCTCACGCGAATCCTCGAAGGTGAAGCCGGGCCACCACGGGACATTGTGGTGATCAACGCTGCAGCGGCCCTGGTTGCCGCGGGCGTGGCTGAGAATTTCCGCGATGCGGCGGGCCTCGCGCGCTCCGCCATTGATTCCGGAAAAGCGGACAAGACGCTGGCAAATCTCAAAACGTTCACAAACGGCTCTTAATTCCAAATGGAAAACAAAGGGAGAAACAATTTGAAGAAGATCGTGGGCACTCTGGCGATCCTTCTGTTGCCGTGCCTTGCTGCCGGACAGAAGACCATACCGACGTCGCCAGCACAGGTGATGCAAGCGGTGCGCGAGTATCGCATGGACAACGAGGACCGCATCGTGCGGGAGCTGACGGAATTCCTGGCGATTCCGAACGTTGCGAGCGACACGCCGAACATTCAGAAGAATGCTGCGCGTCTGGTGGAGATGCTGGAAGCGCGCGGCATCGAGACACATTTGCTACCCATCACGGGGCGCGGACCCGTGGTGTTTGGCAAATTGATTTCGCCGGAAGCGAAGCGCACGGTGATTTTTTACGCCCATTACGACGGGCAACCCGTCGATCCAGCGGCATGGACCGACGGAACGCCGTTCGAGCCGGTGTTGCGGAGCGCAGCGATTGAAGCAGGTGGGAAGCGAATTCCCTTCCCCGCTAATGGAGCGGCGACGCGCGGCGCCTACAACGACGACTGGCGGATTTACGCGCGGTCGGCCTCGGACGACAAGTCGCCGATTGTGGCCCTGCTGGCGGCGCTGGATGCACTCCAGGCGAAAAAGATTCCGCTGGCCGTGAACCTGAAAGTCATTTTGGAGGGTGAGGAAGAAGCGGGATCGCCGAACCTGCAAAAGACATTAGAGTTGCACAAGAATTTGCTGGGAGCGGACTTGCTGATCACCGACGACGGGCCGGTGCACCAAAGCGGGCGCCCACTAGTTTTCTTTGGCAATCGTGGGATTCTGGGATTCAACATCATCACGTACGGACCTATTCGCGCGTTGCACAGCGGGCACTACGGCAACTGGGCGCCGAATCCGGCGTTTGAACTGTCTCGGCTTCTTGCTTCGATGAAAAACCAAGATGGGCGTGTGCTAATCGATGGCTTTTATGATGACCTGACGCCAATAGGAGAATTGGAAAAGAAAGCCCTCGCGGCCATGCCGGTTAACGACTCAGAGTTAGAACGAGAGTTGCAATTCTCAAAGCCCGAAGGTGATGGAAAGCATCTCGTCGAACTGTTGCAACTCCCTTCGTTGAACATCCGTGGCCTCCGGAGCGCCTACGTAGGGGATCAGGCGCAAAACGTCGTCCCGGAAAAAGCCGAGGCCGCTATCGACGTCCGATTGGTTAAAGGCGAAGATCCGGACAAGAAATTTGAACAGATCCTCAGCTTCATCCGGCGGGAAGGTTTTTATGTCACGAGTGATGTCCCGACAAAAGAAGAACGCTTGGGCCATCCTTACGTCGTGCGAGTGGTTAAAGATGTTTGGAATTATCCAGCATCGAGGACAGCGATGGACTTGCCGGTTTCGCAAGCGTTGGTGAAAGTGGTTCAGGATGCGACGGATGGTTCGGCCGTGATCATGCCGATGCTTGGCGGAAGTGTGCCGATGTATATCTTTGAGGATCTGGGACTGCCGTGGATTGGTGTGCCGATTGTGAATTACGACAATCATCAGCATAGTTCGGACGAGAATTTGAGGCTCGGACATTTTTGGAGAGGAATGGAGATTTACGGAGCAATTTTGGCGGATTTGAATTGGTGAGCAAATCTGAGGCAGGATGCATTCACGGAATAGTCCTTAGATCCACCATGAACAGCTTCTGGTTCAATGGGTCTTTCAAAGACGCAAAACACAGAAGCGGACCGCGGCTAAAGGAGGTATCGAATTGCAAAGGTTCTCCATCGGGACCGCTAATCGAAACCTCATACAAGGTTCTTTCCTGCAGGTGAACAGAATAGAGCAAACCATCCCGGTACGCGGCAACCATCAACATTCTTTCGTTGTGAACTGCGAAGGATCGAACCGCCTTGCCTGGCCAGTCCACCCATGCTTGCTCTAAACGTCTGCTTCGTAAGCGGACCAGTGGAAAACTCGAGTAATAGCATGCCCAAACGTCATCCGCTGACACATTGAGGGCATAACAGTCGTCAATACAGGGCAAAGAATTCGGCTCGGCAATATCGGGCCAATACTGAAGCAGTGGCCGTCCGGTTTCATCGAAACAAACGAGCCCAGATTGTTCGAGGTCACCGCCGCTGCATGCACCTTCGTCGAAATAGCCGATCCATACCTCTCCATTCCTTGTCGTTTGAACGTGCTCAATCGCGTCACCCGCCACAAATGAACCGATTAGCTCTCCGCGCTTGCTGTAAACGAACGCGTTCGGAGTATTCCGTTTATCCATGCGGGCCTCGACAAGGAGCCAGCGGTCGCCTGGAAGCGGTTGCACGAACCTGAAACGCTTTTCATCAAGGGGCATGGACAACACAACCTGCCAACCACTAGTAGACAGCTTGTGCACCGCGTAAGAAAAAGGTGGTGCTGGTAGAGGGTCTTTCTCATAGTCTGGCTTCCTCACGCTGAGGACAATGAGTTCATGGTCCAGCCCGAAAGTCGAAGAGACGTACTGCCTCCCCGGAATGAGTTCAGAAAGATTTGCTGCTAGGTAGGCGACAACTGTTGTCGACATTGTCGTCCCCTACAGTGACAGAAAATTTTGCAGGAGTTGCTTGCCAGATTCGGTGAGGACGGATTCGGGGTGGAACTGGACGCCTTCGATTTTGTGACGGCGGTGACGAAGGCCCATGATGATGCCATCGTCGGTTTCAGCAGTGATGGAAAGCTCGCGGGGCAGGGATCTTCTTTCGACAATGAGCGAGTGATAGCGCGTGGCGGTGAGGGGGTCGGGCAGTTTGCGGAAAATGTTTTTGCCGTCGTGATGGATTTGGCTGGTTTTTCCGTGGAAAAGCTTCGGAGCGCGAATGATTTTTCCGCCGAACGCGGCGCCAATGGCCTGGTGACCGAGACAGACTCCGAGGATGGGAAATCTCCCGGCCAGGCGTTCGATCAGCTCCACTGAGATACCTGCGTCCTGCGGAGTGCAAGGTCCGGGAGAAATCACAATGCGCTCCGGTTTGCGGCGCGCGATTTCCTCGACGGTGATTTTGTCGTTGCGATGGACTTCGACGTTGCAACCGAGTTCGCCAAGATACTGCGCGAGGTTGTAGGTGAACGAATCGTAGTTGTCCAAGAGCAAAATCATCGTTACTTCCCTGCCCGACTTCCCCGGGCTGCGGCCTCTAGCGCGGCGAGCAAAGCTTTCGACTTGTTGATGCTTTCTTGATATTCACCCTCAGGCGTGGAATCCGCAACTATGCCACCGCCAGCCTGCACGTAAGCGACGCCGTTTTTGACGACCATGGTGCGCAGCGCAATGCAGGAGTCGAGGTTGCCGGCGAAGTCGAGATAGAGGATGCCGCCTGCGTAAATGCCGCGGCGCGTGCGCTCGAACTCTTCGATGATCTCCATGGCGCGCACTTTGGGGGCACCGGAAACGGTTCCGGCAGGAAAACAGGCCATCAGCGCATCGAAACAATCCACGTCTTCGCGCAGGCGGCCTCGCAAACTGGAAACGATATGCATGACGTGCGAGTAGCGTTCGACGGCGAGGAGCTTCTCGACTTTGACGGTGCCGTACTCGCAAACGCGGCCAAGATCGTTGCGGCCGAGGTCGACGAGCATGATGTGTTCGGCGCGCTCCTTTTCGCTGGCGAGCATTTCGCGTTCGAGGCGCTGGTCTTCGGCTTCGTCTTTGCCGCGACGGCGCGTGCCGGCGATGGGGCGATAGAAAACGTCACGTCCCTGGACTTTGACGAGCATTTCCGGGGAGCTGCCGACGACGGCAACATCGTTCAGTTGAAGATAAAAAAGATACGGAGATGGATTCAGCGCGCGCAACTGGCGATAGATTTCAAACGGATTGGCCTGGGCCTTCGCGGAAAAACGCTGGCTGAGAACGACCTGGAAAATGTCGCCCGCGCGGATGTATTGCTTGGCTTTGCGAACGACGTCGAGATATTCAGGACGCCGGAAATTTGAATTTACTCTCAGAGGGCCGCGCCGGGAGGCCTTCGAGGATTTGTTCGCGTGCTCGGCAGCGACCGGCTCATCAAGAAGCTGACGCGTTCGCTTGATCTCACGAACGGCGGCGTCATATTTCGCGCGCAGGCTGCTATGGCCCTCGGTGAAAACATTACGAACGATCCACAAGCGATGCTGGACGTGATCGAAAGCAATCAGGCCGTGATAGAACATGAGCTGCGCGTCGTAGAGGCCAATCTCGTCGCGCAAGCGTTTGGGAAGGCGCTCGATGAGGCGAACCATGTCGTAGCTGAAGTAACCGATGGCGCCAGCGATAAGCGGTGGCAAGCCGGGCAACCGGACGGGGCGGAAACGCTCGACCCGTTCGCGCAAGAAAGAGATGGGATCGCGCTCTTCCCAAACAAGGCGCTCGCGGTTTTCGAGAACGCACGCGCCGTTGCCATAACGAAAAACTTCTTCGGGATGTGCGCCCGCGAAGGTGTAGCGCGCGATTTTTTCGCCGCCTTCGACGCTTTCCAAAAGAAACGAATAACGCGCCCCTTGCGCAATGCGCAAGTAGGCGCTCACAGGCGTCAGTAAGTCCGCTGAAAAGGCATCGTAAACAGGAATGAGATTTCCCTGTTTGGCGAGACGCTGGAATTCTCGGAAGTCAGGCTGAATCATAGATGAAAGAACTCACAGTCCAACATAGAAACTCCAAAGTAGAAAGGGGTCGTTGAAATAAAGGACTGCCGGCTTTTTATCGCGTTGAAGGAAGAGAAATTAGGACCGCCATCGCAGGGCGGAAAGGACAGCGCGGCGCATGGCGGCTTCGGGAGCGCGCCTACCGGTCCAGATTTCCCACTGCGCGAAACCTTGCGCGAGAAACATGTTCACTCCGGACACCGTGGCAATCCCCTTTTTCGCCGCAATCTCCAAGAGCTTGGTTCTCTCGGGGCGGTAGATGAGGTCCATGACGATGCGACATTGTAACTCACGAGACGACAAAGGGGAAATGCCGTCGTGGGGATGCATGCCAACGGGCGTGGCATTGAGGATCGCGTCAAAGGATTCTGTGCGCAGGGCTCTGCGAGGGATCGCTTCGCCGCCGGCAGCGCGCGCTAATTGTTTTGCAGCGCTTTCACGCCGAGCGCAAATGCAGACTTGCGCCCCGGCACGCGCCAGAGCAAAAGCGGCGGCACGCGCGGAACCACCAGCTCCAAAAATCAAAACACGACTTCCCCTGATGGTGAGTTTCTCTTGCAGGGCGCGCAACACGCCAACGTAATCGGTGTTACAGCCGTAGAGCGAACCATCGCGCCTCACTACGACTGTATTTACGGCTCCAATCTCCGCCGCCAATGGTTCGCATTCCTTCAAATGTTTGAGGATGGGCTGCTTGTGGGGAATCGTGACGCTGAATCCGCGAAGGCCAAAGTCCGAAACAGCCTTCAAGAAATCGCCGAGTTGGTGCACCAGGAACGGAAGGTAGACGGCGTTTATGCGGCGCGCAGCGAATCCAGTGTTGTGCAGCATCGGCGAGAGCGAATGGCCAATCGGGTCGCCAATCACACCGAAGACCCGAGTCTGCCGGTTGAGCAAGTGAGGCCGGTACAGACGAAGCGTTTCCTCAAGCGTAGCTTGCCCCGGAGCAGTGGCTTCGGCAATTGGCGCATAGGCCAGCTCGCTGCCTTCGCGCAGCGCAAGCATACGGGCTGGCAACCCGACCTCGCCCATAGGCACAGCCACAAAGTTTCGGGAGCGCCGGGCAACTTTCAAGAGACGCACACTATCAGCGATGGTTTTTGCCTGAGCGGCGATTTTCACGGCGTCTACCAGTCCTTGGCGCGGGACGAGAATGTTGCGGGGAAGGCTGGGCGTGCGATCGAAATCGTGGATGGAAAGCAGAATGCGAGGCGGCACGGGATAGGCGCGCAGGAAGCCTTCCGGCAGCTCGCGGAAGGTTTCCATCTCGACATCGCACCACTGGCAACCGGCTTCCAGAGCCTGACTGAGCCAATAGAGCTGGCCGGCGATGTCACCAGCGAACTTTCCTCCGCCCTCTCTGCGGCGGCAAGTGGCAAGAAAAGTGACACTTGCCAAGCGGTGGGTTTTCAGCCAATGGATGAGCTGCGCTCGCTCATCATCGCTATGCAACCAATCAAGCCGTAGTTCGACGGTCCGCGCGTTTCGCGAGGCCTTGAGCACCTGCCGCGACATTTCCGCCGCCGTGGAAGCTGCCGCCACTGCGCAAACACGTCCTACGCCCTTGCCAAAGAGTGGCATCCCCCGCCCCGTGCCGCCAAGCTATTGAAAAGACAGCCTCTAAGTATGCCGAATCTTTCTCTCAACGACAGTATCAAAAATGTAAAGCAGCCCCAGGCTGCCCGTTGACGCCGCAGGCACGCCTTGGTAATTTCGCTAAGAAACGTCCCCGCACGGCCGGTTTAGGCGTGTCTTCGAAGGAGTCTAGGAATGCGCGCGAATATAGCTGCTTTGTCTGTAGTTGTGATGATGGGTGTGGCGTCCAGCTCTGGCCAAGAGCCCCGAGCCGCTCAGCATGTGCCAACAGCGCCCGACTATAACACCATCAATTGCTCGGGCTTTGTGACGGACCAAAGACTGTCCGGAGACTACCGGGTCATATCCGGCGAGCAGTCAAACTACAAGCTAACTTTCTCGAGCGGAGACTACGTGTACATCAACCGCGGGCAAGACAAGGGCGTCCGCGTGGGGGACCGTTTCTCTGTCGTGAGGCCTGACGATTACGCCGGTGACGCGCCGTGGTTCAAATGGCAGGAAAAACTGATGAAGGCCATGGGCACCCAGTACATTGACGCCGGACAAGTCCGCGTCGTCAACGTCCAGCCCAAGGTTTCCGTCGCCCAGGTCATTTTCTCATGCGACTACATGCAGCGCGGAGACGTTGTTCTGCCGTACCAGGAGCGCCCGGTGCCTCCGTACAAAGAGGCGGCGGCCTTCGACCATTTTGCACCGGTGAGCGGCAAACCCGTGGCCATGGTGGTCTCCGGCAAAGATCATTCTGACGCCTTCGGAATGAACAGCGCCGTTTACGTGAATCTGGGCACTAATCAGGGAGTCAAGCTAGGCGATTACTTCCGCATATTCCGCTATCAGGGCTCGACAGCGGAGACGGTGCCGCAGACCAAGGACTATCAATTCGCGATGTACGGATTTGGCAGCGCACCGCAGCGCTACAGTTGGAACGACTTGCCCCGCGAGATTCTTGGTGAGGGAATTGTGTGCATGGTGAGCCGCAATTCGTCTACGGTCATGATCACGTTCAGTTCGGCAGAAGTCTACGCTGGGGACTATATCGAAATCGAGTAACGAGCCTGCGTTTCCTCAAGGGCCTGTGGCCCGCTGCGGTACTTCCGAGCGGGCCTTTTTCTTTGCTTCAACTTGGGAAAGACCCATCGCTCATCCTAGCATTGGATGCTAGGGTTTTCCGGAAGCGGGCGTATCTGAGAAAACCTCGCATGTGAATCCAAAAAGTTCCGTTTCTGGGTCCTTCCAGGCATCGCGCGGCAATCCGGCTTTCCGGCAAGTTTCTTCGAGAAACTGTTCACGCGTAAGGCGGTGCTCCGTGGCAACCTTCGGCAGAAGGAGCCCGCGGTGCGCGTGATTGACGACAAGAAGCCCATGACGCCCAATTTCGATAGCTTCGGGAAGAATTGGCTCCAAAGGCGAGAGCAAAGAAATCTCGACGCTCATCTCCCCGAGCTGGGGCTCTTTCATCGGAGCAAAACGAGGGTCTTCCAGGGCGGCGCTGACAGCGCAACGGACAATAGCCTCGCCCAAAGATTCGCTGGGTTCCGTAACTCCGATGCACCCTTGCAGGCGCCCTCGCACGAGAATCGTGACGAAAACCCCGCGCCGCTCCGAGAAAATCCCATCACGCGGTATAGCGTCAGGAATCTTGCGCTGTAAGACAGCTTCGCGGATAGCTTTTCCGGCTAGCTCCAGCAAGGCTTGCTGGTCCGTTTCAGAGAGGCACTGCATCCTGAGGCTTCTTGGCGGCTTCGAGCATGCGCAACTTGCGGCGCTGCTTGATGCTGTCGTCAACGTTGCTCCAAAAACGCAGGAAATACTGCGCGGCTGAAACCAAAGCGCTGACGACCACGAGCCACATTAAGGCCAGCCCAACGATGTTCAGCGACGGATGTCTTGCAGTCACGATGACGATGGCCACAGCACACACTTGCAGAACCATCTTAGTTTTTCCGAGGGTGGAGGCTTCGATGGTGAATCCTTCCGCAGAAGCAATATTCCGCAGCCCCAAAACGGTGAACTCACGCCCAATGATGATGACGACCATCCAGGCCTTGACCAAATGCATGTCCACAAGAGCGATGAACGATGCGCAGATTAGCAGCTTGTCCGCGATGGGATCGAGCAAAATACCAAGAGTTGTCACTTGCTTGCGTCTACGAGCTAAATACCCGTCCGCCCAGTCCGTTGCCGCGGCTAGCAGCAGAATCAGCACGCCCCAAACCTCGAAGTGTATGGTAAATCCGAACATCGGCACGGTCGGGCTGCGGGTCAGCAGAATCACGATGAGCAGCGGAACAAAGAATATCCGAAGCAGCGTCAGTGAGTTAGGAAGATTCATGGGCTAACGGTGAGGGGCCACCCTGTGGCTTCAGCCACCGGAGTTTCACTATAGACTTCGGCAAAAGAAGCGTCAACACGTCAAAACCGACAGCTGAATCTTTAAGCTCATTGAGTACCGCTTCCGAAACAAACCTTTTTGCACCTACTAGATACCGCGCGGTTAACAGTTCCGTTCCGAAGAACGCGGGAGAAGGCACTCGAACGGGCAAAGGGAAATGCTGCAAGACTGTGCAAATGTGCCCATGAGCCTGTAGGACTAAGATGGTCAGGATTAGCCCTGTTACTCTCCGATGAACATAAATAAGCTTTTTATATTCAGCGGCTTACAAACAACTAGAGAATCGGCCCCCGGCCTCAGTTGCGGAGAGCTCTTGAAAAGCGAGAGAATGTGGGCCTCAGTTTCCACAGCGTTTTCCACAGGCTGGCTCATCTCAACGCCAACCTCGCCCGACAGATTCCAACTACTGCAAAATGAAGGACTAACGGGAAATCCCCCTGTTTATCCTGCGGTAATCAATCGGAAGAGAGTGGGACGTTAGATGGCGCGTGGTCCGCGAAGCAATCTCACTGGAAGAAAGAACAGCGCACTGATCAAGCTCAAAACTCCGTGAACGGCGATTCCGAAAATACGCAGCGGTAACGTCAAGATCCAAACGAATGGATAAATCACTAACGCAAACAACGCGATGGGCCAACACAGGACAAATAGAATGCACCACAGGAAAAAAGCGGCCATGGCAACCTCACTGGGGAGTTCTCAATACCCTGCGACTTGCTGATCGCGCAGCTCCGTCATTCGAATACAATTACGACGTTGAAGCCTGAAAAGTTCCACTCACTCGATACTCGTTCAGCCGGAGTCGCTTAGCGACCGACGAGGGAATCTCCGCTTCCAGCCGCATATGGGAATCATCGATTTCCGAGTGCAGGACGCGTCCGAGAGCATGAATCATAGCCAGCGTGCGACCTTCCGCAAGCGGCAAGCGGATAGAAAACATGAGAAGCGGGTCGACCGGCATTGCCGCGTCCATACGCCTCAACAACTCGCCGATCCCTTCACCGCTCATTGCGGAAACGATGACGGGAGATCCACCGCCCGCCCTTGCCACGCTCGCCTCCAGGGTCTCGCGCTCTTCTGGACTGAGCCGATCTACTTTGTTCAGCACGTGCAGACGGGGGCGATCTGCGACATCCAGTTCGCGCAGAATTTTTTCCACTTCGTCGTCCAATTCTTCGTGATGCGGATTTGAAACGTCGCTCACGTGCAGAATTAACGCCGCCTCCTGAACTTCTTCCAGCGTGGCGCGGAACGCGGTCAGCAAGCCCTTTGGCAAGTCGCGGATGAAACCGACAGTGTCCGACAGAAGGACGCGGCGATTCGAAAGCAGTCGAATCGCGCGGATCGTCGGGTCGAGCGTCGCAAACATTTTGGAAGAAACCAGCACCTCTGCGCGGCTGAGCGCATTAAACAAAGTAGACTTCCCCGCGTTGGTGTAGCCCACCAGTGCAATCGTTCCCAACGGAACCGCGTTACGCGCCTCGCGGCGTAGCGCGCGCTGCTTGCGCACTTCGTCAATGCTGGCCTGAATTTTGCGAACACGGTCGCGAATCCGCCGGCGATCAGTCTCCAACTTTTTTTCTCCAGGACCGCGCACGCCGATGCGCCCCGCGCCGCCTCCCGCCCCTCCAGCGCCGCCACCACCACTCTTGCCCCCCAGCCGGGACATGGCAGTGCCCTTCCCCGTGAGGCGTGGCAAGAGGTAGTTCAATTGCGCCAGTTCCACTTGCAACTGGCCTTCGCGGCTTCGCGCGTGCCGCGCAAAAATGTCGAGAATGAGTTGCGTGCGGTCAATCACGCGGCGATCCGTGGCTGTTTCGATGTTTCGCTGCTGAACGGGAGAAAGGTTGCTGTCGAAGATGATGAGAGGCGCTTTGTGCGCCGTGGCTTCGGCACGAATTTCATCCAGCTTGCCGCGCCCGACGAGCGTGGCCGGATCGGCAGCCTCGCGCAGCTGGAACACGGTGCCGGCAACCTCCGCGCCGGCGCTGCGCGCCAGCTCGACTAGTTCGGAAAGGGATTCGCGGCCCTGCTCGCCCGCGGGCATACCGGGAAAACGAGGCGCACGTTTCCAGCCTACGCCGACCAGCAAGGCGCGCTCCGCTGTCGAAACTTGATGTTGTGTTTTCGTCACGGAAGCAGGCCGGAAGTCACAATAAGGTCTTGCGCTTTCTTGAAGGAATACACATCCCAAAAAGGAATTATACACTTCTCTCGCGGGCGCTGCGACCCGCTTCTACGCCCTGGGATCGCAAGAATTCGAAGACGCTAGATTGCAGCTCCGCATCGTCGCCAAAGCTCGAAAACCACTCCACGCCCGCTTCTTTGCGAAACCAGGTGAGCTGTCGCTTGGCGTAGCGCCGCGTGGTTTGTTGAATAGACTCGCGGGCTTCCTGCAGGGATAACTCGTTCCGAAGAACAGCGCGCAGTTCGCGGTAGCCAATGAAGTCAAATGGCTTCGCGTTTTCGCTTAGGCCGCTTTTGAGCAGATCTCGCACTTCCTGCATCCATCCATGCTCGAGCATGGAGGACGTCCGAGCGTGGATTCGCTCATAAAGTTTTTCCCGCGGCGCCATCAAACCGATTTTGACGACGTGCCAACCCTCCAGCGGCCTGCGCCCAGCGCGGTGTACTTCAGAAATGGGCTTGCGCGTGAGCAGACACACTTCGATCGCCCGAATCAGCTTTTGTTCGTCCGCCGCGGCAATTTTTTTTGCGGCTTGACGGTCGAGCCGCCTCAAAACGCGATGAAGGTAGCCGGAGGGATGCGCCTCCGCACTGGTGCGCAATCGTTGGCGTATTTCCTCGGACCGCTGAGGTATGTCTGCAAGCCCCTCCAAGAGCGCGCGCAAATACAAGCCAGTACCAACGGTGAGAATGGGCAGCTTTCCTCTTTGCCGCAAGTCCTGTAACACCGCTAAAGCCAGTTGACGATAACCACCCGCTGTAGCAGCCTCGCTGGGATCCAGCACATCGATCAAGTGGTGCACTATTCCCCGGCGTTCCTCAGCACGGGGCTTGGCGGTGCCAATGTCGAACCCGCGATACAACTGGGTCGAATCGCAAGCTACTACCTCACCCCCGAACCGCTCAGCCAGCCACACTCCGAGCGCGGATTTGCCCGATGCCGTCGGTCCCACAATGGCAACGAGAAATGGCTGCGGGTTTTTCTGATTCATCGAAACAGGAGGTGACGCGCCCGGACGAAAATAAAAATCAAGACAAAGAGCGCCAAAAGGAGGCTGCCAATAATCTGGTTGCGCTGGAGTTTCATTGGTAGGCGGCTTCGATGGGCAGATTGTACAGGAAAATGAACCGAAGCCGGATGTACGGCCCGCTGAAGGCAGGGGGTAAGGGCTCAAACGGATTTGACGAGCGGATGGCGGAAACCGCCGCACGGTCCAACGGTTCCTTCCCTGAACTCATGATCCGCACGGGGTCGCCATCGGGAACGGAACCATTTTTCATGATGCTGAATTCCAGGGCAACGCGGCCGCGATCACCCAGCATGGCCGATTCCGGCATGACCGCATACCAATTGCGCCGCACGGCCGCGACTACCCGAGCCATGTAGTCGCTGAAGTCAACGCCTTCTGTCGGCGTCAGTATTTCATAGCCGTTTCCAAACGTACCACCGGCTCCTTGCTGTCCGTTAGAACCACCGTTAAGTCCGCCCCCGGCTTTCGGCATCGGGCCGCTGTACAAACCCGAGCGGCCGCCCGAAGCATTGGGATTCTTGGCAGCGTCACGAATCGTGTCCTGAAGCGAACGATTGATCGAATTCTTGGGAAGAATCAAGCCGTGCTGCGGCTGAGGAGCGTCCGGCGCTTCCAGTTTCAGCGCCGGTTTGGGCGTATCCGTTTTTGGAGTAGGAGCCACAGGTTGAGGATCTGGCGCAACGGCATTGGCCTTTGGAACTGGGGCGCTGGGCAGTTCCTTTACTGGCTTTTCGGGTTGCGGAGCCGGGGCAGGCTGAGGCTCCGGGGCCACTTCCCGCAAAACGCGCGGGTCGAGATGCACCTTGGGCGAAGGCGGCGTCGGACGCAGAGAAGGCTTCGACGTTTCGAACGCGCCAGGAGGAAGCAGCACTCGCAATTGATTGCGGGCAAGCTCGATTTCTTCCTGCGTCGGCGGACGATACGGAAACCATTTCGGCAGCATCAAAATCAGGCCAAGCAGCGCGAGGTGGAAAACCACCGAGGATGCGCGAGTTATAAGTTGCCAATTGGGACCTTCTTCTTTTTGCTCGGGAGTGACCAGTTGCACTTCGCCGGTCATGAAGATGTCGGGATCAACCAGATCCACGGGCGGAGGAAGAGTCAGGGGCTCAATCACGGCGGGCGGAGCAGCCCCAGCGGGAACGGTAATGCGCGCATCGAGGTCCGTGGGCTGAAGAGGCACAGAAAAGTCTTCCTTGACGCCGTAGGCCTCTTGCTTCACGTCGCGCGGCACAACTACGCGCGCCGCAATGGATTCGAGCGGCAAATCCGAGGGGATTTTGGTTTGCCCGTTCAAAGGAACTATGGGCAGCGTGGCAGGCACGAGCGTGCGCTCGTCCATGGTCGTAGGGCGGCGGCGCTGCGTTGCCGCATCGGCGGCGGGTGGGCGGGCGCCTATCGGCACTAGAAAACGGGAAATCATGTTGTCAAGTTTTCTCGCGCGGCTAATGCTTCTGGTTGGACGCGCGCCGCGTGTTCCTGGATGCTTGCCATCACTTGCCCAGCTAAGGCCAGCGCTGCGCGCCCGGCGGCTCCGTTCGTGGGTGGCTCCTTGCGCGTTCGGACAGCGTTGACAAAGGCTTCCAACTCCGCGTGCAGGGGCTCTACGGCTGGGGCATCCAGCTTCTCAAATCCAAATTCCGGCTCTGGACCAGGCCTTTTCACTCCGATTCGCAGAGCGTCTCTCCGCGCATAGTCGAGCGAAATGTACTCATGCTGCTGGAAGAAGCGCATCTTGCGCACACGCTCGGTCGAGACGCGGCTTGCGGTCACATTAGCCACGGCCCCGCCCGCGAATTCCAACCGGGCATGCGCGATGTCCACTTTGTCCGTCAACACTGGGATTCCGACGGCTTTTACTTCGTTCACGGGTTCCTTAACCAGGGCCAGCAAAATGTCAAGGTCGTGAATCATCAAATCATAGATTACGTCGACATCCAGGCTGCGCGGCGTGAAGACGCCCAATCGGTGAACCTCGAAAAACAGCGGCCGGTTCAAAATGGGTTCGACGGCGCGCACCGCGGGATTGAAACGCTCGACGTGGCCCACCTGCAAGATGCGCTTGTTTTTTCTTGCCGCAGCGATGAGCGTGTCAGCCTCGGCCAAATCCACGGCCATCGGCTTTTCGACGAGCACATCCAGGCCCATTTCCAGCAACCGGCATCCCACCTCGGCATGGGCAACCGTAGGGACCGCAACGCTCACCGCGTCCGCACAATCCTGCAATTCCTCCAGACTCTGCAAGACCGGGGCTTGAAATCCCTGCGCAACTGAGGCAGCACGTTGCGCATTCTGGTCGTAGAGGCCGGATAATTCCACGCCGCTAAGTTCGCGGTAAACGCGCGCGTGATTGCGCCCGAACTCGCCCGTCCCCACGACGGCGACACGGATCTTCTTCGGTTCTGCCGCCGCGCTCATTCTTTGTTGATTCCCCTGGTTTCGCCTTTTGGTTCCACCGCGGGAGCAGGAGGAAACGCCTGAATCGCGATTCCTGCCGCATCTGCTGCTTCAATGAGCCTGGTCTTGTCGAAAAGGAGAGTTCGTCCCGCGTCCACAGCCAAGGCGGTGGCTCCGGCGCTTCTCATCTGTTCGACGGTTGGCAGGCCCACCACAGGTACATCGAAGCGCATGTCCTGCGCGGGCTTGCTCACTTTCACCACCACTAGTGGCTTGCCAGCAGCGATACGCGCCGCTCGCGCAATGACCTCATCCGTGCCTTCCATGGCCTCCACAGCAACGCACGCGCGATCGGAGATCACCACAGTTTGTCCGATGTCCATTCTGGCGATTTGCTGAGCAAGCCCGCGGCCGTAAGCAATGTCTTCCATCTCAAGTTCATTCGGAGCGCGGCGCGTAAGTACGCCAACCTCGGGTAGCAACGGTTTTAAGAAAAGTGTTGAATCCACTAGCCTGATGCCCTCGTCCTCAAGCACGCGTGCCACGGCCCCAATCAATGCGTCCGTATTTTTTCGCGGCAACGAAAACAACAGTTTCGCTAGTTTCCAATCGGGGCGAATCGCGCTGAAAATCTTGTTGTGCTTCACTTGCCCGGCCATCACCGCCTGCGTCACGCCTTCCTTGTGCATCAGGTCGATGGTCTTGCTCAACTCCCCAAGGCTGACCCAGTGCACGCGCTTTGCGGCCTGCTCCAATTCGGGCGAGGCTTCCTCCTTCAGCGCGATGACCGCCATATCAATTCCCTGGCTTCGCGCGCCTTCGAGCACCAGGAACGGGAATCTCCCGTTCCCCGCGATGAGCCCCCAGCTTGCCGCGTTTGTATTGGTTTCCGGCATGAAATCGCATCCCGCTTACTTCACGATGCCGCGCTCCGCGCTTTCAATGAACTGGATCAGGTCTTTGACGTCCGCCGAATCGCTCAGCGTTTTCTTCATTTCTTCCAGTGCCTGCGATGTATTCAATTTCGAGCGCAGGAGAAGTTTGTAGGCGCGCTTCAAAGCCTGCAAGCGCTCCGGCGAAAATCCTTTGCGCTCCAGCCCGATGGCATTGATGCCAAAACTTTTGGTTTCGCGTTCAGTAACAATCTTTGAAAATGGCGGCACGTCCTGCGTAATCACCGTAGACGCCCCGACATAAGCGTACCGCCCAATGCGGCAGAATTGGTGCACCGGGCAAAACGCGCCAATCGTCACAAAGTCTTCAATCGTTACGTGACCCGCCAGCGTCGCTCCGTTCACAAATAGAGCATTGCTGCCCACCTGAGAATCGTGGCCCACATGCGAGTACGCGAGAAAAAAATTATTGTCTCCCAGACAAGTCTTGCCGCCCCCCTTTTGCGTGCCCCGGCTCACCGTCACGTATTCCCGAAAAATATTTCCATCGCCCGCAACCAGTTCAACACGCTCGCCGCTAAACGTGTAATCCTGTGGATCGCCGCCAATCACGCAGAAGGGATGAAACACGTTGTTCTTCCCAAATCGCGAGGGCCCTTGAACTATCGCGTGCGGATGCAACACGCAACCATCGCCTAGCTCTACGTCTTCGCCCACGACGGAAAACGCGCCGACCTTCACGCCTTTTCCCAGCTTCGCGCTTGCCGCGATCGCCGCTTGAGGATGAATCTCAGGCTTGGTCATTTCGCGGATTTTTCCGCCTCGGCCTTGGCAACCGCTTCCCGGTCAACCATCTTGCACATTAGCGTGGCTTCCGCTGCGAGTTTGCCGTCGACCGTAGCGCGCCCCTCGAGCTTGCAGAAATCTCCCCGCCAGGAAATCACTTTCATCTCCACCCTCAACTGATCGCCCGGCACCACCGGTCGGCGGAAGCGCGCGCCATCCACCGCCGCAAAGTACAGCAGTTTCTTCTCGCGGTCGGGAACTTCCTGCAACAACAGCAAGCCGCCCGTCTGCGCCATCGATTCGATGATCAACACGCCCGGCATCACAGGCGCCCCCGGGAAATGGCCCTGAAAATAGGCTTCGTTCACCGTCACATTTTTCAAGCCGACGATGCTCTTCAAACGCTCCATTTCCACAACGGCGTCCACAAACAGAAATGGATACCGATGCGGCAAAATCTTCTGTATCTCTACCACGTCCATGATCATTCGCGATCTCCGTGGCCGCACACCCGCTCGGCGGCGTCAGACACGTTCCCGGGAAAACTACAATTATAAGCGAACCGCAGCCTGCGCGATACGCGGTTTAAGGCTGTGTAACCTCAATGTTTTCAGGGCGCTGCGGCCCGCGAAATCGCCAGCTCAAAGCACCCTGAACGAGTTGCTCTCCTTCCAAGCCGCTGCTAGCATGTCCGCGCCATGGCGGACTCGCCTTTGCCCTTGGAATTACTTCAAATTCTGAAACCGCAGCTCCCGGAGATGCTCCGTGTCCTGCGGCGCCTCGTAACTTCGGAATCCCCCAGCCTCGAAAAAGCGGCTGCCGACCGATGCTGCACTATCGTCGCTAAAGAATGGCGAGGGCGTGGCGCTCGCGTCGAACGCATTCCGCAAAAACACCGCGGCGATCATCTGCGAATAACCTTCGCTCATGACAAATCCCGCCCCGTCGGCCAACTGTTTATCCTCGGCCATTACGACACCGTCTATTCCACCGGAACCTTGAAGGAAATGCCTTTCCGCATCTCCGGCGGCAAAGCCTACGGCCCTGGAATCTTCGACATGAAAGCCGGCATCGTTCAAGCGCTCTTCGCGCTCCAAGCGCTTCACAAGACCAAGGCTCATTTGCAAAAGCAAATCGTCTTCCTTTGGACCTCAGACGAAGAAATCGGCAGCGAATCTTCCCGCAAGCTCATCGAAACCGAAGCCCGGCGCAGCGATGCGGTGTTCGTTCTCGAGCCTTCCTTCGGCCCGCGCGGACTGTTGAAGACCGCGCGCAAAGGCGTCGGTACGGCTGAACTGATCGTCCGAGGCCGAGCGTCCCACGCAGGCCTGGCGCCTGAAGAAGGCATTAATGCCGTGTTCGAACTGGCTGCGCAGCTCACGCGCATCGAAAAGTGGAACGATCCGCGGCGTGGAATCAGCATCAACGCCGACATCGTCGAAGGCGGCACCCGCGCCAACGTGATTGCGGAACACGCTCGCACGGTTCTCGATTTGCGCGCCCTGCGAATCTCCGATATGCGGAGCGTCGAAAACCGCCTTCACGGGTTGCGTCCGGTTCATAAAGGAGCAAAGTTAAGAGTCATCGGCGGCTTCGACCGCCCACCGCTCGAGCACAAAATGTCCGCGGCTCTCTTCGCCCGCGCCAAATCCCTCGCAAAACAAATGGGCCTTTCGCTAGGCGAGTGTATTGCCGGCGGCGGTTCCGACGGAAATTTTACTGGCGCTCTCGGCATTCCCACGCTGGACGGCATGGGCGCCGTTGGCGATGGCGCGCATTCTGACCACGAACACGTCGTCGTGAGCACCATGCCCGCCCGCACCGCCCTGCTAGCCGCTCTCCTCGCTACTTGTTAGAGCTATGCAGAATTAATGGACGTAGTTCTTACGCAGGTATCCCACCGTGGATTCCATCAAGTCGCTGTAGTCGCTATGCAGCACTTCGCGCAGCGCCTGCTCGGTAGCCATGCCCGCTCCGATGCGATCCAGAATACGTTCCACGTCGCTCATCCCATCCGTTTGAATGATGTATTCCATGTTGGCAAGCGCCCAAGCGTACGCAAAGTGTGCTGTGTTGCGGTCGAAACGCGTCCACGAGCCTTCTAGCTGGCCTAGCGGGATGGCTTGCCTCTCCTCGAAAATGTGCACGAGCGCAGCGGCGTCATCTCGACTGCGAAATCCTTCCATCCATTGCGCAAGTCCTTCCTGAACCCACGTCGGCGCGCGATTCGAGCAACTGACCGCCAGCCCCATGCAGGCGCTTTTTGTCTTTTGCGCCACAAAGCTATGCGTCAGCTCGTGTTTCAGCGAACGTGACAATTCCCCATCCACGCTCGTCAATCCTTGCACCGGCACGCGAATCCGCCCGTCGTTCAACGCGCCCGCCCACGCCGGCGCCCGGGTGATGTCCACAAATGCTTGCTCCGTGTACAAAACCACTCCAATCGGCTCCGGGGGCGTGTAGTTCAGCTCAGATTCGATCGCTGAAAAATGCATCTCCAGCGTGCGCAATACGTCCTTGGCCAGCGCCGGCTCCGCCGCGCCGTTGTATTTCAACTTAAAGTGGCTGCTCTCGTTTTCCTTGTAACTTTCTTCTTCCTTCTTGTCTCGGAGCGCCTCTTCCAAGGCTGCCTGCAACTCCTTGTCGGGACGGATCGAGTAGGCGCGCTTCCACTCCGCAACCGCCTGATCCAGCTTGTTCATCCCGTAATAAGCCCAGCCCGCGAGCTTTCCTACATCCGGATTGTCCGGCACCACCCGCTTGGCGTGGTCGAGGTAATCCAACGCCTGCTTGTATTCGTTGCGCCTCAAGTAGATGTACGCAATGTTCATCAACAGGGCCGGCTCATCCGGAGCGTAGTTCACGGCGGTGCGCTCGTCGGAAAGCGCGTGCTCCAAATCGCCCCGGGATAATTCAAACGTTGCGGCCGCATGATGTCCCAGCGCAGCGTTGAAAGTCGCAGTCGAGTTCCCCGATCGCGCTTCGCCTTCCAGCTTCGCGATATACGGGCGATCGATAGAACCGTCATGCACTGCCCCGCGCTGAATCTCCTCAATTCCGCTGCCACCCAATGGGCGCATTTCCGGCTGCGTAATGGTCAGATTGGCCGTGGCGTCCCCGGGCGGTCCGGCCGCGGCCACGAATCCCCCTTTTTCGATGTGGTCTACGATGGACTTGGGCAGGCTCAACTCCCCGGCAGAGGTCATGTATCTGACCTTGTCCCCTTCTTCAAAAGCGCTCAAGGCGGCAATCCGGCGGCCATTCTTCAGCACAATCGTATCCGCGGCAGCTTGAACGCTCAGAAACAAGAGCGCAGCAGCGACCAGGGAGAAGAGCACACAGGGGGAAGCTGCTTTTCGAGCCATCTTTTTATTTTAATTCCTGTTGGCCCTCGAAGCCGGTCCGTCTTGTTCTCTCATGCCGAATCTGACTACACTCGTTGTATGTGGGTTGGGGCCAGGGTCTTCGCGTTGTCCTGTCTTTTGGCGCCGCTGGCGGTTCCGGCAACGGAGCGCTCGCCACACGAGTTGTACGATGCAATCAACGCACTGACGGTCGATTCCTCTCAGTTGTATCACCTCGTCCCCCAGAATCGCATCGAGCTTCGCCGCGGCGATGCCCTCCTGTCTCTGGATGAAGGAACGCTTGCCTTTTTCTCCAAGTTTGAAGGGCGGATCACCGGCGCCGTTTTCTCGGGGCGCGGCCACGCGCTGGCCGTTCCCCGCGATCCCGTCGAAAAACAGCAAATGGGTCGTTTTCTCGGCGCCCCTGTTCTCGACGAAAACTTCGCAAGCGCCTACTTCCGCTTCACAGACGGAACGGCAGATGAACTGCTTTCCCAGTTTCAAAAGGCCAATCTCACGGCACAAACTGATACCTCTTTCGCCTCCCAGTGGGAAGCGATCCTTGCTCGCATCAATCCGTTGTACACGCTCCGCATCCTCGTCGACTTTTTGTCCCCAGACCCTCGGCGTGCCTTCTATGCCAATCTTGACGGCGCATCCACAGGCCCATTCGATATGGCTGTGGATGGTTTGCGCGATGAGCAATTCCTGCTGGGTCAAACTGCAAAAAACTCTGCTGGAACCTTTTACAACATCTGGACATCCCATCGCGTTCTCAACCTTCCAATCCGGACCGTTGCTTTCCGCGCCCTGCACTATTCTCTGGAATCCTCGATTCTTCCCAACAACTCTCTCGACGCCACTGCAACCATCCAGATTCGCGCGGAAACCGGCAAAGCCCGCATCCTGGCTTTCGAGTTGTCCCGCGCTTTGACAGTAGACCGCGTAACGGGGGAGCACGGTGAACCGCTCGAGTTTTTTCAGAACGAAGGCATGACCTTGCAGCAGCGCAATACGCGCGGCAACGATTTCTTGTATGTCGTCCTCTCGGCTGTTCCCGCTCAAAATCAAGAATTCACGCTCCAGTTTCACTACCACGGCAACGTGATTGAAAATGCCGGAAACGGTGTCCTATTTGTTGGCGCGAGAGAAAGCTGGTATCCGCATCTGGGCGATCCAGCTGATTTTGCTGCTTATGACTTGTCCATCCGGTGGCCGCGCAGGCTTCGTCTTGCCGCCACGGGATCCAAGCTGGACGAACACGAAGAGGGTGAATTTCGCATCGGCCACTGGAAAACAGAAAGGCCGACGGCCGTCGCAGGATTCAATTTGGGGGAATACGTCTCGTCTTCGGTAACTTCCGGCGGACATTCTGTCGATGTCTATGCCAACCGCGAACTCGAAGAAAATCTGAGAAGTCGGCTGCAAGCATCACCCGCAGACGGAATCTCTATCCCCTCCCATACTGCGGGCCCCCCGTCTGGCCGTCTGGCGCTTACTCTTCCCGACTCCACTCCCAGCCCGGCCGACGCTTTAAAGCAACTCGCAAAGGAGATTGATGCTTCGGTTCATTTCTATGAGACCCTTTCCGGGCCATTTCCCTTTCACAATTTGAGTGTCTCGCAGATTCCGGGAACTTTCGGCCAGGGATGGCCCGGACTTCTCTACGTTTCCACATTCTCTTTTCTCTCTCCGGAAGCACAACAGCGCGTTGGCCTGAGCCCCAGCGGCCAGGAACATTTCACAGAGTTGGTTCCCTATCACGAGGTTGCTCATCAATGGTGGGGCAACGTGGTCGGTTGGTCCAGCTATCGCGATCAATGGATTGATGAAGCCGTCTCCAACTATCTCGCGCTGCTCTTTGCAGACAGCCGCAGAAACCCAGAACATGCGCTCCGCGCCTGGCTTTTGCGTTATCGCCATCAGCTCACTGAAAAATCGCCGGATGCCGATGAGCCAGCGGACGATATTGGAGCCCTGACTCTCGGCCTTCGCCTCAACTCCTCAAAATCGCCCACCGCCTACGAACGCGTCGTTTACAGCAAGGGCTCTTGGATTATTCACATGCTCCGCGAAATGCTACGCCTGCCCGGAGCCAGGCAACCCGACGCGCGTTTCAACGCCCTGCTCCAGAAACTCGTGACCAAGTACGCGTATCGCGCGCTTTCCACTGAGGATCTTCAAAAAGAAGTGGAATCCGTGATGACACCGGCCATGGATTTGGAAAACAGCCGCTCCATGGACTGGTTCTTTGACGACTGGGTTCGCGGGACCGGGATTCCTCACTATCGCGTCGAGTTTACAGCGCACCGCGATGAAACTGGCTATTCGGTGCACGGGAAGCTCTTTCAGACTAACGTCCCGCGCTCGTTCCTCGCTAGCGTTCCGCTCTACGCGACGGGCATCAACAGCGGCCGCTCGTTCTTGGGAAACGTGATTGCCGGTGGCCCGGAAACTTCCTTCCGCTTTCACACCTCCGCCCCACCGCACAAAATCCTCATTGACCCACAGATGACACTGCTCTGCACCACGGAGTGAACCCTCTGGGCGGTCCGGGAAAAGTCTACTTGAAGTGTTCCAACATCAGTTGTTTTTCCAGGAGCGGACTGTTTACGTTCAGGGCCGCCCTGCCCCGGTCGTCGAAAACGTACTCATACCCGAGAGGATCAACGGGCGTGCCTTGAACCAGTCCGGCCTGCTCTAATTCCTTGACGCGTTTCGGACGATGTCCAAAGCGTTTCTCGTATTCATCCGCGAGTTGGTCCACTTTTTTGCAATCCTCGCGCACTCTCAGAAGCAGCAAATGTGTTTTCGCGTTTTCTTTGATCTGCTTATCGGTCGTCGTCGTGTAAATATCATTCCACAGGAAGAAAGAGGTTTCGTAAGACTCGCCTTGCTCCTCAATTTTGGCCGCCATAACTTTCATCCAGATGAGTGCCTTTGGATTCTTGCTCCCTTCCAGGAAGGCTTCTGAAGCTTTCTTGTAGTCTTTCAAATCCATGTAGTAGATGAATCCCAGGTCTTCGTAAAAACGCCAGTAATCCGGATTCGCATTGATACCACGCTGCATGAGCTGGACCGCCAAATCCGGCCTGCCCGCCCCGGCTGGCGCGCGCTGGCTCAAAAAAATTGCCCCGAAATGGTAAGCCGGCAGCAGATTCGGGTCTAACGTCGTCGTAATGTCCAGCAGCGGCCACAGCTCTTCCAGGTTCGCATCGCCTCGCACGTGCTTATTGCCATAGAACTGCACCACGCGCGTCCAATAAAAATCGGCCATCAGCGGCGCGTATTCCAGGCTCATCGTCTTCATCAGCTTTGCCGAGCTAAGAAGCACGTAGTCGCGCTCTTCTTTCAGCGCGGCTTGCTGCTTGTCGATCGAATGCTGCAGCTTCCAGATTCCGAAGAATCCTCCTTGCAGGATCACCAGGACCAGCACAATGATTTTTGCGGATTTCATTTCAGGTTCCGCCGGGAAAACACAAGAATTGCCGCAGTCAATAAAATCGTGCAATAAACCACCGCGTACAAAGTGTTTTGCACAATGAAAGCTCCAGGAATCGGCCGGCTGTGCGCGGCCTGCGCCATGATGTTGAAATTCTCAAAATTCGGCAGAAGGTACGAAAGCCATTTCGTGAACACCGTCATTCCCGGACTCATGACTGCCACCGGCAAGTCCCGCAACTCCTGAACATACAACCCGACGATGTAAATGCCCGCGGTAAAAAGAATCGCCAGCAGGGGCGTTGTGAAACATGAGAACAGCAGAGCCAGCGCCACCACCAGCGCCAATTTCAGCCAGATGAAATACACCGCAACGAAAACTGTGATGTCGCCTCGTTCCAGCGTCGGCTTCACGTAAACCAGCGCAAGAAAAAGCCCCACTCCCATCGCCGCCGTGTTTACCGCCAGCGTCAGGATCAGCCCGCCAAACTTTCCCAGCAAAAATTCCCACCGCCGCACGGGCTTCGCCAGCAGCGCGTACAGCGTGCGCTTGTCCATTTCCTTGGATACGAGCCCTACGCCAATAAAAATCGCAATAAGCAACCCGATCAGCGAGATGGCGCTCAGCCCCAGCGTCGCGATGACCGTTTGTTCGATCCCAATCGAAATCTGCCCCGCGATAATGGACGCCGCCATCATCACCAGGGCGAAAAACAACAGGTTGTACAGCACGCGGTCGCGCACGGCTTCGAGGAACGTATTCAATGCCACCACGCCAACGCGCTTCATTTCCCGCTCACCTCGACCGCTGCCGCTTGCGCGCGGTCTGCTTCCACAAGGCCCATGAAAAATTCCTCGAGCGTCGCCCTCACCGGCGCCACGGAAAGAATTCTTGCTCCCGCGGTGCGCAACTGCTCGATTGCTCCGTACAAATCCTGCTCCGGCACTTGCAGTCGGTGGCGGTCCCCAGTGCGCGTGGCCTTAGCCAGCAACAGCGCGGAGCTTTGCCCCGTCAGCTCGAACAAAATTTCCATCCCCTGCGTCTTCATATCCACCAACTGCTCTGGAGCGCCCGCCCCGCGCAACTTTCCTCCCACAATCACGCCCACGCGGTCGCACAACATCTCCGCATCGCTCAGAATGTGCGTGGAAAACATCACTGTCTTTCCCTCGCGCTTCAACTCCAGAATGATGTCGCGCACTTCGCGCCGCCCCACCGGATCCAGCCCGGACATCGGCTCATCCAGAATCACCAATTTGGGATCATGCAGAATCGCCTGAGCCATTCCCACGCGCTGCAACATCCCTTTGGAGTATTTGCGAAGCTGAATTTTCCCTGCGGTCTCCAAGCCGACTTTCCCGAGCATTTGCGGGACCCGCTCTTTTCGGTCCGCCGCCGTCATACCGTGGATGTGCGCGAAATAATCCAGCAGTTCCGCCGCGGTCAGATAGTCGTAAAAGTACGGCTGCTCCGGCAAGTAACCAATGTCGCAGTGCATTTCCGTGTCGCTGATAGGTTTTCCGAGGATGCGCGCGCTTCCCGCAGTCGGAAAAATCAGGCTCATTAGCAGCTTGATGGTCGTAGACTTCCCCGCCCCGTTGGGACCGATGAATCCGAAGATTTCGCCCTCTTCAACTTGCATGTTCAGCCCTTCGAGCGAGGTTCTTTTCTTCAGGTTCAAAAACCCGTGTGGGTACACCTTGGTGAGGTTTTCTGTTTCGATCGCCGGTGCCGTCATATCTACATTTTTTTTCAGAAACCACTACATCGTCAATCAAACGGGGAAAGACGTGTGCGTGGATTGAAAACAGGCCAGGAAAAGCGAGCTGACACTCGAATCAGGAATTGCCGCGCGTATGGCCGATTTGCACCAGTTCCGTCGCAGCCGCGGGAGGCGTCATCGGCATCGGCTTCAGCGTCTGCGGCGCGCGCCAATTGTCCAGCATGCCCACTTGCTGTACGCAAGAAACCGTGCACATCGGCGCGCAAAACTTCTCCGTGTAAAACTCCCGGTGCCTCATCTCATCCGTGTATTGCGCCAGCGGTATCCCCGGATACCCTCGCTGCTGCGAGCACCAGTGCACTAGTCCATCCTCGCACACGTATAAATACCGCGACCCCGACCGGCACCGCCAGTTGTGCTCCATGCCGCGGGCCACGTCGTGTTGAAAATCGTTGAACCGCGAAAACGACCGCTTGCTCAGCGTCATGATCTCTTCAAAAATTTCGATTTCGCGCGGCCCCAGCGGCTTTAGCTGTCCATTGTTGTCATGAATGATTCCCACAGTGCTGGTCAGCCCCAGGTGTACGGCGCGGCGCGCGATGCGTAGCGCATCCTCCGGATCTTTCACGCCGCTCCCCAGCACCGAATTGATATTCACCTGGAAATACGCGTAATGCGCCAGCAGTTCGAGCTTCTGGTCCAGCGTTTTCAAGCTCTTCAGCGAGACTTCGTCCGGCTTCGTATTATCAATGCTGATTTGCAAGTGCTCGAGCCCGGCCTGGTTTAGCCTTTCGATGCGCTCCTGATTCAGCAGGAAGCCGTTGGTGATCATCCCCGCGATCATTCCGCGCCGCCGGATGTGCCGGATGACGTCGTCCAGTTCCGGATGCAGCAGCGGCTCGCCCCCGCTGATCGTGATGATGGACGTGCCCATCTCCGCCAGGATGTCCAGCCGCTTCTTCATCTCCTCCAGCGGTACCGGCGGAGAAAAATCGTCGAACTCATTGCAGTAGGTGCAAGCCAGGTTGCATCGCCGAATCGGGATGATGTGCACCAAGAAGGGGTGTTTCTTGGAAATCAGCGCCTTCACAATGGCGCGCAGCTCGCGCACACGCGTGTGGAAGAAGCGCTCAGCGCGCCAAAACCACACCTTCAGCGAGGCGTGCGATTTTCCGAACCCACTCGGCATGAAACTCTAGGAGTCCCCCAGGCGTTAATTATACACAACGCCGCCCCTGCGGCTCCGCCCTGCGCCAAAGCGTAACGCTCCTTTTACTGATGGAGCCATTTTCCGTGTTCCCTTTTCAACCACTGACTGTAGGGACAGCCTTCTAAGGCTGTCCGCCAGCATCGCGCGTTGCAAAGCCTTTCGCCTCGGCTTGATACTCCCCATCGTCCATGCGAAAATGGGGGCTCGCGCCGGGAACTTGCCGGCGTATCCTATTTCTGGCTCTGGCGATATCGTCTAAGGGTTAGGACGTAGCCCTCTCAAGGCTAAAATCCGGGTTCGAATCCCGGTATCGCTGCCAAGCTGCTTTCCAGACTTCCACACTTTTCTCGAAAGTTTTCCACAGAATTCAGTTCTTCAATCCATTGCATCAAGTCTTTCGATTGACGCTCGCAACTCGCGCGCGATACCCTATTGCCCGTCCGATGCTTTCGCTTGTCCCCATAAAAACTACGCATGAACTTGCGTCAGATCCCAATTTGAGGAGATCCCAATGTCAGCGTCTGCCCCAAAGTTAACGCCTGAACATGCGTCTCATTCCACTCCGAGGAGCTTCATGTCCACTGAACTGCGAAATTTCCTGGCCCTTCCCTACGATGAGCTCGAGCAACTGAACCTGCAAGCCAAAGAGCAGCGCAAGAATCGCGTGCCGGTGCACAAAGTTCAGGAAGAGCGCCTGAAATATCTCACCGACGAAAAGCGCATCAAAGCGGTCACCGTCCTCTTCAGCGACCTCGAAGGCCGCCTGCACATGCTCGATTACGACAAAAAGTTCCTCATCAAGGCCTGGGACAATCTCACCTTCGACGGCTCCTCGATTCGCGGATTCACCGCGCAGCGCGAAAGCGATCTTCGCCTCACCATGGATTGGCCCTCGTTTTATTGGGCGCCCTCCGACGTTTTTGGTTCCGGCAAAGTTCTCGTCTTCGGCAACGTCATTGACAAGGACGGCACGCCCTACTCCGCCGACATTCGCGGCGTCCTCAAGGGCTACGCCGACAGGCTACACGAGAAAAAGGGCTACACGCTCAACGCCGCCAATGAAATCGAAGGCTTCCTCTTCGCCGGCCCCGACGCCGAGCGCCGCTTTCACGAAACCGGCAAATTTGAATACGTGAACACCGGCGGTTACTACCACTCGCTTCCTGGCGATCCTCTACGCAGCTTCATTGACACCACCGCCGAGGTGCAGCGCTGCATGGCCTTCCAGAACGAAAAAGATCACCCGGAAGTCGCGCCTTCACAATTTGAAATCAACTACGGCTACGGCGAAGTGGTCCAAGCCGCCGACCAGATTCAGCTTTACAAACTAATCTGCCGCCAGGTCGCCACCAACATGGGCTTCACCGCGAGCTTCTTGCCCAAACCGGTGGTCGGCGTGAACGGCAGCGGCATGCACACCAATGTTTCCGTTAGCAACAAAGAAGGCAAAAATCTTTTCTGGGATGAGAAGGGCGAGGAAAAGCTCAGCAAATTCGGCTGGGACTTCGTCGACCGCATCCTCACGCACGGCAACGACATCTGCCTGCTCATCAATTCCAGCGTCAACGCCTACCGCCGCCTCGACCCGCACTACGAAGCGCCGAACCAACTCAACGCTTCTCCCACCAACCGCGGCGCCATGGTGCGCATTCCCATCGGCAACGAGCGCAGCATGAGAACCGAAGTGCGCGCCGTCGCTCCCGACTCGAATCCTTACATGGTCATGTACGCCATCTTCAAGTCCGGCTTGGACGGCGAAACCGCCAAGATCAAGGATCTGCGCTCCGCCAAGCGCTTCCTCCCGGACAACATTTACACCGCCCTCGAAAATTTCGAGAAGGCCGAATGGACCACCACGCTTCTCGGCGCCGACGTCAAAGCCCGCTACGCCGAACTCAAGCGCACCTCCGCCGACCGCTGCCCCAAAGCCCTCGGCACCATCGTCAAAGCCCAGGAAGTCCAGTTCCACCACGAAGTCTACAACCAGTTCCTCTGGAACCTGTTCTAGACCGCGCTTCGCCGCGCCAAACCCGGTATTTCAGTTCCGAACTTGTAGGGGCACAGCACGCTGGGCCCTTGCGTTTTGCGCTCCACCAAAACAATCTGTCATCCCGAGCGGAGCAGGCCGACGGTCTTCCTGCCGCGTTCGTCTGCAAACGCGTAGCCCTGCGTAGCCGAGGGATCTCTCTTCTCTTCGATTCTTGTAGCGCGGCGGACCTGCTTGCCGCAGGCAGGCTTCAGCGCGGCATCTTTCCTTTTCTGCCTTCTGCCTTCTACTTTTCTTCCGCGTCCAGTCTCGCGGCATGGAATTCTTGCGTACCGTATCGAACAATCAAGCCAATCACCTTACCTTGTCCGTCCTTCTCGGCAGTAACATGCCCGAAGTATTCGCGATCGAGAAACTCCGTCAGGCTTATGGGGATCAGGGGCTGGCCACGCTCGGCGAATTGCATAACCAGATAGCGGGGTTCCGCAACCAGCTGAAATTTTTCATTCGGCGAGAAAAAATCGGAACCGAATTGGTAATGCCCCTCATACGACGACAGAGTGGACTGAGGCAGGTTCGCAGCGTGAACCCTGGGAACCGCCGCTTTCTCGCCAAACACAATCGCTGCGATCCCCGGTGCAATCGGGTCTTGCGTCACGCTGCTGTAGCTATTGCTCAGCAGAATCACTGTGAGGTCATCATCCGGATACCGGTCAAGTTCCGCCGTGAATCCCGGGCTGCGCCCTTTCGCAGCCATGACGCGGTGTCCTGAGCGCCGGCTGAAGTACCAACCGTAGCGATTGCCTTCTCCCTCGGCAAAATAAGTCCCCCGCGTTGCCGACTTCAGCAGAGTCTCGGCTTTGAGCGCACGGTCGAATCGCAAAAGATCGTCCACGGTGGAGAATAGCGAGCCGTTGCCCGTCTTGTTCGACCAATCCACGTACGCGGCTTTGTCGTATCCCTTCAGGCCCGCCGGCACGTATCCAGCCGAAGCGAGCGCAATGGGTTTCGAGACGTCTCCGTCATGGCCCGAATGAGTCATCCCCGCCGGCTCGAAGAGGCCCCGGCCCAGAATTTCCGAATACGATTGCCGCGTAATCGTCTCTAGTATTAGCGCCAGCAGGTTGTAATTCGAGTTGCTGTAACTGTACTTCGCGCCTGGCTCAAATCCTAACGGCAGATTCGCAAACTTTGCGACGAGCTCGGGGAGCTTATGCGGGTTTCGGGCGAATTCATCGTAGTCGGGCAAGCCATTAATGTCCGGAATTCCCGAGGTATGCGTCAGCAGGTTGTCGAGGGTGATGTCACCGCCCCGCGGAAAGTCTGGAAGGAAGCGGGAAACGCGGTCGGAGAGGTTCAGCCGGCCCTGTTCCTGCAATTGAAGAATCGCTGCGGCTGTAAAGGCTTTCGAGACCGACGCGATATGGAAACGCGTAAGCGGCGAATTCGGAACGTTTAATTCATAATTCGCCATTCCGTAGGATTCCCGCATCAAAACTTGGCCGTGCCGAGCGACGAGGACTACTCCGGAAAAGTTGCCAGTTTCCGCGAATGGCGCCAGGTACGCTTTGATGCGCGCCACCAGCTCAACATCAGAAGGATTCTTTCGAGAAGCGTTCGTTTGAGAAGGGCTCGTTGGGGCTTGTTGCCGCGAGCCACCGGAGGCGTACGCTCCGATTGAGCACAAAGTCAGCACGCTCAGCGCAAACTTCAGCCCCGAGTTTTGCTTCACCCAATGCAATCTCATTTTACCTTCCGGTTGCCGGTCAGTTTGAACTTTATGAATCGTGACGCAAGGGGCCAAAGGTCAAACTGAACACTACCTGCCTTCCCTATCTTCAACCCACCACTTTCGTACGCCCAGCACTTTCGAGACTTTCGAGGCAACGTGCCACAGGGTAGCTACATTCCGTATACCACCTTCAAAGCAAAAGGTTCCAGCCACTCCACGCCGCCCGTCATCCCGAACCCGGCCGCGCCCCCAACCCGTCATCCCGAGCGGAGCAGGCCGACGGTTTTCCTTCCGCGTTCGTCTGCAAACGCGCCTGCCCTGAGGTTAGCCGAAGGGTCGGCCTGCGTAGTCGAGGAATCTCTCTTCAACCCCAGGAAGCCGTCGCCAAGTTCCTCGCCGACCTCGCAAAGCCTTCTTCAGGGCGATACCTTCCTCCATATCCTCTACACCACGCTGTAAGGCAACCTACATCTTGTCGTAGACGATGGTTAGTGCTTTCGGCTGGCCGGTTTCGCGAACCGTGATCGTAAGTGTCTTCCCATCGGGAGAGACTTCGTATTTTGTGTGGTCCATGACCTGCCCTTTCACTTTGTCGGTAACCTCCAAAGTGTGGGCGTTCACGCGTTTGCCAGAGGACATCGAGCCAGGCGCCACATCCGGTCCTTTCTCCTCATAATCCTTGCCGTCGAATTTCATGCTAAGCACGTCTTGATACGCGGGCGTATTGAAGCTCAGGCCGTCGCCCTCGTAGGGTTCGATATCGTACTCATCCGCGGAAGTGAATTTCACGTCCGTCTCCTCCCAGGTGCCGTCCCAGCCGGAACCGCCCCTCACTTTCTTCCAGACGGCGGTGAAATCCGACGTCGTCCCGTCGGGCTTCGTCTCCGTTCCCTTGATCGTCTGCGATTTCCCGTCATCGGCAATCGTGTGCGTCATGGAACTGACGACCCTGCCGTCCTTCTTGATCACCATCTTCCAACTGTTGGTCCCCTCGGGGGCCATCGAGATGGTTCGCCCAAAGCGGGATGGCTGGTCCGTGCCATCATACGTAAAGGTGTCCGACACGTCGCCGTTGGTCCACTGGTATTTGTTGCCGCCGAGATCCTGAATCTTGGTTTGCTCGCCGACAAGTTTGCTTTTCTCCTTGTTGAGTTTCCATTTTCCGCAAAAAGGGTCGTCCGAGGCCCAGAGCGCACTTGCCAGCAAGCAGCCAAGCGCAATTGAAACAGTGAAGCGTCTCATGGCTCACCTCCGTCGCGGATTATAGCCAAAACCTGGTTTTGCAACTACAACGCGGCACCTCTCGCCACTCACTCTTTTACCCTGGGGTTGCCGAAAAGCATGCACTGACCCTTAGCCCGAAAATAGCCCGAACCATCTAGCACTATACTGAACACAAGAAGGACACCATGGACGTCGTACTCACAACGAAACGGCGCGAAAGAGGCGTGTCCGTGGGCTGGATTTGGCGGATAACCCTTGGGATGGGTCTGCTCTTGCTTAGCCTGTGGGGCATTACCATCTGCCCAAGAATCTTCCAAACATTCATTGGCCCGAATCCGTCACCTGCCGAAACAAGCTCCCTAAAACTCGCCGCGGCTGTTGCGTGGTTTGTCTTTTTTGGACCTATCCTAATCGCCGGCCTCGCATTGTTTTGGTCCGCGCTGCGCAAGCTGGGCGCGCTGGATCGGCTCGAAGCCTGGCGCGAAGAGAGGGTCGCGCGGGCTTATGGGCTAGCCCCTGGCGGCAACCCGCAGGGTTCGCGCTTCTTTGCGAATGAAGAAAACTTTCATGCCCAACTCGGGGCTTTAGGCACCGAAGAGGTCGCGCGGTTGACTCAGAGAGGCAATCGAATTGCTCTCTTGCTGGGCCTCTCCGCCGGAATTTTCTTCGTCCTCATTGGAGTGTTTGGACTGATTCTTGTCTCTTCGCCATCGCTGCGTTATTCCGGCACGATTCGCTTTGCGATCGCATCCGGAATTTGCATTCTGGCTGGCCTGAAGGTCCTGCAGCGCACCCTGTACAAAGAGAACAATGCCTGGCTGCTTCCGTTACGAGCGTTCGCGCATCTAGTGCTTCGCCGGCACTCACTTTCTGCCAACCGCGATAACCCCAGGCAGTCGGAGAACGTCGCGAAGAAGAAGGCGGGCTAAAGCGGCCGAAAAAAGCTGCTCGAACCAAGCGCCTTTAGAGACTCGAAACCAATGAAAGCACCGTGGGAGCGGCACATCTGGATTGCAGTTGTTGCAGGCGCTGCCGTCTCGGGAGTGCTGTTCGCTTTTAATTTTGCGATGAATCCCGATCATCATCCGGCGCTGAGTAACGTCCTCTTTACCGCGCAATATCCAGGCTGGATTGCAGCCGCCTTTCTCCTCCCTGGCAGCTTCGAGAGCGCCAATACAGCAAATTTTATCGCCATCGCTGTTCCCGTGAACGCCGCCCTCTACGCGACTCTTATTTTCGCCGCTCTTCGATTGCAGGCTCGTCCCCGCGCCATGTAGCGGCGACTTTACGTCGCCATCTCCGTTCTTTCGGACGGGTGGCCCGGAACGAAAATCCTGAAAAGAACGGGGTGCCCCAGGTTTGTTTTTCAAACCTGGGTCTTCTGCTAGGAGTTTGGGCAAACGCCGGATACGCATCCTTCTTCATTCTTCACAAAAACGGGAGATTCTTTTCCTTTCCATCCGCTGCAAATGACTATCCAACGAGGATAGTCATCCTGAGCGAACGCAGAGAGTCGAAGGATCTTCCTTCCGCCTCGCCGGGACAAAGCACCTACATTTATTTCGATTTATTTTCGTATTTTACTTGATTTATTTCTGATTTGTGTTATAATAGCGTCAACTAGAAAGGTTATAAACGTGTGTCCCCGCCCGCAGTCTTTCCAAATCCCTCAAGAGTCGTGTGCGCATCTAACGCCTTTATCTTCATCCACTTCCCCACTATCCCCTATGCGACGGAGGGGGGTATCCTCATCGACTCTTTCGCTCCCCACTCGACGCAGTTCCATTTCCCACGTCCCCTTTTCTTTTCCACTCTCCTTTCCGCGAAATCCGCAAAAATCCCCGGCCTACAAAGTCCTGAGCGAGCACCGCGAGTCGAAGGATCTCATCTTCTACAATCTTCCGTATATTCTACAAAGTTCCGTATGCTCTAAGTCTTGTGTTTTCACACTCTTCAAAAAACTGCCGGGGTGTACCAAAACAATTCCCAAAACGGAACCAGCTCAAGCTTGCCAAGCCTTCAAGTCCACCGCGTCCCAAGACGCCGCCTCGGCTGCTTCTTCCCCATTTTCCATTTTCACTTTTCCATTTTCGATCGGGTATGAACTGCTCCCAGCTTTCACCCCCTTGCCGCTTTCTTTGTTTTCAACAACTTACAACCGTGGCAATTTGCAATTCTTTTGTTTTGATAACCTTGCAACAGTGGGGTGGGTGTGTGGGGGACCCGCTCTTTCTTCGGTTTCATTTCTGCCTTCAGCCTTCTGCTTTCTGCCTTGCATTCGGTCTGTACTACACTGGAGTTCCATGACCAACCAGTGGAATCCGGCCGCGTACGACGCGAAGCATGCCTTCGTGTACGAGAAGGCCAAAGGCCTGGTGGAGTTGCTGGCGCCGAAGGCGGGCGAGCGCATCCTGGATTTGGGCTGCGGGACCGGAGCGTTGACGGCGGAAATTGCCGCACGCGGCGCGGAAGTGCTGGGCGTGGACCGCTCGGCGGAGATGATTGGGCAGGCGCGAAAGAAATTCCCTGCGCTTCGGTTTGAGGTGATGGATGCGCGGCAGCTACGATTCGGGACAGATGTAGCCCAGGATGATACGGCAAGAGGCGAAAAGCAGATCCCTCCCGACAGGAGTCGGGACTCGCAAAATTCGCTCGTCACCGCTATTCCCCCGCCGATTGCGGGCGCGGGGATTCCGTTCGACGTCGCTCCCTACGAGGCTATCCTCGAAGCTCGCGACCGTTCGAGGCTCAGGGCAAAGGAGCAGAATCACGATAGCGAGGAAGGAGCAGAAAAAACCAAAAGCAGATCCCTCAGCCCCATTCGCACAAACCACAGCTGGGTTCAGGATGACAGCCTTGAGGGATTTGACGCGGTGTTTTCTAATGCGGTGCTGCACTGGATCCCCGAAGCAGACGACGTGATCGCCGGAGTAGCTCGCGTATTAAAACCCGGCGGGCGGTTCGTCGCGGAGTTTGGCGGCAAAGGGAACATCCAGACGCTGGTGGCCGGGTTTCACAAGGCCCTGGCGGCGCTGGATCTCCGGCCGCCCGAGCCAGTGGGCCCGTGGTTCTACCCAAGCGTGGCGGAATACGCGGGAATGCTCGAACGGCATGGCCTGGAAGTGCGGGAAGCGTCGCTCTTCGACCGGCCAACGGTGCTGGAAGAGGGCGAGCGCGGCCTGGAAAACTGGATTCGCGTGTTTCGGAATTCGTTTGTTGAGAAAATGGGCGAAGCCGACGCAGCGCGGTGGATCCGCGAAGTGGAACGCCTGTGCCGAAGCGACTTGTTCCGCGACGGAAGCTGGGTGCTGGACTACCGCCGCCTGCGCATCGCCGCGTGGAAGAAGTAAGGTTGATTAGGTGCGGCTTGTGGCGTTGATTTTCTATTGCTCTTTTTGAAGCGTCGAAGGCGCGGAGCACCGGATAGTGCGGTACAGGTCTCATACGGGTTCGAGATGACCGCATGAGCGGCAGGACAGGTCCTGCGTAAAGAAAGTAAACCGCAACTTGAAAAAGAAAGCCGATTACGGAATTGATTCGCCGGCGATAGTGGCCGTCCTGTCCTTTTTGGGATTGGTTTCGTTCATGGCTGGTTTCTGGGCCGGTCTCGGGGCGCACACGGCATGGCGGTGGGTGGGATACAGCTTTGGCGCGTATTTCTTGTTGGGCGCTGCCGGATTCTTGTTCTACAGCAAAGTGGGCAAGCTGGGGCTGCGAGACCGCCTGCTCGAAAAAATCCTCTGGCGTGGAGACGAGCGAGTTCTGGATGTGGGCTGCGGACGCGGATTATTGACGGTCGGGGCGGCGCATCGCGTGCCGAACGGCTCTGTAGTGGGCGTGGATGTGTGGGATCCGAGGGCTGTCACCGGAAACCGGGCAGAATCGGTTCGGGAAAATGCGGCGATTGAGGGCGTGGGCGACCGGGTGGAAGCCAAGGAAGGCGACGCATGCAACCTGCCCTTTCGCAACGGCTGCATTGACGTTGTGGTTTCCAATTTCGTGGTGCATGAATTGCAAGTCCGGGCAGACCGCGAACAAATGATGCGCGAGATATCGCGTGTTTTGAAGCCGGGCGGGCAGGTGGCGCTGGTGGATTTCGTTTTTACGGACCAGTGCGTCGAGGATCTGAGGAAGTTCGGGGTAGAGGCCAAGCGAACCCGAGACGGACTCCTTTCCTTCTGGATTTCGGCCATTTTGAACTTCGGAGCGGTGAAAACGTATCACGTTGTGGGGAGGAAGAATTAGGGAGTGTGCTATGCTGGAGGTCCAGCCGCAATTCCCTGAACCATTGCAAGACTTCCCAGTCCAATTCCATACAGGAGGAGAAATGCGCAATTTCATCAAGCTGATCGTGCTCGCCCTGTTCGTTGCAGCTCCAGCGATGGCCCAGGGAACGGCTCCGAAGGCGGAGTTCTTTGCGGGATACGAATTTGAACACCTGAACCCCGGGGGCAGAAGCTGCAACGGCTTCGACACGAACCTGGCTTACAACGTAACCGACTGGATTGGCGCGGTGGGCGACTTTGGCTACTGCCATGAGTCGGGCGCAAACGACTTCAATTACCTGTTTGGGCCGCGCGTCACTTACCGGAGTTACGGGAAGTGGAACCCGTTCGGCCAGTTGCTGCTCGGGGGACACCACATAGGGGCCAACGGCGGCAGCGCCAACAGCTTTGCGCTGACCCTGGGCGGCGGCATCGATTACAAATACAACGACCACTTCTACATTCGCGCGATCCAGGTGGAGTGGCTGCGCACGCACTACGCCGGATTCGGGCAGAATAACGCGCGGATCACCGCCGGTCTTGTCTACACCTTCTAAACCAAGGCGGACGCCCGCTGCAAAGGCGGGAAGCACCCGGGAAGAACCGGTTGATAACAAAGGGCTGGAGGAGAATTCCTCCGGCTCTTTTGGTCCTTGAAATCCCGGCCCCTCTCGGGCGGTTGCTGGCGCTTCCAAAAGGCTGAAAAGCAAGGCGTTGGAATTTCCCCGCAAGTGTCCTAGACTCGGCGGATGGACGCCGAGTGGCTGCGCAAGCTGTGCCTGTCGTTTCCGGGAACCACGGAACAGATTCAGTGGGGCTACGATTTGTTGTTCAAAGTGGGCGGCAAAATGTTTGCGATTACACCGCTCGAGCCGGCGCCCGTGTGTCTTTCGTTCAAGGCGTCGCCGGAAACATTTGCGGAGCTGACGGAACGGCAAAACATTATTCCGGCGCCATACCTGGCGCGGGCGCAGTGGGTGGCGCTGCAAACGCGAGACGCGGTGCCGCATGAAGAATTGGCGGGGCTGCTGCGCGAATCGTATGAAATGATTCTGGCGAAACTGCCGAAGAAAATGCAGGAGGCGATTGCGAGCGGAAGAAGTGCGGAGCGTGGGACTCGAAGCGGTGCGAAGCGAGGAAAGAAAATGCGGAGCCCGGGAGCGAAGAAGCTGGCTGCTGGAAAAAAGAAAAAGGCGAGACGTTAAAGACTTTGGAGCGAGGTGCGTTGTGCTTAGAGGTCGAGTGTTCGTTGCGGTGATTGTGGTTACGATGGGCTTGGGTGCTTTGCAGAAGATGAAAGCGATACCCGCAAGCGGTGGATTGCTGGTGATCGCGAATCAGAAAGAACACACCGTGCTGGTGGTGGATCCCGACGAGCGGAAGGAATTGGCAAAAGTTGTGGTTGGAGTGAACGGGCACGAGGTGATGGTGTCGAAAGACGGGCGTTACGCGTACGTGCCGATCTATGGAAATTCGGGCGTAGGCAGGCCGGGCACGGACGGGAGCACGATTGACGTTGTGGATTTGCAAGAGCGGAAACTTGCCACGACGATTGATCTGGGAAAACCGCTGCGTCCGCATCGGGCTGAATGGGGACCGGACGGAATGTTGTATGTGACGGCGGAGCTGGGAAATGCAGTGGATGTATTGGATCCCGGCACGCAGAAGATTGTGGCGCAGATCCCTACGGGACAAAAAGAGTCGCACATGCTGGTGATTTCGCCGGACGGGCAGCGTGCGTATACGGCAAATGTGGGCGCGGGCAGCGTGAGCGTACTGGACGTGGCGAAGCGCACCCTGATTACAACGATTCCCGTGGCAAAGATGGTGCAGCGAATCTCGATTTCGCCGGATGGGAAGCATGTGTATACGCACGATCAGGACGCTCCGCGAATTGCGGTGATTGACACGGCGACGAACAAGATTGCGAATTGGATTGAAGTTCCGACTCCGGTGTATGCGTCCGAGCCGACTCCGGATGGGCGCTGGCTGGTGACCTTGGATCGCAGCAGCCACGCGTACGTGATTGATCTGAAGACAATGAAAGTGGCGCATACGTACAAGATTTCTGATGGAGCGTCGGAAGTCTTGATTCGCCCGGGAGGAGATGTCGCGTATTTGAGCGGAACGGGCGCGGGAAAGATTGACGTACTGGATTTGCATACTTGGGAACTGCAGAAGCCGATCGAACTGACCGCGGGAGTGGATGGCATGTCCTGGCTGCCCATCGGAAAGTAGCCGAAGGCTTAAGGCTTCAGCCAGGTGTCGAGGTGTTCGCGGACGAATTTGTCGTCGTTCAATTCGGGATAGGCGCGATAGACACGGTCAATTTCTTCCTTTTGGCCGGGGCTGAGAGTTTCGTTCGGACCCAGGCACCAAATGCCTTCGAGCAAACCTTGACGGCGCAGGACTTCGTGCAGACCCGCGATGCAGCCCAAGAAATTGTTGGCTGTATCGAAAAATGCGGAATTGCAATCAGTGACCTGAACGTTTTTTCTCAGCAATGACTGCGGTATGGGCTGACCGGCACGCGCCAACCGATGGCAGCCGTCCAACAACTCAACGGCGCGCTTGGTCCAAACGGCCCAGTGGCCGAGCAATCCCCCAACGATTCGGAATTCCTGGAGGTTGCCGTTGACGCGGAAACCGTAGGGCGTGAGGAGATCCATCACGATATTGTCGTCGTTGCCGGTGTAGAGCGCGATTTCGCGGCCCGATTCTGCGACGGCGCGAACGACATCCAGTGTGTGGTAACGATTGAAGGGCGCAATCTTGATTGCTACCACATCCTCGATTTCGACGAATTCGCGCCAGAACTTGTATGAGAGTACGCGACCACCGACGACCGGTTGAAGGTAGAAACCCATGATGGGGAGAATCCCGGCAATTTCCTTGCAATGGGCGATGAGCGCGTCATCGTCTAAGTCCTTTATCGCAGCCAGGCTCAGGAGACCAACGTGGTATTTCAAGTCTCGGAGAAGGCGCGCTTCGCTCACCGCCTGGGCCGTTTTTCCGCAGATTCCGCCGACGCGAATGAGCGGCTTATCGTGAGTTCTGTCCGCGCGGTCCATTTCCTCGGCAGCCAACCGCAGGACAGGCTCGAACAATCCGACGCGCGGTTCACGGATGGCAAACTGCGTTGTGTGGACGCCAACGGCGAGGCCGCCCGCTCCAGCGGCGATGTAGTAGCGGGAGAGAGCGCGCTGGCGGCGCTCGTCCAATTTGCGTTCCGCGGTGAGAGCGAGCGGATGCGCCGGAATCACGGTTCCATTCCTGAGAAGCTGACGGATTCTAGCGTCCAAGTTCGGCATCACTTTTCTATCGAGACTTGCGCTTTAACTGCTGTTTAAAAATAGCCAACACGTTCTTCAAAGTGAGTCGCCTTCGCTAAGGTCGAGCCGCCTTTGCGAACCCAATCGGCAATCCAATCGATGATTTTTTGGGCGCTCACGCGAGGACGACCGAAGAGCTCGTACGACTTATTGGCATTGCTTAGCAAGGCATCGCTCGATTCTGTTCCTTCAAAACGAACCTGCTTGCCGAGCTTTTTGCCGAACTCTTCGGCGACGCTTCTCACGCTGAGCAACTCCGGCCCGGTAAGATTGATTACATTGGGCGGCGACGCTGCGAAACTTAGCGATTGCAAACTCATTGCCGAAGCGTCAGCTTGCCAGATGGTATTCAGATAGCCCATGGACAACGACACGGGCTGCCCGGAGTTGACGCGCTGCGCGATGTCGAGAAGCACCCCATAACGAAGCTCGCTGGCGTAATTCAAACGAAGAAAGGTCATCTTCGTGTGGTTTGCGCGGCCGAAATGCTCAAAAATGCGTTCGCGACCGACGCAGCTCATGGCGTATTCGCCCGAAGGATTCAGCTGGTCTTCTTCGCGGGAGCCTCCTCGGCTAACGGGCGAGAGGCCATAAACATTTCCTGTCGAGAGGACGGCGATTCTGCTGTTGCGATAGCGATCGGCAACGAGCCCGGGCAAAAACGAATTGATAGCCCAGGTCAGCCATTCCTGGCCCGTGGAGCCAAATTTCATTCCGGCCATGAAGACAACGTTGGCTGCAACGGGAAGTTTGGCCAGCGCGGCGGAATCGAGCAAATCGCAACGCACCGTCTCGACGTCCCAAGATTGCAATTGATTTTCGAGTGGAGGAGACGAAAATCGCGAAACACCGATGATGCGCCGCTTCACTCCCGCTGCTTCCGAAGCTCTTTTCGCCATGCGAGCGAGAGTTGGCCCCATCTTCCCTGCTACGCCCAGTATGACAATGTCGCCGTCGAGGCTGGCCATGGCGCGGATCACACGCTCAGTGGGCTCGCTGAGAAGGTCTTCCAATTGCGCTATGTCTTGGATAGAAGTCAGACTAGACATGACGGCTTCTTAATGTGTTCTTGCGCGTTGCCGCGTGATTGTACTTGAATTGCTCCTGGACGGTCTTCTGGTTTCAGGTATCCTTCTCCGCAGCTCAGAATCCTTGTGGACTTTCTCAGGATGCACCTTCGAGTAATGAACGAACAAGACGTTCCAGGCGGACTGCGCCTAAATGCACTTTCGGGTTGGAACCAGACCGCGGCCGATTGGCGCCGCTTCCTCAAAAATAGCCCGCAGGGATGCTTTGTAATGGAACACGACGGGAAAGTTGCAGGGACCGCGACGACGATCTGTTACGAGAATCGCTTCGCATGGATTGGGATGGTCTTGGTGGATCCCGAGTACCGGAAGCAAGGGATCGGAACACAGCTTCTGAAAAGAACCATCGAGCATCTCGATAGCTCGCATATTGCCACCATGAAGCTGGATGCCACGCCGCAGGGGAAACCGATTTACGCAAAGCTGGGATTTGTCGAAGAATATGAGATTGAGCGATGGATTCTAAAGAGGCCGGCGAGTACGGTTTCAACAGCGGCGCAATCAACATGCCCTCAGCTAAGTGAAATACAAAGAGGGCAGATTTTCCGGCTGGACAAAGAATTGTTTGGAGCGGACCGCAGCTTTCTGCTTCGCGCGATGTGCGAAGAAGCACCGGAATTTGCAGCGGCGGTTTGGGAAGATGAGTTGCCGGCGGGTTATGCCTTTGGACGCCGCGGCTTGTTTGCGGATCATCTTGGGCCATGGATGGCGAGGACGCGGACCGCGGCAGAGAAGATTCTCACGGAGTTTCTGACTAAATCATCGCGCGAAACTCTCATTGCGGATTGCATGAAGGCGAATTCCACGGCCGCTGAGTTGTTGCGCCGGTACAGTTTTGTTCCCTCCCGGCCGCTTACACGCATGTTCCGTGGTCCCAATGCTTACCCGGGCAAGCCCGAGTCGTTCAGCGCGATTTTCGGCCCCGAATTTGGATGAATTTGCACTGGGAGTCAGGATAAGCTTCGCATCCGCCTGTGAGATGAGAAGAGGCCCAGGAGACGGATGGCGCTCAGCGAACCGAGTCGTTCCGCAAGTCACACCTACTACGGCTGGTGGATTGTTGTCGCCGCGTTCTTGAATCTTTTCCTTGCGGTCGGAATTCTGTTTTACGGCTTTCCCGTTTTTTATCCTTACTTCGTGGAATCGCTGGGCTTCACGAGAGCGCAGGTAACGCAGGGCTTCCTGCTCGGATTTCTTTTCGCGGGACTGCCGTTTGGAATACTGGCGGGAACGCTCATTGATCGGATTGGCGCGCGGGCCGTGATTCTTGCGGGAGTCGTGCTGGTCGGAATTTCGTTATTGTTCATGGGGAGAATGAGCCATTTCTGGGAATTCGAACTCCTCTGCATTGTGGAAGTGATCGGGTACGTTCTTGCGGGTCCCATCGCCAATCAGGTGTTGATTTCACGGTGGTTTGGCCGCCGCCGAGGCCGGGCGATGGGATACGCCTACCTGGGCCTTGGCGTAGGAGGCGCTATCGCACCCAAGCTCGTGAATTTTCTCGCGCAGAATATGGGATGGCGGCACGGACTGGAGTTGCTGGGAACTTTCATCTTGCTTGTGCTTCTCCCTGTTGGGATTTGGGTGACGCGGTCTTCACCGAAGGACATGGGCGTTGCCCCAGAAGCATTCGGCGAAACCATGCCGCCGGAGAATTCGGCGGGCGTAGTGCAAGCCATTAGCACCGCTGCTTTTTGGCTCCTCGTAGCGGGATCGGCTTTAGCTATCGGGACCATCGGAGCGGTTATTCAACATTTCATCCTGTTTTTAAAGGACGCGGGATTCTCAGCCACGGCTGCTGCAAACTACTTCACGATTCTCGTGACTGCGAGCCTGGGAGGACGGGTGGTCGTAGGGTATCTGGCGGATCGTTTCCGGAACTCCTACCTTATGGCCTCTTTCTATTTTCTTGTTGGCGTGTCGGTGTTCTTGCTCGCACGTCCGAAATCGCCTGCCCTCTTGGTGAGTTTCGCCGTGGTCTTCGGCTTCGCCATGGGCGCGGACTACATGCTGATTCCGCTGGTGACGGCGGAATGTTTCGGCACAGCGGCGCTGGGCAAGCTGCTTGCGCTGATCATCATGGCGTATTCCATAGGCCAATGGGCGGCACCTTGGTTCGTGGGCAAAATGTTCGATGCACAGCACAGCTATGATCTGGCCTGGAAAATCGTTGCGATTCTTGGAATGGCGGGAGCGGCGGCCATTTATGCGATTCCTGCTTCCACGCGAACTCGTTCCGCTTGATAATCCGCCTAGCCCGGCCGGCCTGATTCATTCTTCCCGCAGGGTTCTGGCGGGATCGATGCTGGCGATTCTCAGCGCAGGAATGATGGTTGCCAGAAGCGTCACAGCTGAAATTGTGAGGACCACGACGAGAATAGTTGTTACGTCGTAGACGCCGACACCGTAGATTACGCTGGTCATGACGCGAAGTGCGGCGGCGGAGAGAGCGAGACCCAGAACAACGCCGAGAAGCGAGGCGCTCACTCCGGAGCGGCCGATTTGCACCATGACCTGGCCGACGGTGGAGCCCAGGGCCATGCGGATGCCGATTTCGCGCGTGCGCTGCGCCACCATGTTGGCCACTAATGCGAAAATGCCGACCGCGCTGAGCAGCAACGCTAGCGCGGCCATTGTGCCCAGCAGGACGACATAGATTCGCTGCGTTGTCAGGGTCCGGGCCAGCAGGTCCTTCATACTGTAAAAGCCGGAAGCAGGCAGATTCGGATCCGCTTGGGCTAGGGCGCGCTGCATCTCGGCGGTCAATCCTTCGACGGGGCCAGCGGTGCGGACAATCCAGTCCGGCTGAAACCATACATGTAGCAGCGCAAGTGACGGTCCATCCACTTGCGTGGCAGGAATGTACACCGTTTGTTCGCTCTGGATCGGGGCGATAGGATCCAAGCCAGAGGCAATAGGAACATCGGCTACCTCGCCTACAATCACGGTGTCTTTATTAATGTAGCGCCCCACTGGAGTGCTTCCGCCATAAAACCTTCGCGCGAAGGACTGATTCACCACGGCGACTCTCTGCGAAGTGGCGCTGTCCGCATCGGTAAAGACGCGGCCTGCGAGCAGCGGCATCTGCAACGTGTCGAAATATCCGGGAGTGACATAGGCCTCGTCCGTCTGATCCTGCCGGCCAGCTTCTTTTCCGTCACTGAGCGTGACTCCGTCGTTCAGGACGCGCTCATAGGGTAGGCTCAATCCGACCGCGGCATTCTGCACGCCGGGAATTTGCCGCATCGCCGCAGTACTTTGGTCCAACAGTTCTTGAAAGGTTTCTGGAACGTGGTAGCGCGCATCATCGAGGGAGGCTTTGGCAACCATGACGCCATTCGGATTGAAGCCTGGAGGAAGCGTCTCCAAGTGGATCAGGCTGCGGATAAGCAGGCCCGAGCCGCCTAACAACAGCACGGTAAGGGCGACTTCCCCAGCAATGAGCGACTGGCGCACGCGAACACTGGCGACTTTGATCCCGGCGCGGTCAGCCATCGAGGAACGCAGATCCACTTTGCCCGCAGCGAGCGCCGGAAGCATGCCGAACAGCACACTGGTCAGGAGCGAAATGGCCAGCGCAAAGATCATCACACGGCTGTCGAGGGGCACACTGGCGACGGGAAGAAAATGTTCCGGCAAAAGCAGGAGAAGTTCTTTCAAGGCGAGAAAGGCCACTGCGACGGCAACCACTCCGCCCAAAAGCGCCACGAGCAGGTTTTCGATCCAGAACTGCTTTTGAATCTGCCAGCTCGAAGCTCCGAGGGCGAGGCGAGTGGCAACTTCAGAAGTGCGACGTAACACGCGAACCAAAGTCAGGCCGGCCAGATTGGCGCAGGCGATCAGCAGAATGAAACCGGAGGACAGCATAAGCACAAGAACCTGCGGACGCAGCGAGTCGGTTTCGCCCTTCTGGAGAGGAACCAAGTGGTAACTCACCTTCGCGCCGGGGTTGCCGCTCAATTCGTAGAGATGAGGACGGAGGGACCAGGCGCGGTTGATCTGGGCATCGGCCTGCTCCCAAGTGGAGCCATCGCGCAGCCGAGTTATGAGGTCAAAGTTGGTTCCGCCGCCTTCGCCCGTGCGGCTAGGCTGGAGAGGAGTGTATACATCGGCGTTCGAGGGAGTGATGGCGGTCGGCGAGAGCACACCCACGACAGTGTGGGGCTCGCCTCTTAGCAAAATAGATTGGCCAATAGTTGCGGGATCTGCATCGAAAACGTTGCGCCATAGACCGTAGCTGAGAATTGCGGTTTTCGGCCCGTGGGGACGGTCTTCATCCTCAGAGAAACTCCGGCCAAGGATGGGCTGAGTGGCCAGCACGTCAAAATAGTGCGCAGAGACGCGGCCATCATGTACATACTGCACGTGAGGGCCCGCCTTAAGATTCACGCCGGACGTGCCTCCCGAAACGGCAGAGATCAACGCGGGAACGTTGTCTCGCAATAACTCCCATTGCTCTCCGTTAACGTTGTGCGGTTCATCGGATGTGCCCCGGGATCCGGCGATCCGCGTGTAAATCGCGCCTAGCCGTTCGGGTTGAGCGTAAGGAAGGCTTTTGAGGAGGAGCGCGTTCACTAAAGAGAAGATGGCGGTGTTCGCCCCAACCGAGAGCGCCAGGGTGATGATGACGGTGGCAGTAAACCCTGGATTACGCTTCAACTGGCGTGTGCCGAACCTAAGATTCTGTCCCCAATTCTCCACGTGCCACCTTCCTGCCGCCCTTCCCTTAATCCTGCAACGGAATATCCGTAAACCAATCCCAGTCTGGAAAAGGATACGAGGTCAGGCCGAGCTAGGTTCCGTTGAACCCGTTCCGGCCCAAGGAATCATACTGCCGATTCAACCCCTCAGAATGGCCTCCGGGATAAGGATCTGCGAGCTTGAGGCGCGTTCCCCTTGACATTCTACCGGAAGCTCATTATGCTCACCTAGGATGTCTACTAAAGAAGAACGTGAACGCATCGAGCTGCTGCAGGGGACGCTGGACCTGCTGATTCTCCGGACACTGCTGCTGGGGCCGGCGCATGGGCACGCCATCGCGAAAACCATCGAATTCAACTCCGAGGAAGTGTTGCAGGTGGAGCAGGGATCGCTCTATCCGGCGCTGCACCGCCTCATTAAAAGGAGATGGATTTCCGTGGAGCAAGGGACATCGGAAAACAACCGGCGCGCCAAATTTTACCGGCTGACGTCTAAAGGCCGGAGGCAATTAAAGATCGAAACCAGCAAGTGGGACAAACTGGCGGGAGCGATCGCGCGGATCCTCCGGCCGGCGGAGTAGGAGGAGTTATGGGGCGCAGCAAACGGATGTTAGACGAACTGGATGCGGACATTCGCGACCATATTGAACGCGAAATGCAGGAGAACATTGCGCGTGGGATGACTTCGGAAGAGGCGCGATATGCGGCTGTGCGCAAATTCGGGAACGTAACGCGCGTGAAGGAGGACACCCGCGACGTGTGGAGAATCGCGTGGATCGATGACCTGTGGCAAGACATTCGCTACGGCCTGCGGATGCTGCGAAATTCTCCCGGCTTCGCGGCGGTGGCGGTGCTGACGCTGGCGTTGGGGATTGGAGCGAACACGGCGATTTTCAGCCTGATTAATGCGGTGATGTTGCGGTCGCTTCCGGTCGAAAAACCGTCAGACTTGGTCGTGTTGCGATGGAGCGCGCGCAAAGCCCCGCGGATTATGGGTTACATGTCCTCTGGCGATTGCCCCAGCAATCTGCGCCTCGGTGCAGCAAATCCCAGTGGTTGCTCATTCTCCGAACCGATGTTTCGCGAGATCAGGAATTCGAATCAGTTTTCGGGAGTGGCGGCGTTTGCTAATTCTGGTCCGCTCGCACTGACCGGGAATGGTCCCGCGAGCATGATCAGCGGTCAATTGGTCTCTGGGGATTTCTTCCACACGCTGGGATTGAAAGCTGCAGCTGGCCGCGTGCTGGACGTGAGCGACGATTCACCGACCGCGGCGCCTGTAGCGGTGCTCAATTATGGTTACTGGCAAAGCGCCTTCGGCGGGGCGCGCGATGTGGTGGGACGCACGATTGAGTTGAACGGAGCTGCATTTACGATCGTTGGAGTCGTCGAGCAGCGATTTACGGGGGTTACGCCCGGAGGCGACTACGATGTTTGGCTGCCGCTCGAGGCCGGACCCCAGATCAACAAATACCGGATGTGGGGCAATCGAGAAGACAATGTGGCGTACTGGTGGCTGACGATTCTCGGCCGGTTGAAACCCGAGACGCCGATGCTGCAGGCGCAGGCCGCCATTAGCGGGATGTTCCGCAATGAGATGCTGCACGGTTCCATTCCGCTGTTTGAGATGGGAGGAGGAATGCCCGGGCCTCCGGGGCCACGAGGTGGAGGCGGAGCTGCGTCAAGGCAAATGGTTGCGGGCGGTCCGCCACCGGCGGGAGCGACAGCCGTGCCAGCGCCGCCGGGCGGCGGGCAAGGCACTGTGGTCGTTGGCGGGCCCATGCCTCCGCCAGCTGGGGGACTGGGACCAGCCAGGATTCAGGCTACGCCTGCGCCGGTTGCACAAGGTCAAGCGCCTCCCGATGCGGCGAATGAACCAAGGACGCTCTCGAAGCCTGACGATGAACCGACCGTAACTCTTGTGAATGCGCAGACGGGATTGACAGGATCGCGCGGACAATTTGCGAACCCTTTGTACATTCTGATGTTCGCGGTGGGGATTATTTTGTTGATTGCGTGTTCGAACGTCGCGGGACTCATGCTGGCACGCGCGGCGGCCCGGCAGAAGGAGATTGCGCTGCGGCTCGCACTCGGTGCGGGGCGAATGCGAATCGTGCGGCAGCTTTTGACGGAAAGCCTGCTTCTGGCAGCGACGGGAGGCCTGCTGGGAATGGTTTTTGCGTCGTGGGGCTCGCATGCGATTGTTTCGTTTGTTTCGAACAACCAGCCGCGGCCGCTGGCGTTTGCGACGGGTCTCGACCTTCGCGTGCTGGGATTCACGGTTGCAATCTCGCTTTTCACAGGAATCCTGTTTGGTCTTGCGCCCGCTTCTCGCAGCGTGCGCGTGGATGTAACTCCTGCATTGAAGGAGGGATTTGGCGCTTCGACGAGAATCTCCCGCGTGGGTGCAAAAAGGTTCAGCATTGGCAACGGGTTGGTAGTCATGCAGGTGGCGCTGGCAATCGTGGTGCTGGTTGGCGCGGGATTGCTGGTGCGAACTTTGCAAAACCTGCGCAGCATTGACGTGGGCTTCGATTCTCACAATCTCGTGGTTTTCGGCATCTATCCGTCGCTCGCGGGTTACAAGGATGCACAAATCGACAGCCTTTACCATGATTTGCAAGGCCGTTTGGCCGAAACGCCGGGTGTGAAGTCAGCAAGCTACTCAATGGTTCCATTACTGAGTGGCGCGCTGATGGCAACGATCTTCCACTGGCCGGGGACTCCTCAAGATCGGCGGTCAGAATCCGACGTGCTGGCGATTGGCCCGAATTATTTCAGCACCATGCAGATTCCTTTCGTTGCCGGACGAAGTTTCACAACCTCGGATTATGAGATTGCGGCAAATGGGGCTAACCCGTCAGCCCCGCACGCAGTACCAACGCCTGTGATTGTGGACCAGGCGTTCGTGGCGAAGTTTCTTGGGAAAGAAAATCCTCTGGGAAAGCGCTTTGGGGAATCCGCCGGCCGACAAGATGGGCCCGCGAGCCCAGGTTACGAGATCGTTGGCGTGGTTCGCGACACAAAGTACGACTCTCTGCGACGGGAAATCAGCCCGATAATGTATGAGCCACTGGCTGTCTTGCCGGGCGCAGCGTTCGAGGTCCGTACCGCAGGTGATCCCCAGGCTTTGGTTCCGGTGATTCGCAACGTCGTGGCACAAATCAATCCCAATTTGCCGCTTCGCGACGTTTCGACCGAATCACAGCAGATCGACCGGTTGCTGTTTCAGGAACGGCTTGTGGCGCGCCTGTCGGGTTTTTTTGGCTTGCTGGCGCTGGCACTGGCGTGCATTGGGCTTTACGGGTTACTCGCGTATGAGGTCACGCGGCGGACGCGCGAAATCGGTATTCGCTCTGCGCTTGGCGCGCAAAGAGGCGATGTTCTGCGCCTTGTGGTGAAGCAGGGACTCTTGCTCGCGGTCCTGGGCGCCGTTGCCGGCATCGGAGTGGCTCTTGGCGTGACACATTACTTGAAGTCGATGTTGTACAACGTAAGCGCCTATGATCCCGTCACCATTGTTTTTGTCAGTGCTTTGCTGGTCCTGGTCGCGCTTGCTGCTTGCCTAATTCCTGCGCGACGCGCCACGAATGTCGATCCGATGGTGGCCTTGAGATACGAATAGCGCTTCCAACAATTTTTCAACCCGCTGTTAAATCTTTGCATCTTCACGGCGAAGGCCAGTGCCGTACAGCAGCGCGAGACTTACTTTGACGGACAGTTTGGCAGTCCGAAGACCCGGAGTAGCAGGCGCGTCGTCCCGATGAGCTCTGTATTGCGTAAGGCGCTTGAGACTTATCGAGCAACTTGCATCCACAGCGATCCAGCAGACCTCGTGTTCTGCACACACAAGGGAAGTCCTCTCAGCTCCAAGAACCTATACAACCGCGCGTTAGCGCCAACATGCGACGAGTTAAGCCTGACGCGTGTTTCTTGGCATTCGTTCCGCCACGCAAGCGCTACGCTTATGGGACAGGTGGGTGAGTCTGTTAAGATTGCCCAAGCAATCCTGGGACACTCAGACGTGGAAACCACGCTCAACACTTACATGCATGCAATTCCTGACTCCCAACGACGTGCGGTCGAGCGAGTCGCAGGGGTTTTGTTCCCAGATGTTCCCAAGTTGGCGGGGAGCGCCCAAGTCCACTCAACAAAAACTTGTTCTGATTTTTTAGATGGTGAACCGGGCAGGACTCGAACCTGCAACCCGCTGATTAAGAGTCAGCTGCTCTACCATTGAGCTACCGGTCCACGGCGGGATTTAAGAATTTTACATGGTAGGCATGTATTTGTCGATTCGGCGGCGCAGCGACTCATTTCGATCGAATTCATCTTCACGTTGCGCTCGAAGGGGCGAAAAAACTGCAGAGTGAGGCGCCATCTGTTTGCGTGCGCGGCGCGGGGTAGAGGGTCAGTTTGAAATTTTTGACTGCTTTTGTCACGACTCATAAAATTCAAATTGCCCCACTACTCGGGGCGCGGAAAACCACAAAATCAGGGGCTTTTCTTGCGCAGCGTGGCGGCCAGGTCGCGGGCTACTTCGCGTGCGTGCGCCAAATTTCCGGGGTCGAAGGAAATCGCGGAGACGCGCGGATGGCCTCCGCCACCGTGCTTTTCGGCTAGGGATGCCAAGTTTTGATTGGCGGTGGCCTGGTTCCACGGGTTCGTGCCCAGCGAAACCTTTGCGCGCACCGGGGACGAGCTCACGCTCACCGAATAGACGCACTCGGGATGCAGCAAGTACGGGATGAATTTGTTATAGCCTTCCAGATCGAGATCGCTGACGTCAAAGAAAATCACGCCGTCGCGCGCATCAATGCGCTGGCGCAGGATGTCAATCGACTTGCGATGGCGCTCGATCAGCGGCCCCAAGTGGTTGGCGACGATAGGCAGCTTGACCATTTCGCTGAGCGGCCGGTAAGCCAGATCGGGAATGATTTGCGCGGGCAGATTATTCTCCGGGGCCGCTTCAATCACCAGGGCGAGTTGGGTGGCGGGCTCGGCTAGTTCCACGGCGGCTTGCGGGGTCGGGTACTGTGCGCCGTCGATGATGTCTCCCCAATGAATCAAATCGGAGAGCGGGGCGGTGTCGAAGCCAAATTTTTCCTTGGTGATGGAGGCGATGAGCTTGGTGCAGGATTTGTAATCGGGCTGGTAAAACATGTGCTCGCCGGCGTGCTTGCGGAATTGCTCGGCGTCGGCGGGAGTCAAGAACGCGCTCTGATGATGGTCGAACCACCAGGTCACTTTGGGCGAATTGGAATACTTGAAGTCCACGATGACGTTTTCATCGCCGTCGAAGATGCCGTCTTCCCAGGGTTGCGCGGCGCGGTGGGTCATGCCCGTGAAGGCAAATTGGGCGCCTTTGTCGAGCTTCTCGCGATAGAAGCGGTAAAAGAGAGCGGCGGAAGCCGTGCCGTCAAAGCAGCGATCGTGGAAACAGAGCCGAACCTTGGTCATTTTTGAGTTTAGTTGCTTGCTCCTCTCACAGCTATGAATGAAAGAGGACACAAAGCCAACCAAGATGTACGCCCGGGGCGGGATTGTCAAGAAGAAACACTGCCGCCCTAAACCGCGCCGCCGCCTATGAAAGCAACCAAACCCTACCGCATTAAACCTGTCCAGGGGCCAGTTCTTCAAGGACCTGGCTGGACTTTGAATGTTTCGTGGACCAGACTCTCCTCTTGTACGTCTAAGTGCATGAGGCAGCGATGGAGAATCCAGAGGAATTGAATCAGTTGGCAAAGGAACTTGGCGTTGGCGGACAGCCTGCTCGCACCGACTCAGCCGCGACGGTGCGGCTCGATGAATGGCTGAATGCGCTGGTGGAGAAAGGTGGAAGCGATCTTCTGCTGGTGGAAGGGGCGCCGGCGTGCGTACGCGTGCAGGGGGAAGTACGCAAATTGGAGCCGGAGTCTTTGGATGGGGCGGAGATCGAGGCGGCGGTGCTCCCGGCGCTTTCGCCGCACGCCTTGCGGCTGTACCGGGAGACGCTGATTGCCGATTCGTCTTATCGGATTGTGGGGCTTGGGCGTTTTCGCATCAATCTGCATCGCGAACGCGGGCGGGCGGCCGCGGCGATTCGCGCTTTGCCGACCAGCGTGCCGAAGCTGGAGGAGCTGCACTTGCCGCCTTCGGTGGCGAACCTGGCGCGCTTGCCTCGCGGACTGGTCCTGATTGGCGGGCCGGCAGGCTCTGGCAAATCCACCACGCTTTCGGCGTTGATCCAGGAAATCAATGCGCGGGAAGCGCGGCACATTGTGACCATCGAAGATCCCATCGAGTATGAGCACAAGCATTTGCGGAGCGTGATTGAGCAAGTGGAAATCGGCACGGATGCACCAGACTTTCCTACGGCCTTGCGCGCGGCGCTGCGACAGGCGCCGGACGTCATTGTGGTTGGGGAAATGCGCGATGCGGAGACGATGCGCATCGCCGTGGTGGCCGCGGAAACGGGACACCTGGTGCTTTCAACGCTGCACACGACTGACATGGCCATCACCGTGGCGCGGATCACCGATTCCTTCCCGGTGGAGAGGCAAAACGCCATCCGGCAGGAACTGGCAATGGCGCTTTCCGCGGTGTTGACGCAGATTCTGTTGCCGACGAGGAACGGGGGGCGGATGCCGGCGGCGGAGCTATTGATGGTTGGATATGGCGCGCGGCATCACATTCGGCGAAACAATTTGCAGTACCTGCACCAGGAGATCCCGCTGACGAAGAAACGCGGCTCGTTCACTCTCGAAGAGTCTCTGGTGACGTTGATTCGGAACGGAAATATTGAGAAAGAGGACGCGCAGGTTTGCGCCATCCATCCGGACGATTTGAATATCCTGTTAAAATCTTCCGCCGCGCACGTTTGAAATCCGCGGACAGGCCGCCCGCCGAAACATTTTTCAACTTATGCTTTCGTCTGCTCCAGCGAGGCCAGGCGGCTGAGCACTTCTTTTTTGCGCTCCTCGGGGAGCCTCTCGAACATGGAAAGAATCACTTCAATGCTCGCAGCGCAGCCTTCCGTAGTGTGAGGAACCGTTGCAGGAGTGCCGTGAGAACGACGCTTATGCGTGGTGAGATGGCTCTCGTTGTAGATCTTGCCGCAGATATCGCACCTTACGATTTGTCCCATGCGCATTCTCCTTCTGCTTTGCAGCGCGTGCGGGAAACCAAGAATTGGATGTACAGTGCTCATATAAGCCCGGTGTGGCCTGCCCCATGGTCACGGCAACTGTGTCCGTGAAATGGGATTGTCACAACAACCTCACGAAATTGAAGTAACTGCTGCCCTGAAGGGCCCAGCGAACCAGGCGAGCGAGGGAGGTGCGCGGTGTTGGAAGCAGACCGCCAGTTCGATCTGATGAAGCGTAAGCCCGTCCGGTGGAATGGGCAGTGCTGAAGAAAATTCAGGTTGAGGAAAAACAATCCTAGAGGCCGCACCCGTTGTAGCAGGGACATAATCAAACGAATGATGGACTAACTCCATCTTCGTCGACTGCGAAAAATGGCTCAGCGGATTCGATTCGCGGAGGTATTTGCTCTGCTTGGCGAGGGTGGAAAGCCCCGCCACAGCGAAAAACAGGAGAAATGCGACAGTCTTTACCAAGATGCGCTTGGAGCGATTTGGAGGCATCGCGTGACTCTACTCTCCGTGAGCAATGTCCACTTGGAGCCGCCGAATCGAGCTAGTCATAGGGGCAGATCCCACGCTTTTTTCATTTTGCTCTGAAACACGCGGCGCGGCAGGTAAGTTTGAGGGGATAGCGACTTATCAGTTATCGACGGCGTGAAATAGGGCTTCTCTCGAGGGGAAAAGCATGGTAAATTGTTTTCTGTGATGATGTCCATCGCCAAGAAGCGAATTACTTCCAAGTCGTGCATGTCGACTACCTCGACTACGACTATGAAGAAGACTATTACCGCTTCGGGCGATGGGAGAAACAGCTAGCAAGCTGAAAAAAGTTTCAAACCCACCGCCGGAAGCGAACCTGGCGGTGGGTTTCTTCTTTTAAGCCCCCTCCAGAGACGCTCCAGCCGCCGGAACCGGGAATCGAACAGGAGCGCAGGCGAAATGAACCAGGAAAATGTAGCGGAAGAAGCAGCGGCAGAACGACGCCTCGCCGCGCAGGGCGAGGGGCTTTATGGCGGCGGGGGCAGTAAGGGCGGTACGAAAATCGTGGCGTTCAAGTTTGGCGGCAGCTCGCTGCTTGGAGCGGAGCGGATGCTCCATGCAGCGAGGCTGGTGCGCGAGGCGGCGGAAGTATCGCGGGTGGCGGTAGTCGTCTCCGCGATGAAGGGCGTGACGGACCACCTGCTATCCATTGAAAAGGCGCTGGCGGCGGGCAAACTGCCCCAGGCGCGGCGCGAAGCGGAAGTCGTCCTGGAGTTGCACCTGCAGGTGCTGGAAGATTTGCGGCTGGATCCCGAGACGGATCGCCAGGTGCGGCATGAATTGCAGTTGCTGGGCTGCGACTTGCTGCACGACGTCATGGGCTGGCGGGAAGGCGCAACGAGCGCGGAGTTTTCCGACCGGCTGACTTCGTTTGGGGAGCGGTTCAGCGCGCGTTTGTTTGCGGCGGCGCTTCAGAAGCTGGAAGTCGGGTCTGTTCCGGTAAGTTCCTCAGAATTTGTGTTGACCTGCGACACCTTCCGCGACGCCCAGCCGCATCTGGATCAAAGCAAACAGCGCGGTCGAAGGATTCTGCTGCCGCTTTTGAAGGAAGGCGCCGTGCCGGTGGTAACTGGATTTATCGGAGCTACGCCTGACGGACGAATTACCACGCTGGGGCGGAACAGCTCTGATTTCTCCGGAGCGATCGTGGCGCATGTGGTGGACGCCGATGAACTGGTGATTTGGACGGACGTGGACGGCATTTACACAGCGAATCCGCAGGAATCGGCAGAAGCGCGGCTGCTGCATGAACTGAGCTATGACGAAGCACACGCGCTGGCCGCCAGCGGCGCAAAAGTGCTGCACCCCAAAGTGCTGCCATTGGCGGCGGAAAGCGAAATGGTGGTGTGGGTGCGGAATACGTTCAATCCACAGGCGCGCGGAACGCGGATTGGGCCCCCGGACGAATTTTCTGACGAGCTTCCCGCGTTATCGCAGGGAGGCGCGGCATGAGCGTACAAGTTCAAGATGGGAGGAATGGAGAGATGGCGCCGGGAGAGCAAAAGCGAGTTAGGAGCGTGAAGAAGAAGTGGCGGGCCGGAGTTCTGGGCGCGACCGGGATCGTGGGGCAGCGATTGGTGAAGCTGCTCTCGGCACATCCCTGGTTTGAGCTGACGGAAGTCGCGGCATCGGAACGATCCTCGGGGAAGACTTATGCGGAGGCGGTTCGCTGGCATCTGGAAACGCCGATTCCCGCGGTGGCGCGCGGCCTGGTGGTGAAAGGGGTCGAGCCGACGCTCAACTGTGATTTTGTTTTTTCTGCGCTGGATTCTTCGGTCGCTGGGCCGGTGGAAGAAGATTTTGCGGGCGCGGGCTATCCGGTGGTCAGCAACTCAAAGAATCACCGAATGGACGCGGATGTGCCGCTGCTGATTCCGGAGGTGAATGCTTCGCATCTGGATGCGATTCCGGTGCAGCAGAAGAATCGCGGCTATGACACCGGATTTATCGTAACCAATCCTAATTGCTCGACGGCCGGGCTGGTGCTGGTGCTGAAGCCCCTGGCGGATGCGTTCGGGCTGGAAAGAATTTTTGTGGTGACGCTGCAGGCCATTTCAGGAGCGGGGTATCCCGGGGTGGCTTCGATGGATATTCAAGGCAACGTGGTGCCATTCATCAGCGGCGAAGAAGAAAAGATGGAGGCGGAGCCGCAGAAGTTGCTGGGCAAATGGGACGGAACGAGGTTCATTGAAGCGGGATTGGGCATCAGCGCGCACTGCAATCGAGTGCCGGTATTGGACGGGCATCTCGAGTGCGTCTCGCTTGGCCTGAAAAAAATTGCGTCGCTTGGCGAAGTCCGCGAGGCCCTGAAAACGTTTGAAGTGGACGAGGAGCTGGCTTTCCTTCCGACGGCGTTGCGCCACCCTGTCGTTGTCGTAGACGAAGAAAACCGGCCGCAACCGCGGCGTGACGCGGATGCTGGAGCAGGAATGGCGGCAGTTGTGGGGCGGATACGCGAGTGCCCCGTGCACGACGTGAAGCTTACACTGCTCTCGCACAATCTCGTGCGAGGCGCAGCAGGTGCGGCTTTGTTGAACGCGGAATTACTAGCAGCACGCGGTTTTTTGAAGGATCGTTCAACCGCAAGGGACTTGGAGGTAGCGGAGCCCGCGCTGCGTTAGGAGCAGACCGAATCGCTCTGAATATTGGTCCATAAACACAAAAAAGGCGGCGCACTGAAGCACGCCGCCCATTTTTGTTCCTTATGAAGATTAGAGGGGCTGTACGTTGGTGGCCTGCAGTCCTTTCGGACCCTTGGTCACTTCGAATTCAACCGCTTGGCCGTCGTTCAGAGTCTTGTAGCCATCAGCCATAATCGCGGAGAAATGGACGAAAACGTCCTCACCGCTCTGGCGCTGGATGAACCCAAAGCCCTTGCTGGCATTAAACCACTTCACGGTTCCCTGTTCTTTATTCACTGCATTTACTCGTTTCTGTCAGCCGGGTTACGGCTGAGCACTACTCTAAGCTATCTGATGCCCCAAGTCCCGAGCCCCTCAATAGAGCCACGGCCGTCTTCAAGCTTTGCCCGGCTGGCTGCAA
>DATEGP010000093.1:0-8964 GCA_035280045.1 Candidatus Acidiferrum sp.
TTCTTTCCTTTCCTTCTCACTCACGGGGCCCTTCTCCTGTGTCCTTGATAAGCTCTAAGAATCTAAATCGTCTCGATGACAATTTCTCTAAACGCGCAGTTCCCAAATCCGTCATCCCGAATCCTCGCGCGCCCCCAACCCTGTTATCCCGAACCCTTGCGGCCACCCCAACGCTGTCATCGCAAATCTCTGCGCCCCCCAACGCTGTCATCCCGAATCCCCGCTGGTTTTGCGGGGTGAGGGATCTGCTTTTCAGTTTTGCCGCGACCTGACTGCAGATGTCAAGAGAGCCATATTCATACTAAATTTTGCTCAAAGCCTCGCTGAAAAGTTGAGCCACGTAAGCCACCGCGGTCATCGCGCGTTCATACGGCATGCGCGTGGGGCCAAGCACGCCGAGCGAACCTTGCACTAAATCGTTGCGCATGTAAGGCGCGCTAATCAGCGCAAGATTTTCGCCAGCCTGCGAAATTTCCTTTACCCCGATCAGCACGTGAACCGGCTCAGGCGCTTCGATACATGCGTTCAAAAGAGTCACCAGCCGGTGTTTCTCCTCGATGGCCGCAAGTAAATCCCGAAGCTGCGACTGGTCGGCAAAATCTACCGCCTCGACAATTTGCGCGGTCCCTTCCACATGCATCTGCGCAGCGGACTCGTCGCCCAAAACGCCTGGATCGCACAGCGTCAGCGCATTCTCCGCAATTCCCTCATACCGCTCACGCTCCCCCGCCAACTTTTGTAGTAAATCCGCGCGAATCGCTTCCAGCGTCCAGCCTGAATAATGCCGGTTCAAAAACTCCGCAGTTGCGTCCAGCTCCGTCTGGTTAAATCGCCGGCTTGGCTGCAGAATCTTGTCGCGCGTTTTGCCCCCCGGGGAAATCAGCACAACGACAACTCGCCCGTCGGGAAGCAGCCACATCCGCGCGTGCTCGAGAACCGTCTTGCTCAGCGGCGGCGAAACCACAATTCCCAGCCCATTCGAAACTTCCGCAAGCACGTGCCCCGCGCGTTCCGTGATTTCCGCCGCCGTTTTCGCCCCGCCCATTTCCCGCTGAATCCACTCCCGGTCGTTGACGCTGATCGTCGCTTGCGATGCAATTTCCTGCGCAAAAAAACGGTATGCCGCCGCCGTCGGAACCCGCCCCGCCGAAGTATGCGGCTGGTAAAGAAACCCGCCATCCTCCAGATCCGCCATCACGTTTCGAATCGTCGCCGTGCTCAGCGACTCCTCGAATCCCTTCGAAATCGCCCTCGACGAAACCGGTTCCCCCGCCTCGATGTAAGTTCTAACAATGGCCGCCAAAATCTGGCGGTTCCGCCGTTCCTGTAGCGCCGCAATTCTCATAGCGCCTTTATCCTCATAGCGCAGCGTTCCCCCAACCGATCCTCAGCGCAGGGGTTCTCATAGCGCAGCGTTTCTCACAGCGCCGCGATTCCCGTGGCAGCAGTGTGCTCCGAGTGCCGGTAAGCCCTACTTCTATTGTAAAAAGCGTGTCAAGTATGGTCAACGCAGGTGGGGTGCCCGTAGTTGCTCCAATCCGAATTGGGCGGAACTGCAGCGCGCCCGTTCGTCATGCGTTTCCGCCGTGGTCAAGTCAGGCGCAACACTCTTTGTTCAAATGACGCCTGATGGCAGCGCAATTGGAAGGACTCACGCACTCAGGTATTGACCTTACGCGATAATCAAGCCTTTGCCCGATTGCACATCTGTTACCCTTCGACAGACGATATATAGTCCAGCGCTTCGATCTTGATGGAGCCCTAATCTATGAGGGAGACATGAGGAGAACCCGAAAGGCGAAGGGAAGCCGCCGGAAAGCCACTGAGTCGAAGCCAGCTCCCAGTCCACCGCCACCAAGGCACACTTGGCAATCCGTCACAGCAGAAGCCGAGGAGCTAATGGCCGAATTGCGGCGGACCATCGAGTGGAGCAAGAACTACGCGCTACGCCGCCGTTTGCGACTCGCAAGTGAGCTGAAATCACCTCTTAACGGCAACAGTAGGCCGCCACATCGGCGGTTGGTTCTTGTGAACGATACTTAGGCGTTGTCTATTTGCGCGCGCTGGAGTTTGTCGGAATAGTCGATATAGACGGTTTTCCACTCACTGAAGAAATCGATGGCTGCGATGGCCGCTTCGCGGTGGCCATTGCCGGTTTGCTTGGTGCCGCCGAAAGGCAAATGCGTTTCCGCGCCAATCGTGGGCGCATTCACGTAAACGATGCCTGTGTACAAGTCGCGGGTGGCTTGAAAAGCGCGATTCACGTCGCGCGTGTAAATCGAGGCCGAAAGGCCATAAGGCACTCCGTTGGCTACTTCAATTCCTTCCTCAAAGCTGTGAATCGGAATCACTGAAACTACGGGGCCAAAGATTTCTTCTTGCGCGATGCGCATACTCGGCGAGCAATCGCCGAAAACGGTTGGTTCGTGGAACCAGCCTTTGCTATACGCGCCACCGCTTAGCCGATTTCCTCCGGTGAGCAGCTTGGCGCCCTCGCGCTTTCCAATTTCGACGTAACTCATCACGGTATTCAGTTGCTGCTCGTTGATGCACGGGCCCATTTCTGTCGCGGGATCCAACCCATCTCCGACTTTCAGCGACTTTGCGCGCTCCACGAAACGCGACACGAATTCTTTGTAAACGCTCTTGTGCACGGCTACGCGGCTTGCGGCCGTGCAACGCTGCCCCGTGGTGCCGAAGCCGCCCCATACTGCGCCGTCAATCGCGAGATCAAGATTGGCGTCGTCCATCACAATGATGATGTTTTTTCCGCCCATCTCCAGGCTGCAGTGTTTGAAATCCGGCGCGCAGGCTTGCGCGATGATGCGGCCCACGGAAGTCGAGCCCGTAAAGCTGATGACCGGCACGTTTTTGTGCTGGGAGAGCGGCGCTCCCGCGCTGGGACCGTCGCCGCTCACAAGATTCACGACGCCGCGCGGCACACCCGCTTCCGTCAAAACCTGCACGAGGTTGTAGGAGGATAGCGGGGTATCTTCCGCAGGTTTCAACACAACCGTGTTTCCGCTGATGAGCGCAGGCATCATCTTCCATGAGGGAATGGCCATCGGGAAATTCCACGGCGTAATCATTCCACACACGCCAATGGACTGGCGCACGCTCATCGCAAACTTGTTGGGTAGTTCTGAAGGAGTGGTTTGGCCGAAAAGACGGCGGCCCTCGCCCGCCATGTAATAGGTCATGTCAATGGCTTCTTGCACGTCGCCGCGGGTTTCGGCGAGGACTTTACCCATTTCGCGGGTCATGTCCTTGGAAAATTCTTCTTTGCGTTGCACCAGCAATTCGGCGGCGCGGAACAGAATTTCAGCGCGCTTGGGAGCGGGCACGAGGCGCCACGTTTTGTATGCTTCTTTTGCGGCGTCCACGGCGAGGTCGACGTCTTCTTCGTTCGAAGAGACAAACATTCCGACCAGTTCATCGGTGTTCGCGGGGTTGCGGTTTTCATAGGCTTTGCCGGAGCGCGACTCGACCCATTCGCCGTTGATGAAATTCTTGAAAACCCGAGGGGCTGCTGCGGTGGCCATACTTCCTCCCTCAAAACTCGAAATGCGAAACTCGAAACACGAAATGCGAAACCGAAGCACGAAACGCGAAATACGAAACGCGAAATTTCTCTTAGCTAGCCGCCTTCATTTGTTTCGGGTCAATGCGGAATGCAGGGCGAGCCACTTTTTCATGAAAGTAAAATTTTACCGTCGCCTCTCGGCAGCGTCAAACAGCGCCTCTTGGGGTGCTAGGGTCATTTTCCGGTTAGCCCGTAATTCGCCCAAAGTCGCCGGTGATAAGCTAATTTGACTGTAGGAATCGTCGAGCAGTTATTCGCTGTCCAGGCTTGGGACGACACGATATACAAAAAACGAATCGGTGGAACGCTCAGACTTGGGCGGCTTGGTCTAGAAGCCTTCGACCGAGGGCGTCGACTGAGCTCCTGGTGGTTCGCGGAAAGGATCCATCGGAATCGGTGCATACTCGACGTCGATGATCTCAAGATGCTCTGTCTTGGCTGGCGCGCGCAGGACCACGCGGTCGCCAGGGCGCGACTTCGTCAGCGCATTGGCGAGAGGCGAGCGCCAGCTGATGTAGCCGCGGTCGAGATTCACCTCGTCGATGCCGACGATCGAGACGACATGCTCAAGGCCCTCGCCGTCCTTGTAGGTCACCGTTGCGCCGAAGAAAACGCGCGTAGCGGCCGACGCTGGCCGCCGAGCGGCGGGATCGACGACCACGGCCGCGTCAATGCGCTTCGTGAGAAAGCGAATCCGCGAATCGATCTGGTTTAGCCGTCGTTTACCGTAGAGATAGTCGGCGTTTTCACTGCGGTCCCCGTTACTGGCGGCCCACGCGACGACCTCGACCACCGCTGGCCGCTCGCGCGTCAGTAGAAACCGATGCTCGTCTTTCAGCCGTTGTAGTCCGGCGGGCGTGATGTAGTTCTTGAGCGCCGGCTCCGGTGCCTCGGGCACCGGTCCTCGGAGCGGCCGCTTTTCTCGCATTTGCCAATCTGCCATAGGATTTCGTGTGCTTGTGGGTGACCCAATCTCGGAAGGTCCGCGCCTCGGTCCCGATAATTGTAATTATTTCCTCAGCTTATCTTTTTCATTCTGAGCCGCGAGCCCATATCGTATTGCCGCTTCAAGCGTATCGATGTTTATATCCTTTAGAGCCTTGAACCGAATGCAATACCCGGTCACGCTCGCCTTTCCTAGTTTTTTTCCATACGTTTTGGCTAAGTGCTTCTTATCTATAAGACCAAGGATATAGACAGAGATTCCGGTTTTGTTTCCGCTCACACCAATTTGAAAAGACTCTCTGCTTTTTCCACTGGCATATTTTATTGTGTGCAACCCATATCCTATCGTGGGGTTAGAAACAGTCTCATTCTTGCTGTCTTTACCATCGAAGAACCATAATTTGCATCCTGGTGACACTTGAAGTGTGAGCCGGTGCAACTCTTGCATGTCGCTGCGTTTTGGCTCAGGCTGGCTGCTAATATACTTCTTGATTTGTTCTTGTACGCTCATCTCTTCTGCTGCCTGACTCCGCGCGCGGGATTATACGATGTTTAATCATTCTGCCCGTCGCAAGGGCGTTCGGTCCTAACGGTTGAGTACACTCCACCGCGAGGGTGCTCGACACGCGTTTGTTGTGTCTAGGACTTTTCAGAATGTCAAGACACCGCCCCGTGGAAGGATTCTCTTTTCGACCGTTCCAATTTCAAGAGACGATTCATTGTTTCGGGTACCGAAAACGAGGCGCAGAAGGACCCACCTTTTCAGAAGCAAAGGCGAAAAGGTGGGGCACCCGGCTGCGCAAGTCCACTGAACCGCTTGTGAGCATGTGCGTTCTATTCACCCATAATGTAAGCGCGGGGCATGAAGCTCAGATCAATTGCACTGTTGACGAAAAATAGTGCGGAGGCTCCCCACAATACGGGTGCGCCGGCTTGACTCAGCACTCGGGCAATCAACATTAGAAGAAAACCCAAGAAGCCGAAGGTGAAATTGTTCCACATCCAGAAAGATTCCGGTCTTGTGTCCAGCCTGCCCTTCGTAAGGATCAGCATCCATGCAGCGTTCAGCGTGAGAAGTAAAGAGTACAACCCAATGAACGGATTGAAATGATCGAAAGAATTGTGCATGTTGAATTGCAGTCGACAGAGAATAAAGAATAAAAGAGAATGAAGAAAAAGAACTGGGAAATGAAAAAGCACGAGGGCCCTACGGCCCACCGAATGCAGTTGAGCAGTGCGATGCAAAATTAACCGCCTGATATTGTTCACTGCCCAAAAAAATCGAATGCCGATCGCTGTCAAGACAAAGGCCAGGACTGTGAGCAACACTATGGCAGTGCCTCTGGGTGCAGTGGCAGATTGAGGAAAGCACAACCTATAGAACGACTCTGCCAGGACCTGAAATCCAAGAGCCATAGAAATCGCGTAGAGCGTCAGGATCAGGTTCAAATCACGATTCAGGTTCTCTAAGGTTGTAGACGTGGTTAACGGCCACCGAACATCACTTGTGCTCATTGCTGCAGCTCAGCGCTGATGTTCACTTGACCGCCTGTGGTGCGCACTGCTCGTGTCCATGACTTCAGACCTGTCTTTGTGATCGTCAGGTCATGCGAGCAGCACGCCAAGTCGATATCTGACGGCGTGACGCCGACGTATGCACCGTCGACGTGGATCTCTGCGCCCGCGGGAGTGGAACTGATGTGCGCGTGCGTGATCGCTTCATCAATCTTTGATTTCTTCGGCTCTGTCGGCACGTCTTCATCGAACTTCTGCGAAGTAGCCGTGCCCGAACCCGCGGATTGCATGTCGCGCGCAGTGCGGACAATCTTGGTTTTGAATTGCTTACCATTTGGGCGAGTCAACACCAGCGACTTGCCGTTCACGCAGACTTCGATGGAATCGCCAACTACAAGGTCGGTCGGCTTATAACTGAAGACCCCAAACAATGGGGTGGATTCAACGGTATAGACCATCCCATCTACGCCCACCTGCAAAACGTAGGTTGTGCGCTTCGCCTCGTTGGGAGTGGAATAGCCGTCGTAGACTTTCTTGCCATGCTTGTCTTTTTCCTCCATGTGCTGTGTGCTTGTGGTTGGGACAATCTCTGTCCGGGAATCCACATCCAACAATGTTCCTGTGTGGCACCGCTGCACCATCTGATTTGTGTCCTGGGCGCACAAGACGCTCGGCAGGGAAATCGCCGTAAATAGAATTGCAGTTCGAAATGCGTACATAATTCATTTTCCTTCTTTCCTTTTAACTTGGTCTTCAGCTCTCTGATTCATGACGCGCTCAAAAAACTCGAAGAGTTCTCGAGCAGTCACAAACGTGGCGTTTTGCGCGGACATCAAGTGCTCTACTCGTCCGCGGAACCAACCGGGTTGCCACTCGGAAGACTCGCGAAACTGAACGACAAATGCCCCGTTGAGAGGCATGGGTTCCGTTCCAGCCGACGAACGGGCCTGCTTCCGTCGGGGCACCGTCCGCATCGGGTTGTTGTCCGGCATGCGCTGAGAGTAGAGTTGAAGCTTGCCTTTGAGCTATAGAAGAAGCGTGGAAGTTTCGTGGAACTTCCGTAGAATTAAGCTCCGCTAGTCGAACACACTCAGGTGCAAAGTGACATTGCGGGCTGTTTTTGTATTTACGCCATTTCGGCTCGATACTGCCAACGAACAGCTGTGGCGCGGGTCAAATCTGCTTACGTTGCGACCAAAGACCTATGAGGTTTTGCTTTATTTGGTGCAGAACTCTCAACGGCTCGTAACCAAGCTGGAACTGCTCGAGAAGGTCTGGCCGGATGCTGTCGTCAGCGATGAATTACTCCGCGGATACATCCGGGAGCTCCGTGAAGCATTAGGCGACGATGCAAAAAAGCCCAAATACATCGAGACCGTTCAGGCACGCGGGTACCGCTTCCTGCTCCGCGTGGAACTTGAGCCGCCTCCCTTGCCACTCAGCCCACGCACGCAAGAACTGCCCGCAAGGAAGAAGGCGGCGAAAACCCAGAAAGAGTTGCGAGTGGGGATTCTCCTTTCGCTTACCGGAACGATGGCCTGGACCGAAAGTCCTATGGTCGACGCCATTCTGCTCGGCATTGAGAATATCAATGCAGAGGGTGGGATTCTGGGGCGTGAAATTCGGCCTGTTGTTGCCGATGGGGAGTCGGATGAGGCGGCATTCGTGCAGCCAGGCAAAAAGGTTGATCGGACATGAAGATGTCTGCACCATCTTCGGCTGCGGGACATCCGCTAGCAGAAAGTCAGTCCGCCCGATTGTCGAGAAGCAAAATCATCTCTTAATCTTTCCGGCTCAGTATGAGGGGATGGAACAGTGCCCCAACATCTTCTACACGGGCGCGGCGCCAAATCAGCAAATCATTCCCGCAGTGCGATGGGTGTTCGGCTTTCTGCGAAAGAAACGTTTCTTTCTGGTCGGGAAAAATTCCGTATATTCGAGGGCGGCGAATGAAATTATCCGCGACGAAGTCAAAGCCTCAGGAGGCGAGATTCTTGGCGAAGAATACATACTCCCCGACAGCACGGAGTTGACCAGGGTCGTTCGTGCGATCGCTAGGACGGAACCAGACGTGATCTTTAATTCTCTGGCCGGCGACACCAACCTGTTTTACACGCGCCTGCTGCGTGCGGCGGGAATCACGCCGGAAAAGGTTCCAACCATCTATTTCAGCATCAGCGAGATCGAGTTGCTAAGCCTCTCGGCGAAGGAGAGCCTGGGCGATTATGCCGCGTGGAACTATTTTCAGAGTCTAGACAGGCCGGCGAATCACGCGTTTGTCTCAAAGTTTCGTTCTCGATATGGACCGCGGCGAGTCGTTGCCGACCCGATGGAAGCCGGGTATTCAGGAGTCCATCTTTGGGCGCAAGCGGTTAAAGCTGCAGGAACTGCTGACACTCCAACTATTCGACGATCTCTGCTGAACCAAAGATTTGATGCTCCGGGTGGTCCTGTCCAAATTGATCCTGAGAATCAGCACACATGGAAGACGATGCGGCTAGGGAGAATTGTCGAAGGTGGACAATTTGAGGTGGTGTGGAGTTCCGAAAAGCCTATCCGCCCCGAACCTTATCCGAGCTCTCGCCCCGTGGCCGCGTGGGATAAATTCCTCGCTGGGCTTTACAAAGACTGGGGCGGACACTGGACCAAAGCTCAGAATTAAAGTCGAAGGATGAAGGCTACAACTCTGTTTAGGATCTCATCAGATACAGACGGACCTATAGCAAGAGTGCACTTCGATCTGAAGGATGTACTGGCGGGTCTGAACAGCTTAGTGCTGCATTACACGAATCAAAAAGGGACGCGCACGGGTGAGTTTATGGACTTGGGTGCTGGTGGCAAAGTGACGCGAGTTGTTGCCCACTACAGCATTTAGCGGCTGCGTGCCCAGAGTAAAAATCCGGAGACGGTTTTGGGTGCCC
>DATEGP010000094.1:0-91959 GCA_035280045.1 Candidatus Acidiferrum sp.
GCATGCCGTGGTGTCACTGCTGAAACCAAGTGACACCACAAGTGACACCGGGCCGGCCGACGTTTCAGGCAATGTTTCGCAAATAGTTGTACAGTAACCACTTTAGGGGCGTAGCTCAGTGGTAGAGCAGCGGCCTTTTAAGCCGAAGGTCGTGGGTTCGATCCCCACCGCCCCTACCAAACCAATTGATTTGCCAAGACTTAATTTCCGCTTTCTAACAATAAGGACCTTTTCTAACGATAAGCCTTAGTGAACAAGTCTTGCCGAGCGATTCTGCACGAAGATTCGCTGCTCATCACCAATGACATGCGCGTAGACTCCCAGCGTGATTCTAGCGTCGCTGTGCCGCAGTTGCCGCTGCACAACAGCCGGAGTTGCTCCGTCCGCGAGCAGGGAACTGGCCGCACCATGACGCAGAGAATGAAAGCCGCCACGGGGAATGCCAAGCGCATCTAATAGCGGATGCAGTTGTTTCTCCCGCAGCTTGTTTGCTGAGAATGGCCTGCCGCGCCGATTAACGAAGAGCAGCTCGCTCTTGCCGTCGTGTCTCAGAAGATGAGTACGCAACTTCGCCTCTAACTCCTTCGACATGGGCAGGTCCGCACTGCTTGCCTTCGACTTCACCGCGCCGGGTGTCCGCGTGGCAGCGTCAACGCTCTGCCGAATACGGATGATGTGCTTTGCGAAGTCCACGTCCGATCTGCGAAGTCCGAGAGTTTCACCGATGCGTAGGCCGAGCACAGCCGTAACTGTAACGATTGTGCCCATTGGCTCCGAGGCGTTCTCGATGATTCTCCGCACCTCATCATCCGTGAAGCAACGCGCCTCTTTCCTGACACCTTCGCGCGGCAAGGTCAGGTCTGCAAAGCGGAAGTCTCCGCACGCATAACCCCAGGCTCTCGCCGTCCTGAGAAGCGATGAAAGGGTGAGTAGCACGTTCTCCACCGTCTTACGCGAACGTCCGCCACTGGCGAGATACGCGACAAACCCTTGTACTGCCTTTGTCGCGAACTCCGTCAGGTGCAGATTGCCGAGCTTCGGAATGATGTGCGCTCGCAGATGCGATTCCGCCGCCCTAGTCGTGCTGCCCTTTAAGTTCACCGCAACGTCCCGCCGCCACTCTTCCACGAAGTCTGTGAGCGTCAAGCCGATCTTCTGCGGCACTCTGAGTGCAGCTTCGTTCGCTCGATTCAGGTATGGCTGAAATTGCTTCCACGCCGCACGTTCCGATTGATCGCTTACAAGTCCGAGAGGTTGCCAGAACTGTGTCCGCTTGAATGTCGCATCTGTTTGCAGAACATCCTCTCGATACACGCCGTACCACCTGCCGGACTTTTGGACCAAACTGCCTCTCTGAAACCGTCTCCGTAGCACTGGTGTTGCTCCTGTGCTCAACGGAGAAGGCGTTACGGGGGCGACACTACTCTCCTGTGACCCTTGAGGCAAGGAATTTGTCGCAGTCTCGATTTGGAGAACTTCGATCACGGTGTCTTTGTGGGAACGCGATTCATCCTAGTCTGGAAGCGTGCTCAATAAGCTCCGCGAGTTTTGTCTCAGACAAACTCTCCAATTCCGACAGGTCCAACGTGAAAACCTCTTCGCTGAGCTCGAATTCCTTTCCGCAACCAGCGCAACGGTGAGTGTGGGGGTGCTCGACTTGAGTCAAGCAACAGCGTTTGTGTTTCTTCCCGCTACCGCAAGGACATGGAGCATTCCGGCCAATCTTCGTTCGTGCGTACTGTTCGCTCATCGGCTCCTCCCGCGATTCAAAGTCATTCTGTAGAAGTCGCGCCCCATGACAGCGGAAGGACTTACAACGTTGTGCGTTTCAATTCCATCGCTACTCGCGCTGAGGGCGTCTCTCCATTCCCTCTTGCCATCCGCAGCGTGAACGAATTCGTGGAGTGTTTTTCCTGAGAGCTTGCCGCCAAAGTGGATGAAACCCAACTGTTTCGCCGCGTACTTCGCCGCATAGAAGGCCGCAGCTTGTTCGGGATTGAACGGTCTGATTTCGCTCCGTCCGAAACGTCGAAAGGCTTCACTCCACCAAAATTTTCTTGATTGCTGCCCGACGCCAGTTATCAAGAGATGGCAGTGATAGCGGCCACCCATCCGGCCAAACTCTTCCGCGAGAAGCCAACCGATCTGCTTCCCTCCAACCGCCGCTTGAATGTCAGCAAGCCATTCCTCGATGCGAGCTACGGCCAGGTCACGGACGATAATTTCTCTGAACGTGATGGTGACAAACCAATTCCACTCCGCGAGCGTCGAGATGAATTCTCCGTAGGCTTGAGGAAGGACGGCTCTGTCGTGCTTTCTTCTGACATACTCTTCCTGTCGCATCCGGTGGTCCGTTAGAGCCATGAACATACCCGCGCTTCGCGCGGCCCCCTGTCCCCCACTCCGCTTCGCTGCGTGGGGGGACTCTTTACACACTCGTGGCTACAAGGATGGTTTGAGAGCCTGCCCCACACTCCCCATCCCCCCGCCCTTCCCCTCGCGCAAACCCGGCGCGAGGGGAAGGGAGCGAGTTTTACTCCGCTCCGGCTGCAACCGAGCTTCCGAGCATCTCCAGCGGAAGAAATAGGCCAGGGAGTCCAGCCGTCTGCGTCTCGGGTCGTTCTCCAACGTTGCCCGAACTTTGCTCGCACTCCCCGGCCATCTCGCTAAATGCGCGGTTCCCCGCCAACTTGTGGCGATTTGCCGCATCATTTGATTTGTCGGCTATGGGTATAGCCGGAATTCTTCTCAACGTGTTGCGCGTTTCAGCGATCGCCGAAAATGCAAAACGGTTTTGATTTTTAGGAGTAGATGCGGATCGGCGAGAAGAAATTTTGCGCGCTCTGGAATTCGATCTCGCTTTCGCGTCGAGTTTGTGTATACTACTCACGTTCGATTTTCTCGCCAGACAGTTACCGCCACCAAACGGCTGTCTGGCGTTTTTGTTTTCCCTTCAAACCTTCCTGGGAAACAATCCCTAAATTGAGCGAATAATCCCTACTTCTCTTCGCCTGTCGAAGCGTCGTCGGCCTCTTCGGCCAGGCCGAGTTCATCTCTCAGTCCAGAGATTTCCGCTAGCAGTTTTTTCATGGCCTCCGCGTCTTGCCACCAGGCGCTCTTTTCATCGGATAATTCGGCTTCTGCGGCGGCCAAACGCGACACTTTGTTGCAAACTTTCTCGTCGCCAATTCGCTGTCTGAGGGAATCTCTGAGCATCTGCAATTCCTGACGAGGGAGTTTTGACAACCCGCGCTCGATGGCTAAGAGTTCTCTTACGCAGGTATGCGACTGTGCGGTTACGGATTCAGCGTCTTCCAGATCCGTGAGGTGGTCTGCTCTTTGGCGAGGGGCAGGGGAGGCCTGCGAACCACTGGAGTGATTCCCTTGCTTGCTTCGCTTTTTGAACGCAGCTTCCATGCTTTCATCAATCAGGCGCGTGAAGAGGTCAGAGATTCTTTGAGTTCGCGGTGACTCTCGTTCGTCCGGTTCGGCAGCCGAACCGGTGGGTGGCTCGCCTTCTTTCGAACGGAAGGAATCCAAGCGTCGGCGACCCTCGTCACTGAGCTTATATTCGCGTGGCCGCTGATCTGTCGTGCGTTCCGCCAAGCCCTGAGCAACGCAACGCTCCAACATTTCGGTGACGGTCGATGCCCGACAGTCAAGGTCAATGGACGCCACTTTTGCCGTAGTAGGTTCTCGTTGTATTTCGAGGTATTCCAGCAGTGCGCGTTTGGTCAACGGTGCTTGCTCAATCTTGCTTTCTTTTGGCATTCCTCACCTCAAACAGAATCCAACTTGCACGGGCGAATTATAAGGCTGACAAAAAAGGTCAACCAAACGCACGCGCGCGCGCGCGTGCGGTACCGCTTGACACGTTTTTGGGACTACTTAGAAAAGGCGATAAGTGCCAAAAACTGTCGACAGACCCGTCATTTCTTTTTGGGCGGCGATGGGGGTTTCGTGGGTTCGTCGACTCAAGGAGAGAACTTCGGGCTCGTCGGAAAGGGCACAAGCTCGTGCTGTTCTGCGGCTGCGGGGAGATGGCGGGGGGCGCCAGCCTCGCAAGAAAAGAGTGTCGGAGCCATGGATTACTTGTTGGTTTATACAGATCACCTTCATTGTTCTATCGTAAGTCACTGAAAACAAAGAGGCGCTACTAATATAAAAGTTCTGATCAGAATTATTATTGACAGAACTGCGATCTACTAGTAGACTTTTATTGTTTAGAAAACTCGGCTGGCTCCCGATAAACCGGCTTCGGCCACAAACCCCGGGAACTGGCTTACAAACAGGAGAAAGAAAATGGGAACCGTAACAGCAGCAATCACCGTCTCGTGCCCGGCTTTAATGGGCACTCAGAACGGAGTCCGCATCTTCACAGGGATGATGGAGGCCAAGGACCTGATTTCGGTCACGACAGTGGACCACTTCAATTCCTCCGTTCCAATAGACAGCCCCAAGCAGGGCTATCAACGTCCCCCTGAACGCTCGCGCATTACCAAAATCGGCTCTCACTTGCTTAAGGCGATTGTCCATGGTGAGGGGGAAAGCGGCGGACTTTTTCCGACAGCAGTTGTTTTGGCTGCGCGTTCGCCTCTCAAATACCATACCGGCAGGCTGACCATCGCTGACCCGCTTCAAGTCATAGATGGACAGCATCGCATTGCAGGCTTACGCTACGCAATCGAAGAAAAAGGTACCGTAGAACTGGGGGACTACCCAATCGCGTTCGTCATTATCGAAGTATCCGAGCGTCTCGTGGAAATGAATCAGTTTACCATCATCAACGGCACGGCCAAGTCAGTTCGTACGGACTTGGTGAACTCAATCCTTACAGCGACCGCAGCTAAGCGAGGTGACTCAGCCATTGCAGAAAAAGACCGCTGGAAGGTAGTTGTGACACGGGTGGTCGAGCGGCTCGACAAGGACCCAGCATCGCCATGGCACAGCCTGATTCTTATGCCTGATGAGGCCGGGAGCCCCAAGAGTGTAGGAGGAAAAATCGTTCGCGCGACCTCCTTTATGACCAGCCTGGCACCAGTCCACGCTTGGTTAAAGGAGTTTGGATTCCTTGACCGTTGTCCAGACCTCAATTCGGAGGCTGGCGTTGTCTACGATGTCGTAGCTGCCTACTGGCAGGCGCTTAAACAGGTCGCGCCTGACCCGTTTGCCGCCCCTGACGACTATGTCATTCAGAAAACGCCAGGACTCTTCTCCTTGCACAAACTACTCGCTCACCTCTTGCCAGTCATGTTCAAGGGCCACCAGGCCTGGACCAAAGAGAACTTCGTGAAGTTTCTCCAGGACAGCCCTGAGATTGGCGACGCTCAATTCTGGCAGAAGGATGCTGACCGAGCTGCAGCTTACGGGTCAATGAAGGGCTTTCAAGACCTGTACGAGTTGCTGCGTGACAGTGTCGAGCCACGGCCATAAGTAACATTTGAGAGCTTGAAGCCCCGTCGAAAGGCGGGGCTTTCTTTTTCTGCATAACTGTCAGATCAAACTGAGATCGTCGAGGGCTAGTGTTGTTTAGGGCAAGGGCCAGCCGGGGATAAGGTCGTCGATCTCATGCATGATGCGGATGGTTTCGAACACGGCGACGGTGATTCTCTGGAAGTGGTCGATGTCGTCGGAGGAGAGCTTCCTGCCTTTGCGGTCCTTGAGCCACTTTTCGCAGACTTGATAGCCACCGATTTGAAACTCCCACACTTCCTTTGGGACGCCCTCAAAAAACTGCCCGGAGTTGATGTACACGCGGCCGGATTTAATTCCAGCCTTCGAGTTGGGTTCGATATAGGTCACTCTCTCAACGATGTGGTCGCCTAGCTTCTCGTACTGAGTAACGTAGCTGTCGAGCTTGTGGGACTCCATTAGATGCAGGGAGATGAGTTCTTCGCCCTTTGCAGCGAGAGCAGTGAACAATCGTCTGTCGGATGTGAGCGGCAGTCTGGGCACATCTTTGCTGAGAAACTCTGCGTATCGCTTGGAGTAAGTCGGCGAGTGAAAGACAGCATAACAGTAGTTTAGAAGGCTTTCCGGGCCAAAACTTTCCTTCAGATTATCTGACCTGTGAGGAACGAATTTTAGCTCTAATCTCCGTTCCATCTGGGAGAGGATGTGCCGATCCAAATTAGGCTTACCATCTTTTCCGTGCTCGTGGGCCGATTCTAATTCATCGGGCAGGAGCCTCCCTTGACTTGGTTTCTGCGTTTCGGTGGGCGTGGAAAGGTACAGGGGAGCAAGATAGGAAATTCCAGCTCCCGCAGTTTTGTTTCCCACTGCACATTGGTCAATTGGGCTTCGAGTCGCTAAGACGGAAAACCTGTAGGTTGGACTCATCGGACGAGTCCAGAGAAGGCCGACATTCCTTGCCTGTAACATGTGAGGCATAACTTCGGCGCGAGGGCGGCAAATGAAGCCACGGCTCTCGCCGGTGTAATAGGTGAAGCGAGTATCGAAGGGCCGATAGAGGATAGGCACGAGCAAGTTGCGTTTGGGCCCGCTCTTAAGTACGTCTTGTTGCGCGTCTTTTACCTTCCAGTCCTGAGCATCAGGACCCAGGTCGTATTTCTCCCGTGCTTCGTCGGCTGAGATATTCGCAAAGTCTTGGACGACTTTCCAGAGTTCTTCCCGTGTCCATCCCACGGCTAGGCCATCTCTCGCTGAAACGATTCCCACAGAGTTCACGGGAAACATGTCGCTCACCTTCCAGCCCTGTTCGTATTCGTTGAGAAGTTCGGTGCTTTGCGGGACATAAAGGTATGCAGGCGGCTGGGGGAACAAACGTTCCCACTTCGTAGTTCGGATGTCGATCTCGAATAGAGTCCTGTATTTGGCCTCGCGTTCGCCCCAAAGGTCAGCGCGTTGTACTTGTGGCACGTTTGTAGTGTTGGGTTCTTTCAGACAAATGCCAATGGCGACGCCTTGCTGAATGTCGAAGACATTCTCGTCTTTGGAGCCGTCAGGGGCGGTTTCTTTTTTCTTTGCGTTTCCGTGCAGGTCCAAGATGCCAATTTCGGAGAAAGTGTGCATCAGCTGTTGCCGCATTCCACGGAAGGTAGGGTTGTCGAGGTAGCCGTGATTCGTGATGAAGGCGAGGATGCCATAGCCGGTGAGATCGATGCGCCACTGGCCGAAGCGAATGAACTTAACGTAGTCGTCTTGAAGCCACTTGGGGTTTTTCTCGCCGAGCGGCCTTCCGTCCACTTGGTAGTAGTCCTGCATCAGGCGGCCAATAAACGTCAGGACCTTTTTCGGTTTCTTTGTTTTTGGGTCGGGGATCATCTCCCAACTCCGGTTGGCGGAATGACCAGAGTAGGGGGGATTGCCGAGGACAACCATGATTTTCTTTTCTCGTTTGATGGAATTGGCGGCTTCGCCTTCCGCAGAAATGTAGTCGGCAAACGCGAGAACTTGTTGCGCCTTCTTCACGGCCTCTTCTAGTGTATTGGTCAAATAAATACCGAGGCGTTCCTCGGACTCGAATTTATACCCGAGCTCTTGTAGAAGAAGACCGAGTTTGAGGTGAGCGACGGCGTAAGGGGCCATGAGAAGCTCGAAGCCAAAGACTCGCTTGAGAAGGTTTTCGGAGACGTAGGAATTCCATTGGCCTCTTTGACCGCCAGCCACAATGGCGTCGTAGATGTGACGGATGACGTAGTAGAGGAAAGTACCTGTGCCGCAGGCGGGGTCCAGGATGAGGACGTCTTTATCCGCAAGGCCAAGAGGCTTGTCAAACTTGGTCTTGAGGAGATGGTCGACCGAGCGGACGATGTAGGACACGATAGGTTCGGGCGTATAGTAGACACCACGCATTTCGCGAACTTTGGAGTCGTATTCCTGAAGAAAGTCCTCGTAAAAGTGAACGACGGGATCTTCTCGTGCGGTACGTTTGCCGAAATCTTCCATGACTCTTCTGATTTCGGCATGGCGGAGAAGGGCAACGAGATCGTCAACGAAAGGTTGGACGCGGGGGTCAAGCTCGAATGCGATTTCACGAAAGAGGCGACGAAGGAAGGGATTTGTGCGAGGGATCAGATCAGCCGCGGCGGCGCGACTGAAATCGCGGGAGGATGCCAGTGTTTGGCAGCGAGCCGCGAATAAGCCGTAGGCAATGGTTTGTGCGTACATATCCGAGAACTGGTCGGGCTTAAGGTCGGGGATAAGGGTTTCGCGGAAGGCCTCGAACTGGTTGTGAAGTCGTCCGGAAACAGGTTCGGTTTCGAGAGCGCGGAGGAGAAGGTCGCGGATTATATGGGCGAGCTTGGCCATGCGTTGGGCGAGGTCCTTCGGTGTATACAGAGTGGCCAGACTGTAAGCCAGGAATTCGTGAAGGAGGGCGAGAAGCCCGGGGTCTCCTTTAGGTTCGCGGCGGAGCCGCTTCCCTCCAGAAACCGAGGCCAGGCGTGCATCAAGGCGGAGTTTGCCGTCAACGTACCAGCGGAATTCAAGATAATCCGTGAGGATCAGATTGTGGAGGCCGAAATAGCGTTGAAGCTGCTCCGACTTTTCGGTCTTGTCGAGGTCGTCGCCGACATCTTTTGTTTCAATCCAGCCAACGGGAAAGCCTGTCGCGTGTCCTTTGCGACGGATGGTGAAGTCTGGTGCACCAACCTCAATGTGTTTGGGATCGTTGAAGGCATCTATGGAGGAATCCAGCGCCTCAATGAGGTCCTTGAGGGCTGGGCGATAGGTCTGTTCGCGCGCGATGCCGGAGGAAAGATTGTGCTGGATTTCCGAGAGGTATTGAGCGACGGGGTCTTCGGCTGCGTGCTTGGGCATCGTCGAAGCTACGCTATCATTTAGATAACGTATAGGCAATGCGCGGGAAGTAATCTGGGATTGATCGGACGCACAGTTGAAACCATGACGGGAAACCCCGGTTGGACCTTGAGGACAACTGTATTCGCAACCAAGTCCAACCGGACCTATTTTTTCTAACATTTCTAACAATTGGCTTGGAGCCTGGCTTGTAACGCCTTCTGCCGCTGAGACTTAGAAGTGAGGGGGTTCAAATTCGATCCCCACCGCCCCTACCAAACCAACTTTGTTTTCTGTCACCTGCAGCCACTTTTTCTAACAAAACCGAGCTTGCTAACAATTGGCTCTAGTTTACCAGCCGTTTCGAACGATTTTGAACGGCATCGCGCTGCTCATCACCGATGACGTAGCCGTAAACTCCCAACATGATTCGTGCGTCAACCTGCGGGATACCCGGCAGACGCCGCGGAGCAGTATCTGGCCTACGGTTCGATGTTCGACAAATCGCTCCTTGCCTCGCACAAGCCAGAGAAACGCGCTCCTTATCAACGGTGTGCGTCCCGACCACCTGCAAACGATTGAATCATTGCTAGATTTCCGCACAGGCAAGCATGCCCGTAACTAAGCATGTGGATCGGTGGGGGTCGAATCCTGCGACCTGGCAGTTTTGACAGGTGTGCGAATCCCTAAACCCATACGTACCATCCTCATACGCTCCTTTTGCCCGATAAACCCGAGAAAGGGATCCATCAAATGGAGATCCTCATGCACATCCGGAATAAGAGATTCGAACACGAAGCTGCGGAATGCTTTATCAGGGGCTGCGCGGCACCCCCAGCGGCCCCTATAGACCGCTACCTCCCACTAACCGATAGATGCGCAACTTCGCCGGTTTCCTTAAAGAACAGCGCGCGACTAGGCCAGGAGGAGCTATGAAATCGACCTTATTTGCAGTTGGGGTCCTTTTGGCGTGTTTGTTGCCCGGAAGTCGGGCAGCTACTGCGCAGGGGGTGGGGACCTCTGCGGATTTAACTGGGACGATCACCGACCCCGCTAGCGCGGAGGTACCCAATGCGAAGGTGACCGTGACAGACGCGGCAAAGGGCTTGCAGCGAAGCGTGGTCAGCGACGAACACGGCCTCTACCGGTTTTCCGGGCTGGCACCGTCCAGCTACAACGTCAGCGTGGAGCACAGTGGGTTTCAAACGGAGACTGTCAAAGGGATTGTCCTGACTGTGGGGCAAACGCTGGTTCTAGATTTCCGCCTTAAGCTCTCGGAATTGTCAGCCAAATTGGAGGTCACCTCGGAGCTTCCCACCGTCGAGACGCAGCGGGGGAGTCAAGCAAACACACTTACAAGAGATGATCTTGACCGGTTGCCGATCGACCGCCGCGATTACTTAACGTTTACGCTGCTGATGCCCGGCGTCTCGAATTCCACGCGCCTCGCCGACGACCAGGATTTTCGCGTCAAGCAGACGCCCCAGAGCGGGCTTTCCTTCTATGGAAGCAACGGCCGCGGCAATAGCGTAACGGTTGACGGAGCAGAGGCGGGTGACGACGCCGGGGGCGTCCGGCTGACCGTCAGCCAGGACGCGGTGCAAGAATTCCAGGTCAATCGCAGCAATTACGGGGCGGACCAAGGAGGGGCGTTCGGAGGAGCAATTAACATCGTATCGAAATCCGGCGGAAACGCGGTGCACGGAGGTTTTTTCAGCTATTTCCGAAATGATGCGATGGACGCTGCGGACCCGTTTGCGCGCACGCAGGCATTGGTGCCCGGGGAGCCATTCTCGTTTACCGCGCAAGGAAAGCCAGTCAAGAACTCGCTAGGCCGATACCAGTTTGGGGGGTCGCTGGGCTTGCCCATCAAAAAGGATAAGACTTTCCTTTTTGTCGCGTTTGAGGGGCTGCGGCAGGACGCGCAGAATGCGGTCGTACTCCTGACCGACAGCTCGATCTTTGCCGGGCCCACGGCGGGAGTGCCGACAAACTTTGCTCCGACTGATCCCCGGGCGGGGCAGCAGGCAATTGTCAGCGCGCTGGCCGCTGCGCCTGGAAATCCCAACGTGCCATGCTTGAACAACCCCGATGGCACGATTAAGGTACTTCCCGCACAGACCTGTGCCGGTGCTCTGCAAACGGGCCTGACGATCAGCCCGGTAACCGGTCTAACCCCCGGTCAAAACGCAATCAACGATTTCCTGATCAACCAGTTCGAGACCAACGGCGGGTTATTCAACTACCGCACGCGTCAGTACTTGGTATCCGGCCGCCTCGATCATCACCTTGGCGATTCAGACCAACTGGTCTTCACCTACCGCTACGGGCATGACCTTGAAGAAAATCCGGATGTGCAATCTTTGACGGGTTTCTCTGCGGGGAGCTCGATTCACCTGTACGACAATACAATCCTGGCTGCCTGGTATCACCAATTCAGCGCTTCGACACAGAATGAGTTTCGCTTTCAGTGGGACTACGAGCACTTTGACGTCATACCCAATGAGGCTGCCCAACCCGGGCTGCAAATCTTCGGGTTTGCCAACAATCTGGGCACAAACATCTTCCTGCCCAGCCTGACGATTCTCCGGCGGTATGAAATTGGAGACAACGTTACGGTGATTCGCGGGCGCCACACGTTTAAGTTTGGCGGCGCGGAACTTCTCCGGGGAAATCACACGGAATCGCACACTTTCTTCCCGGGGCGCTTCGTTTTCGGCAGCCTACCGGGCGCCTTGCTAAGCCCTTGCATGCTGGAGGGCAACCCAAACCCTTGTGGCCTGACAACCAATGGCGCCTTCATGAATTCGCTGCAGGCGTCCTCTCTGGGCCTTCCGCAGGTCTATCAGCAGGGATTCGGAACTGCCGACTACCCCGCTTATACAAGGCCTTATACCTCTTTGTTCTTCCAGGATTCCTGGAACATCATGCACAACTTCACACTGAACTACGGCGCGAGGTATGAAGTCGATTCAGAATACCGGCCTCTGAATACGTATTACAGGGACATCGGGCCCCGGGTGTCGTTCGCCTGGGATCCTTTCAACAACCACAAGACGGTGGTTCGTGGCGGCTACGGAATCTTCTTTGGGCCGATTGATGCCCAAATTGCTCAAGTGGACTTGAGCCTGGGCGTCCTGAATCAGAACCGCAGTACGGTCGAGAACCAGAACAACAAATCGCAAGTGCCCGACCAGGTCAACAACGTCGTAGCCACATGCGGCATCGGATTTCCCGGGGTTCCGATTTTTCCAGGGAGTGGCAGCAGCCCTTGCATCCGATACATCGCCATCTACGTAGATCCGCTGACGCCAACCGGGTTGCCAATTGGAAACGCGGCCCAGGTGTTCCAAGGCTTGTTTGCGCAGGGGCTGATCCAGTGCACGAAGCCCGCGCCAGGCAATTCCGCTTGCATAACTCCCGCGGATATCGCTCCCTTTGGGATCTTCGTGGCAAACAAGGGCCAGCTCTCGCCGTTGACCGTGCTGTTTAGCAATCCGCCGAACTTCAAGCCACCGTACTCGCAGCAGGCGTCGTTGGGCATTGAGCGTGAAATCGCACCGAGGCTCTCGGTTTCGCTCAGTGGGATCTATGCGCACACGCTAAGGCTTCCGGTGGCCATCGATACCAACTTGTTGAACGCCCCAATGACGACGGTGACCCTGGCAAACGGCAAGAGTGTGTCTTACCGTAACTGGAACACGAGCGCAGCGACGGACCCGATTTCATTGGTGCCCCCGCAATTGGTCGGCGGTGCAGGGGTAGCGCCGTGCGCTCCGCCTCCGGCAACGAAGCCCTTCACCTGCTTTGTGAATCCATTGATTGTGCAAAACAACCAGTACACTTCAGCCGCTTCCGCTTTGTATGAAGGGGCGATGCTGGAAGTCAAGAAGCTATTCGGCAGCCACTATGCGCTGTTCGGAAACTACACGTTCAGCAAGGCCTACGATACGTCCACCGACTTTAACAGCGACTTTGGACCACAGGACCCGACCAACCTGGGCCTCGATCGCGGACTGTCGTCGTTCGACCAGCGCCATAAGGTTGTGGTTGGGGGAATGTTCGACAGCCCATGGAACCAGAATGCATTCCTAGCAGGCTTCCAACTGGCTCCGATCTTCTCGTACAACAGCGGGCATCCTTTCAATCTCCTAGCCGGTGGAGAGGTCAACGGAGACAACCATACAACCAACGAGCGCCCGATTGGCGCTGGCCGCAATACGGGCTTGGGGCCGAGTTACACCGCCTTCGACATGCGGATTAGCTGGCAACATAAGATGTTCGAGAAGGCCAACTTGCTGCTGACCGCCGAGGGGTTCAACATTGCCAACCACACCAATTTTGCGAGTGTGAATAATGAAGTGAACCCGCTGTTTGGGCTCCTACCTGGCTTCACGGCGTTCCACGTCCACGGGAGCGCCGCTTTGACGCCTAGCCAACCGCTGGGCTTCACGTCGGCATTTCCGAAACGCGAAATCCAACTGGGTTTGCGGATGACGTTCTAGCAGAAAGCGAGAGTCGAATTCGCCCATCAGCGGCATCCCCAACTGATTTGCCTAACGCTATTCGAACACCCCGCGAAATTGTCCCATTCCCCCCGTACTGCGGAGAGTCTTCTGCCGGTGTAGCGAGCATAACGGTTACAAACCCAAGTCCGAGCGGTGGCGCAACGATTTGAACGCCGCATTGCTACCGAAGGCGACGAAGCGAGACACCCATTTGTCAGTGGGAGCGCTTGAGGTGTTTGTCAAAATAGTCCATGAAAATCTCGAACGTTTTCTGCTGGATGTCGTCAGGTTTGTATGAGCCATCGGGCTGGTTCATGATGAAGACGTAACCGTGCGTGGGGTGATCGAAGCTGGCCCATTGCACGTCTTTGCCAGCTTCTTTCATCCACTCGTACGTCAGCTTGAAGATACCCTGCTGGTGATCCGTCTCGCGGCCGAAAATCAGAATCGGCGTGTTAATGCGCCGGATGCGCTCCATTCCTTCTGCTTTGTTGGCGTTTTTCCGAGCTATTTCCACGTCGTTGTATTGAATTTCCGTTCCTTTGCGCGGCGCGTTCGGCCCGGTGTCCACTGTGAGGAACTCGTGATTGGCGGGCTCAATGCACACCCCGGCGCCAAACGTGTATTCGCTGGATGCCTTCATGATCATTTCACCGCTATGGCTCACGCCCATGGCTCCCACGCCATTTTTGTCGACGTAAGGAAGCGATTGCAGGTACCGAATAACGGCGATGAGATCTTCGTGATCGAGTGTCGGTCCAGATTTTAGCATGCGCCTGTCGCCGCTGATACTGTCCGGGAGATTCTGCGGAGGCTTGGCTTGCTCGTAGGCGTATGGAATTTCATTGCGGTAGTTGACGGTCGCAACCACGTAGCCGCGCGCGATCATGCGGTCCTGCATCTGCGAAAGACTTTCCGCCAGACGCTCTACCTTCTTCATCCCTTCACGACCCTCGCCCCATCCCATGGTGATCGCCGGGAAGGGGCCGTCGCCTTTGGGCTTGCGGACGATGATAGGCACGTAAAGCTCATCGCGCGTCAAGACAAAAGTGTAGTCGGCCGGTGAGTCTGTGCCCTTTAGAGGCTTGCTTGTAAGCACGTAACCATGAGGAGGAATTGACTCCGCCGCCGGTTTTCCGGTGCTAAGTTGCGCATGCGCGGTTTCCACAATGCCGGATATTCCCAAGAGCGCGACGAAAGCCCCCGTAATCAGCAAGTTGGAAATGCGATGGCGTGTCATGAGGAAACCTCCTTGGTTGCGGGCAAAAAAATCGAAACGCGCGGTGTTTCTTCGCAGCCTGCAGGCATGGCGCTTCTACCACTGCGTCTTGGAACCGTCAAGAACATTGCTGTATAGTGACCGCGGCTTGAAGCCGATTCAGGACCGCGGACCTTCAGTTTTGCTCTTCATCCGGAGGAGGAAACCGTGAAATACACGTTGGGGATTTGCCTCGGCTGCATCGTTTTTGCTTCGCTCGCTCTTCCACATTTCGCGCAAGAAGCCGTTGCACCCGACGCCCCAAAGCCGCTCGTCTTGACCGAAGCGATTCCGATGACCGGCGTCCAGGGAAGATTCGATCACTTTGGCTTTGACGGAAAGAATCGGTTGATCGTCGCGGCGCTGGGGAACAACACCGTGGAGATCATTGATATTAGCGCTCGTCTGCGCAGTCATAGTATCCCGGGCATTCCGAATCCTCAGGGAGTTGTTTATGCGCCTGAATCCAAGAAACTCTTCGCGGCAAGTAGCAAGGGCAAGCTTTACATTTACGACGGCGCCACATTTGATTTAGTCAAGAGCATTGATTTTCACGGAGACGTAGACAACCTTCGATACGACTCAACCAACCAGCGCGTGTACGTGGGCTACGGTGAAGATGAAACGGGCGCGATCGGCGCCGTAGATGCTTCGACCAACGAAAGGCTACCTGAAGAATACAAACTGGGCGCGCACCCGGAATCATTTCAGTTGGAAAGCTCCGGCCCGAACATCTACGTGAATCTGCCGGACTTGAAACAGATTGCTGTGATTAACCGCAAGACACACGCGGTCACACGCTGGCCGATGACTTTGGAGCACAACTTCCCGATGGCTTTGGATGAAGCGGATCATCGCTTGTTTGTAGCCACACACGAGCCACCGCGCTTATCGGTGTTCGACACCAATACGGGCCAGTCAATCGCCGTCCTTCCTTGCGTTCAGGACGCCGACGATGTTTATTACGACGCGGGGCGCAAGCGTATTTACGTGCCTGGAGGAGAAGGGTTTATTAGTGTCTTCGAACAAGCGGATAAAGATCACTACAGTCTCTTAGCCAAAGTGCCTTCGACGCTGGGAGCGCGCACTGCGGGCTACTTCGGAAAGGGAAAGAAAGGTTTCGACCGTTTCTTCCTGGCCGTACCCGCACGGGCGGATCACGGAGCGGAAATCTGGATTTATACCGTACAGGACTAGCCCTGTCTGAGACCATCCCGGCGTGGTCTGACCATTAGACCAATATCTCTTCGTCATACTGCTCATCATTCTTTTTTCTTTGTAAAATCAACGAAACGCTTGACAAGCACTCTTGCGCAGTGGTACAGCGTCTATACCTATTTCGCTTCGTGGGGGGAGGTCCTCATGCCGTTCAGCCGTTCTCGGAATACTCTGCCTGGGAACCCGCGGATTTCAAGGTTCGTTCTAGTTTGGGGTGTGCTTTTCATGGTCGCTCTTACGAGTAGTTCTGTTTTTCCGCAAGGCAGTACTGGCCGCATCCTGGGCGTTGTGACGGATCAGTCCGGTGGGTACGTGACTGGCGCCAAGGTGACGATCACGGACGTGGCGAGGGGCGTTTCTCAGACGCTGACTGCCGATTCCGACGGGGCCTACGTGGCAATCAATCTCTTGCCGGGGACTTATACCGTTCGCGCTGAGTACAAAGGATTCAAGACGTTCGAGCGGAAGAATATTCTGTTGGAGGTCGGCAAGGATGTGCGCGTGGATGCCGTGCTCCAGACGGGTTCGGCCAGCGAAACGATCACCATCACGGAAGAAGTTCCAATGGTGGACACTACCTCCACGACCTTGGGCGGAACGATCAGCAACGAGATCATCAACGACCTCCCGCTAAACGGCCGCAACTACCAGAATTTGATCTCGCTGAGGCCCGGTACGGCTGTCTACCCCGGCGGCGGCCCATGGACCCAGACCACGAACGGCATTCGTCCAGAAGACACAAGTTATATCGTGGATGGAGTGACCAACGACGAATCGTTCATGGGGCTGAGCGTCACTAACGCCGCCGCAGTTCTTGGCGATGCCGCCACGCTCATTCCCATTGACGCGATTCAGGAATTCAACACTCAGGTGAATCCCAAAGCCGAATTCGGCTGGAAGCCTGGCGCCATCACCAGCGTGGGATTGAAATCAGGTACAAACGACATTCATGGAACTGCGTATGCCTTTGGCCGCGGGGATTCGTTCGATGCGCGCAATTACTTCAATCCTGCGGGAACACCGAAACAACCCGTGGAGCTTGAGCAGTACGGGGGTAGTGTCGGCGGCCGGATCATTGCAGACAAACTCTTCTATTTCGGTGCCTACGAAGGGCAGATGTATACCGTGGGCAATGCGCTCCCCGGACACGTTCCTACGAGCGCTTCGATCGGCGATCCAACCAAAAGCATTCCTGACGCGCTTGCTGCTATTGGACCAAGCAATGAGAATCCACTCAGTCAATATTTGTTGCAATTCTACACCCCCAATAACGGGCCCGGGACATTTGTAACCCTCGGCTATCCGAACGTGAACAGCTCCAAGAATGCTCTTGGCAAGGTCGATTACCACATCAGCGATCGCAACGCTTTGAGCGGATCCTATTTCTTTGGAAATGACACGATCACCGGGATGGACTTTAACGAACTGCTGGCGCAATTTAGAACGAGTGTTCATTCGCGGGCGCAGGCCTTAGCCGCACACTGGGCGTGGACCCCCAGCTCAACTTGGGCGAATGAGTTGCGCGGTGGTTTCACCCACTACGCTCTCCAGATTCTGCCCGATGACATTAATACGAAATATGCGATCAATATGGGGATTAGCAACCCGCTGTTGAACGGCATTCCGAATGTCAGGATTACCGGCTTCACAGAATTGGGAGCGTTTCATAATTTCCCTAAGATTGTCGGCCCCGACAAGGTTTATGACTTCGTAGATCAGGTTTCTTACCTACGGGGCACACATGCCTTCAAGTTTGGCGGCGAACTGCGCCGAGACTTGGTCCATCAGGCTACGTTCCGTGCGGGGAGAGGAAGAGTCAAGTTCAATTCTTTGGAAGACTTTTTGAGCGGCAATGTTCACAACGTAAATTTTCTAGCAGGCGATCCTACCCGCAACATGTCCCAGTGGTTGTATGCCGGTTACGCTCAGGATGACTGGCGCATCACGAAAAAGATTACACTTAACATTGGGCTCCGCTACGAGTTCCAAGCGGTCCCAACTGATTCCAGAAATCTTCTGGGGAATCTCGACATAACGACCGGCGCATTCGACCAAGTCGGGAAGAACATTAGTTCCATTTACAACCCCGATCACAAGAATTTTTCTCCGCGCCTAGGTGTTGCTTGGGACGTGACTGGCAAGGGAACAACGGTCATCCGAGCGGGTGGCAGCATTGTCTATAGCCTCCTCACCATGAGCACCTTCATGTCTCAGCAGAACACGCAGAACACAGTTACGCTTGGTGTGGGTACTGTTCCTACGGGCGCTACGCTTATTTATGGCACCCAGTGCGCTAGCGGGTGCCCCGGCATGGGAGACATCTTTTCCACGGGCGTGACACTCAACCCAACCACCGCCGCCAATCCTATAGGGATTACATGGAAGGACCAGACTACTCCAATCTATCCTTCGAGTGTGACCGGAGCTGTGCAGTGTGGGGACGGCCTTGGAGCTAATCCGAATCCCTGCGATACATTTGCGATGAATCGCAATTTCCGGACTCCTTACGTCGAAAACTGGACACTGGGAATTCAACATGCCTTTTCAGGAAAACTCTCTCTGGATGCTACCTACGTTGGCAATCACGCGGTCAAACTACCCGGTGTCGTTGATTTGAATCAGCCAGCCGTCGGATCGGGTTGGAGCCCGGCGGAGATAACCGCATGTTACCAGTCATTCTATGATCCCAACGTTTGTGGGGCCGATGGTGGCGCTGAGATGGCGGCCCGCCCGTATACACTCACTGGCAAGGCTCCTTATCTCGGGTTCGTCAACTATCTATCAAACTTTTATGCTTCCACGTACCATGGGTTACAGACAACCCTGACCGCTCGCAACTATCACGGTCTCGATTTTGTGGCAGGCTATACCTATTCTCACGCGTTAGATGACCTATCATCTAATTGGGTAGCTTTTCTGCCCATGGATAGCACTCGCCCGTTCTTAGATCACGCCAGCGGCGATGAAGATATCCGACACCGCTTCACGTTTTCCATCACTTACACGCTGCCGGAGTTGAAGACCAAAAGTCAGCTCTTGGAAGGTTGGCAGGTCAATACCATCATCACCATGCAAAGCGGCCAGCCTTGGAACATAAACGATCAGTCGTTCGACATTAGCGGAACCGGCGATTTAGCTGACCGTTGGAATTTCTTTGGTAATCCCTCGGACTTCAAGTCCATAGGGCCCAACGGCCTTCCCTACATTTCACCTGGGAGTTTTAGTCTGGACGCGAGTGGAAACGTGACTGGCTTAGCAGCCGGGGCACCGGCAGGAGCGTCCACCTGTCTGGGCGATGCGTCGACACAAGCCGCGAAGAATATGTTGGCTTTTGCGGGATGCTACGCTAACGGAAAATCGACCCTTCTGCCCCCTCCGTTTGGCACGTTCGGCACTATGGGGCGCAACATCTTCCGCGATACTGGCTTCCGCAACGTGGATCTATCCGTCAGTAAGAATTTCAAGTTCGGCGAGCGCCTCCGGGCGCAATTTCGCGCAGAAACGTTTAACATTTTCAACCATCCAAACTATGCGAATCCCAATGGGGCAACCAGCGGCTATGGTCAAGGGGCGACTGCCGACCCGTCGCAGCCTGGTTTATTTGGTTGTGGCTGTTCGACGCCGGACCAAGCTGCTTTTAACCCGGTGCTCGGCTCTGGGAGCAACCGCGCCATTCAGCTGGGGTTGAAGTTTATCTTCTAAATTTTAAGGTTGCCTAAAAAACAAAAGAGAGAAGGGCCGATCTCCTCCGGCCCTTCTCCAGATGAAACGACCAGTTCTGAGAGTCAGAGAGGATTCGAACAAATGAGGGTCCGTGTTTTTCTCCGTCTCATATTGTGGACTTTGTTTGCGTGTTTCCTGCCCCAGCAACACCCGCGGGCTGCAGCTGAGGAAGCCTCTGCGCTTCAAGCAGACCGCGAATTTGTCCAGGCCGCCGCCAAAGGCGACCGCTCTACTGCCGCCAAACTCCTTGACGGCGAATTCACCTGGACGGATGCGGACGGCAAGACCCTCTCTCGCGCCGAAGTGTTCAATGCGCTTCCGAAGCCAGCGCTCGGCGATGAGCTTGGCGCGCATCAGGTTCGCCAGACGCGGAGCCAGGTGGAAGCGATCATGGCCGACCGCGACAAAGTTCACGTTCTGCGTCTATGGGTGAAGCGGGCTTCCGCCTGGCGCTTGCTTGTCTATCACGAAGTGGCTCTGGGGCATCAGGAGGCTCGCTCAGGAGCTTCTGGCGTGACAGAGTGTGAGAATCCCTGCAAAACTCTTCCCTATAAGCCGAAAAATGGGGCCGAGCAATCCATCATCGCGTCCTGGCAGGCGCTGGAAACCGGAGTGACCAATCATGACGCGGCCGCCTGGGCGCCGCACATTGCCGACGAGTTCGCCATGCTGAGTTCGGCCAATGATCATCCGCTCACCAAAGCGGATCGCATTGCCACGCTGAATTTGCAGAAGCAAACCGGCCGGGGCAGCGCTCCCGCGCCACTCGTTTCCGCGCAGATGTTTGATTTCGGCGATTCGGTGATTATGACCTGCCTGCACCAGCCCTATTCCGGAAGGCCTGTGCATGTGAATCGCCTATGGATTAAGCGCGATGGGCAATGGATCATGTCCATTAGCTTCCAGTCGACCATTCAAGCTGCTCCAGCAAAAGCGTCTTGATTTACTCTCTTTACCTCCTGCGTGAAGTCATTTGGAAGCAAAATGAAGCGGCGTCTCTTAACTCTTGTCAGTACGTCGTTCACGTACAGTTTTATCGATGTTTGAGTTGCTAGCGGTTCAATCATGACAACGACAGCTCGTCGGGCTGATGATGATTGCGCTTGAGCAGCAAGGGAACGCCAAACCGGGTTCAATACGCGCATGTGAGCGAGGGGACGGCCGCTGGCAGATGCTTTTCAGTTTCAATACCCGGATTGCTGAGTAGAATGGAGCGAATGGACTGAAATGACGGCGTATCCCGTTAAAGCCGGCATCGTGGGCCTTGGCCGCTGGGCCAAGGTTTTGACGCGTGCAGTCGCGAAGTCTGAAAAAATCAAGATCGTCGCCGCCTATAGCCGTTCCGAAGAAAAGTGTACAGCTTTTGAAGAAGACACCGGCGTCTCCACGGTCCCCAACCTGCAAAGGATGCTTTTGAATCGAGAGATTGAAGGAGTCATTCTCACTGTTCCCAACGAGCAGCACTTGCCGGTCGCGGCGGAAGTCGCAAAAGCTGGCAAGCATGTTTATACCGAAAAGCCGATTGCGAGCACACTCGAAGAGGGTTTGGAAATCGCAGCGCTGGAGAAGAAACACGGCATTACCGTCACTGTCGGGCACAGCGCGCGCCTGATGGGTGGCATCCGCAGGATTCGGGAGGTGATTGATCGCGGCGAACTCGGCCGCGTAGCCTTTATCGAGGCGAACTTTTCCAACGAACGCGCGCTCGAACTCACGCCGAGCACGTGGCGCTGGTACAAGCATCGCGCTCCGGGCGGCCCCCTTTCGCAACTTTCGATTCACCAGTTCGATGTGCTGCACTATCTCGGCGGCGAAATCCTCGAAGCCAGTTCCATGGCTTCGAAGCTCTCTCCTGTTGGAGCCGAGGTAGATGATCAGTCCATGACGCTTCTGAAATTTGCCGACGGGAAAGTTGGCTACGTCGGTTCCTGCTGGACTTCGCCAGGCGTATTCGCGGTGCGCGTGTTCGGTTCAACAGGTTTGATGCATTACGAAATCGACTTTGGGACATGGGACACGCCGGATCAGCTTCACAAGAAATCCACGCTCTACATTCAGCGCGGCAAGGACGGCTACGCCAAGCGTGAAGAACTGAAAGTTCCCGAGAGCGACATGTTTCGCGCGGAACTTGAAATGTTTGCCGAAAGCTGCCGCACGGGCCAGCCGGGAGAACTCAGCGCCGACAACGGCAATTTTGCGGTGGCCATTGTTTATGCCGCGCTCCTCTCTATCGAGAATAACGGCCGGGCCACGCGAATTGCCGACGTCCTGCAACAAGCCCGGACGCGCGTTGCCGAAAGGATTCACGATGTTGCCTAGCCGCTATTTCATCGACCTGACGCAACCGGAAATCGCTGCGCAATTGAAAAAGCATGCCCTCGTCATTCTTCCGCAAGGCAGCGTCGAGCAACACGGCCCGCACCTTCCTTCCGGCACGGACATTTTTGCCGCGAACGTAATCGCCCACGCCGTTGCTGAGCGCATGGACGGCCTCGTTTTGCCCGGAGGCCCGCTGGGCGTCACGCCGCTGCACATGCCATTCGAAAGCACAATTACACTTACGCCTGATACGTATATGCGGGTGGTCATCGAGACTTGCGCTTCCGCGGCCCAGCACGGCGCAAAATATCTCCTGATTCTTAATTGGCACGAACTGAACATTCCGCCGCTCGGTGTCGCGGCCGAAACGCTCCATCGCGACCATGGGATGACCGTCCTCACGGTACAAGCTTGCTTCGTTGCGGAAGAACTGTTCGGTAAGGAGTGCAACGGGCTCACGCATGGCGGGGAAATCGAGGCGCTCGCTGTGCTCGCGTACCGTCCCGAACTCGTCCATCTAGACCGCATCGACTATTCTTCCGACCACGCGCACGGTCAAAAAATGGATGCGCTGCGCCGCACGCGCAGTTATCAGCCCATTTTGACCGACGTTCGCTCCATTGCACCCACCGGTTGGTACGGTAGCCCACAGCATGCCACGGTGGAGAAGGCTCGCCGCATGCTCAGTACTGTCGCGGACTCCATCGCCACGCAGTCCACAGAAATCTTCAAGCAGCTCGACAAACTCCAGGGCGGCGTGGCGGAAATCAAAGCGTTGAGCAAGGCTCGCTAATGGCGTGCGTTTTCACTCAAGCCGAAGCGAAGCAACTCGGCCTGCCCGGCCGCAAGGCCCTTGAAATTGTTTGCGGCGCCAAAGGCTCGCGGGGGATCACGCTGCGACTCGCGGAAATTCCAGTCCCTCAGCCCGGCGAAGTTCCTCGCGGCCCGCACCAGCATTACGATTTCGAAGAGTGCATTTACGTTTTGTCCGGAAGCGGCACAACCTATGCCGACAGTGGCGAATTTCCTCTCAGGCCCGGCGACACGCTCTTAATGCCCGCGGGCGAAAAGCACGTCACGCGCAACACCGGCACGGAGCCACTCCTGCTTCTATGTTTCTTTCCCATTGCGGACATTACCCAGGGGACGCAAGAGCACGTGTCTTCCTCAGCGCTTTCTTCTGATTCTGCTCGCAAATCATGACCATCGACGTGCTTTGCCTTCGCCCTGAAGCGGATTTTCTGCGCGCGGATGCGATGCCGCCGTCAACGCTGAAAGTCGCGTATCGCTCTCCTGATGACCTCGATGTTCCCGCACTCATGAAACAGGTTCGCGCGCTGGTTATTCCCGCAGTCGGGCCAAAGCTCCCTTCGTCCTTGTTTGAGAGCGCATCTGTAAAATTTGTCCAAGTTACCGGTGCGGGTCTCGATCGTTTGGACCTGCCTCTTCTGAAGCAACTCGGCATCACAGTGGCCAATGTCCCCGGTGGCAGCAATAGCGCCGTCGCCGAATACGTCGTTACCGCAGCCGCTGCACTTCTGCGCCGTTTCGTGTGGGCCGACGCGGAAATTCGGGCCGGTCGTTATCGGGAATTCCGTGCCCGCATGCTCGCTGACAATCTTTCGGGCCTCGATGGCCTCAATGCCGGAGTCGTCGGGTTCGGCGTCATCGGCATGGCGGTTGCCGAAGCGCTGCACAAAAATGGCTGTGGGATTCTTTACTTCGACCCCGCACCGCGCGGCACGCGAGCGGCTTCAACTTTCAGCGCAAAATCCATTTCTCTTGACGAGTTGTTGAAGACGTCCGATATCATTACCTTGCATGTTCCTCTGCTTCCTTCCACGCAGGGACTCATCGGTACGCGCGAACTCGCACTGATCAAACGTGGAGCCATCCTCGTCCAGGCTTCGCGTGGTGGGATCGTTGATGAAGTTGCTCTAGCCGCCGCGCTCAATTCAGGCCATCTTGGGGGCGCCGCAATTGATGTCCACTCTGCCGAGCCTCCCGCCGCCGACAATCCACTTCTGAACCTCACGGGCGAAGCGGCTCACCGCGTTTTGTTCACGCCTCACATCGCTGGTGTGACTCGGCAAGCCTCCACTTTCCTTTTTCGTTCCGCGTGGCGCAATATCGAGCGCGCGCTTCTCGCGAACGAGCCGCTGCTTAATCGCGCCTGCTGAGGTACAAACGTGAACCAGCCCCCAACGCACCTTCCGCTCTGCGCCGCTAGCCGGGAGCAACTGTCGTGACCGCCGCCAATCCCGCCTCATCGCATAAGCACTGGTACACCGTCCTTTATATTCAGGTGCTCATCGCAATCGCGGCCGGCATTCTCATTGGACGCTTCTTTCCGAAAACTGGCGTTGCTCTTAAGCCGCTTGGCGACGCTTTCGTAGGCCTCATTCGTATGATGATTGCGCCGGTCATCTTCTGCGTCGTCGTTCAAGGGGTCGCGGGAATGGCCGATATCAAAAAGATTGGCAAGGTCGGCATCAAAACACTCGTTTACTTCGAGGTGGTTTCCACTCTCGCGCTCGCCATCGGCATTGCCGTTGCTGTCATCTTTCATCCAGGAACCGGGCTGAACATCAATCCAGCCACGCTCGATCCCAAGGCTGCCGCCATTTACGTGGGCCGTGCCCGGGAAACAGGTTTCATCCCATTCCTTCTCAGTTTCATTCCGCGGACTTTCGTCGATGCCCTCGCCGGCGGCGAAGTTCCTCCGGTCCTTCTCATCTCCGTCCTTACCGGCTTTGGCATCGCCCGTCTGAGTGAATCAGGGACTCGCGCGCTTCGCGCCGTTGAAGTTGCCGGCAAAGTCGTCTTTTCCATCATTCGCATCATCATTCGGACCGCGCCGCTCGGGGCTCTCGGCGGCATGGCCTTCACCGTCGGCAGTTACGGCATGGCGTCTCTTTCGAATCTCCTCAAGCTCATCTGCACGTTTTATCTCACCAGCGTGATTTTCGTGGTGGTCGTCCTCGGCGCGATTGCTTGGTGGGCTGGCTTTTCCATCTTTCGTTTTGTCGCCTATATAAAGGACGAGTTGCTGATCGTTCTCGGCACCAGTTCTTCTGAAACAGTGCTTCCGGACATGATGCGCAAGCTCGAAGGCCTGGGCGCATCCCGCTCTGTCGTTGGCCTGGTGTTTCCCACCGGCTATGTTTTCAACACCGACGGCACCAACATCTACCTTACGCTTTCCGCGATTTTCCTTGCGCAGGCAACCGATACGCATCTCACGATTGCCCAGATTGCAGGCATTTTGCTCTTCGCGCTGATTGCTTCGAAGGGCGGCTCCGGCGTCACGGGCACCGGGTTTGTCACACTCGCAGCCATTCTTGGCGCCGTCCCCTCGATTCCCGTGCAGGGACTCGCGCTGCTTGTCGGCATCGAAAAATTCATGAGCGAGTGTCGCGCCCTGACAAATGTCGTGGGCAACGGGGTTGCCACCATTGTCGTAAGCCGCTGGCAGGGAGAGCTTGACCGAGACAGGCTCAAGGAGGCCATGCGGCGTCCGACTGAAAGCGAAGAAGTCGAGTTGCATGGGAAGACTGGGGGAGGCTCGGCGTGAAAATCGGATTCGTAGGACTGGGCGAGATGGGACGGGCCATCGTGCCTCTTCTCATTGCCGCGGGCCACACCGTCACGGGTTGGAATCGCACAAGAGAAAAAGCCGTGGCAATGTTCAAGCTCGGTATGGCGTGGGCTGATACTCCGCGCGAGGCCGCTTGCAACGCGGATGTGGTTTTTTCGATCGTCACGGACTCGGACGCAGTGAAATCCGTCGCGCTCGGCCTAGATGGAATCATCTCCGGGTTGCGCAAAGAAGGAATCTATCTGGACATGAGCACCATCGCCCCGGACGCAAGCCGCACCATTGCCGCCGAGTTTGCGCGGGCCGGACTCACCATGCTGGACGCACCCATTTCAGGCACGACGGTCACGCTTGCTCAGGGCAAGGCTTCGCTAATGGTAGGAGGTGACAAAGCGGCATTCGACCGAGTAGAACACGTATTACTCGCGATCGGGCCCAAGGTCACGTATATCGGCGCGCAGGGCCTGGCGGTGCAACTTAAAGTAGCGCTCAACATGACTCTGGTCATCGAGGTGATCGGATTCTGTGAGGGCGTTGCGCTTGCGGAAAGAGGCGGAGTGCCCCGTGAAGTTGCCGTTGATGCCTTCCTCAAAAGCGTGGTTGCTTCGCCGGTGATCAACTATCGCGCGCCGCTTATTTTGGAAGGGCACATCTCGGACGCCACGTACGGAAACGTCAATCTGCAGCAGAAAGACATGTTACTTGCCCTCGATCTCGGCCGGAAGATGGGTCTGCCCGTCCCGCTAGCAGCCGCGGCCAACGAAATGTTGAATGCATGCCGCGGTCTTGGGCTTGAGCATCACGACTTTGTCACTGTTTACGAGGTTTATCGCCGCATGGGAGGAATGTCCCAGTGAAACCTTACCGCACAAACCTTCGCGATGTCCCTTGCGTTACCGGCCTATCGCGCGATGAAGGCTGGATCAACATGCAGGTTCAGTTCCTCATCGACCAGAAATCCGCCGGCTCCGAGAAGCTTCTGATTGGATGGACGGTTCTCCCTCCAGGCGCCCGACACGACAAGCATCGTCATCCCAATGCCGACGAGTTCTTTATTGTCATGCAAGGCCAAGGCTATATTTATGCGGATACGGGGCGCGAGCCCTCCAGCAAAGGGGATGTGATCTTCACCCCGCGCGGCCACTGGCACGGATTTGACAATACGGGCAAGGAAGACGTCGTTCTCGTTTGGGGCTGGAGCGGCGCTGGCTCGCTCGAAGCAGCAGGGTATGAGATACCGCCGGAAGGATACTAAGCTGCAAGCCAGCCCGATGACATGAATGCTGCTCTCGAAGATCCGCGCATTTTTCGCGGAATGACCGCGCAGCTTGCGCGACGGCGAGCACTTCTCAAGGCTGGCCACAAGTCTCTTGGCTGGAAACTCGCCTTCGGCAGTCCTGCGGCCATGGAACGCCTACACACGAACGCCCCGCTCGTCGGTTTTCTTATGCAGAGCGCGCTCGTTCCGTCCGGTGCGTTGCTGTCAGCTTCCGGGTGGACCAAGCCGGCAGTCGAGCCAGAAATTGCTTTGTATCTCGGAAAGGATTTACGTGCGGATTCCGACCGTGCCACGGTCATGGAAGCAATTGCAGACATTGGCCCTGCCATCGAAATCGCGGACGTTGATCATCCTTCCGAAGACGTGGAGGGGACGCTCGCCCGCAACATTTACCAGCGACATGTTGTCCTTGGGCGCAAAGATCCATCGCGCGCGGGCGCCATTCTAGACGCGTTGACCGCTCGAGTAATTCGAAATACTGCCGAGATTGCAAACACCATGGAGCTTCAGACCCTCACCGGTGAGCTTGGTGAAGTTGTGCAGCACCTGGCTCATCTGCTTGGCGCATGCGGCGAATTGTTGCTGGCTGGGCAAATAATCATCGCCGGATCGATCACTCCGCCTATTTGGGTCGAACCGGGCGAAGAGATCATTTTCGATCTCCATCCGATTGATAGGGTTTCCATCTGTTTCGCGCCGCGCTCCGATGTTGCCTAAAGTAGGACCGCGTTGCGAGGTCAGTCGCGGCCAACCAAAAAGCCATACAGCTTGCTCTCGTTAGCTCACTTCGTTTCGGCGGGCGCCTCGAGGTTGCGTACGAGCCAGGGGATGATCACTTTGCGGAAGATCACCGGGTCCGGCCATATGCCCGCTTGCCGCCCCAAGTGTCCGCCTTGCGGATTGATCCACGCTTCTTTAGGCACGCCACCGCTGCTAAGCAAGAGGTAAGCGTCTGAGACCGGGACTTGAGTGTCGAGAGCACCGGCAATAATCAGCATCGGAGCCACCGGTTTGCCAATCAAACCCTGCTTCACGAGCGAAAGTTTGCCTAAAACCGTCGCCAAATCTTCGGTCGACGTCGCGCCTTCGAAGATCGACATTAGCGCCGGCCCCAATCCGAACAGGTATTCGCGATTGCCAAGGGTTTTGTTCATGACAAAGTCGTGCGCAAAGGTGGCGTCGACAGGTGGCGACTGCGCAACGACGGCTTTCAAGCGAGCGTGTTCGACGATCGCCAGCTTCGTGGCCCAGTAGGCTCCGAAGCTTTGGCCGTCAACGCCGATGCGCGCCTTGTCCACCTCCGGGCGCGTTTCAAGATAATCAATCACTTTGCTGAACATGCGCTCAGCATTTTCGCTGGCTTTGACTGGAGCTTGGCCCGTTCCCGGCGAATCGATGCCGATGAAGCCGATGCCGTGAGGAACCACAGCGCCGAAATTCTCCGAGAGATCTTCCTTGCGACTATCCAGGCCGCTGATGGCAACCACTATTGGAACTGGGCCCTTTGGGTTTTTGGGCAACCGTAAGTAGCCAACGATTTCCGAGCCCTCAAACGGAATACGAACCACTTCGAGAGGCGGGTCCATAAACTTTGCGTGTGCAAGGAACGCTTCAAGGGCTTTCGCATAAGCCTGTTTCTTGCTGGGAGAGGTGGGCACGGGCCAGCGGCCGAATGAATAAATGCGCCACGCGCGAATGTAATCGGCGTTGGCCTTGGCGGCATCGGATTTCTCGAGCGATTTCGCTTCGTTCATGTAGCGGTCTGCCACTTTCATGAACGCCGCAGCCCACTCGTCGTAGTCGGACGTCTTGATGGAGGCGAATGCTTCTTTCACGTCAGCGGGATCGAGGCCGATAAGCGGGTACATGCCGTTTTCGGCGCGCTTGATGGCTTCGGTTTTGACTTCGTCAAGCGTGCGCTCCTGCCCTGAAGCCACGCTGGAAAGAAGAAAGGTGACGGCTGATATCAGGAAGATTCCAAAGATTTGTCGCATGACGGTTTCTCTAAGGCTTGCCTTTGATTTCTGTGAGCGCCTCGTTGTAGTACGAAGCGTCGTAATACTTTTCCGGTGCCGGCGGATGGCCGCCCCAGGAGCCTTCTATCTCCGCGCGCAGCTTTAAGACGTTTTGAAAGCCGGGCAGGTCGAAGGCGGCATCCTTCGCAAATCCGCCAGGCTTGGTCACGCTGCTTTCGTAGGTTTCGGCGGCCACCTCGGGCGTGAGGTGTGCTTCTTTCGTCAGCAGCGCGAGGACGTCATTCTTGTTGGCAGCCGTCAGCAACCAGCGCTGCGCCTCGATGACCGCGGCGAGAAAGTTTGTAAGGGCTTCGCGATGGTTTTGCGCCCACTTGCGCTCGGTGAAGAAGCCCGCAGCCTGGTACGACCCGATAGATTCTTGCACGGAGCCGAGGCTGACGAAGCCTTCGTGTTTGGCAATGATCGAACTAGGTGGGCCGAGCATCGAAGCCGCATAGGATTTGTTCTCGCGCATAGCAACCAAGCGCTGCGGCGTGGCACCGACAGGCTCTATTTCGTAGTCTCTTCCGGCTTCCAGGCCGCTGAGGAGAAGAATTTTTTTGAGTTGCAGAGCGTATGCGGTGTTCGGCGCGTCCACGATGGCAATCTTGCCGCGCAGGTCTTTGACGGATTCGATTTCCGGCTGGGCGATAAGCTCGTTTTGTGAGCCTTCGCCGCCCATGACGATGATGACATCCTGATGAGCTAGGTCGACCATGGCGACGGCATTGTCTACGGCCAGATATGCGACGTCGCCGGTACCGGCGGCGAGTTTGTCGCGTAGTTCCTGAGAATTTGCGGAATTCTCGGAATGCACTTCGAGGCCGAATTTGGAGAAGATGCCTAGTTTTTCAACGGCGACAAGCTGGAGTGGGCGGCCGAGAAGAGTGAGGAGTTTGATTTTGGCGGGTGTGGATTGTTGAGCGATTGCAACCGGGCCGAGGCCGCCGAGTGTGAGCCGGTTGAGATTCTTCGGTTCAGTCAGGATGCCACTTTTGGGGTTCATTCCAATTAAACGGCCGTCCAGCCAGGGAAAAACGCAAACCATCGTGGCGAGCAGATATGTCAGGTACTTCATAGAATTTCCCCTGTGAATGTAAATCAAGCGCGAGAATCCAATCAAGGAGCGCCTTCGTTGAGTTTGTCTAGCGACCACTCTGCGACAGGCATGGCGTCGAGAATGGGCTTGCCAAGACTCGGGCAACTGAGCGCATAGAGGCCGGTATCGGCGGCGCACCAAATCACGTTGCGATCCCACTCGATAAAGACATTGTCGACAGTGCGGTCGTAGCTGCCGAATTTTTTCAGGTCACCACCCTGTGGAGGAATGAAATACGCGACTTCTTCCGGTTTCGTCAGGTCGCCTATGTCGTAACAGCGCAGCCCGGCTATGAAATAGGAGTACGCGATGAATTCCTGACGCGGCCTGCCAGGCGCCTTCAGATGAGGAGGATTGTGCGCCCCGAACCGGCCTCGCTTGAAGCAGAAGTCGCGATAAGGCGCTTCCGGTGGCGGGACGGGGCGGGGAAGCTGTGCGATGGGAACGGGATGTGCTTCGTCGCGAATATCGATGACCCAGTTCGGCAAATAAATTTGGTTGCAGTCGGAGTTGGTGGTTTCGCCGTTCGTGATGACAAAGCCACGTTCGAGAATGCCGCAATAAATCGTGTGGAAAGCGATGCCCATGCCGGAATATTGGGGAGGCGGCTCGAAGCGGCCGATTTCCTTTTGGTGTGCGGGGTCGGAAAGGTCGAGAATGATGAAACCGTTGGAGCCAAAGGCGCCGTAACCGCGATTGCCGCCGTCTTCCAGCTTTTTGGGGACGTAAACAGGGCCGTGCAGGCCTGAAAACGGAGTTTGATCGGCCACGACTTTCGGCGGAACCAGCTTCGACCAAACCCATTTCTCGAATTCGGCTTCTTCGCCCTTGCGCGAGCCGGGAACCCACCACATGGAAACCTCTTTGGCGTTCGCGGGCTCGGAAGCATCGATAATCATGTTGCCGTTGACGAGCTGCCGAAAATAGGAAGGCTGGTGAATGAAGGTTTCGTCGGGAGCGGTATCGAGATAAGCGTACTTACCGCCATCGTAGTAATTGCGATGCGTCCCCTGGCCAGTGGCGCCGGTGCTGAATTCGGAGAGCTTGACGATTTTTGCGGGGTCGGTGGCGTCGTAGAAACGGACGCCGCGGAGGCCTTTGTAGTTCTTGCGTTTGTCGTCGAGATGCGGGTCATCGTACTTGCCCATAGGCGCTTCCGGTGTGGAATCGGTGATAGGAGTTTGCGCGCCAGTCATCAGAATCCACTTTTTGAGATTCTTGTTATAAGCGATTTGAACCTGGCCGCCTTCGAAGCCGCCTTTGTTAAACATCACCGGTTTGCGAACGTCGCTGACGTCAATGACGTCGCCCTGTTGGAACAGGTAGCGGCGGCTGCCGGCGGACATCATCTGCATTTTGCCTCCCCGATGCTGGCCGGGAGCAAAGTGTGCCAGAAGCTCCATGTTGTGAATGTACATGCGGCGGTCAAGGTAGGTGATGCTATTAGGCGTGGGATGACCGTGATGGTCGGCGAGTGCTGAGAGTGGGGAACTGGCCAGAGCGAAGCCCGCGCCTGCGGCCGTGCGGAGAAACTGACGGCGCGTGGAAAGAGAGGAGCTAGTCTGCTGGTCCAGGCGCTTACTCCTCGTGGTTTCGGGCCGTCCGTTCTTTGTGCTCTTGCGAGTTGGCATCTCGTCGAGGCTCCTTAGGTTCTGAAGCGTTCAAAAAGCTGGCACACGGTCAAGAAGGTATGACCGCTGTACCACTTGCCATCAAAGGCTGTCAAGAGTTATTCCCATATCTTGAAGGAACTACATGGCCCGCCTGCTTTCGGGCGTCGAAGCTGGGGTATAGTGGTTGGACCAGGGCCGTGGATGCGCATGCCTGACTTACCGGAGATTGTCTGCTTGTTCCGACGGCACTCTGGTAGATTTTTCGCCTGTTCTAAAGGGCATAACGATATTGCGCGGACAGACGGGAGCGGATTTCGGAGGAAGAAGAGAGATGGCAATTGCAACGGTGAACCCGGCGACCGGGGAGGTATTGAAGACGTTCGAGTCGTTGTCGGATGCCCAAATCGAGGTGAAACTGCAGAAGGCTTCGGACACGTTTCTGAGCTACCGCAAAACCCCGTTCTCCGAGCGCGCGCGGTTGATGTTGAACGCCGCAGCCATTCTGGAAAAGGAAAGAGAGCATTACGCGCGGGTGATGACCACAGAGATGGGGAAGACTTTTCGTTCCGCCGTGGACGAAGCTGCAAAGTGTGCGTGGGTTTGCCGGTATTACTCGGAAAATGCGGAGCGATTCCTAGCGGACGAAATCGTGGAGACGCCTGCGAAGCGCAGTTACATACGCTATTTGCCTTTGGGACCTGTGCTGGCGGTGATGCCGTGGAACTTTCCGTTCTGGCAGGTGCTGCGATTTGCTGCTCCAGCGTTGATGGCAGGGAACGTCGGGTTGTTGAAGCATGCCTCAATCGTGCCGCAATCGGCGCTGCTCATTGAAGAGATTTTTCATAAGGCTGGATTTCCGGATGGCACGTTTCAGACACTTCTGATCGGCTCGCAAAAAGTGGATCGCGTTCTGGAGGATTCGCGGGTCGCGGCGGCAACACTGACAGGAAGCGAAGGCGCAGGCGTGGAAGTCGGTATTGGGGCGGCGAAGAGAATTAAGAAAGTCGTGCTGGAGCTGGGAGGCAGCGATCCCTTTATCGTCATGCCCAGCGCGAATCTGGAAGCAGCGACCGCGACCGCAGTAAAGGCGCGGGTTTTCAACAATGGGCAATCCTGCATCGCGGCGAAGCGGTTCGTTGTGTCGGAAGCCATTGCGGACAAATTTGAAAAGATGTTTGCCGAGAAGATGGCCGCGTTAAACGTCGGGGATCCGTTCGACGAAGCGACGGAATTGGGGCCATTATCGACGGCGCAAGGACTAGAGGATCTGGACCGGGACGTGAAGGCCACAGTGGAGGCCGGAGCAAGAGTGCTGACCGGAGGCAAGCCGTTGGATCGCCCGGGAAATTTTTATGCACCTACTGTGCTAACCAATATTCCCAAAGGTTCACCCGCGCACAAAGAAGAGTTGTTTGGTCCCGTGGCCAGCGTGTTCCGCGCGAAAGATTTGGATGACGCGATTCGCATCGCCAACGACAGCCGGTTCGGATTGGGCGCGAGTGCGTGGACAAATGACGGTAAAGAGCAGGAGCGCTTCATCAACGAACTTGAAGCAGGAATGGTGTTCATCAACCGAATGGTCGCCTCCGACCCGCGGCTGCCGTTCGGCGGAGTAAAGTGGTCGGGGCACGGGCGGGAACTGAGCGTTCACGGAATCCGTGAGTTTACGAACATCAAGACAGTTTGGATGGAATAGACGGCAGGAGATTGCAAAGAGCGAGAGGGTCTGGTAGATTGGTCCGACAATTCAACCAGTCGAGGCAGGGGCCGTGCTAAGCCCATGGAGAATCAGTAAATTCATTTGGTCCAGTAGTAATACCATCGCTTTGCACAGCACTCCCTTCTCATTCCTGGAGACCCAATGATGTACAAAGTCGTGCGCTCCTCCCGCTTGTACGAGCAGATTGTTCGCCAAGTGGAGGAGTCCATCCAAAAAGGAGCGCTAAAGACTGGTGACAAACTGCCGCCCGAACGCGAATTGGCTCAGCAATTTGGTGTGAGCAGAACCGCTGTGCGGGAAGCTGTGAAAGCTCTCCGCGAAAAGGGCTTCGTCGAGGCTTATCCTGGGCGCGGGACGTTCATCATGGAAACGAACGCCCACCCGATTCGACTTTCACTCGACCGGATGGTGAAGGCCGAGCAGGCCGACGGTTCGCGATACCTCACGGAAGTCCGGGAAATGATGGAGCCGGAGATCGCTGCGTTGGCGGCGGAGCGCGCAGACGCAGAAGATTTGTCCGCCATGCGCGAGTCATTCGAGGTGATGGAAAACGCAAAACGGGATCCAGAAGCATTCATCGAGGCGGACCTGGATTTTCACCTGGCGTTGGCGGAGGCGGCGGCGAACCCCATCATTTTATCCCTTATTGATTCGATCGTCGGGCTCCTCCGCGAACAGAGAATGGGAATCTTTCAGGTGGAAGGCGGTCCAGAGCGGGGCCAGTACCATCACAAGAAGATACTGGATGCCGTGGAGCATCGCGATGCGGCCGGAGCACGCGAGGCGATGAAGGCGCACATGCGGCAGGTACGGGATGATTCCTCGCGGGCGCGAGGCGGCTTGGATTGAGGGCAAAGAGCGGACGATAGAGTAAAAGAGACGAGATTCATGGCGAAACTTGGATTTGTTGGCTTGGGAGTGATGGGCAGCGAGATGGTGAACCGGCTGCTCAGCAAGGGTCATAGTGTAACGGGATACAACCGGACGCGGTCGAAGGCGGAGTTGCTGATTAAGAAGGGGATGAAGTGGGCGGAGACGCCGAAGGCGGTCGTTGAGGCGAGCGATGTCACGTTGTCCATGGTAACGAACTCGGCGGCGCTGGGCGAGGTGATAAAAGCGCCAGACGGGATGCTGGCGGGCTTGAAGCCCGGCAAGATTTTTGTGGATATGAGCACGGTAAGTCCGGCGTTCAGCCGGGAGATTGCTGCCAAAGTGCGGGAAAAGGGCGGCGACATGGTGGACGCGCCTGTGTCCGGAAGCGTGATCACGCTGCAAGAAGGCAAGCTCTCGGTGATGGTGGGTGGGCGCACGGAAACGTTCGAGAAAGTGAAGCCTTTACTCCTGGACATCGGACCGAAAGTTACTCACGTGGGAGAGAACGGGCAAGCGCTGGTGATGAAGATCGGCGTCAATTTGAGCCTGGCCGTGCAGATGCTGGCGTTTTGCGAGGGGGTCCTGCTGGCGGAAAAGAGCGGCATCAAGCGGGAAACAGCTGTGGACGTGCTGACGCATAGCGTGATTGCGTCGCCGATGGTGCAGTATCGCGGGCCGTTCGTGCTGAAAATGCCGGAAGAAGCTTGGTTCAACGTCAACATGATGCAGAAAGACATGTTGCTGGCTCTGGAGCTGGGGCGGCAATTGGATGTGCCGATGCCGACGACCGCGGTAACAAATGAGTTTCTGACGGCGGCCCGCGGAATGGGACTGGTGGAGAAGGATTTCGCGGTGGTGTTCGAGGTTTTGGCACAGATGTCGGGGTTATCCTCGAAAGTGTCCGGAGCTTCCCAATGAGTATCCCCACGGACCAAGCAAGAGTGGTCGACAGCGTGAAAGCCGAACAGTGGATGCGTATCTACCGGCGCATGGTGATGATCCGTGAGTTCGAAGAGCAGGTGAACGAGCTTTATACACGCGCGCTGATGCCGGGCTTGGCGCATCTTTACATCGGCGAAGAAGCGGTGGCGGTAGGAATTTGCGAAGCCCTGCGGCAGACGGATTACATCACCAGCACACATCGGGGGCACGGGCACTGCCTGGCAAAAGGCGCGGCTCCCGATCGGATGTTTGCGGAACTGCTCGGGAAGAAGGCAGGGTATTGCAAAGGAAAAGGCGGCTCAATGCACATTGCCGACCCAGCCACTGGGAATCTGGGAGCGAATGCCATTGTAGGAGGAAGCGCCGGCATCGCGACGGGGGCCGCGCTTTCTTCAAAGCGACTGGGAACCGGACAGGTCACAGTATGTTTCTTCGGGGAAGGCGCGCTGGGGCAAGGCGTTTTGTACGAAGTGATGAACCTGGCGGCGCTGTGGAAGCTGCCCGTGATTTACGTTTGCGAAAATAATCTCTACAACGAATATACGCACTTTTCGGAAACCACCGCGGGCGACATTCTGTCACGCGGCCCAGCCTTTGGCGTACCTGCGGAAAGCGTGGATGGGCAAGACGTGCGCGCCGTTTATGCGAAGGCACAACGAATAGTCGGGCGCGCGCGAATGGGAGAAGGTCCCAGCTTCCTGATCTGCAACACCTATCGTTATCACGGGCATCATGTGGGCGACATCAACCGCGAATACTACCGCTCGAAGCAGGAAGAGCAGGAGTGGAAAACGAAGCGCGACCCGATTAAGAACTTCTCGGAGTGGTTGGTCGATCAGAGGCTGAGCGATTCCTCGAAGCTGCAAGAGATTCAAAAAGAAGTGGGTGCCGACATGAAAGCGTCGGTGGAATTCGCGATTGGGGCCCCGTATCCCAACCCTGAAGAAGCCAACCAGGACGTCTATGCTTGAAGTAGCTGTACGCGAATTGACGTTTGCACAAGCGGTACGCGAAGCGTTGGCGGAAGAAATGCTGCGCGATCCTCGCGTATGCATTTTTGGCGAGGACGTGGCGGAAGCCGGAACGCCGTTCAAAGTGTTGTCGGGATTAGTGGAAGAGTTTGGCCGGGAGCGCGTGCTGGACACGCCGATTTCAGAGGCGGGATTCACGGGAATGGGCGTCGGCGCCGCGATGACGGGGCTGCGCCCCGTGGTGGACATCATGTTCGGCGACTTCCTGACGCTCACGATGGACCAACTAGTGAACCAGGCCGCGAAAGTGCACTACATGTCCGGCGGCACGTGGAAAGTGCCGATGGTATTGCGAACGACGCTGGGAGCGACGCGGCGCTCGGCAGCGCAGCACTCGCAGTCGCTGCACGCCTGGTTGAGTCACGTCCCAGGATTGAAGGTCGCAATGCCCTCAACGCCGTACGACGCGAAGGGACTGCTCAAAACGGCCATTCGTGACGAAAATCCTGTGGTCTTTTTTGAAGACAAGATGATGTACAAACTCAAAGGGCCCGTACCCGAAGAGGAGTACACGATCCCGTTCGGAGCAGCGGACGTGAAACGCGAAGGCGAAGACATCACCATTGTGGCGACGAGCAGCATGGTTCAGGTGGCGCTGGGCGCGGCGGAAATGCTGGAGAAAGCTGGTGTCAGCGCGGAAGTGATTGATCCGCGGACTACGTGGCCGTTGGATGAGAAGACGCTCATAGGGTCGGCGAAGAAGACTTCGCGAGCGATGGTCGTTGACGAAGGATACGGGCGGTACGGTGTCACCGGAGAAATTGCGTCGGTAATTGCCGAGGGCGCGTTTTTCAGCTTGGAGGCGCCCGTAAAGCGGATGGGCGCGATGCATGTGCCGATTCCGTTTTCGCCACCGCTCGAAGACGTGACCGTACCGACGGACCAGACGGTCTTCGAGGCAGCGAGGGCCATGTGTGGGAAGGGATGACCGCAGGGGAGGTGTGACATGGCGCTGAAAACATACGGGCCGATGGCGGTGGATTGGGAGAACCGTATTGATTTCGACCGCCTGCGGCGAGAGCGGCTGGCCCGAGCCAAGGCCCTCCTGGCGAAATCGGAAATGGGCGCGCTGCTGTGCTTCGACATGAACAACGTGCGCTACATCACGGCGACGCATATCGGAACGTGGGCGCAGGACAAAATCAGCCGGTTCACGCTGCTTCCGCAAAATGATGAGCCGATTTTATGGGATTTCGGGAGCGCGGCGCGGCACCACCAGCAGAATTGCCCATGGCTGGGTGAACGCTCGCGAGCTGGGATTCCACTGCTGCGCGGGGCAATGTCGCCGGAGATGGGGCGCGCGGAGAACGTGGCACGCAAAATCAAGGTTGAACTGGAAAAGCGTGGACTGCAGAAGGAGCCTCTGGGGATCGACGTCGTCGAGCCTCCAATTCTTTTCGCGTTGCAAAAAGAGGGCATCAAGATCGTCGACGGGCAACAGTTGATGAGCGACGCGCGCGTGATCAAGACGCAAGACGAAATCTCGTTGTTGAATCACTCGGCAATGATGGTGGACGCGGCTTACGACGAACTGTACCGCGCGATGAAGCCGGGCATGAGCGAGAACCAGGCTGTGGGGCTGGCGAGCAAAGTGTTGTACGACAAGGGTTCGGAATTTGTGGAAGCGGTGAACGCGATTTCTGGAGAGCGGTGCAGCCCGCATCCGCACGTATTTTCGGATCGCGTGCTGCGGCCCGGCGACCCGGTGTACTACGACATTCTGCATTCCTACATGGGATACCGGACGTGCTACTACCGGTGCTTCACAATCGGATACGCGTCGCACGCGATGATCGACGCGTACAAACGGTGCCGTGAGTATCTGGATGCAGCAATCGAGTTGGTGCGGCCGGGAAGAACAACGGCGGAAATTGCGTCGGTTTGGCCGAAGGCCGAGGAGTTTGGATTCCCGGACGAAGAGGCGGCATTTGCGCTGCAGTTTGGCCATGGGATCGGGCTGGCGATCTGGGAGAAGCCGATAATCAGCCGGCTGGTTTCGCTGGAGCATTCACACGAAATCAAGCCGGGAATGGTCTTTGCGCTGGAAACGTTCTGGCCTTCCAGCGATGGATGGAGCGCGGCGCGGATTGAAGAAGAAATCGTTGTGACCGCTACGGGACATGAAGTTATCACACGCTTTCCCGCAGATCAATTGATGGTCGCGGGCGCGCACTATCACACGGTCAACGGCCCACTATCGACAACGCGTGAAAACGAGCAGCCGCCTAGCCGGCGCGTGAGGGAAATGGTTGCGGCCAGCGCAAAAGCGGAGGGAGTGGCGGCCACAGACTGAAGTCTGGTCTGCGAGGCTCTGTAAAATTTATGGCGATGAGCGTGGTGATGCCGGCGCTGGAGATGACGCAGGAAACTGGAAAGCTGCTGGCCTGGCGAAAGAAAGAAGGAGAGCGCGTGGCGAAGGGCGAGCCACTGTTGGAAATTGAAACGGACAAAGCGGTGGTGGAAGTGGAAGCGCCCGGCGACGGAATTCTGGCCGGAGTCACCGCCGGGGTAGGAGCGGTGATTCCTGTGGGAGAAACGATTGCATGGTTGGTGGCCCCCGGAGAGCAGACTCCCTTGAAAGCGGCATCTGCCGCACCTGCTGCGCGCGCGACGAGCGGTGCAAACCAGCAAATACGTGCTAATGCAGCGGCGGTAGCGTCTGCGAAGGGTGCCCTTGCTGGTGCAGCGCCCCAAATTTCGCCAAAGGCGCGGCGGCTGGCCAAGGAACTGGGAGTTGATTTTACCCTAGTGCGTGGGACCGGCCCCGACGGAGTAATCACCGCGGAGGACGTGCAGCAGTTTGCGGATTCGCAGGTAACCGCTGCTGCGCCAGCTGCGACGCAGACACCGGCGACGGAATCCCTAAGTCCAGTTGCGCGGCTCATGGCGGAACGTACTGCCCAGAGCTGGACGACCGTCCCGCATTTCTTCCTCGCGCGTGACGTGGACGCAGGCGAGCTGGTTGCGGCCCAAAAGCGGCTGAGGGCAGAGGCCAGCAAGACGCAGGCTGCCGGTCCGACGATCACCGATTTGCTGATTGCTCTGATTGCTCGGACACTCAAGAAACATCCGCGCATGAACGCAAGTTGGGCGGACGGCACGGTGCGCTTGAATCCGGAAATCAACGTGAGCGTCGCCGTCGCCGTGAAAGATGGAGTTGTTGGAGCGGTCATTCCCAAGGCGGACGTCCTCCGGATCGCGGAAATTTCCATGCATCGACGCGCATTGGCCGAGCGGGCGAGGGCAGGGAAGTTGCGGCCGGCGGACATTAGCGGTGCAACATTCACGCTCAGCAATCTCGGAATGTACAAGGTGGATGCATTCAGCGGGATCATCACTCCGCCGCAAGCCGCAATTCTGGCGGTGGGAGCGATCTCCGAACGCGTCGTGGCTATAGAAGGCAAGCCCGCCGTGCGGCCCCTGATGACAATGACACTCTCAAGCGATCATCGGGTTGTCGACGGGGCGCGTGCTGCGGAGTTTCTTAACGATTTGGCGGATGCGATTCGCGAACCGGGCAGGTTGTTGTAGCGGTTGAAGCGAACATCTTTCAGGAAGGGGTGAGTTTTTCTCGCGCCGAGCCTCCGGCCCCTACTATGACAACACCTACTCCGCCCAGAAAACCGTTTTACAGCAATTCCTCTTATCAAGTGCTCGCGGCCATTGGCCGGCACGGTAACTGGAAAGCCGAGGCTTAGTCACATAGAGGCGGTATGGTGGAAAGATCCGACATCGTCGTGGCTGGCGCGGGCCACAACAGCCTGATCACCGCCGCGTATCTGGCAAAGGCGGGCTTTCGCTGCGTGGTGCTGGAAGGCCGCCCGATGGTAGGCGGAGGCGTAAAGTCCGCGCAACTGACCCTGCGCGGATTCATTCACGACATTTGCTCGTCCGCGCACAACGGAATTCATGGCAATCCGCTGCTGAAGGACGACGAACTGAAGCTCGGAGACTACGGCCTAGAATACATCTACCCCGATCCCGTTTATCACATGCCGTTTCCCGATGGCAGTTACCTGACGCAGTGGCGCGATCTGGACCGCACCTATGAGGAGTTCGCCAAGTTTTCCAAAAGAGATGGCGATGCTTACCGCCGGATGATCGCGGAATATGAAACGGTCAAGCCGCTGTTGAATGCCGTGGCCTTCACTCCGATCGGTTTCGGCAAACCAATCAACGACCGCCTGGCGGAACATCCTCACGGGAAGTTATGGCAAAGGCGGCTGGCCATGTCTGCCTGGGAAATTATCCGCGACACATTCGAGGACGATCACTGCCGCGCGTTCATGCTGGGTTGCCCGTATTCGCTCCAACCGGCGCAGGACCCGATGACGGCGCGAGCCGCATACATCCCACTGCACCAGCAACGGGAGAGCCGGCCGCTTCCCAAAGGCGGCTCAGGAATGTTGACGGTAGCTCTGGCGCGTTTTATCGAAGCGCACGGCGGAACGATCCTTGCCAACAAATGGATCAAAGCGTTGATCATTGAGAACGGGAAATGCACGGGCGTGGAATGCCAGGATGGGACCTCCTACCGCGCGGACCGCGCCGTTGTGTCGACCATCCACATCAAGCATTTGCTTGAGATGTCCCCGCGCGAGTTGTGGGGAGAAGATTTCCTCGAGTGCATGGATACATGGAAAGCGGGCCTGACCCTTTTCGAGACGAACTATGCGACTACGGAGCCTCCGAAATATCCAGTGGCCGGCGGCACGCTCTCGCCCGTACACTCCGGCGTCATGGTCAGTGCAGAACGGGCACTGCGCATGAGTCTTGATTACGCAAGCGGTGTCGCTAATGTTGAAAATCCCTCGATCCACGTGATCTGCTGCAGCTTGTCGGATCCCACGCGCGCGCCCAAGGGCATGCACACCATCAAAATCGTAGGCTATCACCCTTATGAGCTCAAGGAAGGCCCGCAGCACTGGGACGAAATCAAAAACCAGGTTTCGGATGCAAATCTGAATTTCCTGCGGCGTTTTTCGCCGAATCTGACCGACGACAAGATTCTCGCGCGCATCGTGAAGAGCCCGCTCGATCTGGAGCGCATGAATCCGCACAACTGGCATGGCAGTTGCCACGCGGGCGGCTCCGGTCCATCACAGTCGGGGGCAATGAGGCCTGTTCCGGGCTGGGCGCAGCATCGCATGCCGATTCCCGGGCTGTACCAGACTGGCGCCACGACGCATCCGGGGGGATCCGTCACGGGAGGGCCGGGGCGAAACGCAGCCGCCGTGATGTTGAAGGACTTCGGGACAAGTATCGAGGAAGTGATTGCGAAGCGAGGCTAAGGAGCGAAGAAGATTGTGATGGGCGAGGTGTCCCTATGAGCAAAGTCAGCCGCCGTGAATTCGTGAAAACCACAGCCCTGGCGCCTCTGGCAGCCACGCCGTTTTCCTTGAGCGGGCAAACACCCAAAGAAGATCGTTTTGACATTGTAGTCGCTGGCGCCGGACACAACAGCATGATCACGGCAGCCTATTTAGCGAAGGCGGGCTATCGCTGCCTGCTTCTGGAAGGCCGGCCGAAAGTGGGCGGCGGCGTGAAGACGGCGGAATTGACGTTGAAGGGTTTCCACGACGACGTCTGTTCGACTTCGCATGCTTTCTTGCTCGACAATCCAATGATCAAGAATGACGAACTGAAACTCCGGGATTACGGCCTGGAGTACGTCGATGCAGATCCTATCTTTCATGTTCCTTTTGCGGACGGCAGCTACTTGACGCAATGGCGCGACGTGGAGCGCACGTGCGATGAGTTTGGGAAATTTTCGAAGAAGGACGCCGCGGCTTATCGAAAAATGCTCGCCGAGTTTGATGCCATCAAACCCATCGTTATGGGAGCAAGTTTCAGTCCGATTGGTTATGGAAAACCGTTGAACGACCAGTTGGGGCAATTGCCGCGCGGCAAATTGTGGCAGCGCCGGATGGCAATGTCTGCGTGGGAAATTATTCGCGACACGTTTGAGGACGAGCACAGCCGCACCTTCATGCTGTACATGTCTCATCTAGCGGCCGAACCTCCCGATGCGCCGATGACGGGACGGCTGGCGTACGGCACGGCTCGGCAGCAACACACGGGCCGGCCGCTGCCGAAAGGGGGCTCGGGCAAGCTCACGGAGGCGCTGGCGCGGTTTATCGAGGCGCACGGCGGCGTCCTGCTCACCAACAAATGGGTGAAGCGCTTCCTCGTGGAAAACGGCCGATGCGTCGGCGTGGAGTGCAGCGACGGAAGCTCGTATCGCGCCGAAAAAGCGGTCGTCTCCACGATTCACATCAAGCACCTTGTTGACATGGCTCCGCGAGAATTGTGGGGCCAGGACTTTATCGACGGCGTGGACACCTGGCAGGCGGAACATGCCATGTTCGTGACGCATTGCGCCGCGAGCGAAGCGCCTAAGTTTGCCGTCGCAGGCGGCACGCTTTCCCCGGTCGAGGCGGGCATCCTGAGTTCCCCTGAGCGGGCGCTGCGTTTTGGTTATGACGACCAGCGGGGCGTCGTCAATCTGGAGGATCCGCCGATGCAAATCATCTGCTGCACCGCCGCGGACCCGACACGCGCTCCCGCGAGAATGCACACGATCAAGGTCATTGGCTGGCAACCGTACGAACTGAAGGAAGGTCCGGAGCACTGGGACAAAATCAAGAAAGGGGTCTCAGACGGCTACCTGAAACAACTGCAACGGTATGCGCCGAATTTGACGGCGGACAAGATCCTCGCGCGCTTCATTGAGAGCCCACTTGATCTCGAGCGCATGAATCCGCACTTCTGGCATGGTAGCGCACACGCGGGGGCGCAATGCGCATCGCAGGTCGGGCCAATGCGGCCGATGCCTGGTTGGGCGCAGCACCGCATGCCGATTCCCGGCTTGTATCAAACCGGTGCAACGACCCATCCAGGCGGATCGGTGACCGGCGGACCCGGACGAAACGCTGCCATGGTGATGCTTAAGGACTTTGGGGCCAGTATCGAAGAGGTGGTCAGCAAGAAAGCGTAGCAAGGCAGGGAAGCGCTGACTGCTTAACGCGAGGAGAAAGAAATGGAGATGCGAAAAAGGGATTCTCTGGTGATTCTTGCGCATGCCCTGGCCATTTTTCTTTTCGTTACCGCGGGACTGGCCGCCAGACAACCTTCTCCGCCGCAGGCGGCGCAGAGCATGGTGCCAGACAATCCGAGCGAGCATCCTTCGCCCGCGCAACCTCTTCCGTACAGCCACAAAAAGCACCTGGCTTTTGGCCTGGAGTGCAAAACCTGCCATACCAATCCCGAGCCGGGAAAATTGATGACGTTTCCCGACACCGGCAAGTGCATGCAGTGCCATGTGACTGTTGCTAAAGACAAGCCCGCGATCCAGAAGCTTGCGGCGTATGCAAAGTCGAAGCAGGCTATTCCCTGGGTACGCGTTTACACGGTCCTGCCGGGCGTGGCGTGGACTCATCGCGCGCATCTCAATGCCGGTGTGAAGTGCGAGACCTGCCACGGACAGGTGCGGGAGATGGAGGCGATGTCCGAGGTCACCAGCGTGACGACCATGTATGTCTGTCTGAACTGCCACGAGTTGAATCGCGCGAAAACTGCATGCGATACCTGCCATAAGACTTGAATTTGCTTTGCGAGTAGGCCGAGAGAGCGACGCCACGTATTGCTCGAGGCCAGAAGTAACCAACCCTCGTTCCGTTGCATAAGACAGAGTGCGCAAACAAATTGACGGCGAGGCCGCGAATCGGTGAGGTTTGCAGTCAGCTCGCCATCCGTGCCGTAAAAAGCTGGGCCCGAAGCCGATCTCCCACTTACTACCTAATGCAGTGGGCGACAAAACCAAGCGAAGGAATTTCACTGCCTCGAAAAAACGAGGGCCAATATGGATTCCTCTCGATTCCTCATTGTGCTTTTTCAATGTTGGGGAATGAGCGGATTCTGTGTTGACGAAAGTGAGTTATAGATATAACATTTAAGAGCAATGGCCGTACGCAATATGCGGATCGCCGGGTGGCTGCTGCTGACGTTCACCCTACCCACCAAACGCGCCAGCCAGAGAGTTGAGGTTTGGCGGAAGCTGCAGCGGTACGGAACCGTGCAGCTTGGCAATTCGGGCTACTTGCTCCCCATCAGTGCCAGTAACGAAGAGCGGTTCCAATGGCTCGCGAGAACGATACGAAAGTATGGGGGCGACGCGTCTGTGGTTCGCGTGGAATCGATTGACAACCTTTCGATGCCACAGTTGAAGGCTCGCTTTTCCGAGGCGCGTGCGAACGACTATCAAGAACTCATTCAGGAGATTAAGGCGCTGACGGAAGGGGACGCTGAACGAGTGAGCGGCACGCGCCTGAACCGTCTTCGGAACCGCTTTCAGGAAATCGTCGAAGTCGATTTCTTTGATAGCCCATTGCAGGTGCGCGTTCGGGAACTGCTGGAGCACGCGAGCGTGTCAAACGCAGCCAAGCCCGGCCGCGCGAAGATTCATCCGAACGACTACAAGAGCAGGGTGTGGGTTACACGGCCGAGACCTGGAGTCGACCGCTGCGCCTCTGCTTGGTTGATTCGCGGCTTCATTGACCCGAAAGCGCGGTTCACTTTTGCCCCGGAAGATCAGGTGCTGGCCAATACGGTGCCGTTCGATATGTTTCACGAAGGGGGGTTCGGTCATCGCGGCGAAGACTGCACGTTTGAAACTCTGGAGAAGGAGTTTCGCATTCGCGACCGTCGCGTGAGCGTGATTGGCCAGATGATTCATGACGCAGATCTGCTGGACGACCGGTTTGGCCGCAAAGAAGGCTACGGTGTTGACGAAATCTTGAAGGGCTGGGCTCGGCAGGGTTTGCCGGACCCGGAACTCCTACAACGTGGAATCCAGCTGATGGAAGGGTTGTACTACTCGCTGCGGTAGCGCGGAAACGGAGCAAACGATGTCTTTGGACGGATGGAACTGTGTGCGGAAGATGCGATGGGGGACTTTTCAGCTCGTCCTTTTGCTATTGGTTGTTTGGGTGACTAGCGAGCGTCGAGCTTCTGCGCAGTCCGTTGAAGAAGCGAAAGCAAGAACATTTTCGTTGGAAGAAGCGGTGGATTTTGCGCTCAAGAACTATCCGGCAGTGCGGGCCTCGCTCGAACAAGCGAACGCCGCGCGCCTCAGCGTCGATTTAGCGCGAACCAACTATCTACCCCGCACGGATATGCTCTGGCAGGGGAACCGTGCGTCGCGCAACAACATCCTCGGTCTTCTTTTGCCGCAACCCGTAATTCCTGCAGTTTCAGGACCCGTTTTTCCAACTACGTCTGGGCAAGGTGTTTGGGGAAGCGCCGCAGGTCTGCTGTTCTCCTGGGAGCCGATTGACTTTGGCGATAGGCGGGCCCGCCTGGACTCCGCAAAGGCGGCCCAAAGGCAAGCCAATTCGCAGCTTGCACTCACACGTCTCGATGTTGCGGTTGCGACAATTAACAGTTTCCTGACCCTGGTCGCCACGGAGCAAACCGTGCACGCCGCCCAAGCGGATGTTGACCGTCGCGAGGTTTTCGACAAGTCTGTGCACGTGCTGGTTGACAATCAATTGCGCGCGGGTGCGGATGCCTCGCGCGCGGACGCGGAGCTTGCTCGCGCCCGCGCCAATCTGGCCCGAGCGCAGCAGCGGCAGGAAACCAGCCGAGCTGCATTGGCAAACATTCTTGGCGTTGCCGACGCCCAAGTCGAAGTTCGTGAAGGAGCTCTTGCCCAAAAACCCACCGAAACCGTTTCCCCAACCTCCACGCTCTCGACGCATCCTCTGGCCCAGGCGCAGCACGCTCTCGTGCAGGAGTTCGGTTATAACGTGCGGCTTTTGGACCGCTCCTACTATCCAAAATTCAATCTGCAATCCGCAGTGTACGGACGAGGATCAGGCGCCAACACCGACGGCACTTTCCAGGGCGGAAGTAACGGCCTGGGAATTGATCGGTCGAATTGGGCGGTGGGACTCAGCGTGACTTTTCCGGTGTTCGACATTTTCTCGATACGCGCAAGAAGAGGCATTGAATTTGCCAATGAACAAGCCGAAGTTGCCCGTTATGACCAGACCATTCAGGATCTGACGGGGCAACTCAAGAAGGCACAAGCCTCTCTTGAGGGCGCGCGCAAAGTCGCCGAAGCTACGCCCGTCGAGCTGCAGGCCGCGCGTGCGACGGAAACACAGGAGACAGCTCGCTACCAGGCTGGGCTGGCAACACTCGTGGACGTATCCGATGCGCAGAGCCTGTTGGTGCAAGCCGAAATCGATGATGCGCTGGCGCAGCTTGCCGTCTGGCAGAACTTGGCTGCAGTGGCGGCATCACAAGGTGACCTAAGCCCGTTCCTGCAATTTCTCCATGACAAGACGCAGGGAGGGCCGTAACCGTGTGGCTCCTTCGTGCCGCCCTTCGCCATCCCATCAGCGTCATCGTGGTGGTTATCGGCGTCGCGCTGTGCTCGATTCTTGCGCTTGTTCGAATGCCGGTCGACATCTTTCCGAGTCTGAATCTGCCTGTGATTTATGTGGCGCAGCCCTACGGAGGCATGTCTCCGGCGCAGATGGAAGGATATCTCGTCTATTATTACGAATATCACTTCCTCTACATCACCGGCATCGAGTCGGTCGAGTCCAAATCGATCCAAAATGTCGGGTTGCTAAAGCTGACATTTCATCCCGGTACAGACATGAGCCAGGCAGCGGCCCAGACGGTCGGCTACGTCGATCGCGCACGCGCCTTCATGCCTCCCGGCACCGTATCCCCTTTCATCATGCGTTTCGACGCGGGCAGTGTCCCCGTAGGTTATTTAGTGTTTTCCAGCGCTACACGAAGTGTAGGAGAGATTCAGGACCTTGCGCTCAACCGCGTTCGTCCATTATTTGCAACTCTTCCCGGAGTTTCCGCTCCCCCTCCGTTCGGCGGCAATCAACGCACCATCGTCGTAAGCGTCGACCCTGACCGTTTGCGTGCATATCGCATGGCGCCGGAAGAGGTTATTCAGGCGCTGAATTCCGGCAACACCATTATCCCTGCGGGAAATGTGCGCACCGGAGACCTGCTGCGGCTGACACCCATCAACGCGGTCGTTTCCAACATCAAAGATCTGCAAAACCTGCCCATCCGCACCGGCGCGGGGCCCACCGTTTTCTTGCGCGACATTGGCACCGTCGAAGATTCCAGCGACATTTTGACCGGGTATGCCGAAGTCAACGGCAGACGTACGGTCTATATCCCGGTCACTAAGCGCGCCGACGCCTCCACTCTGGCCGTGGTCAACGAGGTAAAAAATAATCTCGCCTACTTCCAATCCGTGGTCCCTCCCGATATCAAAATCGACTACGTCTTTGACCAATCTTCTTACGTCCGCAATTCTCTGCTGTCGGTTGTGAGGGAAGGCACCCTCGGGGCCATCCTGACCGGCTTAATGGTTCTGTTGTTCCTGCGCGACTGGCGCAGCGCACTCATCGTAGTAGTCACGATTCCTTTTGCGCTCCTTACCGCTGTAGTTGCGCTGTGGGGCGCCGGGCAGACCATCAACATCATGACCCTCGGAGGTCTGGCTCTCGCCGTAGGCATTCTCGTCGACGAGTCCACTGTCGTGATGGAAAACATTCACAGTCATTTAAATCGAGGAAGCAGTAGAGCGCAGGCAGTCCTGCAAGCGAGCAAGGAAGTACAGGATCCTCGTCTGCTCGCCATGCTGTGTGTCTTGGCCGTATTCGTACCCTCATTCTTCATGGTCGGAGTCTCCCGGTCTCTTTTTGTGCCTCTTTCATTGGCAGTAGGTTTTGCAATGGCTGCCTCGTATCTGTTGTCCAGTTCTCTGGTCCCCGTGCTCTCAACTTGGATTCTCCGCGAACATACGGCCGTGGAAGAGGAGGCATCTTCGCTGCTGTCGCGCTGGCAGGAGAAATTAGGCCGCGCACTCGAAAGATTGTCGCGAATGCGGAGCCTGACCGTCTCCGCTTATGTCTTGGCTTCTGTTGTAGTCTTGGTGCTATTGGGGCCCTTTTTGGGTCGAGAAATTTTTCCTCGCGTCCCGTCCGGTCAGCTCCTCCTCCGCTTCCGCGCGCCCATTGGAACGCGCGTGGAAACCACGGAAAGGCTTTCGCTTGATGTTCTTCGCGCCATCCAAGAGGAAGCTGGTCCGGGGAATGTGTCGATCACGCTAGGATACGTAGGAGCCATCCCGCCGAGTTACCCGATCAATTCCATCTACCTTTGGACGAGCGGCCAACACGAGGCCGTGCTGCGAGTTGCTTTGAATCCCAAGTCAGACATTCGTGTAGGTCAGTTCGAAGAACGATTGCGAAGCACGCTGCCCGGAAAATTCCCCGGTTGCCAATTCTCCTTCGAGGCCGGAGATATCGTGACTCAAATCATGAATTTCGGCGCCCCGACTCCGGTAGAAATAAGCGTGAGCGGACCAGATTTTGGTGCAGACCGTGCTTTTGCAGAGAAAGTTCGTGCCGAAGTGAGTATGATTCACGCTCTTCGCGACCTGCAATACGATGAACCGCTGGACTATCCGAGTATCGACGTCAATGTAGACCGCGTACGCGCGGGCCAACTTGGGCTGACGGCTGCGAACATTGGCCGGTCATTTCTTGCGGCCACTTCGTCCAGCCGGTTCGTGACGCCCACTTACTGGGCCGATCCGCGCTCGGGAGTTGCTTATCAAGTGCAGGTACAGATTCCTCAGGCCGACATGACTTCCATTCAGGAAGTCGAACACATTCCCCTTTCCCAGGGCGGAGATTCTCATCCCCTTATCGGCGACGTCGCGCAAGTTGCGTATGGGACAGCTGTGGGCGAATATCACCGCTTGAATGGCCAGAGAATGGTTACGCTTACTGCGAACGTCTCGGGGCAAGACCTCGGTCGTGTCTCCAACCAGTTGGATGACGCTATTAAACGCGCCGGAACACCGCCTCGCGGCGTACGAGTCAGCGTCCGCGGCCAGATCGCACCCATGAAACAGACTCTTACCAACCTTGGCATCGGGTTGCTCCTCGCGGTACTCATGATTTATCTCGTGCTGGCGGCAAATTTCCAATCACTGAGGCTCGCCCTAGCGGTACTCTCCGCTGTACCGGCGGTCCTTTGTGGAGTGCTCTTCGTGCTCCTCATTACCGGCACAACTTTGAATATCCAATCGTTCATGGGCGCAATCATGGCGATTGGCGTCGCCGTCGCGAATGCGATTCTGTTGGTCACGTTCGCGGAGGAGTACCGCCGTGCCGGTAATCCAGCGATGGCCGCGGGAATTCAAGCTGCGAGGACGCGCATGAGGCCCATTTTGATGACTAGTATGGCGATGATCGCAGGCATGATTCCGATGGCCTTAGCCATCGGCGAGGGCAGCCAGCAAACTACTCCTCTCGGGCGCGCCGTGATCGGCGGCCTGTTTTTTGCAACGCTCGCAACACTTCTCATCCTGCCCTTGGTCTTTGGCATCATTCAGGGCCGCTCGGGAACTACCTCACCCTCTTTGGACCCTGATGATCCTCAAAGTATCTTTGCTGGCGGCCAGGCCGAAACTCCGAACCCTACAGGGGGCGCTCAATGAGTCGCAACATCTATCCAAAAACGCTGTGCCTCGCGATCGTCGCGTTTTGTAGCTCGTGCAGTTCGAACTCAGGATCGCCTAGCGCCAACACGACGGCTGCGCAGCCCGTTCCAAGCGTGGACGTAGTCAAGGTCGCATCTCACAAACTCTCCATTTCAGTGCGCCTGCCCGGTGAACTACAGCCGTATGAGGTTGTCGCCGTGTATCCAAAAGTGACGGCATTTGTCGATTCGATCAGCGTAGACCGCGGTTCTATCGTGAAATCCGGTCAATTGATGGCCCGTCTTATGGCGCCGGAGCTGGCGGCGCAACGCGCCGAAGCACAGTCGAAATTGCAGAGTGCGGAAGCGCAGCGCGTGGAGGCGGAAGCCAAGCTCGCTTCCGACCAGGGCACGTACGAACGACTCAAGGCTGCTTCTGCTACGCCGGGAGTTGTAGCTGGCAACGATTTGGAGGTGGCGCAAAAGGCCGTTGAGGCAGACCACGCGCGCGTGGATGCGACGCGCGAAGGCGCACAGGCAGCCAAAGCAGCCTTGAACTCGATTACAGAAATTGAAGGCTACTTACAAGTTCGCGCTCCATTCGATGGCGTAGTCACTGAGAGAAACGTCCATCCCGGGGCTTTGGTGGGGCCTGCTGGCGGTTCCGGCGCTCAAGCCCCGATGGTGAGAGTAGAACAAGCCAATCGTTTGCGGCTGGTCGTTCCTGTACCTGAAAAATATGTCGCCGGCATGGTGAGCGGCGCAAAAGTGGAATTCACCGTTCCCGCTTTCCCGAACCAAACGTTTTCAGGGGCGGTCTCGCGCATCGCCCATGCTGTCGACGTGAAGACCAGGACGATGCCCGTCGAACTCGATGTCAATAACGGTGACCGCCGATTATCCCCGGGAATGTTTCCCGAAGTCTTGTGGCCGGTCCGACGCTCTGAGGCTACGCTCTTCGTCCCAACCTCCGCGGTCGCGCGAACGACCGAAGCCACTTTTGTGGTTCGCATCCGCAATGGCAATGCCGAATGGGCCAACGTCTCCACCGGGGAGGTGGAAGGAAAGCTGATCGAGGTTTTTGGGGACGTGCGCGACGGAGATGAGGTCGCCGTGCGAGGAACGGACGAACTGCGTCCCGGGACGCGAGTAAACGCGCAACTCGCGAAAGCTGAGCAACAGGGGCAGTCGAAATGATCTTACCAGCCGCGTATTCGAATTTCGTTACCGTGAATAGGAGGCAGTCATGATTGGAAAGGTGCGTTGTTTGGTTGTCGCGGGCGCTTTGCTATTCGTGCCGCTTGCCGTGAGAAGCCAAGGTCTGAACACCTCAGCCATTGACCAGGCTCTTGGTCGTTCGGGCCAGAAGGCGGGAGAGGTCTATAGAGTCGGCTTCCCGCGGACTGACTTGCATGTGACTGTACAAGGGGTATCAGTTAAAGCAGGCTTAGCACTCGGCTCGTGGGCCGCTTTTTCGGGAACGGACGAAAACGCGAGCGTAATGGGAGATCTGGTTCTGTTGGACTCCGAAGTGAATCCCGTAATGGAGAAGCTGCGCTCCGCTGGCTTCGAAATCACGGCTGTACACAATCACCTTCTCGGCGAGACGCCGCACGTGATGTATATGCATTACATGGGCCACGGCCGGGCTTCTCAAATTGCAGAATCACTGCATGCCGCTCTCGCAGTTTCAAAGACACCTCTGGAAAAGCCCGCGGCTCCGGCACCTGAACCTGCTACTCCTCCCGAGTGGGTCAAGACTGTGAATGACACAGTTGGCCGACAGGGGGCGTTCAAAGGTGGAGTGCTTTCTTTTGGCGTGCCGCGTTCCGAGCCAATCACAGACGGCGGTGCAACCCTCGCTTCACCGCAAGGTGTGGCGGAGTCCATCAATTTTCAGGAAGCAGGGCCCGGCAAGTTAGCGACGACTGGCGATTTTGTCCTGACGGCCGAGGAAGTCAATCGAGTTATTTCAGCGCTGGAAGAGCATCACATTCTCATCACTGCGCTCCACAGCCATTTGCTTACCGAGCAGCCTCGCCTTTTCTTCATGCACTTCTGGGGTCACGGCAGCACTGCATCCGTTGCGGCGGGAATCAAAGCGGCCCTGAGCCATATCGCCATCAAGTAGGAAATGAAGATGACCAGAACACACTCTACGATGGCTGCTGCGGTGCTCGTGGCTTTAACACTCGTCCCGATTCTTGCACACACGAAGGCCGCTCAATCGAGCGGCCCGACGCTCAAGAAAATAGCAGAGTTTGATCTGCCTGGTCCTGGAGGAAAGCGGTTCGACTATCTGACGATAGACGAAGACGACCACTACCTGATTTCCGCGCATCTTGCCGCGGATCAGACCTATGTGATCGATGTGGCGACGAACAAAGTTGTCGCCACCATTGCCGACACGCCCGGGGCCGAAGGCGTAGAGTACGTACCCGAACTCGAAAAGTTCTACACGTCGAACGCCCACGACAACACGATCGGCGTCGTGGACCTCAAGCAGATGAAGGTTATTAAGAAGCTGAAGACGGAGGCCAAGCCGGATGGGAGCGCGTATGCCGCTCCATTCCACAAACTCTATGTGTCGGACGAACGCGGCAAAGCCGAAGCTATCGTTGATGTGACCAAAGACCAGATCGTGAAGACCTTGCACTTCGACAGTGAGACAGGGATGCCGCAGTACGACCCAGTCGCTCGCAAGGTGTACGTAAATTTGCAGGATCAGAATATTTTTGCAGTCATTGACCCGGTGTCCGACGAAGTCGTCGGGCGGTATCCGGTGGGGCGCTGCAAAGGAAATCACGGCATGGCGCTCGACCCGGAGCATCATCGCGCGTTCCTTTCCTGCGAAGAGAATGAACTCATGACCGTCCTCGACTTGGACAAGAATGCACCAATTGCTTTTCTGCCACTCGCCGGGGGACCAGATGTAATCAAGTTTGACCCTGGACTGCAACGCATTTACGTCGCGTGCTACAGCGGTGCTATCTCTGTTTTTCATCAGGATGATGCCAATCACTACCGCAAGCTTGAGGATTTTCGCGTGCAGCACGCCGTCCACACTGTCGCCGTGGACTTGAAAACTCACCGTCTCTACACGCCGGAGCAGGAAGAGGACGGCAAACCCGTGGCCCGGATGGTTGTTTACGAAGCGCTGAAAGATCGTTAAGGATTGCTGATCATGATGGCGGATTTCGTACCTCGCGAGGCAATAAGGATTACTTCTGTGCGTCGCGAATAGTACGAACCCAAGGAATTAGCATTTGGCGAGAAACTGCGAGATTTTTCCCGGAAGAAAGACGCCAACCATAAACAGCCAGATCGCGTCAAACACAGGCAATGCAAGAATGTAGAATCAGCGCGTTCTAAATTTGAGCGGCGGGAGGGTATATGCGCGTTCTTCTGGCGGGCCCTGACTTCGAGGAAAACCTCTCCATCCGATATCTGGCGTCCTCTCTGCAGGCCGAGGGGCATGAGGCGCTACTGGCAGTGTTCAATTCGGCGAACGACGTGGAGGCGGTCGCGGAACAGACGGAAGAGGCGGAGATCGTTGGACTCTCGGTTTGTTCTTCAGTCCTATCCCTCGGAGGCTGCCAACCAGCAGGTTCACGGGGAGGTAGCGATGGATGTGACGCTCAACGACAACGGTACGGTGCAAGAAGTTAAAGTGATTGAGGGCAATCCGTTGCTCAATGACGCAGCGACCGATGCCGTGAAGCATTGGAAGTACAGGCCACTAACGGTGCTCGGCAAGCAAGTGAATCGGGTTGTCGTCGTGCTTACGTTCGACAAGCACGGAAAAGTGCATTAAGTTCGGGTTAAAGCAAATTACAGAAGCCTCGAAGCCTTTCTAAGGGCGCGCGTAGGCGGGTACAGTGGGCGTTGGATTTTCGTAGTCCTGTCCGTACTTGTTTTTGTGATTTAACAACGCGCTGCGATGTTCCGCGAACTGGAAAACTCCCAACGAGGGAGCCGACTCAGACAGGTCCAGCGTGCGAGTGAGCGCCTCCATATCCTCTGGGAGCGCACGCTCATCCCAAACGCGCACCTCATAGCGTCCCGCCGGTACGCCGGGAATGGTGATCACGCCTTTACGATCCGAAACTCCGTAGTATGGAGTTTTGAGCGCGATTACCACCGCACCCATTTCGGCGTGAATGTTGCAAAAGATATAACTAATTCCTGGGCGATCAAAAACCACAGTGCGGGTGCTGCCCGCCTCGTACAGTCCCAAGTCAAACCGTTTCCCCTCGAAAAGTGAGAAAACATTATGAAAGAAAGGGTCGCGGTTTGGGAATTCCACTGGCGCACCAACGCGGACAACGAGGACGTGTGGTGAAAAGACCTTGTGCTTTTGAACGAGTTGCAAGAGTTGACGACTGCGAGGAGGTGGCACTTCCGCTGAATCACCAAGTCGAGTGAGCCAGACGACTGCATTGGAGAGATCTTTCATTCGCGCGGAGGTACCGTCGGTTAGCTCAAATTTCCCTGTTACCGTAACGGATTGTCCCCGCGAGACAGAAGCTGCCGGCAAAATGCTCAATAACAATACAAAAAGGCAAAGCCAGCGGTGTGAACCTTTGGTTTCGAATGCAGCGGCGCGCGTTTGTCCTGAGCGTGACATTTTCTTCAGAAGAGAACTCCAAGAGTCAAGTCAACATGGTCGGCGGTTTCAGAGGTTCCAAGAATGGAGAGAGTTCTCAGCCGGCGGTATTCCGCCGAGAAAAGCAAGTCGGAGCGAGGACGATAAAAGAAATTCAAAAAAGCGCCCCGATTGCGCGCCAGAGTCGGGTCGAAATAGCCTTGCTGAGAAACGGGCGATGGAAAGTAGGTGAGGTCTCGAGCAAAAGCGTTGTCTTGTCCAAAACCGCCATTCCATTCAAACTTTTCAGTTTGACGGAATTTCAGCTGCGACCAGCCGCCGGCCGCATTCAAGCCGTGCACCTGCGTCACCGGATCGGTAGGCAATCCGCTGAACAATACGCTTCTTCCAATTCCCCCCGAGAGGCCGCCCAGTGCCCGGCCTCGATAGAATGCTGTAGAAAGCTCCCACCGATAGCTCAAAGGAATTGTCAAATCGGAAGTGCCGGCCCAGCCATCTACCATGCGATGAAATCCCCAATTCTGCCGGCTGTAATAGCCGCCGACTCCTAAAGTGAGCTCATGCCCAAAGGCGTGATGACTCCAAGATGTCCGCAAGGCGTACGCGGGTTGCCGTGATGCTTCACCCGCCTGTGGTGTTCGGAAAAACTGCAAAGCAGGCGGTTGGCCCGTCAACGGGTCCAGGATTCCTCCTTGAAGCAGGAAGCTGGAGTTTTCGGTGATATTAACGCGGTGCTCGACTCGAACTTGAGGGATCCAGCCCCATAGATTTCCGGAGTAGGAGAATTCCGGAACCGCGAGAGAAGCGACGGAGGTCGGTGAAAGTGGAGAGAAAAACGGATGATCTTGCCCAGCCACAACCGTTGTGTTTTTCCATGCCAGACTCACCACGCCCGTACGAAGACGGGCCAGGCCGAAAGTGACACCGTTGTCCGCATCGGGGAATCCCCCTGCGAAGTCAAACTGTAAGTCACCGGTCACTTTGGCTCCGCCAATCTCAGGACCAAACACTTCGAGGCCCAGGAGAGACTGTCTCAGGCTGCCTCCGAAGTTCCCGCCTGAACTGGCCGGACTGGGCGCCAAGGCAAGAGTTGGGAAATCCATATTGTCTGCGACGCCTTTGTTGCTGAAGAGATTTAGAAGTACGAGACCGGAAAGACGGACGGGATATTTAGAGGCGCTTTCAATTTTCGTCTGATGTAATTCTTCCAGTTTGGCGGCCGTTAGTTGCCGGTCTTCTTCCAGTTTCTTTTGGGGATCTTCAACCCCCTGGCTTGGCGCGGACTGTTGCGAGTCTGCGCCGAGGCTCGGTGGCGTGCTCGCGTTGGCGGGTTGGGCGGCGAGTTGCCGGCGAGTTGCCTCCAATTCCTTACGCAACTCAAGTGTTTCTGCGCGAGAGAGAAGTACTTCACCGCGCATTTGCTCCAAAACGGATTTTAGTTCTTCCATCTGTTTCTGCAGGTTGCGCAATGAATCAGTTGGGGATTCCTTGCTCGATGGGAGGGCAGCAGTTTTCGCATCCTGGCATCTGCCCACCGAGGACCCCATGGTGAGAACTAGAAGGGCAGATAGAAGTTTGGATGCTGAAGAGAACGGGTTCAAAGGACGCACGGCGGACCTCCTGTTTTTGAAAACGGAACTAAGACGGGCACCTCAGGTGAAATTGAGGTTTGCTAAACTGTGTTCGAGGCGACGGGAATAGGCAGCACGAGTCTAAACACCGTCCCTTCGGCTCCCGTGCTCTCCAGAGACGCGCTGCCTCCATGATCGCTCAAGATCTTGTGACTAATAGCAAGTCCCAGCCCGATGCCATTGTGCTTTCCAAAGCTTGTGAACGGCTGAAATAGTCTAGCGCGAATGGGCTCCGCGACCCCAGGTCCATTGTCTGTAATACGAATTTCAACGGCATCTTTGTTCTGGCGGAGGCTCACCTCGATTTTGCCGGATTCTTGCGGCACCGCTTCGCAAGCATTGAGGAGCAAATTCGCAAAAACACGCTCGACTTTCTTATGGTCAAACCATGTTTCGCAGCGGCCCTCGCGGCACACAGAGATGTCCACGGCTTGAAACCCTGGACGCGCGCGCACGGTGTGAATAGCCCGGTCAACTGCATCTTCGACAGGACCGAATACGCGTCGCAGCGATTCACGGGCTTGCGAGAATTCCAGCAGGGAATCAACAAGGTCCGTCAACTGATCGACGGCAGAGCGAATCTCTCGGTACAATTCCTCGCGCTGGGCCGGTTCCAAGTGTGCATCGCACAAAAATTCGGCGTTGGCGACGACTGCGGTGAGGGGATGCCTTAAGTCGTGTGAAATTGAGCTAGCCATGCGGCCAATAGTGGCGAGCCGCTCCGCGCCTAGAAGTTCTTGTTGCGTTCGCTGAAGACTGGCGCGCATTCGTTCAAAAGCGGCAGTCAGTTCAGCAACTTCATCCCCGCTGCGGCTTGCCACCGGGTAGGCGAAATCTCCTCTCTCAAGCGCACGCACTCCAGCCACAAGATTCGCCAGTGGCTTCATATATGTTTCGGAGATTAGGAAGACCAACACGCTACCCGCGAAAACCGCGATCAAACCCAATACGACAAGCAAGCGATTTAACGAATCGAGGAAAACAGCGGCCTTGTCAAACGATTTCAGCACGGTGAGACGAACGAATGGAGCGACGCTTGGGGCAAGAGCCACGGTTGTGGCCTGAAATTCCTCGCCACCTAAGCGGATCTCGCGGGGACCTGAGGCTGGCAGGGCCGAAGCGTTAGCGATGAAGTGTTCAAGATCGGATTCCTGTTCCCGCTGTAACGTGCTTACCACGAGCGTATCACCGTAATAGAACGCAACCTGGCTGGATGCAATGCGGCTGATGTCCATGGCGACCGCGTCTGAGATTTCATGGCCCACACCTAAGACACCCAGTTCATTAGCTTCTTTGGGCGAGCCGAAAAAGATTGGCTGTAGGAAGACTTCATAGAGGTGTCCCGCGCCGTACCACCAAAAACTAGGTTGGTCCGCTCCAACAGAGTTCTTCAGCAGGTCCTGGGCTGCTCCGCGAGTGATCCCAGGAAGGGTCGTGTGAATAGCCATTACTTTGCCTGTGGGATCAGCAAGAACAAATATATCGCTAGGCGCCAGGCGCCAAATGTCGGACGAAGCGTCCTGAATGGTTGCCGCATCCCGCGTCGTCATCAGGGCTTTGAGATTAGGGAGGTTTGCAAGCAGTTCCGCCGATCGAGTCAGGCTGACTTCCCGCTGCCGTTGCACATTTTGGAAGACAGCGACCGAATTGCGAAGGTCGTCGACGATCTCTCTGCGTAGTTGGATGCGAACACTTCGACGGACCATCCACAGCGTTGCACAAGTCAGACTTGTGGAAATAAGGCAGAGGGAAAGCAGGAATTTCGTCCGCAAACGAAGCCGGACAAGCCTGCCACGGCGGTTCTTCACGCGGGTCTTTTCCGCGAATCTCACGGTTCAAGCCTGAGGCACGAACTTATATCCCGCACCATGAACGGTGTGGAAATGGATGGGGTTGGAAGGATCGTCCTCCAGTTTCAGACGAAGCTTCCAAATATGGTTGTCTACGGTTCGCGTTGAAGGATAGTTCTCGTATCCCCACACTTCATTCAAAAGCTCGGAACGGGAAATGACTCGCCCGGGATTCTGTGAGAAGAATTTGAGTATTTTGAATTCCTGGGTGGTCATCGAGACGAGTTTTCCGTCCCTCGTTAACTCCATCTTCGCAAAATCCGCTGCGACCCGTCCGAACGCGAGGGTTTCGCCGGCGTCAGCGCGGCTCGTGCGGCGGACCGCTGCACGCACCCGGGCAAGCAGCTCTCGCGGGCTGAACGGCTTCGTCACGTAATCGTCCGCGCCGGTCTCCAGGAGCAACACTTTGTCCGCAACATCAGTCTTTGCGCTCAGAACGATTACGGGCAACGAGGGGGACTTCTTCTTGATTTCGCGGCACACGTCGTTACCGGGAATTCCCGGTAGCCGGAGATCCAGGACCACCACCGAGGGAGGAGAGGAGTGAAACGCTTCCAGGCCGGACTTTCCATTTGTGGTCACTTCCACGGAGTAATTCTCGGACTCGAAGAGCCTTTTCAGTGCTTTTTGAACGGCACGATCATCCTCAACAATTAAAATCTTTTCCATGGGGAGGCAGCTTCGGCTTTTGTACCTAGAGCCCTACGGACACCCAGCACTCCTTCGTCAGGGCCAACGTACGGCCACAAAAGAATAGGCTTTTAAGCTATCAGAATCACTGACTTAAACAAACGGCTTCCTGCGCTACGGGACAAATCCGCAGTCAAATGAAGAAGACATTTGAGAGATAATTCTGTGACAATGCCTCTTCTGAGCATCTCTAAGTAGATGGGCTGGGCGCATCCTACAACAAGAGCCTCAGCCCGCAGCAAGCAGTGATGCATTCCGCGGGGTCACGGCAGTGAGATTTGTGATCAGCGCTCACCGGCTCGTTAGAGATTTGACCCATGAGACAAGCTACCGCCGCGAAGCTGTATCGCGTGGTGCCGCGGTGAGCGTGCAATCCCGTTTGAGCAGTTTCTGAGAAACCTATTGGTTATTGTTGTTTTGGCCCTGTTCAAAGCCAAAAGGAGGAGTCAGACCGGTGTAATCGCCGATTCGCTTGGCGTCATACGGCGAGTTGAGTCCGCCGCCTGCCACGCTCTTCGAACCGTAGCCAAGGGAGTTGATCAAGCCGAAGGTACGCACGATCTCCCCGTCGTGGTTCACCTCGATAACGCGGTGATTGTATTGATCGCTGATCAGCGTGTTTCCGTTGTGCAAGCGAACCGCACGTGTTGGAAGAGGGCCCGTGCAGGTCCCACCGCTGCAGCGTGGATTGCTGTTGGGATCGGTGTTGGTGAAGAACTGCCAGAACACATCGCCATTCTCATTGGTTTCCACAATGCGGGCATTGCCCGAGTCAGTAATGAGTGTATGACCGTTCGGGAGGCGGCTGGCGAAAGCAACGCCGTTGAAAAGCATGCCCCCAGCCATAGTGTAAGTGTGAACGACGGTGCTTGGTGTGGTGTGTGTGACCTCAAGTGCCTGGCTGTTGTTCTCATCGCAGATGAGGATGTGACCATTCTCCAGAAGCTCCGCGCAATTCGGATTGTTCAGCATGTTGGGCCCAGTGCCGGAAATGCCGGTGGTGCCAAATTGCCATACGATCTGTTTGGCTAAATTGACCTCGATGATTCTTTCGTTCGCCTGATCCGTGATCAGAACATGCTTGTTCGGAAGCCAGGTGTTTTGAACAGGAGTATTAAGCTGATTGGCGTCCGAGCCTACAACGCCAAACTGGCCGTATTGCCAGACGATGTGTCCTTTGGGGTTCACCAAAAGCACGCGGTTGTCCGGGCAGCCATTTGGATCAGTGCAATTGGGTGCTTCGGGTTGTCCCCCGGGCGTTCCCGTGCCTCCCATCAACGTGAGAGCGCCAACGCGCTGCGCGTCGTTGACACCGATGATGGAAGCTGGGGAGAAGTCAGCTGGCCCAAGGCCAAACTGCCAGACGATATGGCCACTCGGGTCGACCTCAATCACTCGATTGTTGAATTGGTCGGCGATGAGATAGTTGCCGCGCTGATTGAATTTGCTTTGCGCAGCAACAGTTGCGGGGATTGCTACGCAGATCGCAGCGGCCAATGCGATAATCCACGTGACTGAAAGCATTTTAGTTGTCGGCTGTCTCATGAGGGTCTCTCCTTTTCGTTGGAACTCTTTCGAACGGGGTTTCGATTTTGTTTTGAGCTCGTGCCAAAATCCTGCTAGCAGTTCCGCAGTGTAGTGTTAAGGAAGAGTCGCGTACCCAGCGGCCAAGGGGAATCGTCTTTCATATCCACTGATGCTCCAAAGGTTGAAACTGCCTGGCTGGGACAGGGAATAACCACGGATGCGTGTGGGCCTACAACTTCATTCCCGGCAAAAGATAAACGAATGAGAGGCGAAGGTTGTCACCGAAATGTCTTTAGCTCGTCAGTTGTTTGTCTCAGTCTGCGGTCGATCTTGGGTTCTATGAAGCCAAGCGGCCGCGCGACCATTTTCGATCCCAGGAATCAACTACTTCTTCTGCGACCTGCATGCAGAAATGAACGCCTTGGTTATACGTTGACCGCAAGAGAGCGGCAAGTTCTGCAGTTTTTGATGCGGGGTTTAACGAACAAGGAGACTTCCCATCTAGTTGGAACTTCAGAGCGAACTATTAAATTTCACGTCTCCAACATCCTAAGCAAATTACAGCTAGAGGATCGGCGCAAGCTATTGCCTGACAGGTTGCAACCCTTAGCGCTCAGAGCTCGCGCTTAACGAAGCCTGGGGAATTAGCCTTTCAAGAAAGTTGGCATCTGTGCCGGACTAGTTTGCGCGCGGCGTGATTACGCCGAAGAGTCCGTCGGCATACGAGTTTGGCCCGGCAGTAAAGAACAGGAAATTGTGGGGAGTTGCTTCGCGACCGCCGTTGGCCGCGCCGCCGTCATGGCCGAACGCGATGCCCCAAAGATTGTCGATCTCGATGGCTTGTCCGTTCGCGTCACGAAGCGGACCGAGGAAAGTGCCCGATGCATCAAAGGCGTTTACTCGTCCTCGAGAGGTGTTATTGCTGATAAGAATCGCGTTGCTCATTGGGCCGAAGTCTGCGGGAGCTTTAGCAATGCCCCATGGCGAGTGCAGCGGGCCGTTGACTGCGAAGTGTTGGGCCAGCGTTCCGTCAGTATTGAAAACGTCTACAAAGCCACCTTGGCTTTTGTTGAGAGCTGTAAAGGTCACCCAGATTTGCGGGCCTGATGGACCGTCGATTTCCTGAATGCCGTAGGGAGTGAAAATTCTCGGGATGGCCGGATCGCTGAACGATTGTACAAGCTTGAATGAGCTGTCAAACATGTCCACTTGACGGTTCGGGCCGTCGTCAGCCGCATACAAGAACGTTTGACCCTGGCTGTTTGTAGCGATGGCGAGACCGGTATAGGTGGCGCCGGGCTTGGGTTGAAAGCCCATCGGGATTGTCGCCAGACTATGGCCTGCCTGGTCCGCGCCACCAACGCCTGGATTCCATGCGGCGATAGCACCGTCCAGGGTCGCAAAAATAAATATGGCCCGGCCGGACTGGCCGTTTGCGGCGTTAGTGAACACAAAGTCGGTAGCCGCCCCAGTGTTGCCAACAATGCCTGTCGGTGTACCCTGGGCTTCGCTCAAACCCGGTATGAGCACAACGAGCCCAAGTTGCAGACCAGTTCCGGTGTAAAGCGTCGAAAAGCCGCTTCCGTTATCGCTGAGCCAGATCGGGCTGGTCCCGAGTTGGACGAGCCCCCAAGGGTTGATCAGTTGAGGGTTTACATGCGGCGCAACGCCTGATTGATTTGAATTTAAATCCATTCGCGTGTACTGCGCCTGGGCTGCGGCTGGAAGCAGCAATGTCAATACGGCCATGCATGCCAAAGACTTAAATGCGTTGGTAATCTTCATTCTTGATTTCCTCCTGGTCCGCAGTCAGCAAAACACGGAGACGGGCAAAGTGCCACTGATGAGTGCGTGCATAGAACTGGCAAATTAACTCGGATGACCAGTAAGGATGTCAGGTAGATGTAAATCCTTTGTCATCGAATTGTCTTTGACAGGGATTCGCCGGGGTCGATGTCTAATCGATGGGCGTAGTTTCGCTGGAGGGGGGATTCCTAGGCATGCAACCTCTCTGCCAGATTCGTGTCCATTGGCAATACAAGGGGGCAATAAGGGAAATTAGCAATTCACTTCGCGGGTTGATTCTCACAGTACAGTTGTCAGTATCTTCTACAGTTTCTTTGGCAGCTTTTTACTTGGTCAAACGGAACTCTATTCGCACATGAGCGGGAAAATCAATCGGCTGGCCATTGCGTTGCGCAGGCCGGAAACGTATTTGTTTTGCAGCTTGAATTGCTGATTCATCAAGACCGTGGCCGAGGCCGCTGACCACGCGCGTCACTTGCAGTTGCCCTGAGGCAAGGAAAACCACTTCCAGGACGACATCACCTTCCATTTTAAGAATTCGGGCATCATTCGTATAAGCAGGATTCGGCTCATAAAGAATGGCGACGCTACTGTTCCCCGCAGCCGCAACGGGCGCGCCTGCCTTCGAACCATCGGAGGCGACCGTGCCGCGGAGTCCCTGAGCCCCGCCGGTGCCGTTGCCTGAGCCGGGACCGCCGGGTAGATTCGGGGAGCCAGTTTGGTTGATGTTCCCAGCTTTGTTGGGATTCCCCGGACCCGGTAATCCCTTCGGATCACCAAAACCGCCGGATTGCACTTTGCTCGGAGGTGCAGCCACCGTCGCCGTGGCTGGGCTCGCTGGACTGAGGTTCTCAACTCGCGCTTCTTCCTTGGGCCGCGCGGGCTGGTTCGACTTCAAAACAATTTCCATTGGTTGAAAGACTGGCTTGAGCTCCACAGGCTTCATTTCCACTTTACGAATCTTTGGCAGGTCCGGCTTGACAACAAGAAAGACGTGCGGCTGCCTGGGGTTCAACGCTGGCGGTTCAGCCACTATCTGCTTGGGCTTGGGCACAATCGGCTTGGGTTCCGGAGGTGGAACTTTGGGCTTGATCTTTGGAAGAGGGGGCGGAGGGGGTGTTGGCGGGATGTCGATGTTTATGTGCGTGACCGGCTGCCTTATATCCACAACATCGAATTTCAAAGCCGTCTGCATTTGCTGAGGGAACAGCGTGGGACCCAAGAGTCCGAAACCGAGGGCCGCCAACTGGGCAATGGCGCTCCAACCGATCCTGCCCCAGAGAGGTTTCGGCTCAGGTAGGAGTTCAAAACGCGCCGCGACTCTTTTGGCGACGATCGCATCTCGGTTGGGTAAGGCAGGGGGGTTTTTGGGGTTCTGGCTCAGACTAGCACTCGAGCTTACTCCGCCCGCTAAGAGGGGAGGGGTTCTTCGCACATATTTCAAGTCAGGACCGTCGCGTTGCCCGCTGGATGCGGGAGTTGTGCTTTTCCGGTTAGGGTCCAGTTCCCCATGGCGCGGCGGTGCTTTGACCGGCTGGGCAGTATTTTTGCGCCCAGCGCTCAGTTCGGCACCAAGGCGCTGGCCAAAGGAATTCGATTCGAGAATCGAATCAGGTATCTCGAATTCACCCGGACGCGCGTAACGCCTCCGGGGCTCAGATGGTGCAGAGTCCGCCATGCTGGTAGGCTACGCTCCAGCCAGAACTTGTCATCTGTACAAAAGGTCAGATTAAGAACAGGGGTAGTTGCCGGACGTGGTGCTCGTGATATCTTTCAGCGACACCCTAGCCCTGCTTCCGCCTCTCAGGTGGCCACGGAGAGCTGTCGTGCTCTTTGCAAAACAAGTTGGATGGCACGTTAAATGCAAAGGATTTCTGGGATTCGACTTACTTTTTGCCGTCCTCTGCGTGCTAATGATGTGTGTTCCCGCGCAGGGGCAGATCTCGCCTGGGCCACTATCAAAGGCACATCAGTCACTCAGCGGCACTGCACAGTGCGCTAGTTGCCATCAATTCGGAACGAGTACGCCAACCTTTAAGTGCCTGGATTGCCACAAGGAAATTGCAGGACGCCTCAACGCCAGGCATGGCTATCACGCGCAGCTCGGAATGCAGAATCCAAACGGGAAGGACTGCGTTCGCTGCCACTTGGAACACAACGGCGAAGATTTCAATCTGATCCATTGGGAGCCTTCGCAGAAACAATTTGACCACAAGCAGACGGGATACGCGCTGGAAGGAAAGCACGCCGATGTTCCCTGCGAGAAATGCCACTCGCCAATGAACATGGTTGGCCCGGAACGCTCCCTTATCAAAATGAAAGATGTTTCGAAATCCTTTTTCGGTCTATCGCGGGAATGTGTGACGTGTCACAAAGATCCTCACAAAGGACAGCTTGGGAACAATTGCTTGCAATGCCACAACTTCACAGACTGGAAAGCGGCCAAGCAGTTTGATCACTCGAAAACGCGCTATCCGCTCACTGGCGCGCACATTCAGGTTGCATGCGAAAAGTGCCATAAGCCCGATGTGCCGGGTGGACCGCCTCGTTACAAAGACATTAAGTTTTCGGCTTGCACCGATTGCCACATCGATCCGCACAAAGGCTCGTTCAAGCAGCGTTGCGAAGACTGCCATACAACCCCAAGCTGGAAAAAACTGCTGCCCGCGTTTTCGTTTGACCACTCGAGAACGAAATATCCTCTGCTGGGAAAACATGCGACATTGAATTGCACCCAGTGCCATTTAAACGGTGATTTCAAAAAAACCTTGTCTTTTGCGAATTGCACCGACTGCCATAAGCCCGACCCGCACAAAGGGCAATTCGAGTCGCGGCCGAAGAAAGGCGAATGCGACGAATGTCACACGGTGGAAGGCTGGAAGCCGTCGCTCTTCGGCGTGAAGGAGCACGACACATCGGGGTATCCGCTGCGAGGGAAGCATGTGACCGTGGAATGCGGAAAGTGTCATTTGCCCGCCGGCAAGGATACGATTTACAAGGTCAAGTTTGCAGCGTGCCTGGACTGCCACAAGGACCCTCACGACAATCAGTTCGCCGGCCCACCGCATCAGAACCGATGCGAGGATTGCCACACCGTCAAAGATTTCCATCAGTCGACTTTTACCCTGGCAATGCACATGAAGACACGCTACCCGCTGAATGGAGCGCATTTGGCCGTTCCATGTTCCGATTGCCACAAAGTGGGCTTGGCGGGTAGGACCGACAAGATCTTGCCCTTCCGGTTCAAGGACATGGCTTGTACTGCTTGTCACAAGGATCCGCACCACGGCGAATTCAACGAGCGGATGGCACAGAAGCGCGCGAACGGCACTCCTTTCGGCTGCGAGGCTTGCCACGACACGAGGTCCTGGGCGAATATCACCGGATTCGACCACTCGAAGACAAAGTTCCCGCTGCTGGGCGCACACCGTGTCGTGAAGTGCGGTGATTGCCATAAAGTCTTACCGGGAGGCACACAGGTCCAATTCAAGGGCACGTCGCAGATTTGTGAGGATTGTCACAAAGACGCGCACGCTGGCCAGTTTGCAAAATCCGCGAAGACGCACTGTGCGGATTGTCACAATTCGCAGCGTTGGATACCTTCGACGTTCAATCACGACGCGAGAACACATTTTCCATTGCAGGGAGGGCATGCCGGAGTTGCTTGTGACAAATGTCACACGCAAACGCGCCTGGTTGCAGACAAACCAGTCGTCATCTATAAGCAGGCGCCATCAAAGTGTTCCGACTGCCACGGTTCCGACGTCAAGCCACTGAAACCTTGAAACATCAAGAAACGCCAATTCCTGAAACAGTCCATAAATTGTTTTTCCGCCTCAGAGAAGACTTCAACTTCATTTGTGACGGGCGAACACAAACGCAGCAATTTACCGGATAAAAAATAAAAGAGTTTTCGGCATTTTTTAAATTGGGCAACGCGCAGGTCCCAGCGGGCAACCAACGTTTCATCTCTTACTCAGGTCGAGGTCCAAGGGGCGGAACTTAACGTGTCCAAGTCCATTGGCCAAGAACTGCCCGTTCGTACAGTTGTTGGGTCCCTTCTTAGGCCACAAACTATCAGTGTTTCGCCCGAAGACTGCATCCCGGCCCACGAAGACGGATCGCGAGTAACTCTCTGCGTGGGGGACAGTTACGCAAACGCTCCTTCAAGTTCTGAGCTGGTTCTTGCTCTTCGCACTGCAACCAGCTAACGCTCCAATGCCGGCGCCTCAGCGGCAGACCACTCGTAGTCCGCACGGGGCGCTCGCGATCCCTTGTGAAAACTGCCACACGGCTGCTGGGTGGCTGCCCATCAAAGCAGTCCCTGAGTTCGACCATAACAAGACGAAGTATCCGTTGCGGGGCATGCACGAGAAAGTGCAATGCACGCAGTGCCATGTGAAGCCGGTGTTCACCAATGTATCCAAGGACTGCAAAGACTGTCACACCGATGTGCACCAGACGAAGATGGGCACGAATTGCGCGCAGTGTCATACCGTGCAGGGCTGGAACGTCGCCGTGCAGCAAGTGAAGGATCACCAGAACCGTTTCCCGCTGTTGGGAGCCCACGCTGCCGTGCAATGCGACGACTGCCACAAGAGTGCCGCCGTAGGGCAGTTCCAAGGGTTGTCAACGGCATGCATCTCCTGCCACCAATCTGACTGGAATCAGACGCAAACACTCGGCGGAACCGTTCCCAACCACGTGCAAGCACAATTTCCGCAGACTTGCGAGACATGCCACACGTTCGACAGTTGGTTTGGAGCTTCCGTAAACCACGCGGCGCCTCCGATCAACTTTCCGTTGACGAACGGCCACGCCAATGTTCCTTGCGCCAGTTGCCACGTGGGCGGCAACTACAATCTGCAGATTGCTGCAACCGACTGCGGGAATGCTGGCTGCCATCTCACCACGTGGCAGCAGGCGACGAATCCTCAGCATTCGGCGGCGCCCACCGTGTTTCCAATTGCGACTTGTTCCAATTGCCACAATACGGTTTCCTGGCTAAACGCGAATTTCGATCACGCCACGACGGGTTTCCCGCTGGCGAATTCGCACCAATTGGCGCCGGCAGGCAAGGTAACGGCCTGCAGCGGCTGCCACATCAATAACAACTACAATTTGCAAATTCAGCCGACGGATTGCGGGAACTCCCAGTGCCACTTGAATACAAACTACAGCGGTGGCTGGCAAGGGACAAACAACCCGGTACATTCTGCAGCGGGAGCCGCATTCGCGGCCGCGAACTGCTCTAACTGTCACAATACCGTCTCGTTTTTGACGGCAACGTTCGACCACACAACGACAGGCTGGCCGCTGACCGGTTCGCACCAAATGGCTCCTGCCGGCAAGGCGAACGCCTGCACGGACTGCCATGTCAACAATAATTACACTTTCACGTCGGCAAATACGGGCTGTTACGGGTGTCACCAGGCGGCGTGGAACAGCACGCCTTCATTCGGAGGAAGTGTTCCCAATCATATTACTGCGGGATTCCCGACGTCGCTGTGCTCGCAATGTCATGACACGAATGTGTGGACCGATTCGACGTTCAACCACGCCAACACCGGCTTCCCCCTAACGAACTCGCATCAGATTGCGCCCGCAGGGAAAGTGACTGGCTGCGATCAATGTCACGTGGGCAACTATTCCTCACTTGCAATCCAGCCGACCGATTGCGGGAACTCCCAGTGCCATTTGAATACGAACTACGGTGGTGGCTGGCAGGGAACCACGAACCCCGCGCACTCATCGGCGGGCGCGCCGTTTGCAGCGGCAAATTGTTCGAACTGTCACAACACGGTTTCGTTTTTGACAGCAACGTTCGACCACTCCACGACTGGCTGGCCGTTGACGGGCTCGCACCAACTAGCTCCCGCAGGGAAAGTGGTCGCCTGCACGGATTGCCATATTGGGAACAACTACAACTTGACGGCGGCGAACACGGATTGTTATGGATGCCATCAAACGGCCTGGCAAAGCACCACGACGATAGGCGGAAGTGTGCCCAATCACATCACCGCTGGTTTTTCGACCTCGATGTGCTCCACCTGTCATGACACGGTTCTGTGGTCCGACGGAAAGTTTGATCATTCGACGACGGGTTTCCCCTTGCAGGGTCCGCATATGCTTCCACCGCGCACTGCGGTGACCGGCGCGATTGGTCCAATGGTGAACGCCTGTACGGACTGCCACATCGGCGGAAACTACACCGCAGGCTATCCGGCGACGGACTGCTATGCCTGCCATCAGAACTATTACACAAACGCGCAAACGTACGGAACCAACGTGCCAAATCACATCACCGCTTCATATCCGACCACATGCATTTCCTGCCACACCACTTGGGTGACGACCGCCTGGCTAGGCGCGGTGTTCAACCACACGGCATTCCGCATTCCGCATAACGGTTCAAGCTGCAGCGATTGCCACATCAACTCCACGAATTACGCGGTTTTCTCGTGTATCAACGCCTGCCACACGGGGAATTCGCCGCATACGAGCCAGACGGGTACGAATAACCATCATCAGGGCGTGAGCGGATACACGTATAACGCCACGATTTGCGTGAATTGCCACAAGAGTTAAACGTAGAGAGTTGATGTTTCGCCATTTCGCTTCGATAGGGAAAAGAAGAGAGTCGAAGTTGACAGGCCGAATCACTGAGGGACGGGGACGTGTTGAGTCGGGTTCTCAAAAGGGGAGTGTTTAGAGCCAGTCGATTGCCGAGCGCGCTCGGGCAAGCTCTTGCGTTTATTGGTCTTTGGGCTGGAATGCTTTCCCCAGTTCATGCACAGGCTCTTCGAAGTGCCGTACCTGCTCCTGGTGATCCCTCTCCGCAGACAAGCAACAAGCCTACTGTGTTCCGTGTGAAGTACGTCAGCGAAGGTTCGGTGTACATCGATGCGGGTAGCAATGCGGACCTCCAAGAGGGCTTGAAGCTTTCCGTCGTGGAAGCTCCGCCTGACGGCGTAATCGCGGAAGGAATTCAATACCGCGGCTACGTTCATGTCGCCGAATTGGTGGTCTCTTCTGTTTCCGATTCATCCGCTGTTTGCGACGTAGTGCAATCCATCGGAGATCTCAAGATCGGACAAGCTGCGTTCCTAACCCCAGAAAGCGTGCAGACTCGCCACGAGTCGGAGCAGGCGGCCAGCCAGGACAATTATCCAATCCTCGTGACGTTTACTTACGGCGATCCGCTGGACGAAGAAGTCCGCGAAACCAAAGAGGCTCAAGTAACCCGCTTGTCTCCAATGGAGCGTTTCCGCGGGCGCATCGGATTCAATTACGGCGGAACGACCGAGTCTGGCGGGTTTACTTCTCGTCAGATTGGCCTTGTGCTTGACGCAGATATGCATAACATCGGTGGGACTTATTGGAATTTCATTGGCTCCTGGCGCGGCAATTACGGGACCAGCACCTCTAATCTTCCTGGCGGTGCGAGTGCTCTGACCCTGACTGACTTAATAAACCGAACCTACCGGATTGGCTTCACGTACGAAAGCCCGTACTCCCCGGTAACCCTCGGCGTGGGGCGTCTGTTCGTGCCGTGGGCTCCAAGCTTGAGCACGGTCGATGGCGGCTATTTTGGCAGGAGGATCACTCGAAGAGTTACTTTTGGATTCTTTGGCGGTTCCACTCCCGATCCATCGTCCTGGAGTTACAACCCGAATCAGCATATCGGCGGGACCCTCGTGAATTTGGAATTCGGAAGCTTTGATCACTTCCGCATGTTCAGCACGGCGGGGGTTGCCGTGACCAGCATTCAGTGGAAGGTGGCGCGGCAATTCGCGTTCTTTGAAAACACCTGGTCGTGGAAGCAATACATTTCCTTTTATAACTCCTTGCAAGCAGATGCTGCTCGAACGTCATCGGTGAGCACAGTCTTGCCCTCGGGGGCCATCGTGAGCGGCGGCAGTAACCCTACGGAGGTTTCGCAGAGTTTTTCAACGCTCCACTTCCAACCCATCAAATTGTTCGGATTCGGCGTGAACCACAACTACTTCAAAACGCTGCCGACGTTCGATCCGCGCTTACTCGGAACCGGCTTGCTTGATCGATTTCTTTTTCAAGGCTTCAGCGGCGACGTCCGACTCGCGTTGCCCAGACACATCGGTTTGTTCGCCAGCTTAGGACAAAGCAAGACAACTACCGATAAGAAAAACTCCCTCAACCAGGCTTACGGCGTCTCTCTTGGCCAAATATGGAAAACTGGTTTGCTTCTGGACCTGCATTATTCGAAGTTTGATAGCTCGTTTGGTAGCGGCAAATATCAGTCTTTGTCACTCTCCAAGAGCTTCACCGATTCCTTTCGTGTGCAGGTTTACGGCGGGCACCAGATTTTCAATACGGTGCTTTCAAGCAACACCAACTCGAACTTCGTAAACGGGGTAGTCGATTGCAACGTAGGCCCGCGGTATTTCCTGGAAGGCAATTTCGGCTGGTACAAGGGCACGGCCTTGGGTTACACGCAATGGTCCAGCGTGTTCGGCTACCGCCTGGGAGGGTTTCGCAAATGAGCGGCGGCCGATACGGAATCTCAATCCGCTGCTCTCGACGCCCGGGGAATCGGCGCTGGCTTTCAGTGCTGGCTCTTGGCTCTTCGATTCTCTGTTGCCGTGCGACGTATGGCCAAGCCTCTATTTCCGAGTCACCGGCGGTTCCGACCGTCAATCCCGTTTCGCCAGAGATGGCTGCTTTACAACGGGCTCGCTTAGCGGTGGACAAGTTTTTTGAGCAAGCCACGAATGTGGTTTGTACGGAAAATGTCTTACAAGCAGTGATTGGAAAGAACGGCAAAGTGGTGTACAGCGAGGGCTCTGCGTTTGATTATCAGCTCCAGGCAAGCCCTAATGGCGGCTCGCTGAAGCTTGTTGAATCGCGCGATACTCGCAAGGCCGCGTTCCGCGACTCTTCACGCACGCTGCTCATCACCAACGGCTTCATCGCCATGCTGCTCATCATGCACCCGAGTTATGAGTCGAGCTACGTCTTCGAGCCGGCGGGCCAGGAAAGCATGGACGGCCTCACCTACCTCAAACTCAATTTTAAGGCTGTCCCAGGGGCTGCCTCTCCCGCCGCACTTCAATTGCGCGGCCACAATTACCCTCTTCCTCTTTCCGGAACAATTTGGATCGAACCGCAAAGCGGCGCCATTGCAAAGTTAGCGGCTTCCCTGGATTCCAGCTTCAGCGATCTGGGGCTTCAAGGCATGCGCAGCGAGATCCACTACGCCCTGATTCGTTTCCACGACCCCGACGAATCCTATTGGATGCCCGTTTCCGCCATCATCGACCTCGAAACGCCGCGGCAACATTGGCGTAATACTCACCGCTTTACGGGCTACAAACGATTCCGCGCGACTATCCGTGTAGAAAATTTGGAGGCAAAGCCATGAGTGCATCAGCAAGCGTTCGCAGTGCGGTTCTGAGCCGAGATGATGGCGAGAAAGGCCATCGCACTCGTTTGTTTCTAGCGTGGATGCTTGCCGTTGCTGTCGTGCTGGTCATCGGCGGGTATGGTTACGACTATTACATGCTCGGCGCCGCACAACGCCCCTTTTCTCCCAAGCATGAAATCCTGCGTCCCAGCGGCACTATTGGCATTAAGCTCGGCATGCTGGGAGTCTTGATGTTCTTTCTGATCTATCTCTATCCCCTTCGCAAGAAGTGGGGTTGGCTCGGCAGGCAAGGGAACTCCCGACATTGGCTGGATTTCCACATTGTGCTTGGCACTACTGCTCCCGTTATCATCGCGTTTCATTCTTCGTTCAAGTTCGGCAACATCGCCGGCATGGCGTTCTGGAGCATGTTGATGGTCACATTGAGCGGTTTCGTGGGGCGCTACTTGTATTCGCAAATCCCGCGCAATCTAAACGCCGCGGAACTTTCGATGAAGGAAATCCAAGAGAAGGAGAATGCTCTGAGAAAAGAGCTTGAGGAACAGCGGGCCTCTTTTGGTTTTTCCGCCGACGCCCTGTACCATCTCCCCTCCGCCGCGGACGTTGCCCAGGCTCCTGTGATCGCTTCTTTAATCTCCATGATTTTCATCGATTTCAAGCGCCCTTTCAGGACCTCCTGGGTCCGCTTTCGGCAGGCTGGTTTTGGCGCTTGGGTTTTCTCTTTCTTTGGCTTCTTGCCAACGCGTGACCATAGACTCGAGCGGGCTATTCGCGTCGCTAGAACAGAAGCGAAGCTTTCCAAGAGCATTGCCTTTCTCAGCCGTACGCAGCGGATCTTCCAGCTCTGGCACGTCATCCACCGGCCGTTTAGTTATGCCTTCGCTATTCTGGCCATCATTCACATCGCCCTTGCTCTTTACATGGGCTATAGAGTTTAGGAAAGGAACATGGACGGCGTGCGGAGGAAAGCAGCTCGGAAAACTAGAAACGTTCGCGGAATCGTTCACCGGTTTGATGCCGTGCGAAGCGAGAGAAGAAGAAGGCTAGCATGAAGCGTTTTATTCTTGCCCTGGGACTGGCCGGTGCGGTGTTTGGAGCAAGCGCGTGCAAGCAGCGGGCAAGCGACAGCGCGGGCATCCGCTCTGGCATCCTGCACCACCTGAATGCTATCGGTACCCTGAATATGAGCGCCATGGACATGGATGTTCGCAGCGTCTCTATCAACGGTAACCAAGCTCATGCGGAAGTGGAGTTTCGTCCAAAAGGGAATGGCGTACCCGGTGCGGGCATGCAAGTCGGTTACAACCTTGAGAAACAAGATGGCACTTGGATAGTACTGAAAACGCGAACTCTTGGCGGTTCGATCCACCACCCCGACCCAAATCAGAATCCACATGTGAATCAGGATGTCTATTCGGGCGCATTACCGAACTTCAGCGACATCTTAAGTCCGGTGAAGGCTCCGGCACAGGGGCCCCTCCCTCCAGGTCATCCCCCGCTGAACTCCCAGCAGTCAGCTCCCAAGAGCGCCTCGACGAATCAAAAGCTCCCTTAACCTATGGACAATAACAATATCTTCGCATTCTTGATTGCCGCAGCCATCATTCTTCTCTTCATGCTGAATTATCTCCGGAAGCAGAAGAAAATCGCCGCCCAGGCCCGCGAAGCGGCTGAGAAGGGGAAGCTATACTCCGAAGGACCAAAATCGCAACATCCTCACATTGACGCCAACTACTGCATCGGCTGCGCGGCCTGCACCATGGTTTGCCCGGAGGGCGACGTGCTGGCCATGCTTGGCGGCAAGGCCGTCATCGTCAACGGGTACAAATGCATCGGGCATAGTCTGTGCGCCGAGGTTTGCCCCGTAGGCGCCATCACCATGGTGATGGCCAACCCCAGCGTGGGTGGCGACTTGCCCTTTTTGACGCCGGAATACGAGACCACCGTCAAGAACATGTTTATTGTGGGGGAGTTGGGCGGTTTGGCGCTAATCAAGAATGCGGTGAATCAGGGCCGCGATTGCATAGACACCATTGTCAAGAGGCGAGCTTCTCTGGGTACGCGCCCTGCTCCAAACGTCTTTGACGTGCTGATCGTGGGCGCTGGCCCGGCGGGCATCAGCGCCTCGTTGCGTGCGATCGAGAACAAGCTCAACTACATCACGATCGATGAAGGCGAGGTTGGCGGGACGGTCGCTAAGTATCCGCGCCAGAAACTGGTGATGACCAGCCCCGTGGAATTTCCCATGCATGGGAAATTCAAGAAGACGGAATTATCCAAAGAGGAGTTGATCGCCTTTTGGAAGAAAGTCTGTGAGCAGGCCGATTTCAAGGTTCGGCAGGGTGAAAAAGTTGAAGATGTAAAAAAAGACCAGGACGGGATTTTCACGGTCAGCACGCCTAAATTCCGGTATCGTGCGCGATACGTGGTGCTCGCGCTGGGAAAGAGCGGCAGCCCGCGCAAGCTTGGTGTCAAGGGAGAAGAGCTGCCTAAAGTGATGTACCGCCTGATTGAGGCGGACCACTACGTTAGTAAAAAAATTCTTGTGGTGGGCGGTGGCGACAGCGCCATCGAGGCAGCCATGGGCCTTGGCCATCAAGTCGGGAATCAGGTCACACTCTCTTACCGCAAAGAAGCCTTCAGCCGCATCAAAGAGCGGAACGCTCAGCGCATTCAGGAATCCATTCGGAAAGGGAAAGTCAAAGTGGTCTTCAATTCAAATCCTGTGGCATTCAGGAAGGATTCCGTGGTGCTGGACGTAGGTGGAAGAATACACGAAATTCCGAACGACTACGTCTGGATCTTTGCGGGCGGCGAACCTCCTACGGCCTTCCTCAAAAAGATTGGCGTTGGCTTTGGTGCGCAGGATCTCACCAGTACTGGAAGCAGGGAAGCGAAGGCTGCAACGCAAGCGGTTGCCTTAGTTAGCTAGACAACCGCGTCGGCTAGCTGCCAAGTCGCCTCGCCCAAAGAGGCGATGCATCGAGAAGGTATCACGCCCCTTTAGCTCGCTTTTGCGCCTCTTGGCCTGGTTGGTCCTCCGTACTTCGATTCAAATCTTCGAGGACTTCGTTCTTGGAGAGATCTTCTTGAAAGAGTGGGTGTGGTTTGAAAGATTCGGGGAATTCTTGTTCGAATCTCCGCACTTCGGATGGGCGATAGCTATACGCCTTTCCGCATTCATCGCAGCGAACTGTAAAGCGGTCACCCAAAGTAGGGAGAGCGGCCACGGCGTCGGTTGGGGCGAGGGGAATTCTATGCCGGAAGAAAAGATTCTGCCGCACGTGAAACCAACGGTTCTTGCAAAGAACCACCCAGCAATAATTCACGTCTTCCCACATAAATACGCCCCTAGCAGAAGCAGTCGGCCGCTGGGCAGGAGTTGTCAATGATAGCAGACGGAGTAAGGAGGCGCGAACCGTAATTCGACCTGAAGGGTTCTGATCTGATAGCAGTCCCGCGCGTGGTCTTGGCCGAGCGCGGCGGCGGATTCCACACAAGAAACCAAACTTGACGCCCTGATCACTAAGCAAAATTCAGCTGCAGACATTACCTGTCCTTGTGCGCGACAGTGCGTTTGCTGCGCCATATCCCGCGCAACAGGAAAAGCATCATCACCATCCCGATCATTGCGACGCCAAGTTTCATGCCGAGCCAGACGGAATCCAGTGAGTCCACCGTCCACCAACCTTTCCCAGGGGAAACAACGGGATGCAGCCGCTTTGCGGGTTGGCCAATCCCGTTAAACAGCACAATGATGATTGGTTGTTTTGGAAAAAGAGATGGTACTTAACCCTATCGGTTAATGCCTCTTTCGATGGATGCTCTCGGACGGTCCGCCGTGATGGCTAAATCGAATTTCCAGGGCTCATTTCAATCGTTGGACACAGCGAGCCGGGCGAAAGCATTAGACATTTGATTTCAGGGAGATAAGGGTCATAATGGGCACAGAACGGGAGACTAGCCAGCAATCTCATGGAATGCCCGGTTTGCGCGACGCAAAACCCAGACTCTGCGTCCTTGTGTGGAAATTGTCACACCCCCCTGCCTGAACTGGATCTTCAACAAACATTAAACGATGCAGGAACGCTGGTGGAGGATTGGAACGAAGCCAGCACTCCGAAAGCGTTAAAAGCTTCCTCTCAGCGGCCTAGTGCAGCGACTGACGCATTGGCCCCAGGAACCGTTTTGGGTGGGCGCTACGAAATCCTTCAACTGCTTGGCCGGGGCGGGATGGGTGCGGTTTACAAAGCCCATGACAAGGAACTTGACCGCACCGTCGCCCTAAAACTCATTCGTCCTGATCTTGCCCGCAACCCTGAAATGGTGAGGCGGTTCAAGCAGGAATTGATTCTCGCGCGCCAGGTAACGCACAAGAACGTCATTCGAATTTTCGACCTGGGACAGTCCGACGGGATCAAGTTCATTACGATGGATTTCGTGGAAGGCCATGATCTCAAGGCCTTATTGAAGGAGAGAGAAAAGCTTCCACCGCGCGAAGCGGCGCTCATCATGCTGCAGATTTGCCGGGCTTTGGAGGCAGCACACGGCGAACACGTAATTCATCGCGACCTGAAGCCGCAAAACATCATGCTGGACGGAAAGGGCCGCGTCTATGTGATGGATTTCGGCATCGCGCGATCCGCCCATGTGCCCGGAATGACGCAGACGGGAGCGCTGATTGGCACGCCCGAATACATGTCGCCGGAGCAGGCTCGCGGAGAGAATCTGGATCAGCGCTCGGATATTTTTTCGCTAGGAGTGATTTTCTACGAGATTCTCACGGGACAGAAGCCGTATCCCTCGGATGCCCCGCTCGCGACGTTATGGAAGCGGATGCAAGAGCCAGTAACGCCCCCTGTGAAGCTTGAGCCGGGCCTGCCGCTTCCTTTGAACGACGTTGTCGTGAAGTCTTTGCAAATCGAGCCTGAGAACCGCTTTGCGAGCGCGCGAGAAATGGCGCATCAACTGGAAATCTGGCTCGGCCCCTCGGCGGAGAGTACCGCGATTTTTCTTCCCGCATCGCGAACGACGCACTACTGGAAGTGGGCCTCCGCGGCGCTGGGAGCGTTGCTCATCGTTGCGGTAGTGGCATTTCGTCTGAAGGGGCCGGTCAAACCGCCTCCCGCGCATGCGCCGGTTTCCGTCCTTGTAGCGGATTTCGCCAACACAACAGGCGACAGCATTTTCGACGAGACACTCGAACCGCCGCTGAGTGTTGCGCTGGAAGACGCCTCGTTCATCAGTTCGTACAATCGCAACCAAGCCAAAAAAATCGGCGCGCAACTCCAGCCAGGCGCGTCTTCTTTGGAAGAAACCACGGCCCGGCTTGTGGGAGTCCGCGAAGGGATCAGCTACATCGTCGCCGGCCTCATTGAGAAGAGAGGAAGCGGTTACAAAGTGCGCTCCCGGACGCTGGAAGCTGCAACGGGAAAGATTTTGCTGGAGGTGGATGAAAACGCGGATGACAAGAAGGGCGTTCTGGGCGTCGTTGACAAAATTGCTGCCAAGACGCGACGGGCGCTCGGCGATACAACTCCGGAATCGGCGCAGCTGACCGCGGCGGGAACTTTCACCACCAGTTCACTGGAGGCGGCTCACGCCTATGCCTTGGCTCAGGATTTCCACTGGAGCGGCAAATGGGAAGAAGCGATTCCTTTGTACGAGCAGGCCGTCCAATTTGACCCAAGTCTTGGCCGCGCCTATGCCGGCTTGGCGGCCACAAGCGCGAACATGGGCCGTCGCAAGGATGCGGAGAAGTACTACCAGCTTGCTTTTGCGCATATCGACCGGATGAGCGAGCGTGAAAAGTATCGCACGCGGGGCGGCTACTATCTGGCGAGCCGCGAACCACGCAAGGCCCTCGAAGAGTATTCCAACCTTGTTCAACAGTTTCCGTCAGAGATTGAAGCATACTCCAACCTCGCATTGGCCCACTTCTACCTGCGCGAGATGCCTAAGGCGCTTGAAGAAGGCCGGCATGCCGTTGAACTTGAGCCAAGGGGCGTGTTGCAACGCAACAATTTGGCGCTCTACGCGGTTTACGCCGGTGATTATGCGGTAGCGGAAACCGAGGCGCGCAAAGTAATACAACAAAACTCTGCCTACGTGGACGCCTACGGCGCTCTGGCGATGGCGCAAACCGGACAGGGTAAGCTCCAGGATGCCGACGGGACCTACCAGAAAATGGCTGGCATAAGCGCGCGCGGTTCCGAAATGGCCACGATGGGACAAGTGGACCTTTTGCTTTATCAGGGAAAGACGAAGAACGCGATTGATCTGCTGCAGAAAGAGGATGGTATCTCCACAAAGATGGACGATTCTACGCTGGCGGCTCACTCTCTCTTGGAAGCTGAGGCGAAGTTTGCGGCTGGAAGAGTCGCTGACGCGGCCGCAGATGCTAAAGCCGCGCTGGCCCATGATAACGGCGCAATTTCGCAATTTGGCGCAGGGCACATCTACGTGGAAGCGGGACAGTACACCCCGGTGCCGCCGATCATGTCGCAGCTTTCGGGACGCCTGGATCCCGACAGCCAGGCGTATGGGAAGATTCTCGAAGGCGAGATGTCTTTGAAGCGCGGCGATGCGAAACGCGCGATCGCGTTATTCCTGGAGGCGCAGAAGTTTTCGGATACATGGATTGGACGGCTGGACTTGGGCCGCGCTTACGTCGAAGCAGGAGCCTTTGCGGAAGCGGATTCTGAATTGGAAAATTGCCTGAAGCGCAGAGGAGAAGCAAGCGCAATCTACTTGGATGACGTGCCGACATTTCGCAGGCTTCCACCTGTCTATTACTATCTGGGCCGCGCGCAAGAAGGGCTGAAGAGCCTGGCGGCGGCCGAATCCTTCAAAATGTTTCTTGCGATCAAAGAAAAAGGCGATGAAGTCGGCCTAGTTAAGGACGCACAACACCGGCTGTCCGCACATTAGCCTGAGTATCGGCTCTGAACCTTATTTGAATTGAACCGTCGTGGCTTTCGCCGGACTCCCGTCGCTCAGTTGCACTTCCACCGTGAAGTAGCCCGCAACGACCCCGATCGTGGAAGATGTATCCCAGTTGAAAATGAACTGGGGGTTGCTGAAACGGAAAGTACTGTTGCCCTTGGCCCCGACGGTCGGTGAATACAACAGGACACACGGCGCTCCAGGAGGCGCTGTCTTGCTAGTGCTCGGGCATGCCACGATGGATGTAACACTGCTCAGATTGCTAATGGCATTTCCGCTGGAATCCAGAAGTTCCCATTTGAGCGGGACGGCCGAGCCTTGATTCACTGTGCCGGAAAAACTCGGCGCAGAAACCGTGCCGGCCGTGGCTAGTGGCGACAGGAAACCAACGAAGTTGTATCCCACATTGTAATTGCTGGTTGCCTGCGTCTGATTCCCAGCAACATCGGTGGCGATAACCGTAAAAGTGTGCGGCCCAGAGCTGGTGTTGAAATTCGCACCGCTCGCCACTGGTCCAACGCACGAGGCAATCCCGGAAAGCGCATCGGAGCAGGTGAAGTTTGAGGCTACCAATGCGTTGAGCATATAAGTGGCGCCATTTGCGGGCGCGCTGATAGTAATGCTTGGCGAAGTTTTATCAATCTTGACTGGTCCCACATTTGTCGCGCTGGCATTTCCTGCAAGATCGATGCAAGTGCCAGAAACCGTGGCGCCGCTTGCGGGAGTGTTGGCGGTTAAGGCAGTCCCGCCGGCGGGGTAGCCCGGCGCCACGCCCGATAGATTGTCGGTGCAAGTGAAGGTCACCGTTACATTCGTGTTGTTCCATCCCGCCGCGTTCGGAGCAGGTGTTCTGGTACCGATAATCGACGGCGGCGTGGTATCGCGCTTAATCGTAACGGTGTTGATGCTGGAGAGTCCCGCGCCGTTAGTGGCAGAGCAAGTCACCGAGAACCCTGGCGAATCCGTTGCGATGAAAGTAGAACCGCAGCCCGCCGAGGATGCAATGCCCGATTCGGGATCAACCGCGCTCCCGGTGACTGTCACGTTGCTTACGTACCAGCCATTCAGACCCAGCGTGCCGTTGATAGTGGGAGTGATCACGGGGGGCGTACTGTCTATGACGATCGACAGTGTTAGCGTGGCAATTTGCGGCTGGCAATTGGAAACACTGATCAGGCAACTCGAATCGGTGGCCTGCACGGTGAAGGTGAAAGTGCCACCGGTTGCCGACGTGGTGCCGCTGATTACACCACCAGCGCTGCTTAGACTAAGCCCTGTGGGGAGCACGCCTGACGTGAGGCTCCATGTCACGTTTCCAAAGCCGCCCGTGGCGTTCAGAGAGGCAGAATAAGGCACGGAGATCGTTGCCGCAGGCAAGGTCGTGGTACCGATGACAAGAGGGCTCCCAACGCGAATGGTCAAGACTTGTGTCGTAATCGATTGCTGGGCCGCTGAGTCTGTTACCTGAATGGTGAAAGTAAAGCTCCCAGCGGCGCCTGGAGTGCCCGTGATCAGGCCGGTGTTAGTAATCGAAAGCCCCGTGGGCAATGAGCCATTCGTGACACTGACGGTATAAGGCGCCAAGCCGCCAAACAGGGTGACCTGCCCCGCATAAGGCATTCCAGTGACGGCGTCGGGAAGGGAACTCGAGAGAATCGCCAAAGTTGCGGGTGGCGTAGCAAAACCCGTGTTTGAAGGATGCGCCACGACGACTGGCGTGAACGTATTTGCAAGAATATCTTGCATGACATTGGGATCGGAGACGTTTGCGCGGATAACGAGCTGGCCGTTTTGTCCGGGTTCCAGCGCCAGCGTTGCGTTGGTCACGGCAGGGTCCGGAAGGTCGGGGTCACCGAGGTTACCCGCAGGAGTGAACACGGGATTGGGCACATTTGCGACGATTACATTCTGAATTTGCTGCAACAGGTTGCAGCCTTGTGCCTGGGGCAAAAGATATTGCTTCGTCAGAATTAGTTGCAGGTTGACTCCTGCAGGCAATGGCGACTTTTGGAAGAGCTTAACGGCGTACGAAGTTGTCGTGTTTCCGACGTTCGTCACCTGATAAGTCGCGTCCGTAACGGACTGGTTGCCAATTGCTGGATTGCCGATGGCCGGATTGCCAATCGCCGGGTTGCCGATAGCAGGGTTTCCAATCGCAGGATTCAGGGAAACCGCAACAGACGGGTTGCCAATTGCCGGATTACCGATGGCAGGATTCCCAATCGCGGGATTACCGATGGCAGGGTTGATGATCGCTGGATTTCCGATGGCCGGGTTGCCGATGGCCGGGTTACCGATGGCCGGGTTGTGTGATTCGGCGGAAAGAATGGCTGGGTTCGCGAAGCCGAAGTTGTCCGGGTCGAGAATTTGCGGTGCGTTGGGATCGGGATTAAAAACCACAAACCCGGTAAGACCTCCGGGAACCAAAGAGCCATTGGGCGCAGTGATCTCCTGGGCATTGACGGTAACACTTGCAGTTGGATTCGCCGACTGGATAAACACGGCCCGCGCGATGCTCGATTGCGCTCCAATGGTGACGTCGAGCGAAGTCTGCAAGCTGAATTGCAACAGCGAGGCTTGGCCTTGCGGGTCGGGCTGCCCATTTGGGAGAGCCGGCTGGTTGCCAATGGAAATGCGGAAGCTTCGCGTAGCTGTGGTGGTATTTTGCAACGTCAACGTAAACGCGCGTTGAAGAAGCTGCGGCGGATTAGTGTTCGGCTGGAAGCCTAGCGGCTTGAAATTTCCTTGAGAGCCGACCACCAATCCCGGGGCCACAGTCGAGGTATAGATATTCTGATTCCGAGACGCGACGAAGCCGTCGTTCACCCCGACCTGGCAAGCCGTCACAGTCTGCGTTGGATCAAAAATGCTGGTGTTCACGCTCCCCGCGGGGTTGGAAGCAGAAAAGGGTGGAACATAGTGCATCCAATTGCCGTCGGAAGGCGGCACGACATCGCGGTTGTCGGTCCAGACAGCATGAAACACTGGAAAATTGGAAGAGTTCGTGTTGAAAACCCATTTTCCGCCCTGCAAGAGGAAAGGTGGCGCGGCGGCAATGTCAATGTAATCGCCAAAGAAAGGAACCGTTCCTTGTTCAAACATCGGCAGATCGGGAGCGTCCACTTGCAACTGCTCGGCCTGACTTGGGTCGTCAAAAGGATTGATTCCAAATAGATAGCGGGAAATCCGGAACGCGGCAAAGCCTGGGACCCCCAGCGCGCCCGGCGAAAGCGGCGAAGCTTGTGCGCCTTGCACGTCAATCGTGTGGCGCCTGGTCGTTAGTGGAGGCGCGGCGTCGCTGACGAAAGAATTGAAGACGAAAGTGGATGCCGGGTCGCCGACGAGCTCGCCTTCGAATTGGCGACTCTCGATATAGCCGCTTAAGTCTGGCTTTTCGGCAAAGACAGCAAGCGTGTGATCCTGGCGAAAGTCGAAATAAACAAGCGATAGCTTCCCGGCGCTGAAATTCAATGACGGCATTAGTTGATGACCGTGCCCGGAGAGATTGCTGAATGGATTGCCGCTGTCGTCCAGCACTGGGCCGTTATCAACGAGGGCTGGCGCGGACGACCAATTCAGCCCATCCGGGGAGACTTGCATCATGATGCGGGCGTCGCCGGAAGCTTGGCGTTGGGACCAGGCCAAATAAACGCGGCCCGTATCATCCACAGTGAGAGCTGGAAACGCCGAAGTCCGGAAAGATGCGGCTGTGGTTCCTTGATCGAACGCGCATCCCGTCGAAGCCGGGGTAGTGGTGCTGCAGGCGGTCGGAAAAGTTACTGCCTGAACCGCTTTGGAGAATGTGTTTCCGCCGTTGGTGGACTTGGCAATCATCATCGCGTCCGGCTGCGAGCTTGAAGCAAACCTTCGCCATGCTACATAGATTGTCGCGGCGGCATTGTTCGCGCTGCTCGGGTCCACCACAACGATAGTCCCCTGGTTGATCGAGTTGCTTTCGCTTAGCTTGGTTGCTTTGGTCCACGTCGCTCCACAGTCCTGCGAACTCGCGAACATGATCTTGGTGTCCTGCGAATTCGTCAGCTGGTTCCCGTTAAACGACGTATATGTCAAATACACATTGCCGGCGGGAATCGTTTGCGTCCCTTGCGTTCCGTCAGGCTTCGTGAATGGCACCGCGCACATTGTTGTTCCGCGCGGCACGTCCGTGGCCATCCAGGGTTTGTCGAGAAACTGCCCGGAGGTTCCGCTGTCAATAGTTGCAACTCCCAAGTACTGGATCGGATCCGTCGGCGCGAGATTCGTCAGGGTGCCGTTGGTGTGCGTGGCATCGCCATTTTCCTTGTTGTCGTTGTCAATGAATCTCGCCACGAACACCGTACCGAGGCCGCCTGCGCCACGATTGAAGGCGATACCGCTGTAATAGAAGAGGCCATTCGTTCCCGCGCGGACCGTGGGATCCGCGGCGGCTTGAAATCCATGCAGCGGTGAAGACATGCCTGCCGGAGAACTATCCAGGGGGAAACCGGGGAGCAGCGTACTCTGCCAGGTTTGTCCGCCGTCGAAGGATTTAAATACACCCAGCCAGGCATCGGCGCGCTCGCTCTGGCCTCCCAGCCCGGCTATGTCCACCGAGCGGTAGTCGTTGGCACCGCCAAATAGATGGAGGGTGTTTCGCGTGGAAACGGCAAGCGAGGGTTCATTCTGCCTTTGCAGGAAGGGATCGCCGTTGGTCCAGCCCGTGCCGGACACCATGTTTACGCTTGGACCCGAAGTCTGACCTAGAACTGCACGAGGGGAACCGATTGTGCAGAAAAGAAGGGTGAAGGCAGGGACCCAGCGAAGCATGCGCATGAGTTTCTCTCCTCGCCGCACACTCTTGTTCGCCGGCGCTGAAATCTCAGAGCCTGGGACCTTGGGGACGTTGTCGAAAAGCGACGGAGGTTCAACGCAATGCTGGCAATGAACTCCCCGCAGCTCTGCTGGCTGGGTGAACTAGAGCAACGGAAACTGTTGAGAAGTTATCCTTATCTTTGCCATAAGTCAAGCAGATGACCGGGTTAAACCGATTTTTTACCTTGTCTTTGTTTAGGAAACAGAATCGCCACAAATTTGGGCCCGCATCTCATTCCAATTTCGAAAGCCACGCGATTTGCTAAGATTGCGGGGCTATGCCAACTGGCGACAAGCTAAAATTTGACGTGCAGAGCAACGGCGGAGTATCGGCTCTGCTAGTTCGTCCGCCAGCCGCGCAGTCGTTGTTGGTGCTGGGCCACGGCGCAGGGGCGGGTATGGCTCATCCGTTCCTGGACAGACTTGCGGTGGAGCTGGCACAAACCGGAGTCGCCACCTTGCGCTACCAGTTTCCTTACATGGAAGAACGGAGGCGCGTCCCCGATAGGCCTGAGTTGGCGGCGTCTACCATTGCCGCTGCCGTGCGACTAGCTACAGAAGCAGCGCCGGATTTGCCTTTGCTCGCAGGCGGCAAGTCCTTTGGTGGCAGGATGACTTCGCAGGCCATGGCAGAGAATCTGCTTAAGCCAGTAAAGGGGTTGGTCTTTTTCGGATTTCCATTGCATCCACCAAAGCGGCCGGGAACGAAGCGCGCGGAGCATTTGTCGAAGATCGATGTACCGATGCTGTTTCTGCAAGGGACACGCGACACGCTGGCGGACCTGACTCTGCTACGTCCAATTTGCGAAAAGCTGGGGGCGCGCGCCACGCTGCACATAATTCCCGAGGCCGATCACTCGTTCCATGTCCCCAAAAGGTCCGGCAAAACGGATACGGAAGTGATAACCGAGCTGGCCCAGACTACAGCTTCCTGGGCGAACAGATTAATAGACTAAAGGAGAGGACTATGCGAACACTTTTGCTCGAGCGCATTCAGCAAGCTCCGTTACGAGCATATCGGCACTTCCTAACGTGGATTTGCAGAGTCGCCGCTGTGGCAATCGTGAGCCTCCTGTCGTTTTCGCTCGACACTGCAACCGCAAGTCCTGAGAGTGGAAAAGGATTGCAGATTTACTTTGTGGACGTAGAAGGCGGCCAAGCAACGTTGTTTGTGACTCCGGAAGGGAAGTCGTTCCTGATTGATACGGGCTGGCCGGACAACAACGGGCGCGATGCGGATCGCATCACGGCGGCAGCGAAGCTGGCCGGCATCAAGCAGATTGATCTCGTGCTACTGACGCACTACCACATGGACCATGCCGGCGGCATCACGCAACTAGCCGCCGAGATTCCAATTCGCAGCGTCATGGACCACGGTGAAAACCGCGAGACGAATAATGACGCGACCGAGCACATGTGGGAGAACTATCAGAAGCTGGTGGCGAAGGAAAAACTGATGCGCATCATTGCCAAGCCGGGCGACACGCTGCCCTTAGAAGGCCTGGAAGGGCGGGTGATCAGCTCTGACGGAGAGCTGATTGAAAAGCCGGTCAATGTCAACGGGGGCGCCAACGGGGGCAGCGGCAAGAATGCGGCGTGTGACATCTCCGAGAAGCGGCCGGCGGATCAGAGCGAGAATGGGCGGTCGCTCGGAGTGGTCCTCACTTTTGGAAAACTGCGAATCCTGGATTTGGGAGACTTGACTTCGGACAAAGAAGCACAACTGGTTTGCCCGGTGAACAAGCTCGGGGCAGTTGACATCTTCGTTGTTTCGCATCACGGGTCGGTTTCAAGCAACAGCCGGGAGTTTTTGAACTCGATTGCGCCAAGAGTGGCCATCATGGACGACGGCGCCGCGAAGGGCGGAGCGCCTTCTTCGTGGGATGCCATTAAAAAATCTACACGGCTGGAGGATCTCTGGCAACTGCATTTTGCAAATGAAGGAGGCGCGGAGCACAACGCGGCCGACTCTTTTATCGCCAATGTTTCCGGGCCCGATACCGGCAACTATTTGAAGCTGACCGCGTGGCCGGACGGGAGTTTCGAGGTCTTCAATTCCAGAACGAAGCAGACAAAACATTATGAGGCGAAATGAAGTCAATCGCTGCACCTGCCTAATACAATCGGCGAGCCGCAGGGAAGCGGAAGTCTACTTAGGCTTCCGGTGCGGAGCCGACCACGACCAGCGCCATGGGCAGCGGCGAACCGGCTAGCGGCACGGAAAACTCCACAAGCCACAGGTCACCGTCATCCAAGTGAAAAACAGAGGGAAGTGATTTTGGATGATCCTCGGGAGGAGCGAGACTCCAAACGGAAGGATGATTCGTGCCGGTGGCTTTGCGGCTCAGGGCAACGGTTTGATCGAAGGTGAGCGCTGCCGTGTCCTGGTCTGCGGCGGCAGGGGAAGCCAGAACGAAATCGCGCTGCGGGGCCACACCCATGTGATCGCCATTGTCTGGCAAGAGCGCGTAGCGCAGCGTGTAGACGCCGGCCTTAATCAACTGCTTGCGGTAGTCTTTGACCGAATTCGGAAGGCGAATCGCGCCGACGAGCGTGCCTTGGGCAAGTTGCGGAAAAATAACGCCGAGTGCCTGAGGCGCGTTGGCTTTCCCGGGAACCGCTTTGCCCAGCCAGAGGTCGCAGACGGGCCCGCTGGGGCCGCTGACGCGAATGCCGGTTTGCGAGAGAGCGGTTTGAATGGGCGCGGCAAGCTCTTTGGGAAGCGGTTCGTTGAGCGGCTCGGCTTTGTAGCTTTGGGCCGCGGCGTTGCCTGCGGCGCATAGGAGAAGCGCGAGAAAGAAAGGGCTGTACAGAAACTGCCGCGTTCGTAAGGCCACCATTGGCGAGCACCTCAGAAGAAGAGAATTAGATTCAGCGCGCGTCTTTGGCTAAGTCCGTGACAGCTTCGTGTTTTTTGACCACCGGTTCGCCCGACGCACCACTCGTAAAAGACGCAAACTAAACCGACCCCTCGGGCGACCTTTTATTACCAGAAACAGGACTCGGAATCTAGTCAAGGCTGACCAGTCAGTCTTGGCGACTCAATCCTGACTATCCTAATTCAGACCGCAAACGTGGCGATGAAGGCGCTCCGGCGGTTGGACTCGTTCCATGTGCTGCCGAGGTGATTGCCACTGTAGGACGAGCGACTGGCGACGGCGGGCATTGCGTGCGAGAGATTCGAAACCAGCGGCTCGTAATAGACGTCCTCGTTGTGGCAAATTTCGTCGGTGTCCATAATCGCTCGCGTGGTGATGCGTGCCAAGTCGCCGGCTTCGAGCGAAGCGGAGCCATGGTGCGTGGCATCCACAGTGAAGCGAATGGGTTGAACCTCGGTGGCGACTACATTGGCGAGAAGCTTTCCGCCTTGCGCTTGTGCGAAGCTTGCGAGGGCTTCACGCTGCCCAGGAGTGGCGCGCTCGTCCACAATGAGGACTGCTTTCGCGGGGAGCGGGTTGCTGAAAGCATCGCCAAGCGTGGCGCTAGCTCGCACGACTGCGGCAACACTCAATCCATCGAGCGACACGCTTTGCCACGTGCCCTTGTCGACGTGCCACGCAAGGACCGCTTCCTGGCCTGTCAAGTTGACCTCAGAATTGGCGAAGCAGGGGCCGGTGTAAACGTCTGCGGTACGAGACTCGATGTATTCGCCCGAAACGTGCCCGGCCGGCTGGGCCGCCCGCGCGCAGGAGGGCAGCGCGATCAAACCCACCGCGAGAAGGACTGACGGTATGGCGCCCTTTGCTTTCATTGTGACTACCTCCCTTGGTTTCCCTTCAGAAATATTTTCCCACCAACATGGGTCGCGTTCAACGAATCATTCCGTAGCGTGATGATGCAGGCACGCTTAGACTCCTACGTGGTTTCGCAGCAGGAGCGGCCGGGGCGGCATTTCTCGGTGTTGGCAAAAAGCCCGTCAGGGCCTATCAGGGATTGCGTTTGCGCGCACCAAAAGGGTCCGGCAGGCATTTCGGCGGCTCTCTCTGCCGACCTTATGATGTCCATGCTGCTTGCAGGAGTGTCGCCGCCCTCGTAAAACATTTTCTTTTCCCGCAGGCGATGGCAGACGGTGGCGTTCTGAACGAGTTGGGTCAGGCTTGGCATGGCTACGCTTCTCCCTTCACGGCGGCGAGCAGCGCCCGCTTGACGGCTACTTTGGCCAATTGCACCTTGTAGGCGTTCTGGCTGAGCGGCTTCGCGCCGCGGACAGCTGCTTCGCCCGCGCTTGCGGCTACACTTTCGTTGATGGCCTTCCCGGTTAGCTCTGTTGCAGCGTCATGCGCTTGCCAGGGAATGGGAGCCACGTGACCGAGAACGATTTTGGCTGAGGTGACTTTGCCGCCTTCGAGCATGACCGCGACGGCGGCGGCTGCGAGAGGCCAATCGAGCGCCGTCTTGTGGCGAACTTCGTAAGTAGCGCTGCGCAGGCCGCGAGAGGAGGCCGGAATCATGATGCTCGCGAGGACTTCGTTGTGGTGAAGAACGTTTTCCCGCTCATTGTCGGTTTTTGGAGTGACGAAGAAGTCCGCGACGGACACTTCGCGCCGGCCCTTTGGACCTAGCAATTGAACTTTTGCATCAAGCGCAATCAGCGCGGGCGCGACGCTCGAGGGGTTCACAAAATAGGCCGGCCCGCTATTCCCAAGGATTGCGTGATAGCGATTCTCGCCATCCGGGACAAGCGATTTTCCGTTTTCATCTTGCGCCAACAAACCGTAGCCGTTGCGGAAATACCAGCAGCGCGGCCGTTGGCAGAGATCTCCCCCGACCGTGCCCATGCCGCGGATCTGCGGGCTGGTAATGCCTTCCGCTGCGTGCGTCAGGGCAGGGAAGGCGGAGCGAATGGTTTTGTCGTCGAGTAGCTCGTCCATCGTGACGAGCGCACCGATGGTCACGCCTTCAGCGTTCGAATGAATACCATTGAGGCCTTCGACGTTCTTGATGTTCACGACGCGCTTTGGCGTGACGATGTATTCCTTCATCAAGCTGAGCAAGTCGGTGCCGCCAGCGAGTACGGCCGCGTCGTTCCAGTTGGAGCCGAGGAGCCCAATCGCTTCTTGCTTGGTGCTCGGGTGAGCGTATTCAAAGCGTTCCATTAGGCCATCGCTCCTTTCCGCTCGAGAGCTGCGAGCACTCTGTCAGGAGTGAGGGGAATGGTGGGCACGCGAACACCGATCGCGTTGGCCACCGCGTTTGAAATGGCGGCGCCTGGTGAGATTACAGGCGGCTCGCCGAGCCCGATGACGCCACGCTCGTCAAAACCCTCGCCGGTCATCATGTGCACGACGATGTCTCCAAAATCGCCGATGCCCGCGAGTTTGTAAAACTCGAGGTCGGCGTTCAGGCAACGGCCGGTCTGCTGGTCCATGATCTTGTGTTCGAAGAGCGAGTAAGTGATGCCCATGATGCAGGCGCCATAGACCTGGCTTTCCGCGGTTTTCAGGTCAATGATGAGGCCGCAGTCCTGCACAGCTACTATTTTGTCCACATGCACGTTGCCGGTTTCGGTGTCCACACTGACTTCCGCCATCTGCGCGCCGCCGACGCCGCTGGAAATGAGGTCGTCATTTCCGCGCTGGCGCTGGCCCACGCCGGTGATGGGAGTCGTGCCCAGCTTTGCGCAGGCTTGCTTCCAGGAGATGGCTTTGTTGGGATTGCCTTTGACGCGAATGTCCCCGTCAAAGGCTTCGAGTTCCTCGGGCTTCACGGAAAGAGAAGGAGCTACTTTCTCCAGAAGCTGGTTCAATGCGGCGGTGGCCGCGCGCCGCGTCGAAGAACTGACGCCACCGACAGTTGTAGAACCACCCGACGCGCCATCGGCCGGGTATTTTGAATCGCCGATGTTAACTTTCACCGCTTCGAGCGGCAAACCCATCGTCTCTGCCGTGATGATGCCGATGACTGTGCGAGTTCCGGTTCCAAGATCCTGCGAACCGAGAGAAACCGAAACGGAACCGTCCGGTTGAATGACGCAGTTGCAATTGCTGGGATGGCCGGCGCCTCCCCAAGTGTGGATAGAGACGCCAAGCCCTTTTTTAATCGGGCCAGACGTTTTGTCGCCGCGCGGATGCCATTTCTTCTTCCAATCCATCAGTTCAGCGGCTTTGTCTAGTTCCGCAGAATAGGTTTTGGAGAGCTGGCCGGTCATCTGGATGTTCTTCTGCAGCAAGTCGACGGGGTCCATCGCGAGCTTTGCGGCCAGGTCTTCGAGCGCGGACATCGTGATGACACACATTTGCGGGTGGTTGGGCGCGCGCCAGGCGCGAGCTGGGCCGATGTTGGTCAACACCGCGGTGTGTTTTACGCGGCGGTCGGGAATGCGAACCACGTAAGGCAGATTGGGAGCGCCGCCTTGCGCGTCAGGGCCGCCTGTTCCCCAGGATTCGGACTGCCACCCTACAAGTGTGCCGTCTTTTTTCGCGCCAACTTTTACTTTGGCATACATCGAAGGGCGAGATCCGGCTGCCATCAGTTCCTGGTCGCGCTCTAGCATCATTTTTACGGGGCGACCGGCTTTCTTGGAAAGCCGAGCGCACGCGAGCCCCCAGGTGTCGACTCCGAACTTACTTCCGAAGCCACCGCCCATTACAGGGGTGAGCACGCGGACCTTGTCGGCGGCGTCAACGACCTTTGCGCGCGCTACTTCGCCGGGGATTCCGCTCACGTTTTGCGTGGAAGCGTACAGAGTGAGATTGTCGCCATCCCATTCGGCCACTTGCCCATGAGCTTCGAGGCAACAGTGGGTAATTACCGGGGAGCCGTACTCGCCTTCGCTGACGACTTCCGCCTGGAGCAACATCTGGTCAGGATTCCCGTCGGTCTGCTCGGCAAGTTGCTTTGTGTGATCGCCGGCCTTGTCGGGGGAGGCATCGGAGACGAGGTGCGGAAGTTTCTCATACTGAACCTTAATGGCGCGAGCCGCGTCGCGCGCCTGCTCTTCGGTTTCCGCAGCGACGGCTGCGACTTCATGGCCGACCCAGAAGACTTCCTTGCCGGGCTCAATCATGAGGTCCACAGCTTTCACGCCGGGCATCTTTTCGGCGGCGCTGGTGTCAATGCTTACGACTTTGGCATGAGCGTACGGCGAGAACACCAGCTTGCCGTGCAGCATATTGGGGCGGTTCACGTCGTAGCTGTACTTGATACGGCCAGAAGACTTCCACGGACCGTCAAGGCGCGAGATGCGCCTGCCGATAAGATTGCATTTGTCAGTAGGGGGCCAATGATAGTCAGCCATTACGCGCGCCCTCCTTTCATAGTCATTGCGGCTTGCACAACGGCGTTCCTCACGCCCATGTAGGTTCCGCAGCGGCAAAGATTGCCGCCGAGAGCATGCTTCACTTCTTCGACAGTAGGATTCTGATGGGTGTCCAGGTACGCTTTGCAGGACATCACAAAACCGGGAGTGCAGAAGCCGCACTGCTGTGCATCGTTTTCCACGAACGACGTGGAGAGGGGATGGAGTTTGCCTTCGGGAGCGATTCCTTCGATGGTGCGAATATCCGCGCCGGGCTTTCCTCCGCGGTCGGCGACTTCAATCGCCAGGACGCTGCATGAGTACGTGGGTTTGCCATTAACGATGATGGTGCATGCGCCGCAAGTGCCGCGGTCGCAGACCTTTTTCGCGCCGGTCAGATCGAGATGGTTGCGCAAGGCGTCCAGCAGGGTAACCCGCGTTTCAATCGTAAGTTTCTTCGCTTCGCCATTAATACGCAGGGTCATAGCAATTGGACCCGGGCCAATGACTTCGCCCGCCGCGCCCGCGACACGTTCTTCCACGACGCTTGTCGTGGTAGCGGCAGACGCCAGTTTTTGTCCGGCAAGAACCGAAGCGGTAGCGGCAACTCCCGTTCCACCAACCAGCTTCACGAACTCGCGCCTTCGGAGGCCGCGCTTCTGTTCGTCTTCCTTGGAGCTGTGGTCCTTGGGATCCTCATCTTTGGTCATGCGGTGACCTCCGGGTGCTTTCGATAAATGCGGAAACGATTTGGTGCCGAGGGAGGGGCGTTTCGCGGGCGCCAGGCAAATATCCCGGGCGTTAGAAACAGCAATCTGAGCTGGCCAACACCTGCTGCGTCTTCCGCCGGCTCAGACACTAACGCGAATTCGTGCTCATCCCTTGATTCGCGCTTCGCCAAGTATGATAGGAAGCAAGGGCCTGAACGTCAAATTGAAAATATTGAAGAGGCGTTTTAGCGCGGTTGAACGGTGATTTTTCGCAGATTCTAGTGTGAATCAGGACGCGCCGGGCCCTATGGCCACGACAAAGTACGTTGCCGGAGTGAGGCCAACGCTTTTGATGCCGTGTTCGTCGTTCGAACGGACAAAGCCCACCGATCCGGGCCCCAAACGCGTGGTCGTGTTATTCACAGTGATGTCCACCGTGCCTTCGCGAATGAGCCACATTTCCGAGTGCGGGTGATGGTGCGGCGGGTGCGGCGTGCCGCCAGGAGGAAGCGTCGTCTCGTGGACCTCGACCGATTCCCCGGTAGCAAGTTTGCCCTTCAGGACGGAGCGGATCGCCGCCGTGTTGGAAGTATGCAGGGTCAATTTGTCGAGCGGAAACATGGCCGAGGGTAAGTCGCTCGACGCCTCCGATTGCGGTTCGGCCTTCGTGACTAGCGATGGGAGCAAGGCGGAAGGGATGAGGAAGCACAGTTCGCGGCGCGTTAGAGACATTGCGGACTCCTTTTGCAAGCAAGGGGATTCTATATTAAGGATCAGCGAAACTCCCTCAGAAAGCTTCTCGACTTCGACCGGAAGAATCTTTAGCATCCCCTCGGTTGCGAGGGAAGCAGGTTATTTCGGTAATTGAAATGGGCGAAGGAACCGTGAGTGAGCCGATCGTACGCCTGGGAAGCCTGAGAGACGTAAAGCAATTTCTGGACCATGTGCGGTCACTCGGGCTGCCCATTCCATGCGATGCAGAGATTGTACAAGGCTCTGCCTCTCCGATATTGGAGCCTCTTGTATGTGGCGGGACCAGAATCGGCAATCGAATCACGGTTCAGCCGATGGAAGGATGGGATGCCACTGCGGATGGGAAACCGAGCGAGTTGACGATTCGCCGTTGGCGGCGGTTCGGCCAAAGTGGGGCGAAGCTCATTTGGGGAGGAGAAGCGGTCGCAGTCTCGCACGAAGGGCGGGCCAATCCGAATCAACTT
>DATEGP010000095.1:0-11401 GCA_035280045.1 Candidatus Acidiferrum sp.
AGATTGGGTGCTGCTGTTAGCCCGCATCCGCCGCAACCGCCAGTGGCCACCTTCAAACCGTTTTATCGAACGCGCGCCGGAGCACTGCGCCACCGATTCGCTTGCTGCTCGAATGCGCGCCTCCGATAAAACACTAACGTCAGAACGAAGCCGCTTTGCGGCGGACGCTTCGCGTGCTATGCTCCACACGTCATGCCGAAAGGTCGCGCTTTTAGCTGCGATTTTCACTTTTCTAGATTTTTTGTAAACCACCCGAAATCAATAGATTGCAAACGAAAAAGGATTGAATTCCCATAGCCATTAGATTGACGTTTGCCGTTAGCCCGCGTCCGCCGCAGCCACAAGCGGCCTCCTTCTAACGAGTTTATCGAACGCGCGAAGAGTCCCTTGCCAACGTCCACCTCTCGCCAAAACGCGCGTCCGATAAACTACTAGCGTCATTCGCCCGCAATCGGGAGCAATTGCCAATCGAACTTCCCACTAGCGGATGTCTTGCGAGGCGAGCTGCGCGGCGGCGATATCGCATAGGTCGGACTTCCCTTCAGCAGCTTTAGCGGCGATTTCCCGGTCTTGGAACAACGTGCACGACCGACCGAGCTCGTGTTTAATTTCCCGCACGAAAACTTCCCTACGCTTGGCGTAGATCTTGCGGATCCTCCGGACATGCTTGACCAAATGCCCCTGCCGAATGAAGTCTGCGAGCACGACCTGATTGTTCGTTGAGGGGCACAGATCCATCAACTGACGAACGGCGGCGAAGCGGCCCATCAGGTCGGGAGGGGCATGGATGCTGACTGTGCGTGAGTAGGCTTGATCTGGCTACGAGAAAGCGTAGTTCCACACATCAAGATTTGCCGCACTAATCCGGATAGAACACCCTTTGAGTTCCCTTCTATCCTTGCTCTTGTGGGCGGCGAAAGTTGAAGCCGCCTTGAAAACTACTTTTGAGAAGCGTTTGCACATGCGTGTCTTAATTTCGTTGGGGCGGGGCCCGTTCCGCAGCTCGCTACGCCCGCCGGGCAAGCAAAACCTGCAAAGGCTTGGGATGCGAAATCCATCGAATGGTAGAGGGTCGATCGGGACGGCACTAAGTGGTCGGTGCTTGAGGGTCGCACCGAGGTTCCCGGCGAGGCATTTACCTACGCCGCTTTCATTCCCGCTGGCTACAACGAGCATCACTGGCACGCTTCAGATGCGAGGGTGGCCGTCATCCAGGGGGCGCTCAAGGTCAACTTTGGAGAACCCTCGATCTCGAACACCTCACGTCCTACCCCGTTGGCACACTTTTGCTTGTGCCGGCCAACGTAAAGCACGTCATGGCCGCGGATGTCGACACGATGACGCTTGGTGTACCGGTCCAATTCTGGCGCCTCCGGCTTCGACCCTACCGCGCGGACACTTTCTTATCGAGCCCTATCCGGCGAGGTGGATTGAATGGCCATCCGTTTCGCGGTTATTTAGCGCGTCAGCTTTTGGAGCGTGCTGCCCGAAGCTTGCTCTTAAGGGTTTTGTGTTTCTTACCCCATGCCGCCATTGCGGTAAGGACGGGAACGAGAGTGCGGCCGTAGGGTGTGAGCGAATACTCGACGCGTTCGAATTTCCTCTCGGAAGGAGTCCGTAAAATAATGTGCTCAAGCTCCAGCTCGCGTAAGTGGTCGGTTAGCACTTTACGACTGGCTTCGGGGATTTGCCGCAAAAGATGGCCGAAGCGCAGGGACCGTGCCTTCAGTGTGTTGATGATCATAGGTTTCCATTTTCCGTTGATCACATCCGCGGTTTCCCTCACCGGACACTCATAAAGCCACATGACTCGCTCCAGTTACAAAAATGTGCGTACTAGACGCGTTTCGCATAGTATGTCAAACAAATTGCGTACCTTGGGATTCATTCCCACAGAATACAAATTCGCGCCTCAAATACAAGACCTGGCGACTCTCGCAGCTTACTCCGAGTGCTGTAAGGTTTTCCAAGCCCGGACGCGCGGATTCTGGGAGCGCCTGACGTGCTTATTCATGCGCATTGATGTCACGAAACATTTTCACCTGGGAGATTCCATGATCGTCGAGTACACACGATACAAAATCGATGAAAACCGCCGCGTCGCATTTGTAAACGATTATCGGGAGGCCGCCGAATCGCTGAAATGCTCGAAGAATTGTCTTGGGTATGAACTCACCCAATGCACAGAGGACGAGGGCTATTTCATCCTGCGGATTGAGTGGGATTCGGAAGAGGGCCACCTCAAGAGATTTCGCAACAGCAGCGAATTCAAAGCCTTCTTTCCTAACGTGCGGCCATACGATGGTGATATCGAGGAAATGCGGCACTACAGGCTCACGGACATCCGCGAAAAAAAAGGTTAGTCGCCGACTCAGGAGCCTGAACCGTGAGCTTAAGCGAGATTGGAACTTGGAATCTTCACACTTTTGACAGGAATCGAGTCAAAAGTAGAAATCGAGGGTGACCGTGTCTGACACGAATGTTTTGGTTAACGGTGAGCAGCGAACGACGAATCTGGATCTGCGTACGCCGCTGCTTTGGGTGCTTCGCGAGGCGTGGAATCTTATGGGAACGAAGTTCGGCTGCGGCATCGGACAGTGTGGGGCGTGCACCGTAATTCTCGACGGCGATGCCGTGCGTTCTTGCATCACGCCACTCGCACGAGCCGCGGGCAAGCAAATCACCACGATTGAAGGGTTGTCACGAGATCGCAGTCATCCCGTGCAGAGGGCCTGGCTTCTCGAGCAAGTTCCCCAGTGTGGTTACTGCCAATCGGGCCAGATCATGGCGGCAGTCGTTCTCTTGCGAGCGAACCCTCATCCGACCGACGAAGACATAAATGATGCAATGACAGGGAATGTCTGCCGCTGCGGAACATATCACCGGATACGTCGCGCCGTACATCGAGCCGCGGAGCTTTCGGCAGCAAACGGAGCAAGGCCATGAAGCGGTGGTTCGGTGTGTTGCGCGTTGGAATGGCATTCCTGGCAAGTTTCGGATTCGAGGTATCGCATCTGCTCGTGTGGGCATCTCCCGGTCCACAGAAGTCCGAACTGTCCGCTCAGGAAAGACAATCGATTCGAGCCTTTGCGGCAATGTCGACCGTGTTCACAAGTCCGCGCTGTTTGAACTGTCACATTCCGGGCGACACCCCGCTCCACGGGGATGAGGGCAGGCCTCACAAAGAATTGAACATCAAGCGCGGTCCGGATGGACGAGGGACACCAGCAATGCGCTGCACCAACTGCCATCAGAGTGAGAACTCGACCGCGCTGCATGCGCCTCCGGGGGCACCGAATTGGCAATTGCCCCCACCGTCGATGCGCATGGCGTGGCAAGGACTCACGACGGGCGACCTCTGCAGAACTTTGAAAGATCCGAGCAGAAACGGAAACATGACTCTCGCACAGCTCTATCGGCATCTTGACGAGCATCCGCTGGTGCGCTGGGCGTGGAATCCCGGGCCCGGAAGGAGCATCCCGCCCCTCTCGCACGAGCAGTTCATGGCCCGAGTGAAAGAATGGATAGACACAGGTGCGGCCTGTGCGGAATAGGGACACTACTATGGAAACACCACAAGTTCCAGACTGCGCGGAAGCGGGGCAAGTCAACCGGCGTCAATTTCTGATCACGGCCGGTCTTGCCGGAGGCAGTCTTTTTCTGAAGTGCGTTGTCGATCCCGCCGAGACTCTCGCCTCAGGCGGCGAAGTTTCGGGGAAAATAGTCTCACTGAATGCTTGGGTGAAAATTGGCACGGACGATTCCGTGACGATCGTCGTGTCCCAAGCGGAAATGGGCCAAGGGATCCGCACAACGCTACCCGCGGTCCTAGCGGAGGAACTCGGAGCAGATTGGTCCCGCATTCGACTCGAGGATTCTCCGACCGATCCCGCGTACCGCAATCCGCGCCTCAACTGGCAGTTTACGGGGAACAGCGAAAGCACGCCATCTTTCTTCGAGCTCATGCGCCAGATGGGGGCGAGCGCGCGGGAAATGCTTATTCAGGCGGCAGCTCAGAGATGGAATGTTGATCCTCTGGCGTGCCGGACCGAGGCGGGCAAGGTCGTCCACTCGAGATCGCACAGAAGCGTTCGCTTTGGCGAACTCGTCGAGGCGGCCGCGAAAATTACCCCGCCTGCGAAGCCAACTCTAAAAAGCGAGAAGGAGTGGACGCTTCTTGGGAAAGCGCTCCCCCGTGTCGAGAACCCGAACAAGGTGGAAGGCAGCGCGATCTTTGGTCTTGATTTCAGTTTGCCGGGCCTCGCGTACGCAGCCGTTCGTCAATGCCCTGTATTCGGAGGGGACGTCGCCTCCGTTGACCGCTCCTCGATAGCAGGCTTCCCTGGGGTCATCGATGTGGTTCGTATTCCCAACGGAATCGCTGTGGTAGGCGAGACCTATTGGCAAGCCAAACTGGCCCTCGACGCGTTGAACGTTTCGTTCAGCGAAGGGCCTGCTGCTTCCGTCGGCAGCGAGTCGCTTCGTGACGACTATCGAAGGGCCATGGAGGGCAACGAATGGCTGCTTGTGCATGCTGAAGGAAATGCAGACGCGCTGCATCATGATTATCCGAATGTTCCGCTGACAAAAGACACGATACCCATAATAAGCAGCATGAAAGCCGTAAGAGAGATGTATCCCACTATCTATTCCCAAGAGTATGAGTCCCAGTTTCTGGCACACGCCACGATGGAACCGATGAATTGCACGGCGCGGGTTTCAGGCGACTCCGTTGAGATTTGGGCCCCCACACAAGGGCAAGAGCTCACGCGTTTAACTCTGGCAGCTGTTTTCAAACTTCCGAAAGAGAATATCCAGGTTTCGCGCACGCTCCTTGGAGGAGGGTTCGGAAGAAGGCTGGTGGCGGACTTCGCGCTGCAGGCTGCTCTCGTCTCAAAGGGGGTCGGCCGGCCCGTGAAAGTTATTTGGTCGCGCGAAGAGGACGTGCAGCACGACATCTACCGGCCGGCGACACTTCATCGCATTACCGCCGGCATTGATGAATACGGGAAACTGCGCGCGATCGCGCATCGTCTGGTATCGCCGTCCATTCTCGAATACGTTTTTGCGCAGGCCGTCACGGATGTCTACGATCCGAGCTGCCTTGAAGGGCTTATCGAGAGCCACTACGAAATTCCTAATGTGCGGGTGGACTTTAAACTCCTCCACGTGCCGGTGCCGACTTCCGTCCTTCGCACGACTGGATACGGCCCCAACATTTTTGCTTTCGAGAGTTTCATCGATGAACTCGCCTCCAAGAAAGGCATCGACCCCTATCATTACCGGCGCGACCTGCTGGGTAAGAGTTCACGGTCTCTCGCCGTGCTGGACCTCGCGGCGAAAAAATCCGACTGGGAGACTCCCGCGCCCAAGGGCCACTACCGTGGCATCGCATACACCGAAGCGTTCGGAACGCACCTCGCCCATGTAGTTGAGCTTTCCGTGTTGAAGGAGCGGCAGGTGAAGATTCACAAAATCATTTGTGTCGCCGATCCGGGCACGGCGCTCGACCCAGACATCACCATGAATTCCCTCGAAGGCGGGATCGCGTGGGGCCTTTCCTGCGCATTCAAGTCGGAGATCACGTTCGAGCGGGGCCGTACGGTACAGAGCAATTGGCACGATTATTCAGTCCTTCGCATGTCGGAGATGCCGCCCGTTGAAGTTCATCTGATTAACAGCGGGGCGCGCCCGCTCGGCGGAACCGGAGAAGTCGGCCCGATCACTGTTGTGCCGGCAGTGACGAATGCGATTTTCGCCGCGACCGAAATGCGGTTCCGCTCCTTACCCCTCAGCAAGCACGGGTTTTCCCTCGCCTGACCATGAGCAAAACACCACACAAGCGTTGGCAGATGGCTGGCCTCTTCATTGTGGTCATACTCCATTTTCTCGAGGCCTCCGCTGTGGCGCAGTGCCAGAAAGAACGGCCTAAATTGCAGCCACTTCGATACGAAGAGGACTGGAGTTTTCTGTCCGACCCTGACTGCAAGAAGGAAACTTTGGATGCGATCAAATACATTTCGCTCGGACGTGAAAACTGGTATCTCTCTCTCGGCGGCGAAATCCGCTATCGATACGAAAACTACGAGGATCCAGGATTCGGAGTTGGTCCCGAGACGTCGTCGGGATACATACTCCAACGATATCTTGTTCACACGGATTGGCATTTTGGACGCTATTTCCGACTCTTCACGCAATTTCAGAGCGGTTTGGAAGAAGGTCGAGACGGCGGTCCCCGCCCGACCGACAAAAACGTAGCGGACCTGCACCAAGGCTTTGTCGACTTTACGGATTCGTCGCAGAATTTGCGAGTGCGTGTCGGTCGCCAGGAGATTGAGTTCGGCACGGGTCATTTGATCGGCGAAAGCGAAGGTCTGAACATTCGTCGGGCTTTCGACGGTTTCCGCTTTACCTTCCGTCATGGCCGTTGGACCTGGAATTCGACCTTGACTCATCCGGTGCTGGTGAGGTCGCAGACTCTTGACATTCCAGATCACAGGCAAACAGAGTGGGGAGCAGGATTCAGGCGTGGGCGTGAACGCGGAGGTTGGTCAGGCTACTACATCGGGCTCAATCGCAAACAGGCGTCGTTCAACGGAAAGGTGGGGCACGAGGTTCGTGAAACTTTCGGAAGCCGCGTATGGAATCAAGGGACGCTTTTTGACTACAACGCAGACTTCATTTTACAAACTGGCACTTTTGCCGGAGGCGATATTTTCTCGGGCGCCATCTCGAGCAACGACGGCGTTACGCTACACAATTTAATATTCGAGCCACGCTTTGGAATCCGCTTCGACTACGCGAGTGGAGACACGGACCCAACTGGCAAGGATCTCCACACATTCAACCCCCTCTTTCCAAACCCCATGTACTCCAGTGTCTCCGCGCTTTTGGGGCCTTCCAACCTAACCGATGTCGGGCCGACGATCCGCCTTACACTCAATTCCAAGACGGCGATCTCACCGGAGATGCCGTTTTACTGGCGGAGCTCAACGCGAGACGGGCTGTACAATTTCGCGGGAATCCAGATTCGTCCGGGCAATCTCAGCACGGCGCGATTTGTGGGATACCAACCGGGCCTGGTTCTCGACCACACGTTCTCTCCACACTTCTCAAGTACCGTTGGGTATTTTTACTTCTTTACAGGCCAATTTCTGCGTGAGACGCCTCCGGCAAAGGGCGTCGGCTACCTCTACGCGACGCTGACATTGCGGCTCTGAATTTCGAAGGTCTTCCTGGGTATCGCGATGGCGTCAGCGCCTTGGCGAAGGGCATGAGGGCAGGGAGCTGTTCGGTGGGGGCAATCACTGCGGTAAGGAACAAAACGATTGGTACATCCGGATTGTTAGTTCTTTACGGACCCGCGAGCGAATCGGCTCAGCGAACAAACTCCCTAAGTTGCTGGGCCAGAAGGCTTACAAAATGCGGGCCGGACCGCTGCCCTCGCATGAACGGGAGCACTGCTGGGTCATTCGCAGAACGCCAAAGAAGTCAGTCTCAAAGAGCTGCTTCGCTTCCTCGATCGTGGTCTCTTCAAGCGAGCTGATCAGCGTGGTCCCGGCGTTGTTGACCAGCGCGTCGATTCGCCAGGCCCGGTCCGGATATGAATGGACGAGCGGCTTTGTGGCGCTTGCCATGTCCGGAGGGGCATGGATACTGACTGCGCGTGACTAGGCTCAATCTGACTACAAGAAAGCGTAGTTCCACACGTCAAGATTTGCAGCACTAATCCGGATAGAACACCCTTTGAGTTCCCTTCTATCCTTGCTCTTGTGGGCGGCGAAAAGTCGAAGCCGCCTTGAAAACTACTCTTGAGGAGCTTTTGGACATGCATGTTTTAGTTTCGTTGTTTTTGACTCTTATGATGGTGGCGGGGCCCCTTCGGCAGGCCGCTACGCCCGCCGGGCAAGCAAAACCTGCAGAGGCTTGGGATGCGAAATCCATCGAATGGCAGAAGGTCGATCTGGACGGCACCAAGTGGTCGGTGCTTGAGGGTCGCACCGACGTTCCCGGCGAGGCATTTACCTACGCCGTTTTCATTCCCGCTGGCTACCACGAGCATCACTGGCAGGCTTCAGATGCGAGGGTGGCCTTCATTCAGGGGGCGCTCCCTCCTAGTTATTTAGCGATCAACGGTGGGATCGACGCTGAACCATGAACGACTTCAGTCACTGTGAATCAGCACGGTCCGCGCAGGATTTGCGACCGCAGCTTGGCCGATCATCCGTGCCACCGGCGCCGGGACGAGTGCGAGTCCACCCAAGCGTCAATCGTGTTCTCAAATCCCTCCCGGAAAGGCTGGCAAATTGCGACGACGTTTCTTTGAAGACAATGGCCGCCATCGCTGGACTTTCGCCATCGCGCTTAATGCACGTCTTTACCGCTTCGGTTGGGATACCGTTGCGTCGTTACATCCTTGGCCTCCGCCTAAAACGTGCCTGTCAGGAGTTGAGTGCCGGTGCCACGGTCACCTCTGCGGCATGCGTCGCCGGTTTTTCTGACGCGGCTCATCTGACGAGGACATTTCGGCGAGCGCTGGGGACTACACCAACCAGGCTGTTTCCACGCGAGAGCTCCTCGATGAATCAAGACGTGCCGCGGCAGCGCGCCACGCTCCCAGAGCGGTTGAAATGAGAACTGTTTGCAAGCCGGTGATCCGAGGCTTTGCGCTCGCGGCCATCTTGGTGGGTCTGGCGGTCGGGCAGGAGCTGCCGGCGTCTTCGTCTTCCACATCGCGCCAGTCGATGCAAGACGCCTGGTGGACGGGACCCTTATTGGCGAACTCCGCCAACACACTGCCGCGTGGGCACTTTCTCGTGGAGCCGTATGTCTACGACGTGGTTGGGCAACACTCGCACGCTTTCGGATCGCGCGCTTACATCGAGTATGGGTTGACCGGCAGACTTACCGTGGGGTTAATTCCGATCATCGGCTATAACAAGGTTGGGAACGGCATCAGCAGCTCCGGCATCCAGTTCGGCGACGTTAGCTTGTTGGCTCAGTACCGCCTCACGACCTTCCACGAACACAGCTGGGTCCCGACAATTGCCATACAAATACAGCAGGCATTCCCCACCGGCAAATATGACCAGCTTGGGACTCGTCCAAGCGATGGGCTTGGCGCCGGTTCCTACGCCACGACGCTGGCACTCAATTCGCAGACATACTTCTGGCTTCCGAATGGACGCATCCTGCGGACGCGGTTCAATGTCTCTGAAACACTTCCGAGCGGTGTCGATGTGAAGGGCGTTAGTGTTTACGGCACCACAAACGGCTTCCACGGACACGCTGAGCCGGGAAGATTCCTGCTCATCGATGCCGCCTGGGAATACAGCATGACCCGCCGGTGGGTATTGGCTCTAGACGGTATTTATGGGCACAGCGGGAATACAACCGTGCGCGGGACACAGAGCGAAAGCAGCGTGCGACTCGACAGCGGCGCTAGCTGGGCCTACGGTTTCGCACCTGCGGTTGAGTACAACCTAACTCCGAAGATTGGCTTAATCTTTGGCGCCCGCGTAATCGTTCCGGGTCGAAACGCCTCCTTCACCGTGGCGCCCGTGATGGCGATCAACATCTTCCACTAGAGAATTTGACAGCAAGTTTTCGGAGTGTGCGCGCCGCCGCTCTTCGCTAGATTCGCGATCATGCGAATGAAACTCACTCTTCTACTGTTGTTGGTCGTTCTTGGGTGTCGCCGGGAGAGGGTGAAAGCACACCGGAAGTACAGCCAATTCATTCAAGACGACTGCGTTGCAAACTTGAGAGAATGCTGACCGCCGCGGCCCTGCTTCGACAAAGTCCCGATACAGCCTTGGAGGAGCGATGAGAAGCTCCCGATTGACGCACGCTGTTAATGTTCTCTTTCTGGTGCTGCTCGCCGGTTTCGAATTCGCGAGCGCGCAAACTCAGAACTACCCTCCGCTGGAGAAATACATGATGCCGAGAGACTCCGAGATCGCGCTGGCTAAGAGCGCGGCGCCCAAGAATATCTCTGATCTCGCGACCATCAAGGTGCTCACCAGTTCCGGCTTTGAGGTCGCGAGTCAAGGCAGGAACGGCTTCGTCTGTGAGGTCATGCGCGGTTGGTCCGCGCCGACCTACACCCCGGCTCAGTTCCGTGACCTGGTCTACGACCCGACCGTCCGCGCTCCGATCTGCTTCAACGCAGTCGCAGGGCGAGAGGTGTTGCCGTACTACGAACTGCGCCACAAGCTTGGAATGCAGGGCAAGACACCATCGCAGATTGCCGAAGGGCTGGAGGCAGCCTATGTCCGGGGTGAACTCCCGAGACGCTCGGAGGTCTCCTTCGCATATATGTGGTCCGCCGACCAATTCCTCTTCGCTGCTGTCGGTCATTGGCACCCGCACATTATGGTGTTTGTGCCTTATGCCGACAATTCCATGCTCGGTGGACACCCATTCGGTAGCGCGCTTCCCTATGTGTCCGATGACGCTGGAACACCTTTTGCGGTTATTGTGATTCCTGTGGATGACAACCTCTTCATCAAAGCAGGGCAGAAATAGCGCGCTCATTAGAATCGAGCGAGAGGGGACACATTGATCACGCAGGAGATGAGACCGATGAAGGTGAATACCTACTTGATCTTCCCGGGTACGAGCGTGGAAGCCTTCTGCTATTACGAGAAGCATCTCGGTGCAAAGTCTGGGATGATGATGACTCAAGGCCAGCTACCCGATCAGGACCGTTTCGGTATCAATTGCATGATCCTGCACGAACGACCCATGCCGGCTCACGCTTAGACGATGAGGGATCACCCGCGTGTAAACAATGGCTCAATCGGAACAGCACCCGACGGTGAAGCAATTTCGTGAACGCGAAGCTGCGGGCCAGCTGCCTGGCTCGATCCATATCGTGGAATCCGCGTGGCTTCGTGAGCTTTGCCTGGAGGCAGGGGCCGACGATGTGGGATTTGTGGAGGTGGGGCGCCCTGAAATAGCTGACCAAAAACCCGACATTGACCTGGTTCTTTCGGGCGCCAAAACGCTCATCAGTCTGCTCTGTCGTATGAATCGGGACAACGTTCGTCCCCCGACACGCTCGGTCGCCAACCTGGAGTTTCACCACAGCACACATCAGGTCAACGATGTGGCGCGCAGAATCGTCTCCGCCATGGAACGCAAAGGGATTCGGGCGGTCAATGGCGGCGCCGCCGGTTTTCCGATGGAGGCTGATCGCTGGGTCGGCAAGATGTGGGTCATCTCACACAAGCCCGTCGCTGTGGCGGCGGGCCTCGGTCATATGGGGATTCATCGCAACGTGATCCATCCGAAGTTCGGGAACTTCGTGACCCTCGGAACGATCTTGATCGACGCCGAGGTCACCGAGTACAGCCGGCCCCTCGATTACAACCCCTGTCTCGAATGCAAACTGTGCGTC
>DATEGP010000096.1:0-58588 GCA_035280045.1 Candidatus Acidiferrum sp.
TCGGTGCGCGGCGCTCGGACATCGTTCGGCAGTTCGTCATCGAAGCGGTGCTCATTTCCTTCGCAGGGGGTTTTTTGGGCTTGGTGACCGGCTTCACGATGTCGCGGCTCATTGCATGGATGGCGGGATGGAACACCGTGGTGACCATCAGCTCCGTCCTCCTCGCTTTTCTGGTTTCCATCTCTGTGGGCCTGATCTTTGGCACTTACCCGGCCATGAAAGCGGCCCGCCTCGATCCTGTGGAAGCGATCCGCTACGAATAGAGTTTCAGTTCGGACCAAAATCCTGTGGGGGTGCTCTCTTGCGACGGCTATTTCCATCTCTATGTGCACTATTCTTTGTTTTCGTGAACGTTTGTTCTTCGCGCGCGCAATCCAATCCTCCACTGAAGACATCCGTCCACCAAAGAGCTGCCGTGCCGCTCCCCCCTCCCCAGGGGCTTGAAGATCACGTCGCCAACGGCAAGCTCGCCCTCACACTCGACGACAGCATTCGGCTCGCTCTCGCCAACAATACCGACATTCACATCGATCGCACCCGGATCGATTTCGCGTTGGACACTCTCGGCCGCGCACGCTCGCCTTTCGATCCGGTGGCTACCTCAAGCTTTTCGGACTCGCGAACGAAGTCTTTGCCTACTTCAACGCTCCAGGGTGCTCCGCTCGTCAGCAATCTCTCGCAGACGACCCAAATGGCCTATCAGGAGCTGTTCCCCACCGGCACAAGTTTTCAAACCACTTTTAACGCCAACAAACTTTCCTCGAATAGTTCCTTTAGCACGGTGAATCCATCACTTTCAACGAGTATCCAGTTCACTGTTACGCAGTCTTTGCTTCGCAATTTTGGATTCTTTCCCAATCGCGCGCCCATTCTCATTGCGCAGAGCAACTTGAAGCAGGCGCGCGCCAACTTCGCCGCGGAAGTCAACAGCATCATTCTCCAGGTTGTAGCGGACTACTGGAATGTGGTGTCCGCTCGCGACAATCTCGACGTGCAGCGCCGGTCACTCGATGAGGCTCAAAAGAGTTATGACCACGACAAAAAAGCCCTGAGCCTCGGCGCGCTGCCCCCCTTGGACATTTATCGCTCGGAGTCGCAAGTCGCTTCACGGCGCGTCGTCGTCATTCAAGCGGAGTACGCGCTGAAGCAAGCTGCGGACAACTTTAGGCTCGACATTGGAGCAGATCTCGACCCGAATTTTCGCGCCTTGGAGCTCGACCTTACCGATCAACCTTCTCCGGTTGGCGACCTGCCAAGCGTAGACATACCTACGGCCTTCACGCGGGCACTTGCCAATCGCCCGGAGTTCGAAGCTGCTCGCGAACAGCTTGCCATCGATGAGTTCAATATTCGCCTGGCGCACAATAGCTTGAAACCGGTGCTCGAACTCTCCGGGTTTTACTGGGGAAATGGCCTCAACAGCTCTGCCGCAGGCGTTGACATAGGACTGACCGGAAGCCTTGCTCAAAGCTTCCAATTTACCTACCCCACCTACGGGGCTTCTCTTTCTCTCAACCTCCCCGTGCGGCGCCACTCCGCGCAAGCCAATCTCGCCGATTCCCTAATCAGTCGCAGCCGCGACCAGTATCAGGAACGTCGCACCAACCAGAACATCACCCTGGAAGTGACCAACGCCGTGCACGCTCTCGAACAGGCCAAACTCTCCATGGAAGCCGCTAAGATCGCCGAAGACTTGGCTCGAGAAACGCTCCATGCCGACGAGCGCAAATACGAATTGGGCGCCGAGACGGTATTCTTCGTTCTGGATGCCCAAAACCAACTGGCCCAGGCGGAGTTGAGTCTCATTCAATCGCAGATTAACTTCCAACTGGCCGTGGCGCGGCTCGACCACGCCACCGGCGACCTGCTCGACCACCACCACGTGCAAATCGTCGAGCCTCACAAATAGCGGCGGCGGTAAAAAACTGCAAAATTCGGCCCGCAAACACACGCACAGACCTTGCTGTCTCCTGCTACATTTTCAAAAACGAACATTTCCCCTTACCTCCTTTGTATTGAACCGGTTATCCCCGCCCTATGTCTTTTTCGCAACCAGTACGCCGGTACGCTTGCTTCCCGAAAATTCCCTACTTCATAATCTCTGTACCTTGTTTTGTGTCTGGGCGCGGCTTGTCTGCGTTGCCGCACTGGTGCCACTTTGTGTGACTGAACTGGGGCATGTTCGCAGGTCACAACACTAAGGAATTCTGCGCCTTGGTATGAGCGCACGGCCGCCCATTTTTTTGCGAGCGGAGAATTGATTGTCGTCTTGATGCAGCAAGGCTTCATTCCCTTGGCGCTCTTGATCGCCACGCTTTTTGTGGCGGGCTTCTTTGCGTATATCTACAGCCTCAAACGCCAGAGCTATTTGCTCCTCTGGACCACCGCCTGGTTTGTCTTCGGACTTCACTACGTGGCCTCTGCTCTCACGCAAGAAAACATTCCCGGTTTCTTAGAGAGTGCGGTGGGCCATTGGTTCTTCGCGGTTTCAGGCGTGCTCTTTTTCCTCGGCGCCCAGATTTACTCGCAGCGAAAGCCATGGAAATTTCCTGCGCTCCTGATGGTAATCCTTATCGGAATTTGGGCAGCGGCCAACGCGACAAATAAGTTTTCGCTTTCCGCCGTTATCCCGGCTTCCCTGCTCTACATCGGCGTCTCCATCGTCTTCTGGCAGGAAAGCCGCCGCCAGGAAACTCTTGCCGACCGTCTTCTCGGCCTCTCTTTTGCTTCTTGGGGAATTCTTTGGCTGGCGCTGCATTATTTGAAAGCCACTCCCGAGCTTCAGGGACAGAGCATGAACGTGGTCGCCACGGCTCCTTGCGCCTTTGTCGCCATGCTCATGGTTATGGCGCTCTACGAAGAAGAGAAGCGCCGCATCGAGCGCAACATGCTCGCGCTCTCCAATCTAAACCTCGCCACTTCGAGTTTTGTCGGCGGCGAAATTCAGCGCATGCTCTCCCAGGCCCTGGACCGTGTCCTCGGCGTCGTGCGACTTCCCGCCGGAGCGCTGTTCCTCCACCATGGCGATCCGCAAGGGCCGACATCCGTCGTTGCCGTTGGATTGTCAGATGAATTCTGCCGCGCCACACAAAACGAAAGCTTGGACGATTATCTCGTCAGCCTGGTCGCTCGCCTTGGCGGCTTGCTCGGATTTCGCGACCTTCGCGACGATTCCCTCTCCGCGCTCGACAAGGAAAAATCCATTCGCCGCTTCCGCGAACTCGCTCTAGCGCAAGGACTGCGCAGCGTGGTGGCCATCAGTCTTCAAGCCAAAGAGCATGCCTTTGGCGTTCTCCTGCTCGGTACTCCGGACAACCGCCGCTTCACTTCGGCGGAGCTGCGCCTTCTCCTTGCTCTCGGCCATCAGATAGGCATGGCTGTCGAGAACAGCTTCTTGATTCAGCAAACTTCGCGGCGCTCCGAAGAATTGCACGTGCTCAACGAAATCGGTCGCGTCCTTAGCTCGACGCTGCAAAAGGAAGAGCTCACAAAAAAGGTTTGGGAAGAGTTGCGCCGCCTCTTCGATGTCGAAAACTTCTACATCGCCGAGCTCGATCCCGTTCACGACGAACTTCGCTTTGACCTGGAAATCATCGCCGGCAATCGCGTACCCCGCCGCACGCGCCCGGCTGGAAACCATCTCACCGAGTACCTCATTCGGACGCGCCAGCCGGTCCTGATTCGCGAGAACTACGTCAATGAAGTCAAAAAGCTCGGTGTCGAACCCATTCGAACCAAGGGTTGTTTCTGCGGCGTTCCCCTTGTTGCTTACGACCATGCCATCGGCGCCATGGCCGTTTTCTCGGACAACGAACGCGCCTTCGATGAAGTCCACCTCGAACTTTTGAGAGTGCTTGCAAGCGAAGCCAGCATCGCTATCGAAAATGCGCGTCTCTTCCACGAGGAGCGCACCAAGGCGCGCCACTTGTCCTTACTCAACACCATTTCGCGCAACGCCATCGCCACGCTGAATCCCGACGAGATGCTTGCGAAAATCACTGAGCAGTTGGAGTCCGGTCTCAACTACGACCACATCGGCATCGGCTCCCTGGACTACGCCACGCGCGAAATCGTCGTTCAAGCCGAAGCAGGCACGCGCCGCGGCAAGCTCGGCCAGCGCATTCCGCTGGGCACGGGCCTCGTTGGCCACGTGGCTCGCAACGGGCAAATGGCGCTTTTCCGGGCCGGTTCTTCTGCAGACAGCGCATTGAAACCGCTCTTTCCGGATTCTGTTGCCGCCATCGCTCTGCCAGTTTTTTACGCCGAACAGCTCCACGGCATCCTGTACATCGAGTCCTCGACCCCCGTGGATTTTTCCGAAGAAGAAATCCTGCTGCTTCGAACGCTCGCCGACCTCATCGCCGGCGCGCTGCACAATGCGCTCTCTTTCCAAAAAGCGCAGGAGCAGGCCATCACCGACGGCCTGACCGGTGTCAAAACGCATCGCTTCTTCATGGAAGCTCTTTCTTCCGAATGGAAGCGCTCCACGCGCGCCGGCCGCTCTTTCGCGCTCGTCCTCATGGACTTGGACCGCTTCAAATTCGTCAACGATTTCTACGGCCACCTCGAAGGCGACCTCGTTCTCCAGCGCGTCGGCCAAATTCTCGAAACCAATTGCCGCCGCTCCGACGTTGTGGCGCGCTACGGCGGCGACGAATTTGTCATTCTCATGCCGGAAACCACCATGGAGCACGCCCGCCAGCTCGCCAGCAAACTTCGCGGCTGGGTTTCCGCTGATCCTCTGTTGCGCGAGAAAAATATCAGCGCCAGCTTCGGCATCGCTTGCTATCCGCTGCATGGCTCGTCCCCGCAGGAACTCATCCAGGTCGCCGACGCTTCGATGTATCTCTCGAAACATCAGGGCGGCAACGCCGTCTCCACCGCCGATCATTTCGATCCCAACGAAGCGAAAAAATGGAAGCGCGACGTCCTCGAAGCGTATTTGGGCGTCACGCTGAAACGCCTTTTCTCCACCGGTCCCGAAGCATTCGAAGAAATCTATCAGCGCTTGCGCCAATTCACGGAATCGCTCAGCGCCACCGAACCGGAAAACGGCAAATCCCTCGCCCCCCAGCCCGAAGGCCCGCATGCCCTCCCGCAAGCGGTTCTGGACACCGTCACTTCGCTCGCCTATGCGATTGACGCCAAGGATCACTACACCCAAGGCCATTCGCAAAAAGTTGCCGCCTACGCTGCCCTGATCGCCGAAGCCATGGGGATGAACGACGCTGACGTGGAAGAAATTCGCCTCGGCGCCGTCCTCCACGACATCGGCAAAGTGGGCATCCCCGAAAATATTTTGAACAAGAATGGCCCGCTCAATCCGGAAGAGTGGGAAACCATGAAATCGCACGTCAGCTTTGGCGCGAAGATTCTTGATCCGCTCAAGCCGCTCGCGCGCATTCGCGAAATGGTTTTGCATCACCACGAATTTTTCGATGGCTCGGGCTATCCGACCGCCCTCTCCGGCGAAAGCATTCCGCTTGGCGCGCGCATTATTGCTATCGCCGACGCCTACGACACCATCACCAGCGACCGCACATACAAAAAGGCGCGCACCGCCCCCGATGCGCTCTGCGAACTCGAGCGCTGCGCCAACGCGCAGTTCGACGGCGCGATCGTCGAAGTTTTCGTCCGCACCATGCGCACTTTGCCCAATCCCATCATCGAAGTTGCCGCCGCTTCCGGCACACAACGCAACGCCTGACGGGCGCGCTTTCTGCTTTCCGCTTTCTGCTTGCTACCTTTTCGTGCTTCCTCTTCGTCGAAGAGACCAGAGAGTCGGTGTACGTCCCGCTTCCGCTTTGTGGCGCCGTGGGACCATGGCCGCTGGGAGGTTTCTAATGACTCGTCGTGGCTTTGTACTTCCAGTCGTGTCCTTCTTGCTGGTGATTTCCCTGGCCCTTCCACTTCTTGCGGGAACGCCCGCAGAATCCGCCTTTAAAAAACTGCAATCGCTTGCCGGGCAATGGGAAGGCAAGGACGCTCACGGCATGGCCGCAAAAACCAGTTTCGAAGCGCTGGCGTCCAGCACAGCCGTCATGGAAAAACTCGAACCTTCCCGCATGGAAGAAATGGTCACGCTTTACAGCATGGATCGGGACGGCATCGCGCTCGTGCACTATTGCCCCACCAACAATCAGCCGCGCATGCGCGTCGTGCCTTCCTCGGACGATGTCAAAGAACTCAGCTTCGACTATCAGGGCGCCGGAAATCTGAAATCTCCGGAAGCCGGCCACCAGCATCATCTTGTCCTTAGTTTCGAAGATGCCAATCACATCACCGAAACCTGGACCTGGCGCGAAGGCGGCAAAGACACTCCCATGGTCTTCCACTTCGCCCGCAAACCGAAGTAGCCCCGTGCCCCGAGCGAAGGAAACATAATGAGCTTGCCCAGCCCTGTTGCCGAGATTGCTCAAAAAAAGTTTTTTCATGCTAACCTCTTGAAGGATCAGCATTTAACTGAGAACTGTACACCAGGGACGCTTTTCCTCGCCTCCGCCAGCCTCTCCGCTGGCAGCGCAAGCGGGCGCGCGCGGCCCCTTGCAAGGCATCGCGTAACTCATTGTTTCCACAACACTTATTAGTCTTTCTAAAAAAGCTTTACTAAAAATGTAGATATCGCTTGACAAAATTCCGTTTTGTGCTATGCTATCTCTTGTAAGAAAGTGCGCCCCGACTCTTTGGTCGGGGCTTTTTGTTTTTGGGCCCTCCGAAATGTAGCGGCCGCTTTCTGAAGCGAGCCTCTTAGTTGCCACAAGCATCCTCCCAAACTCCGTTCCCGATAAGGACAAATCAATGGAAACCAAAAAACTCGATGGCGTACAAGTGTGGAAAGAATTCGAGGACGTGTCGGCGTGGCTAGGCCTGAACGTCATCGAACGCGCGGTGTATTCGTGGCTGCTGCGGCATACGCGGCTGGAAGGAAAGTTGCGAGAGCGCTTCACGGTTACCGAGGTGGCCGACAAGGTCGGGATTAGCAAAAAACCGGCGCTCCAAGCGATCCGGCGGTTGGCCGATCATGGAGCGCTGCGGTTCATCGAACGCAGCTATAGCGGTCACCGGCTGGAAGTGCGGTTGCCGGCGCAGATTCCCGCCGTGCGCCGAGCGAGGGACAAGGCGAAAACGAACGGCGCAAGCCCTTCGGGGCTCAGGGCAAGCCGGAGCAAGCCGCCAAGCGAGCCCAACTTCGAGGAGATGGACTTCTTCGTAAGCCCGGCGCTGCGCAAGTCCATCCACGAACGCGAGGACGGCAAGTGCTTTTATTGTATGTGCCGGACTACGCGTGGGTCGCGTTGCCTGGACCACGTCGTGCCGCGCGCCAAGTCCGGGCAAAATTCGTACCGCAACGTGGTTTCCTGCTGCGCACCATGCAACTGGCAAAAAAAGGATCGCCTCGCAGCAGATTTTCTCCGCGAGCTGTATCGCGAAGGCCGCTTGTCGCATAAGGACCTCGGCGGACGCCTGCGGCAATTGCAATCTCTCGCCGCCGGCAACCTCCGCCCACCGGTTTCCAGCGGACCGGTCAAGCCATCCACCTGAATTGGCGGGTTAGGTGCAGCAGAGGGCCGCGCCACCCTACCATTCGGTGTAGAAGACCTTTTCCTTCGCTACGCCGCTCCCGGTACAATTGCCGATATGTATCTTACGATTTCGACGACGCATGTCCCTGCCACCGACCTTGGCTACCTGCTTCACAAGCGGCCAGGTAAACTCCACTCCGTTCCTCTCTCTTTTGGCACAGCTCACGTTTTCTACCCCGAGGCCACGGACAAGCGCTGTACCGCTGCGCTCCTTATCGAAGTTGATCCGGTTGAACTCGTTCGCAAACCCGGAGGGCCATCTGGCGAAGGCGGCCTACTCGATCAATATGTCAATGATCGTCCCTACGCCTCCTCTTCGTTCGCGAGTGTGGCGCTCGCCCGCACTTTCGGCACAGCGTTCGGTGGGCGAAGCAAGAGCCGCCAGGAACTCGCGGACATGCCTCTTCCATTGGAAATTTCTATCCCCGTTCTGCCATGCCGCGGCGGAGAACTGTTTCTGCGCCGCTTGTTCGAGCCTCTCGGTTATCAAGTGGCTGCGAATCGCCTCCAACTCGACGAAAGATTCCCCGAGTGGGGCGAGAGCCGGTATTGGAGCGTCAATCTCTCCGCAGAAAAGAGGCTGCAAGACGTTTTGCAGCATCTCTACGTTTTGCTCCCCGTCCTCGATGACGACAAACACTACTGGGTTGGGAAGGACGAAATCGAGAAACTGCTGCGCCGCGGCCAAGGCTGGCTTGCAAGCCACCCCGAACGTGAGGAAATCACGCGCCGCTACCTGAAATACCAGCGGCACTTGATGAATGAAGCCCTCACCCGTCTGGCCGAAGACGCACAAGACCCTGACGAGCTTGCTGACGCGCATGCCGCCGAAGAAGTTGTTCTGGAAGAGCGTATCAGCCTAAACCAGCAGCGCTTGGGCGCTGTTCTGGCTGCGCTGCGTCAGTCGGGAGCAAAGCGCGTCCTCGACCTAGGTTGCGGCGAAGGGCGGCTGCTTTCCCTGCTTTTGGCGGATTCCTCATTCAGTGAGATTGTGGGAATCGACGTGTCGCCGCGCATTCTGGAAAAAGCCGCTGAACGCCTCCGTCTCAGTACCTTGCCTCCCCGCAAGCGCCAGCGTATCCAGTTGCTGCAAGGCTCCCTTATGTATCGGGATGCCCGGCTTAGCGGCTATGACGCTGCGGCTGTCGTGGAAGTCGTTGAGCACCTTGATCCGCCGCGTCTTGCTGCGTTTGAACGTGTCCTGTTCGAGTTCGCCTGTCCGGGCACAGTGGTCATGACCACGCCAAATCGCGAATACAACGTGAAATTCGAGACCATGCCGGCAGGCTCCCTTCGGCACAAGGACCATCGCTTTGAATGGACTCGCGCCGAATTCCGGGACTGGGCAACACGCGTCGCTGCAACGCACGGCCATAGCGTTTCATTCCTTTCCGTCGGCGAAGAAGACGCCGTCCTTGGTGCTCCAACGCAAATGGCCATCTTTCGCGCGTCAAAGGCATGACCGGTATGAGAGACAAATTCACATTCCCGGAACTGTCGCTTGTCGTCCTGATCGGAGCCTCGGGCTCCGGCAAAAGTACTTTTGCCAAAAAACACTTCTTGCCGACGGAAATTATCTCCTCTGACTACTGCCGTGCCCTGGTCGCTGACAATGAGAACGATCTCAGCGCCACCGACGATGCCTTTGAAATTCTTCATTTCATTGCGGCAAAGCGCCTAGCGGCAGGCCGTCTGACGGTGGTCGACGCCACTAACGTAAAGCCCGAGGACCGTAAACAGCTCATCGAGCTCGCTCGCCAGTATCACTGTCTCCCAGTGGCCATGGTTCTAAACGTTCCCGAACGCGTCTGCCATGACCGCAATCGCGTCCGCACAGACCGGCGGCTTCCCGATCATGTCGCACATCGCCAGCTTCAAAACCTTCGACGTTCGCTTCGCGGCCTCGAACGCGAAGGCTTTCGGCATGTCCTTATCCTTTCTTCACCCGAGGAGGCCGATGCGGTTTCTCTCGAGCGCGTTCCGCTCTACAACAATAAGAAAGCCGAAACGGGACCCTTTGATGTCATTGGAGACATCCATGGCTGCTACAACGAGCTCGCCGCACTGCTGACTCAACTGGGTTACACATCTTCTTCTGCTGAAGCTAATCCTGACGGTCACAACAGTTTCGTGCCTCCCATCGGCCGTAAAGCCGTATTCCTCGGAGATCTCACAGATAGGGGGCCGAATTCTCCGGCTGTTTTGCGCCTGGTCATGCAAATGGTGGCACGCAATCACGCCTATTGCGTCCCCGGAAACCACGATATCAAGTTGCTTCGCAAACTGCGCGGCAAGGACGTCCAACTGACGCACGGCATTGCCGAAACTCTGGAGCAACTTGAGAAAGAAACTCATGAATTCCGTATTGAGGTCGCCAAGTTCCTTGATGGGCTGGTCAGTCACTACGTCTTCGACGATGGCCGTCTGGTGGTCGCCCATGCAGGAATGAAAGAAGAAATGCAGGGCCGCGGTTCCGGCAAGGTTCGCGATTTCGCTCTCTTCGGCGAAACCACGGGCGAAGTCGATGAGTTCGGCCTGCCGGTTCGCTACAACTGGGCCGCGGATTACCGCGGACGAGCCATGGTCGTCTATGGTCACACTCCCGTTCCCGAACCTGAATGGCTCAACCGCACAATCAACATCGACACTGGATGCGTTTTTGGGGGCAAACTCACGGCCTTTCGCTACCCCGAGAAGGAAATTGTCTCCATACCAGCAGCACGCGTTTATTACCAGCCAGTGCGGCCGCTTCAGCCTCAGCCCGCCGCACCGGAACTGACTGCGCAACAAGCTCACGATGACCTGCTGGACCTCGAAGACGTCACCGGCAAGCGCTTCATCAGCACGCGGCTGCATTCGAACATCACCATTCCTCAGGCAAACGCCATGGCCGCCCTTGAAGTCATGAGCCGCTTCGCCGTGAATCCGAAGTGGCTGATTTACCTTCCCCCGACGATGAGCCCTACGGAGACAAGCAAAGAGCCCGGGCTGCTCGAGCATCCGGCAGAGGCCTTTGCCTACTTCCGGCATGAAGGCGTTCCCACGGTTGTCTGCGAAGAAAAACACATGGGCTCGCGCGCTGTCGTCATCCTCTGTCGCGACGAAGACGTAGCCAGAAAACGCTTTGGCGTCGTTGGCGAAGGAATTGGAGTTTGCTACACGCGCACCGGTCGCCGCTTTTTCGACTCGCTGGATCTTGAAGCACAGTTTCTCCAACGCGTTGGTGAATCAGTAGGTAGTTCTGGACTCTGGGACAGACTTAATTCGGATTGGCTTTGCTTGGATGCCGAACTGATGCCGTGGTCCGCCAAAGCGAAGGAATTGCTGCGGCGACAATACGCCGTGGTTGGCGCTTCGGCCCGTGCTGCGTTTTCTGAAGCCTTGACGGGTTTGGAAAAGGCGGCATCTCAGGATGCTCAAATCTCCGCACTTCGTGACCGTGTCCGGGAGCGTGCATCCTCGGCCACGCAATTTGTAGAGGCCTATCGCAATTACTGCTGGCCGGTACAATCTCTGGACGACTTGAAACTTGCCCCATTTCATTTGTTGGCCTCCGAGGGTCGCGCCTACTTCGATCGGGATCATCTTTGGCACATGGAGACGCTTGCGACGCTTTGCGCTAGCGATTCCCGCCTGCTCCTTGCTACCCGCCATCGGAGAGTCGATCTCGTTGATAACCTGAGCCAGCAGGAAGCTGTTGATTGGTGGATGGAGCGCACACGGCAAGGCGGAGAGGGCATGGTTGTCAAGCCGATTCGCTTCGTCGAAAAGGGGCGCCGTGGCCTTGTTCAGCCCGCTGTGAAGTGCCGCGGCCGCGAGTATTTGCGAGTCATTTATGGACCCGAGTACACGCTTCCGGAGCATTTGGAGCGCCTGCGCTCGCGCGGACTTGGTCGCAAGCGCTCACTTGCCCAACGCGAATTTGCTCTTGGTGTCGAATCCCTGGAGCGGTTCGTCCGCTGCGAACCCCTTCGCCGCGTTCACGAATGTGTCTTCGGAGTACTCGCGCTCGAGTCAGAGCCGGTCGACCCGCGCCTATGAACCCGCTCAAAGAAGTTCATCAGCGGGCGTCGAGGTCGACGTCTTTGATGGGCAGGTCCCAGTGGGCGTCGAGGATCTCGAAGCGGCGCTGCTCCTCTTTCTTGTAGGTTTCCTGGTCGGGATAAAGCTGCTTGATGACCGTGGAGCTGTCGAAATTGTCGTTGGCGATGGTGGCGTTCTTGAAAACGATGGTCACGCGATAATCCCAGCGCTCCTCTTCCGTCATGTGGTACCGCGGCGTCACCATACTCACTTTCAGCATGCGTCCTAATTCCATTTCTTTCTTCAGCACGGGATAGTGATTCTTCTTGAAGAGCGCAAGAAACTCCTCCGCGTGCCCCCATTTCGCCTTGTAGTAGTACTCGATCGCGTAGGGCTGATCTTTGGCGTCGGCCGCCGCGCTTTGCTCCGCTTTCACCCCCAGCCCTGCCGTGCAAAGGAGTACCACGGCCGAAATAAATGTCGCCGCTACGAACCGGCGGTTCCGCAACGAAGTCCATGAAAATTGAACGAGCATTTCTTTTCCTCCCAGTCGTGGTCAAATCTTGGCCCCACAGTGTAAGCCAAAACGCCAGTCCAATGAGAATAGTTGATTGGCGCCTATCCGTGGCCCTTGCCCAAATCCGCGTTTATCCGCGAGAATCCGCGGCCGGCAGTTGATTCTGCTTTCTGCTTTCTGCTTTCTGCTTTCTGCTTCCCCTTTTCTTTTTTTCCAGTTCCCGATTCTTCTCTGCGAACTCCGTGCTCCGGTCTCCGTGAACTCTGTGTTAAGTCTTTTCCCTGGTTGTTCTCTTTGACTCTTGAACCTTGAACTCTTCGACTCCTTCTTCCCACCTGCTATCCTTTCCAGATGGAGGCCACATGCAGACTGCATCCGTGAAGTGGATTGGCGAAGAAAAATTTGTAGCCATCAGCCCGTCGGGCCACGCCATCGCGCTCGACGCCGATGGCAATTCCAACAAGGCCCCAACTCCGATGGAATTGGTGCTGATGGCGCTTGGCGCTTGCACCGCCGTGGATGTCGTCACTATCCTCGAAAAGAAACGCCAAAAGCTGGAGTCGCTGGAAATTATTTGCTCCGGCGAACGCGCCAAAGAGCCGCCCACGGTCTGGGTCAAGCTCGAAATTCTCTACCGTTTGCGCGGCAAGCTGGATGACGCCGCCGTCAAGCACGCCATCCAGCTCAGCGAAGACAAATACTGCTCGGTGGCCGCCATGCTCAAGAAAACCGCCACAGTCACCTGGCGCTACGAAATCCTGCCGCCTAGCTCTTGAGCGCCTGTGGCCTGATCGCGCCCGCTACCGATTGTCACTCTCCGTGACCTCCGCGCTCTTCCCTCTGTGGCCTCCGTGTTAAGTCTTGCTTTTCAGCTGGAAGGAGGGCAGGGATCTGCTTTTCTTATGCGCGTCGAGCCAGAGAGTTGCGGCTCCACAATTCGTTTCTATTAAAGACTCACAACTAAGAACTTAAAACTCACGCTGCTTGTCACCGCGCGGCGCTATCGCATAGAATTCAATTTCTTCTTTTCAGGCCACGTTTCCTGGTTGCATTTCAAGGAGAAACATGTCGCACCGCATCGCGGCGAAAATCACCGGCGTGGCCGGCTACGTTCCCCCCAAAGTGATGACCAACGCGGATTTCGAGAAAATCGTCGAGACCAACGACGAATGGATTCGAACGCGCACCGGCATCCGCGAACGGCATGTGGCGGAACGCGGCATGGCCAGCTCGCATCTTGCGACGGAGGCGGCGAAAGCGCTGCTCGCGCAAACAAGAACAAATCCTGAGGAAATTGACCTCATCATTCTCGCGAGCGTGACGCCGGACATGTTTTTTCCCGCGACGGCGTGCCTGGTGCAGTGCCGCATCGGAGCGAAACGCGCGTGGGGCTTCGACCTTTCCGCCGCTTGCTCGGGTTTCGCATACGCGCTTACGGTGGGCGCGCAATTTGTCGGCGCGGGCACGCATAAAAAAGTGATGGTCATCGGCAGCGATGTGATGACTTCGATTCTCGATTACCAGGACCGCGCCACCTGCGTTTTGTTTGGCGATGGCGCGGGCGCCGTACTGGTCGAACCGGCCAACGGTTCGAACGAGGGCATTCTCGATTTCGAGCACGACGTGGACGGCTCGGGCGGCGAATTTCTGTACATGCCCGGCGGCGGCTCGCTGCATCCTTCGTCGCAGGAGACTGTTTCGAAGCGCATGCACTATGTGCATCAGGAAGGCTCGCAGGTTTTCAAATACGCGGTGCGCCGCATGGCGGAAATGGCGACAAATTTGCTGGAGCGCAACGGATTCAAGAAAGAAGACTTGGCTCTTATGGTGCCGCACCAGGCGAATTTGCGAATCATTCGCGCAACGCAGGAGCGGCTGGGCATTGACGATTCGAAAGTGATGGTGAACATCGACAAGTACGGCAACACCACGGCGGGCACGATTCCGCTTGGGCTGCGCGACGCGGCGGCGCAAGGACGCCTGCGGAAGGGCGACCTCGTCCTGATTGTCACCGTGGGCGCAGGGTACACCACCGGCGGCGTCCTCCTCCGCTGGGCGTACTAACGCCCCGAGCTAACTTAAAGCGCGAATTCGTGGCTAACCCGGGGTTGTATGCCTTCCCATGACCACGCCACTGTTGTTATCGTTCGCTTTGGCTCTCCGCATCACAAAGGTCACAGGCGAGTTGAGATTGGACCGGCCCTATCCTCCGCCGCGATAAAGTGGCCGATTGAACGCTTTTGTAGGCTACTTTGATGGGTTGGCGGGTGGAACGGCCTGGGAAGCGGACTTGTGCAGGGTTTGGAGGAGGCGGTTGATGTCGGGTTGGGAGATGGCGGTGGGGCCGCCGATTGGGTGAAGAAAAATGAAATTGAGGGAACTGGTGGGGGAGAAGAGGCGGACGCTTACTTGGCCGGAGGGATTTTGAGGGCGGCCGAATTGGAAGCCGGAGAATTCGCCGGCGGTGATGGAAAAGACGCCGGAGTCGGAACCCGCTGGCATGCAAAATCCCTTCACCAGGAGGAGCAAAGCCTGGTTGGCGGCGTCGGTCTGGTGCTCAAAGGGAGTCATTTTATCGGGCGTCATTTGTAGGATTGTGCGATACAAGGCGAAGTCCGATTGCAGGGCTTCGTCGCCTACGATGCGCCGCAAAGTGTTTTGATCGATCTTGTCGTTGGAGAGAACCTGGTTCAGGAAAGCGCGCTGCGAGCCGTGCCAGACAGAGAGAGAGTTCCCGGAGTGAAAAACGATCATGGCCTTGTTGCTGTCCGGGATGGGGCCGCTCTTGGACTCGTCCACGTCGTTCCAGGGAACTTCGAATTCATAGCCGAAGTAGGAGAGCTTCTTGCCCGGGGAGCGGGAAATCGAAGAATCGGCGAGTTGCGCGGGAGCCATGCTTACCGCGGGAGCTTTTCGCGTTAAGAAGCGCGCCTCGAGAAGGATGAGGGTCTGGAAACCGAAAAACCACAGGTAGGCCGCACACAGGAGCAGCACAATGAACAAACCAATCAGGATGCGCGGCCATTTCGACGGCGTCGCGTACTCACCCGGAGGCGGCGGTTCCCATTGCTGCGTGATTGACAAGGTTGCACCTATGGGCATTTCCGTTTGGTGTCTCTTGCTGGCCCAGGCGGCTGGAGGGCATTCAGTATATACCGAAACGAAGATCTCAGAGATCCAAGACCGGAGAGCGAAAGGAAAAGACGAAAGCAGAATTGGCACCGACTAAGGCCGGCCATCACTAAAGCAAAGATGCGGAGCTGAAGCGAAGGCGTTACATCTAAACCTAAGATGCCATGCTAAAGCATGGCGCTACATTTAATTCTCGGCGAGGACGCTCACCACACAGATTCTTTTACTCGGAGCGGGCGCCGAAGAGGCGCAGAACGACGCCGGCGGAGGCCCAGTAATTGTTCTGGGCGGGAGTGCCGGCGGGACCGAGAGTGGTGCGGTAGTAGTCCACGTCGATGATGCGAACTTCCCAGTGCGGCGAGAAGTGGAAGTCGATGCCGCCTCCCGCTTTGTAGGAAATGCAGTTGACGGAAGTTTTGTATCCGCCCACACCAGTGACGGTGGTATCGAGGCGCGAGCCGCCGACGAGCGCTTCCACGAAGGGAGTCAGGCCGAAACGGCCCATGTTGAAGCGGCCATTGCGATAGTAGACGCGTCCGCCGAAATGGTTGCCGTAGAGCACGGTCTTTGCGCCGGTGGCGGTGGCGAAGTTGTAGCTGCTGTCGCCGACGAGCTGGAGCCAGGGCTTCAGGTTCCAGCCGAAGGCGCCCAGGCCGCCGGTGAGATTGGCGGAGGTTCCGGCGCTGGTGAAGCGGTCGAACGCATAACCGCCATAGAGTTCCATCAGAAACTTTTGGTGAGCGCCGGCGACAGGCTGCTCCCAGCTCTCGCGCGCTTTGACGCTGCGAACCGGTTCAGGCGCTGGCTGAGCGGCCTCCGGCTGAGGTTGCGAAGCGGGAGCGGGCTCTGCGGCTGCTGGCGCAGGAGCGGGAGCCGGATCCGGAGTGTTTGAAGATGGCGCGGGAGGAGCTGGACTAGGCGTTGCCGGAAATAGCGGACCGGGCTGCGCGGGAGCGGAGCTTTGCGCGGGCGCGGATGACGAAGTTGACGACGAAGGTTGAGAATCCGCAGTGGTGGGCGCTGGTGCCGCAGCGGGGGCTGTCGGCTGAGCGCTGGCTGCTGGAGCTGGCGTCGGCGCTGGAGTTACAGAAGCAGACGCCGGAGCTGACGGAACAGCTGAAACTGGGGCGGAGGCCGGCTTGGCTGCAGCTTGAGAATCCGCGGACGCGGTTGCGGGCGCTGGTGCCGTCGTCGCGGCCTGTGGGGCAACTGGAGCAGGAGTCACCTGAACAGTTGCTGCCGATGTTGGCGCGGGCGCAGAAGAAGGCGAAGCAGCCGCTTGCGAAGACGAAGAATAATGCACATCTGCCGCGGTCACAGCGGGCCCGGGCGGCGTTGGGAACAGCGGTCCGGTTGAAGCAGCAGGCTTCTCCGGGGGGAGGGAAGTCGTTATAGGCAAGGAAGCCGCCTGCGAAGCGGAAGCGGGTTGCGCGTAGGCAGGATTGGCGGTGGCGGCGTTCGCAACGGCAGGGTGAGTATTCGCTGCGGGCGCGGCAGGGACCGATGCGGCAGGCGCTCGGCTTGCGACCGCTTGCGCGGGAGCCGACCCGCTGTGGTCCGCGGTAATCAGGCTCGAGTAGACGTAGCCGATTTTGCCGTCCTTCGTCTGGACGCGCGAGAAAATAAATCCGTTGAGCAGGATGGTGAAGCGCTCGCCGCACGCAACGGTAGCGACGGAGTCCGGAGTCTGCCGCGGCTTGCCGAAAACCTGCGTATTTTCGGGATGAGCTGCGCAGTCGACGTAGCCTAGGTCGTCCGCCCAAGCGGACGAGGCCAGGAGAAAAGAGCCTGCGAGCAGAATGAATGAACGTGTGCGGGACATCGCCCCCTCCTCGGCTCGGGACACGCCGAGCCCTGAAAACTATTTTGAGGGGGAAAACGCGGTCATGGAACCGGTCATAAGGGCAGGGATTCCAAAAAAACACCTGTACGAAGAGACGGGTGGATCTCGAAGGCAGAAACTATTCAATCAAAGTGGCCACGCCACCATCACCGATATCGAACGAGATTGCGTTACTGGCAAGGGATTTCTCTTCATGAACACCACCGCCGTACCCAAAGAGGAATTGGTATTGGCCGGCCGGAATTTTGAATATGATTTTGGTGCTCATCGATTGTCCAGGTGGGAGCTCAAAGCTAGTGAGTGGCCGGGTTGCCGAATCGAACGGATAAGATGCGGAATAACCTACGTCGCCTATTGCACATTCCCACGCGCCGCTCGGAGAACTCGCAAGATCTACGCGTGTAATGACGGCGACGGAAGCTCCGTCGGACGGGCGAAACTCATAGTTCGGACTGCGGGCTAAGAGCACGGGAGCGATTTCGGAGCTGTCGATTCTTACGCTGCTATCTCCGGCATTCCGGATTTGGATTACGAAACGCGGAGATCCTTGATCTCCAAAGTCGCTTGCTGCAATCAACTCCAACCCGTCAAGAGTAATCCAAGGATTAGTTTTCGGGGCCGGACCGATGATTTTGTATTGTCGAATCAGAGCGTCGCCGGGATTTATCGGTTGGAAAACGTCTTGCGCGTCCACTTGGACAGCTTGTCCTTTGTACGGACGCAGTTCCTCTTTCACCTTTTCGGAAATGTAGGTGATGTAGGGTCCGCTAAGGAGAAAGCAGGCATCCCATCGGTCGAAAACAACTACGCCACAGTATTTTCCTGGGCCGCGAATACCGGCATGCACCAGGAACGCAAAACTGAAGGCAAGTGTCGCCAGCATCGAAAGTATGAGGAGTCGTATGGCCCGCATGGAGGCTAGGATGCGTCGAGACTCCTGAACGTCAACTCCGTTGCCGTCATTTAGTGGAGATATGATTCAGGACTTCGGCGGCGTGGCCTTTGGCTTTTACGGCGGGCCAGACAGCTTCGATTTTCCCGGTCTTGCCGATGAGAAAGGAGCTGCGGACGATGCCCATGAATTTGCGTCCCATGAACTGCTTTTGCTGCCAGGCGCCGTAGGCTTCGATGGTTTTGTGATCGGGGTCGCTGAGCAACGGGAAATTGAATTTGTATTTGGCCTTGAAGATGGCTTGGGCTTTGACGGAATCGGCGCTTGAGCCGAGGATGCCCACTTTGAGTTTGTCGAACTTCTTTTTTGCGTCGCGAAACTCGGACGCTTCGATGATTCAACCGGACGTGTTGGCTTTGGGGAAGAAGAAGAGGAGGACGCGCTTGCCTTTGAAGTCCTTGAGCGCGACGGTCTTGTCTTCGTCGGATTGCAGGCGGAACGCGGGAGCTTTGTCGCCGGGCTTGAGCATGGGGATCCTCTGTACGCGCTTGATGGTTTTCGCCTTGAGGCGACGGACGTTCAGTATACGATGAGATTCCTCCATTCAATACAACGGACGCGAAGGACAGAAGTTTCGGGCCTCCGCGAAGGTTCGGTCGACGGAAAGCGGCGGCCCTTCGAGGCTCAGGGTAAACAAGCCCGCCGCACTCCAAAAAAATCGCAATAAACGAAGCCGGCCTCAGAAGGCCGCCGCTACGGGGAAAAAGACCGACCTAAAGGTCGGCCACTATAAAGACAAAGATGCTGCTCCCCTGCAAAGGAACGAAGCGAGCGGAAATCAGGAGAGGAGTTTGCGGAGGATGTCGTTGACGGATTGAGGGTTGGCTTGGCCGCGGGTGGCGCGCATGACCTGGCCGACGAAAAATTTGAAGACGCCTTCGTTGCCGGATTTGTATTTGGCGAGGTTGTCGGGATTTTTGGCGATGATGTCGCGGGCGGCGGCTTCGATCGCGGAATCGCTGACATGGGCGCCGAGGCCTTCGGCGGCGACGATGTCCGCAGCGGAGCGGCCGGAATCAAACATGGTGGCGAAGACCTTTTTGCCGACGGCGGCGGTGATCTTGCTCGACTCGACTAGCGTAACGAGCTCAGCGAGAAACTTGGCGCTGACGGGGCTCAATTCGATCTCTTTGCCGGAATCGTTGAGGCGGCGAAGGAGTTCGGTTTGCATCCAGTTGGCGGCAGCTTTGCCCGGAGCACTGGCTTTCACGACAGATTCGAAATAATCGGCGAGCGCAGTGGTGGCGGTGAGGACTTCGGCGTCGTAGGGTGTGATGCCGTAGGCACTGACGAAACGGGTGCGCTTGGCTTCGGGAAGTTCGGGCAGCGAGCGGAGAACTTCGGCGCGCCAGGCGTCGCTGACGTGGACGGGGAGAAGGTCCGGCTCGGGGAAATAACGATAGTCGTGAGCTTTTTCCTTGGAGCGCATGGAAACCGTGTGGCCTTCGGCTTGATTCCAGAGACGCGTTTCCTGGGTGAGGCGGCCACCGGATTCGAGAACGCCGATGTGACGCTCGATTTCGAATTCGAGGGCTTTTTGGAGGAAGCGGAAGGAATTTAAATTTTTGACTTCGACTTTGGTGCCGAATTCTTTGGAGCCGCGCGGGCGCACGCTGACGTTGGCGTCACAGCGGAGCGAGCCTTCTTCCATGTTGACGTCGCTGACGCCAGTGTAAAGCATGATTTGGCGAAGCGCCGTGAGGTAGGCGTAGGCCTCTTCGGAAGAACGAATGTCGGGCTCGGAAACGATTTCTGCGAGCGGAGTGCCGCAGCGGTTGTAGTCAATGTAAGCCTTGGTGGCGGATTGCGAGAAGCCTTCGTGAAGATTTTTTGCGGCGTCTTCTTCGAGGTGGAGGCGCGTGATGCCGATGCGCTTGCGTGTCCCGCCAACTTCGATGTCGAGAAAGCCCTCGGTGGCGAGTGGAAGTTCATATTGCGAGATTTGGTAGCCCTTGGGGAGGTCGGGATAGAAATAGTTTTTGCGGGCGAAGCGGGAGCGCTCGTGCACGGCGCAATTCAGCGCGAGCGAGGCGCGCATGGCTATTTCGACGGCGCGTTTGTTGAGAACGGGTAGCGTGCCGGGAAGGCCGAGGCACACGGGGCAGACATTCGTGTTTGGCGGATCGCCGAAACGCGTGGAGCAGCCGCAGAAGATTTTTGTTTTGGTGAGGAGCTGGACGTGGACTTCGAGGCCGATGACGGGCTCGTATTTCGCCAGGATTTCGGGCGCGATGGACATAGTCTCTGACGCGGATTTCGGCATAAAGAAACCAACATTATAGCTCACCGCGTCATCGTGGGGACTGGTTCGCGGAGAATCGGGATGAAGCGCTCGGCCAGGGCAAAGGCACCCAAGAAGAGAGCGGCGTAGACAGCGTCGCCTGCAAGGGTGTTCCAGAAAAAGGGAATGCCGGCAACGTAACAGTCAGCGAGGCCAGCGGCCGTCTTTGGATAGGAATTGAGGAGCCACCAAATGGCGAAATTGGTGACCAGGAAAAATTGCGCGGAGCCGAGAAGAGTAGCGGCGCTGATGTAGAGAACGGTGCGGCGGCCTTGGAGAACGCGGCCAATCAGGACGCTGACAAGAAAGCTAGTGTAGACGAGGAGCATGACGCCGGGTTTGTAGAAACCAACGAAAACGTCTCCGGCGAAAAGCGTGAGCAAGGGAAACGCGAACGCGACGCGGCGGTCTCTGATGATTGCGCCGGAGAATAGTGCCATCGCACCGACAGGCGTGAAATTCCAGGGATGCGGCGCGATGCGGAGGGCAGCGGCAATGACAATTATTCCGAGGGCGAGCAGCAAGCGGTAAAGCAGATTTTCTTTCTGAAAGATTTGCGTGTTCATTTTCTGGCTCCTTGCATTGCGGGGAGTAGATCGCAAAAGACGAAGCCGTCGCGTTGGACGACTTCACCGGTTCGGACGGGAATGGGCCAACGGAAGATGGGGCCATCGAAAACAAAAGTGTGAAATTCGCCGTTTTCGCCGCACGGATCGGCGCTGGGCGGAAGATCGCAGAAAAAGGAATCGTCGAGTTCGCGGCCGGCGAAACTGGGAGCGAGAACTTTGGGATCAATGCAGGCCGCGATGGCGCGAAAACGTTGCGCTTGGAAGAAGCGGATGAGTTCGCGCGTGTCGCGCTTCCAGATAGGAAAGAGGGCGGTCATTCCGATGCGCGCGAGATTTTTCTCGCGATAGGCGCGGAGATCTTCAAGGAAGATGTCACCGAAAGCGACTTGGCGAACGCCTTGATCGTAGAAAATGCGAAGAGCGTGCTCCATGCGCGCCTCGTAAATTGGATTGACGCATTGCGGAGGGATGCACACTTCGTGCAGAGGCAGACCGATGGATTCAGCTTGCTGGAGCAGGAGTTCGCGGCGGACGCCGTGCATGCTGATGCGGTCGTAGCCTTCGGTGACGGTGGTGAGAAGCGCGGTCACGCAGAATTGTTGTTGCTGGAGAAGCGTATGCAGCGCCATGGCGCTGTCTTTGCCGCCGCTCCAGCAGAAGAGGATGGGTTCGAGTGTGAGCATTTTTAGTTGTCAGTCATCGGTTCGCAGTTTGCCGTTCGCCGTTTGCGGTAAGAGACAAAATGCAAAAGCCTGGCTTGCCGTTCGTAATTGTGTTGTGAGGCAGGGGTTGAAGCCGCGGGACAAGAGACGACGGATAAGTTTCGATGGGACGTTGCTGTGCCGCAATGAACATGGCTTAGTTCCTGCCGGAGAAGCGGTAGTTGAGGCCGAGGCGGTAGTCCCGACCTAGGGCGGGAAAGCCGATGGTCTCCTGATATTGCTTGTCGAGGAGATTGGTGACGCGTCCGTAGAAAGAAACGCCACGTGGGAGATCGTAGCTCGTGGCGATATCGAAGCGCGCGTAGCCCGGATTGCGGGTGAGGCAGGGGCCACTACCAATGACACATTGGCCCGCGACAAACGTGCTGTCAAAGTCGCTGTCCAGGCGAGCGCCGGTAATGTAGGTGTTGATGTTGAAGTTGAAGCGGCGGTAGGCAGCATTCAGCCAGATGTTGCCGGAGTTCACGGGCCGGCGAAGGAGATGATCGCCGGGCCCGGGAAATCCCGAGGCGGTGGAGGTTTGCAAAACGCGCGTGTTGTCGTTGGAATAGTTCCCGTTGAGGGATAGCCAACGCATGAGTTGGGCTGTGGAGCTGAGATTAACGCCACGCGCGCGCGCGCGGTCGGTATTGAGAAAAATGATGCTGCCGAAGGGACAGCCGGATTGCGAGCCGGGGAGTGGGATGATGAGATCGCGAAATTGGTTGGCGAAGTAAGTGGCGGAAACACGAAGGCGGTCGGAAACAAAGTATTGGTCGAGCCCCACGTTGACGCTGCGGCTGCGCTGCGGACGGAGGTTCGGATTTCCCAGGCTGCATGGGTCGGTGTCAAAGGACTCGAGCGCGGTAGGCTCTTCGATTCCCTGGCCATAGGCAACGCGCAAGCGCGTGTCTCCCAAAAAACCTTTTGTGTAACGGAGAGCGTACACTGCGCCGACGCGAGGCACCACGCGCGTGCCAAAGCTTGCGTTTGCCTCGGCGCGGCCCCCCGCGCTGAGCGTGAGGCGCGAAATGGGGGACCAGCGAGCATCGAGAAAACCGCCCTGGTTATTGCGGTGGGCATGAACGGCGGCGACGTTTTCGGCTTCGTACTGATAGCCGCCCGTGACGGCGCCGCTTCGAAAAGAGTATGTGGATTGCGCGAGGCCGCCGGCGCGATTGGATTGATTGGGAAAATTCCCAAACGGTGGAAAACCGCTGATGCTGTAGTAGCGAGATTCAGCAACAGAGAAATGATGGCTCCAGTGTTTGCCGGTTTGGAAGTTCCAGGCGAGGTTCGAAGACAGCTGCTGAAGATCGTAGAAGGCAGTGGGATCGGAAAACGCCGGGCCGAGTAAAGTCTGGCCGGGCGACCCCGCAAAACTGGAATTGCCGCGAACGGTCAAACGAACCTGGTTGGTGTCAGAAAAGCTGTAGCCGAGGTTGCCGGCAAAACCGCGGTTGAGGCCGGCGTCGTTTATGCCCTGGCCGTCAGTGTGGAAGTAGGAGCCAGCGGCGGAATAGTCGAAGCTGCCGAGGAGGCCGCTTACCTGTGCGCCGCCGCGAGCGGAGGAAAAACCGCCGCCTTCGGTGAAGAGATTCACTTCAGGAATGCGGGTCGTGCCGTGATGACTGACGATTTGAATGACGCCGGACATGGCATCCGTGCCGTAGAGCGCGCTCTCGGCGCCGTGAACGACTTCGACCTTGTCGACATTGTCGAGCGTAATGTTGGAGAAATCGAAGTCGCCGCCGGGAATGTTTACAGGAGTGCCGTCGATGAGCACTTTGGTGAAGGAGGAGTTGCCACCGTCGATGAAAACAGTAGTCAGGCCGCCGATTGGCCCAGTGCGGGCGAGACTAATGCCCGTTTGCGTGGAGAGAAGATCGGGAAGCAGGGAAGCCTGGCGCTGGTCGATTTCGGTTTTTCCTACGATATCGGCTGGTGCTGGAGTTTGAGCAAGCTCCGTCGGCTGCGTGGTGGCGGTGACGACGACGTTGGACGAGAGGGGCTCGAGGTCGAGGCGAAGATTCAGCGTGTGAGATTCGCCGGGGGCGAGGTTGACGGTTGCCTCGCGGAGCGCGAAGGATGAACGAGCGAATTGCACTCGGTAGCGGCCCGGAGGCAGTTCCAGAGCGTATTCACCATTGGAAGAGGACTTAGCGGACCAGCTCTGAGAATTTGGTAATTGGGTATTCATCGAGCCTTCAGCTTTTGCTTGGATCTGAACATCACCGACACCGGCACCGCTCGAGTCGGTGAGCGTGCCGGAAAGATGAGCGGGCTGAGAATTGCTTTGAGCCTGCAAGGAAATGGAAAGAACGAAAACTGCGAGAACGGGAAAAGCAGAACGGAGAAGAGTTTTCATGTTGTCCTCCACTCCCTCACGCGCGGGAGTTTGAAGGTTGTCCTGCGCTTAAGAAGGACGCGCAGGCTGCAGGCTTCGCCGGTCTCCTGGCTTGGCGGTGTGGATGGTTCGCGGCCTTCCCGCAAAAAAGCAGTGGCTTGCGAACCTTTCAGGCGCCCAAGAGTCTGAGCAACCTCCGCCTTACAGTCGCGCGGCGGCGACGGCTTTTTTTCGCGGCCCCGATTAGAATCGGAACCAGCGAACCGTCTTCCCGAGCACGAAGTCTGCGGTGAATACGGTCTGCGGAGCAGCGCCGCAGGGTTGAGGTGGACGAGAAAACAGCCGTTACTAAGAGTCGGTCAAAATTGTGACTTGAGGCCGCCCGTGGCCGCGCATCTCCACGCGAAGTGGAACCTGAAAAACCTGCTCAAGCAACTCGCGCTGGTAAATAGCGGCTGGAGGACCGATGCGGAGGCAGCGGCCGCTCTGCATCAAGAGAACCTGATCCGCATATTCGGCGGCGAGATTCAACTCATGAGTGACGACAACAACGGTATAGCGGTACCGCGCGGAGAGCCTGCGGAGGGCGTCGAGAAGCCCGACCTGCGCGGCGATGTCGAGGTGCAGTGTCGGCTCATCGAGCAACAAAAGCAGAGGCTGCTGTGCGAGAGCGCGAGCGAGAATGACACGCTGTTTTTCGCCACCGGAGACTTGGTCCATCAAGCGGTCGCTGAGATCGGCAGCCCCGACGTGCATGAGCGCGTCCTGAACAATTTGCATGTCCGTATGCGACTCAAAACGTAGTGAGCGGCCATGGGCGTGGCGGCCCTGCATCACAAATTCCCAGACGCGCGCGGGAAAAAGCAGGCGGCTTTCCTGCTGAACCATGGCAATGCGTTGCGCGCGCGTTCGCGGGCTCAGCGAGTGGATGACGAATCCGTTGAGGAGAATCCGGCCGGAAAGCGGGCTGAGAACTCCAGCAATCAATTGAAGCAGAGTGGATTTTCCGCTGGCGTTGGGGCCGAGAATGGCCACGATTTCACCGGGACGCGCCTGGAAGCTGGTGGCTTCCAGAGTGAAGAGCGGAGCTTGCGTTGGATTTGCGGAGTAAGCGTAACTGACTTGCTCGACGGCGAGACGGACCTCCGTTCCCAGGCGGGCGGATTCCGGCGGACTGAGCGGAGCGGCAGAGCTGCGGCCGGGGCTCATGCAAACCTCCGGCGAAGGAGGTAAATGAAAAGCGGCGCTCCGACGACGGCGGTAACGGCACCGACAGGAAGCTCGTTGGGAGCGACGACGATACGCGCGAGCGTGTCCGCAATGACCATGGCAATAGCGCCGCCCAGCGCGGCGGTCGGGAGCAAGGTGCGATGGTCGGAGCCAAAAATGAAACGCATGATGTGGGGCACAATAAGACCAACAAAGCCAACCGCGCCGCTGACAGAAACAGCGAGGCCGGTGAGGAGGGAAGCGGCAATGTAAACAGCCAAGCGCACCCGGCGGACATCCACGCCCAAGTGCATGGCCTCTTTTTCACCGCTGAGAAGGATATTCAAATCGTTGGCTGTGGCGTAGATGACGCCACCGGCCACAAAAAAACCAGCGGCCAAAAACCAAAAGACGCTCCTTTGAAAAGAAGTGGAGAGATCGCCCATCAGCCAGAAGACCATGCCGCGCGTATTGCTGGTGTTCACGATACGCATCAGAAAAACAATTATGGAGGAAAGAAAAGAAGTGGTGATCACGCCACCGAGGAGAAGGGTATTGCTCTCAATCTGACCCTGGCGACGGCCGAGAAAATAAACAGCGGTGATGGTGACAGCAGCTCCAATGAAGGCGCACAGGGGAGTGAGCATCGCGCCAAGGGCGGGAGGAAGGGTCACGAGAGGCTCGGCCATTAGGCCCAGGATGGCGCCAACGGCCGCGCCGCTCGATACGCCGAGGACGTAAGGGTCGGCGAGAGGGTTGCGCAGCAGCGCCTGGAAACTGGTGCCGGCGACAGAAAGGGACGCTCCGACAATTATGGCGAGAAGGATGCGTGGGAAGCGGATGTTCTGAATGATCAGGCCGTAGTCGCTGGAGATTTGGCTGCTCTGACGAAGGACGACCCGCAGCAAGTCACGCCCCAGGGCGTACAGAGACACGGGGACTGCGCCGAACTTCAATGCGGCGATTACAACGAAAAACAGAATCACAACAAGGACAAGGCACTGGAGAAAAAGTTTGCGGAAGGTCAGCGGCCGCATGAGCACACTCCAGTGGAACTGGAATAACTGTGCGGCGAATGAGGCAGATTCAAAGAGAATTCCGCGAAGCCGCGCGGGCGAAGCGCAGGATTGTCTTTTTCTGGCTCCTTCCTCGTGTTTTTCTTCGCGTCGGGGAGTTTGTCCGCGAAGGCCTCCGGATGCAATTGACGCGCGAGCTCCTCGATGGCGGAGACGATGTGGGGCGCCGGGCGGTTTACCGCATCGCTGATCACGGCGTAACGGCGATCGCGAATGGCATTCACAATCTTCCACCCCGGAAGGGTGGCGAGCTTTTCCACTTCGCGGGAGGCGTCTCCGGCCTGCGATTCTGCAAACACGAGAAAATCAGGTTGGAGCTTGGCGACTTCTTCCAGGTTCACCTGCGGCCAGTCTTGCGAGGAATCCACAATAGAAACCGCGCCGGCGCGGCGCAGTGCGTCCGCGAGAAAAGTATGCTGGCCGGTGGAAATGAGGGGCTGCGTCCAGACGACGAAGAGGACGCGTTTCGGGGGCGAATCGCCCAGGCGATGCTGAAGATCATTGAGGCGATGCTGCATGTCGTCAGAGATGGAGGCGCCAGTATCGGGGACGCCGAGCACGTCGGCCAAGGTTTTTATGGACGAGAGAATGTCCGCAACAGTGTGAGGATCGGTGGCATAGGAAGTGATTCCTAGCTCGGCGAGAGACTGGACCGTTTCGAGGCGGTTAAGTTTGGTAACGAGAACAAGATCGGGATGGAGCGATGCGATAACCTCCAGGCTGGGGTCAGTTGCGCCGCCGACTTTCGTTTTTTTCTTAGCATCGGGAGGGTAGTCGCAATAGTCGGTGTCGCCAACGAGCCGGTCCTGCAAGCCAAGCGCGTAAATAGTTTCGGTTGAGCTGGGAGACAACGAAACGATGCGCCGGACGGGCTGAGGAATGCGAATCGTACGGCCGAGCTCGTCGACGACTTCGCGAAAAGCTGGAGGTTCCGTGGAAGAGTGTGTGGCACTTTGGGCGTGCGAGGGCGCCGCAGCACAGGTGAAAACGGCCAGAGCAGCCAATGCTGCAGGACGAAGGCGCGGCGGCGGCAACTTTTTCAAAAAATCCCCCACGATTCAAGGCGAGAAATTCTTCCTGAAAGAAAAAAGCCCCACGAGATGCCCGGGGGCTTCCGGCTTCGCCCTTTCTCGCGAAGGACGCGGGCCTCTGCGCCAAGGGAGGGTGGCCTGGCTTACGGCTGCTCGAGCCGATCACAGTGGCGGGACCGCGGCCGATTCGCACGGCCTTCCCCGCTTCCCCGGCTGCCAATTGAAAATTCAGTGTAAGCCGGGCATAACTGAGTGTCAATTGCGGGAACTTTCCCGTGCTCTTGCAACGGCTTACTAGTTCTCAGGCGCTGCTCAAACCTCTATGGCTGCACATTGGTGATACCCTCCGCGCCCGACTTCGGGAAATGCTTCTCGTACCAAGCTATGCAGCGGTTAATGGAATCGATGTTGTGCCCAGTCTCGGAAAGGCCGTGCCCCTCGCGCGGGTAGCGCACAAAAATCGCCTCCGTCCCCACGTCTTTCAGCGCAATGAAAAATTGCTCCGCCTCCGCAATCGGCACGTCGTTGTCGTTTTCTCCGTGCATGAGCATCGTCGGCGTGTGTGCCGCGGCGACATGCTTCAGTGCGGAACGTTCCCACGCCACATCCATCAAATTGCCTTGATGCAGGAACTGGCCGAATTCCATTTCTTCGTATTGGTTGTAATACGTCATGTAGTTGTAGCTCACCAGGTTGGAAATCCCCGCGATGGGAATGGCCGCCTTGAACTCGTTCGTTTGCGTGATCAGCCAGTCGGTCAGTTGCCCCCCGTAGCTGACGCCTTCGATGCCCAGGCGCTCGCGGTCAATCCACGGATTGCGCCGCACCGCCGCGCTGACTCCATACAAAACATCCTGCCCTTCGTTTCCGTTCTGATCGCCAAACACCGCATCGGCAAATTTCTGCCCGTAGCCTGTTGAACCACGGTAGTTCACATTCAGGGTGGCCCAGCCGTGCGCCGCGTACACCTGGTTTTTGAAATTGAACGCCGGCCCGTTCTGTCCGTGCGGACCGCCGTGAATGTTCACAATCATCGGATGCTTGGACGTGGCCGTCATTCCCAGTGGTTTGGTCAGAAACGCTTCGACTTCATATTTATTGTCGTTGCTGATGAAAGTGAATGATTCCACTTCCCCGATTTGCTTTCCGCTGAGAACCTGCGCGTTCAAGTCGGTGAGTTTGCGCGGCGCGCCGTTTCCGCTCTTCACATAAAGCTCATTCAAGTCCCGCGGGGACGCATAACTGTAAAAAACAGAACCATCTTTTGCGACCGAGAAAGAACCGACAGAGCCCAATTCCTTCACGACGTATTCCGGCTTGCCTCCGGAAATTGGGAGCCGCATCAAATAGTTGTTCCCGCGCTCCTGCGCCGTGAAGTACACGGAATTACCGTCCGGCGCCCAGTGCGGCGAGCCTTCCCGGTCGTCAACCACCGCGCCGAGCTCGCGCCGGTCGCTGCCATCGGCGTTCATCACCCACACATGCGTATCTTCCATGGTGGTTTCGCGATCGGTCAGGCCGCGTCGTGTTCCTCGAAACAGGATTTTCTTGCCATCGGGTGACCACAATGGATCGTATTCGTTGAATTCCGTTGCCGTAATTCGTCGAACGCTCCCGTCCGCCACTCTCAATGCGAAAATGTCGTAATTGAAAAACTCATCCTGATTCGGCTCCGGATTCGTCAAATACAAAATCTCTTTTCCGTCCGGCGACCAGTCAATCGAATGCTCATCCGTGTCGTCCTTAGTGAGCTGCCGCGTCTGCTTGGTGGCCACGTCCACCACGAAAATGTGCAGCCGTTGGTTGTCGTTGAACCGCGTCATGCCCTCGCCCGCGTCCGGCTTGTAGAGATATCGCGTAATCACCATTGGATCGCCGCCTGCTTCCGCAGCGCGGCTGTCGGGCGTGGACGAGATGTATGCAATCTGTTTTGCGTCGGGGGACCAAGTTACTTCGTTGCCCGCACCGGGCAGCGGGCTGTTCGTGCCCTCCGGTGAAGCCAGAACGCTGACGTCCGAGCCATCGGCTTTCGCAATCATCAAACCGTGTTTGTCTCCCAACCTGCCGAAGAACGCGATCCACTTGCCGTCCGAGGACCAAACCGCTCCGCCGCCTCGATCCTTGTCGCCGCCGAACCGAATCGATTTCTGCGTCGTTACGTCCATGACCCAGAGCTGCCCGTAAGGACGCCCCGGCTCGTCGCGCATCGCCACCGAATACGCCAGATGTTTCCCGTCCGGTGAAAGCGCTACTGCGCCAACGGAACGCAGCCTCGAAAGATCCCCGCTGGTCAGCCCTTGCGCAATGCCACAAGGAGGAATCGCCAAGAGGGCGATCAGACAAACAACAAGAATCAGAAGCACGAACTGAAATCGCGGACGCATCCAACCTCTCCTTCTCTTTTCATCGTCTATTTCAAATACTGGTCCATCCACTCGACCCAGCCTCGGTACATTTCCATCCGCCGCACTGGATCGCCCGGAGCATGGCCCGGAATTGGAAACGCAATGAACTTCACCGGAACGCCGTTATCCTTGAGTGCGTGATAGAGCGAATAACCTTGTGTCACTGTCACGCGGGCATCGCCCGTATCCTGCATGATGAGCGTGGGCGTTTTCATGTGGGTCGCGTAGGTAATCGGCGACTGAGCTCGAAAATCTTTCAGGTTGTCTCCAACGTATGGCGACCCTTTAAAGCTGTAGCGCCCGGCAACATTGCCGTCCGATAGATTGTATTCGTCGTACATGTCGGTGACCGGGGCACCGGCCATCGCCGCTTTCCAAATCTGGTAATGGCCGATGAGCCAGGAAGTCATGTAGCCGCCGTAGCTCCAGCCGGTCACACCGATTTTTGATGCATCGACGAATCCCAATTTCTTTACCGCGTCAATGCCAGCAATCACATCACGGCCTGGGCCATCCCCCGCGTCATTCCAAATCGCGCGCTGGTAGGCGTTTCCAAGATTGTCGCTTCCGCGGTAATTCGGCGAGAAGACCACGTACCCATGAGTTGCCATAAGCTGAGGGAGAAAAGAAAAGGCGGTCGTAGATGAGGCCTGTGGCCCGCCATGAATAATCAGCACCAGGGGATACTTGCGATCCTTCTGGAAATCCGGCGGGTACACGAGCACGCCGTCTTCCTTGAATCCGTCGGGCCCGTCCCAGGCGATTCTTTCCGTCACTCCCAAATCTGCAGTCGCGGTCCCACGATTGAAATTGGTCAGCCGTTTGGGCGTGTCATTCGCAGACGCCATATAGTACAACTCAGAAGGCTGCCTTGGCGTGCTGCCTGTGAAAGCGATTTCACCCTTACGGCCGACAAATGCGTCAATCCAGAAAAGCCAGGAAGGGCTGACATCGCCAAGCGCCAACTTCTTTGCAGCGCCGTTCAATGGCTGCAGCCACATCGAGACCTGTGTGCCGTCATTGCCTCCCACCAGCAAAGAATTGCCATCGGGCATCCAAATCGCGCGCATGAGGTCGTGATCGATGGATCGTGTGGCATCCGTTCCGTCCTCCCCGCCTGACGTTTGGGTCACAAAAATCGCATTCTCGTTGTTCGGATCCCCGTCGCGCGGATACCAATAGGCCACGCGCGAGCCGTCCGGCGAGAACGTCCCGAAGCTCTCGAGCTTGGGATGTTTGGTAAGCCTGTGGTACTCACCGCTGTCCATGTTGAGAACTTGCAGCGTCGTCAGGTCGGCGTCGCCCTGATGCGGATGCTCTTGCCGCGTGAACAGTAAGAGATTGCCATCCGGAGACCAGGAAATGGGCGAGGCGGGCGAACTAGGAGGCGCGCTTTTCGGCAGGCTCCACGCCCCTGAGGTCAGTCGTTTCGGGTTTCCGCCATCCGCAGAAATCAACCAAATGTGTGAGGGTTGCGGGGCTTCCGTGGTCAGATAATCGTTGTCGCCGACCTCGAAGGCGTCATTATGCTTTTCGATTTCCTTCTTGTTCGCCGGCTCGTCCGAAGTCACGTACGCGATTTCGCGTCCATCAGGGCGCCATGCGAATTGCTCGATGCCGTTCGGTGCGTCGCTGATCTTTCTGGCTTCGCCGCCGTTCATCGACAAAACGAAAATCTGCGGCCTCGCGTCTTTTCCCGCACCGTCGTTGGCGGTAAATGCAAGACGGTCTCCATTCGGCGACCACCGGGGCGAGCCGGCAGTCTTGCGTTCATAGGTCAGTGGATGTTGCGCTCCGTTGGCGATATCGATCAGGACAAGCTCTCGTTCAGTGCGGTCTTGGTCGAGATTTTGCCGTCCCACCACTACCACGACCGACTTGCCGTCGGGCGAGATTTGCGGGTCGGAAACGGAAATGATCTTCGCGAGATCATTCAATTCGATGTGCCGCGATTGCGCACGCCCCAGGGCTGGACCGCCCAAAATTATGCAAACGAAAAAAAGGATTACACTCAAAATGCCCCGGTGGCTGTTCATACGGTGTCTCCCGCAAGGAAATTTACCTCTGCTGTTCCTTCACCCGGCGTTGCGGGGCAGTATCGTGTCACGGGCAACTTCCTCCGTCAAGAAAACTGCCCTCAACGGCGCTGCGACATCGTGCTAGAATCCCCAGCCGATGAGCCGGCTCTGCTCTTCCCGTTTCGAGCGAGCGGCGCGCAAGTTGGGCTGGATGCGCATCGCCGGCATTGACGAAGCCGGTCGCGGTGCGCTGTTCGGCCCCGTGGTTGCCGCCGCGGTGATTCTCAATCCCAAGCGCCGCATTGTCGGCCTCGACGACTCCAAAAAACTCACCGCTGAACGCCGCACGGAGCTTCGCGAACGCATTTGCGAACACGCCATCGCTTGGGGCGTCGCGGAAATAGACGCGCAGCGCATCGACGCCTGGAATATCTATCAAGCTTCCCGTCAGGCCATGACCGCCGCGCTTGAGCGGCTCTCCGTCTCGCCGGACTATCTGCTTATAGATGCTATGGAACTCGACGTTCTAATTGAGCAGAAATCTTTGATCAAAGGTGATGCGCGCAGTGTTTCCATTGCCGCCGCGTCCATCCTGGCGAAAACGCACCGCGACGCCCGCATGGAAGAGTGGGACGCCGTTTATCCGCAGTATGGACTCGCGCGTCACAAGGGATACGCTACGCCCGACCACCTGGAAGCTTTGCGGCTTCACGGGCCCACGCCCCTTCATCGCTATTCGTTCGCTCCTGTGCGTGATTCCAGCTGCTGGGCTGCGGGGGCCACGCAAACTCCACTGCCAATTTTTTAGAGATCTGCTGCCAACTCATCTTGTCGGGAGAGACAATGCTACGAATCGCATCCGTCGCATTCTTTTTCGCTCTTGGGATGTTCTTCATGACTCAGCCTGCGTCGCCTGAAAAAACTTCTGAACTTGCAGCGACTCCTCCCATGGGCTGGAACAGTTGGGACGCTTACGCTGAAACGGTCAGCGAGGCGGACATTCGCGCGAACGCAAAATGGATGGCGGAGCATCTCAGGAGCTTTGGCTGGGAATACGTCGTTGTGGACTCTGGTTGGTACGTGACCAATCACTCCGCCGGCACGAATGCGGAAGACGCGCAATTCAGCCTCGATGCCTACGGCCGCTACACACCTGCGGTCAATACCATTCCTTCAGCGGCGGGCGGCGCAGGCTTCAAACCACTCGCCGATTTTGTCCACTCACTCGGCTTAAAATTCGGCATTCATATTCTGCGAGGAATTCCCAAGGAAGCAGTGAGCAAGAATCTCCCGATTGCGGGGACTTCATTTCACGCTGCGGATGCCGCGAACACGTCAGACACTTGCCCGTGGAATCCGTTCAACTATGGCCTGGATACCAGCAAGCCCGCCGCGCAGGCGTATTACGATTCCATCATTCAGCTTTACGCAAACTGGGGTGTGGACTTCCTAAAAGTGGACTGCATTTCCGATCATCCTTACAAAGGCGACGAGATCCGGCTCATCAGCGAGGCCATTCGCAAAACCGGCCGCCCCATCGTGCTCAGTCTTTCCCCCGGACCTACGGCTCTCGACAAAGCCGATGAAGTTAGCAAGTACGCGCAGATGTGGCGCATCTCTGATGACGTCTGGGATCTCTGGCACAGCGACACGCAGTTTCCGTCAGGCATTCAGAATCAGTTCGCGCGCGCCGCAAAGTGGGCGCCATTCTCTGGCCCCGGCCACTGGCCCGACGCCGACATGCTTCCCATTGGTAGGCTCGAACCCGCCGCGGGCTGGGGCAAGCCGCGCGCCACGCGCCTGACCTACGACGAGCAGCGCACCCAGTTCACCCTTTGGTCTATCTTTCGTTCGCCCCTCATTATCGGGGCCAACTTGACGTTGTGCGATGCATGGACTGAATCGCTGCTCACCAATCCCGAAGTCATCGCCGTCGACCAGCATTCAACCGGCAATTATGCCGTTCATTCAACCGACAAAGCCGCCGTTTGGCTTGCGCGCCCCGCCGAAGGCGAAGGATATTACTTGGCCATTTTCAATCTCGATGCCTCTCCCCAAGAATTCCAGTATTCCTGGAAGGACCTCGAGTTGCCCCCAGGAAAATACCGTCTTCGAGACCTCTGGGAGCACAAAGACCTCGGCCCAGTGGAATCTCTCACCGTGACTCTGCCACCGCACGCCCCCGTTCTATACAAAGCCTTGAGCCCCCATTAAAACGGTGCACCTGCTGTTCGCTATGCATTCGCCTTGGAAGTTCCTAAGTAACACGGGGATAACTGCCTGCTCACAACAAACTTTGGGTTCGTTGACTTGTCTTTTTGCCGCCTGCTAGCGTTACCTGAGTAGCCCCGAGGGCCATTTTCTGCCCACGGCCAACCGGGGGAGTGTGTTTGGGACTGCTCCCCAGGGGAGATTTGTCTCTTTTCGCGAATGGCTTATAACAAAAGCAAATACGTCGAAGCCGCACAAAAGCTGCTGAATCAGGGCAAAGTCGCCCAGGCCATCGCCGAATACCAGAATATTTTGAAGTATGAGCCTCGCGACCAGGTCACCTTGATGACCATCGGCGAGCTCTACATCCGCCAGGGCGAAACCTTTCAGGCCATTGATTACTTTGAACGTCTGGCCCAGATCTTTGTTGGCGACGGCTTCCTAACTAAAGCAATTGCCGTCTACAAGCGCATTGCCAAGCTCGCTCCCGAGGAAATCCGTCCCCTGGAAAAGCTTGCCGACCTCTATGTCCAACAAGGCGTGATGAGTGAGGCGCGGCCTCTTTTCCTTCAGTTAGCTGAAATTCACTTGAAGCAAAATCGCCAATCGGAGGCGGTGGGCCTGCTTAAGAAGCTCCTGCAAGCCGAACCCGACAATCTTCGTATCCAGATTCGCCTTGCCGACTTGTATCAGGCGATGGGGCAGAAAACCGAGGCGATCGAGGCCTACGTTTCTGCGGCTCAGCGCGCGCTCGCCCGCGGTGACCAGGCGGAAAGCGAAAAGCTGGCCGATAAAGCCCTGAAGCTCGAGCCCAATAACCCAGCAGCGCTCATCGTGCGCGCGCGTTCGTATTCTTTGCAGGGGGATACTGCCAAGGCCGCCCACCTCTTACAACAAGTGCCCAACCTCGAAAAGGGCGGCGAGCAAACGGAACTTCTTCTGGATTTTCACATCAAGAATTCGAGTTGGGATCAAGCTGTCACTCTGGCGATGCAGGTCTTTGAAGCCGACGCAAAGAATTACGGTCCGCTGCAAAAGGTGGTCGAGGCTCTGCTCGAGGCCGGGCAAACTCAAAAGGCAAAGGGGATTTTGGAACAGTCACGCATTCCGTTGATTGACGCCGGTGAGCATGAAGCTGTTGGGAAAATGCTCAATGCCCTCGCCGACAGAATGCCGGGCCAGATTGAGCCACTCGAGTGGCTCGTCGAGCTCTACGGCCGCACCAGCGATTCGTTCCACATGCCCGATGCCCTGGCAAGGCTGGGCGATGCTCTTGTCGAAAACGAGCAACTCGACCGAGCCAAGGAAATTTTCGAACAACTCGTCGAGAAGCAGCCAGACAGTGATTCCGCCAAGCGCAAGCTCAATAACGTCATGCGGCAAATGGGCATGCCACCGGCTCATGCCGTTGAAGAAATTGACGAAACTCCCAAAATCCCGGAAGACCACCTGCGCGCGGAAATACCCAAGGCTCCCACTCCGAAACTGCGCTCCGATGTGAGCGGGTTTGGCCCCGAGGCTTTGGATAAGTCGCAAGCGACAAACCCTGATCCTCAATTGGACGACGAGACTCAGAAATTCATCGCACAGTCGCTCACCGACGTGGATTTGTTCGCCAGTTACGGCCTCACGCAGAAAGCCATCGGCCTTCTTGAGGCGATTCTGCGCCGCGCGCCGCGACATACGCCTACGCTCGAAAAGCTCCTCGACTTTGTCCTTGGCGCTGGGGACGACCGCCGCACCGCGGAACTGGCCGCGCAGTTAGAAAAAATTCATACTGAAACCGGCGACAAACGCAGCGCCGAGCGCTTTGCCGAACTGCGGCGCCGTTTTCAGCGCGCCGCCGGCATTTCCGACGAGGAATTGGCCAGCGCGGTGGGAACAAGCGAACCGGCCGCTTCGAGACCAGTGGCCGAAGAACCGGCCGAAATGGCCATCCCGGAAATCACGGCCGTCCCTGCGGCGCCCGAGCCTGCTCCAACGCCCGTGAATTCCGCCCCCGCTCCTCCCGCTGTGGAACCTCAGCCCAAACCGGTTGAAGCCGCTACCCCAGCTGAGGAAGAGGAAGTCCACGAAGTCGATTTGTCCGACGAGTGGGCCAACCTACTCGAAGAAACTCACGAGCCCGCGGCTGCCGCTCCTCCTCCACCGCCGGCAGTAAAAACTCCTCCTCCGGCAGTGAAGCCTCCCGCCGCTCCGCCGAGCCCTGCGCCCCCCGCGCACATGGAAGAATTTCAGATCGCTGAGGAGCCGGCTCTGGCTGCAGCGGACGAGACGCCCGCCCCGGCTGCTCCGCCGATTCCATTGGAAAAACCTGCCGCCAAAGCTCCAGCTCCCGCTGCTAAGCCGAAGGAGAAGCCGGCGGCAAAAGCTCCACAGAAACCTCCGAAGCCGGCCGAGCCCGAACTTGAGTTGGACCAAGAGTACGAGCTTGTGCTCGAGCAGGAACAACTAGTTCCCGCTTATGATCAGAAGCCGCCTCAGCCGCCTGTAGCTCCGCCGCCAGCGCAGCGTCCGGTTGCGCAAAACAAAGCGGCGGCTCCTCCTGCAGACGGCTTCGAGTCCGACCAGTTTCTGGCCGACCTCGCCGCGGAAATCGACCAACTTGGCATGGATTCTCTCGCGCCGTCTTTCTCCAATTCGAAGCCAAGCGCTCCCGAGCCGCCCGCCATAAAACCGAAAACTCCCGCCAGGCCTGCGGCCCCCGCGGAGTCCGGCCCGCTCAAGGAAGTCTTCGAAGAGTTTCGCGCCGAACTGGGCGAAATGGGCGCCGAAGAAGAAGACCTGGAGACCCACTACAACCTTGGAATCGCTTTCCGCGAGATGGGCCTCCTCGAAGAAGCGATTAGCGAATTTCAGAAAGTCGCGAAAGCCAGCGACAACGGCCGCGCTTTCCGCTATACCATGCAATGCTACACTCTGCTGGGGCTGGCGTTTATGGAAAAGGGCCAACCGGCGATCGCCGCGATTTGGTATGAGCGTGCGTTGCATACCCCCGGAATGGACCCGGAAAGTACGCTCGCCTTGCGGTATGATTTGGGTGTCGCCCAGGAATCGGCGGGCGAGGCGGAAGCGGCGCTGAAGAGTTTCTCCCAGGTTTACGCGATGAATATCGACTACCGCGATGTAGCCGAACGAATCGCAGCTCTTCAGAAGCCCATCCGCTGACCCGAAATGCATCCAGGCGGGACGGATTTCCACACATCAATGAACCGGATTTATCGCGCACTTCTGGTTGTACTCGCGTTCGAAATGGGCGCGCTGCTGCTCTATTTGCCATGGTCCATCTACTGGGAGAATAACTATTTTCTGAGCCACTCTCATTTGCTGAGGTTCATAGTGCTTCATCCTTTCTTCCGCGGCGCGGTGAGCGGCATCGGTATTCTGGACATCCTCCTGGCCATCGGATGGATTGGGTCGCGCCAGGAACCAGAACGTGTCCCGCCTCAGTAGGCCGTGCATTCCGCTGCTTTGCTACGTAACGGACCGGCACGATCTCATCTCGGCAGGATCCTCCGAAACGCGCCAGCTTCTCGATACGCGCAAGATTCTCTTCGAAAAAATCGCGACAGCCGTGGCGGCTGGCGTCGACTGGATCCAAATCCGGGAGAAGGACCTTTCGGGAAAAGAGTGCAGTTCGCTCACCCGCGAAGCCGTGCGGATTGCTGCGAGCTCTTCGTTAGGCGCTTCCGAAAATATTCCTAAATCGTCCAGCACCGAAGCGACGCGCGAGCAAGCTTCAACGCGCCTTCTTGTGAACGACCGGCTCGACGTTGCTTTGGCCGCGCATGCAGGCGGCGTGCATCTCGGCGAAAAGAGTCTGCCGCCGGAAGACGCGCAGCGCTTTTTGAAGTCGCTCGGTCGCGAGAAAGATTTTCTAATCGGTGTTTCCTGTCACTCTCTCGAAGGCGCAAAGGCCGCGGAGCGCGGCGGCGCGGACTATCTTTTCTTCGGTCCCGTATTTGCTACTCCGTCCAAGGCTGCTTATGGTGACCCGCAAGGACTCAAGCGACTCACCGAAGTTTGCAGCGCCGTTGCGCTTCCCGTGCTGGCTATCGGCGGAATCACTTTGGAAAACGCGGCAGACTGTTTTTCGGCTGGAGCTTCGGGCATCGCTGCCATTCGCCTCTTTCAGGACGCCTCAGACATGGTTTCCGTAGTTCGCGAGCTCCGAATCCTTTCAGACTAAGCCGAAGGTGACCAACTCGCCGTGCTTTTTTGTTTCCTGGTCCCTAATCCCTAGTCCCAATCCCTCTGGTGTCTGTTCTCTATTTCTGTTCCGTTCTCTTCCTCAGCGTTCCTGCAAGCGCCGAAGCAGCCGGATCTGCCCCGCGTGATAAACGTCATGAAACGCCACGCCATAAATGTGCCGCAGGAACTTGTCGCCGTGTGGTGTGCGCAAAACCTTCACCACTGCGGAGCACAGCGAGCGATGTTCGCGCTCCAGCAATTTCCTGTCGGCGGCCCAGGCAGCTTCTGTGGCGTTGCCTTTCTCCGGCCTCGGAAAAAAGTTGGTGCCCTTCAAAATAAAAGAACCGCGCTTGCTGCCTTCGATCTTGCGGCGCGCGACGTACTTCCAGTACGCCGCATGCAGCGCCAACTCCCAAATGTTGTGGCGGCCCGCTCCCGGGCGCCACGCTGCCTGCACCATGGAAACGCCCTTGAGAGACTGCTTCAGGTTTGGCCCGTGCCACGTTTTCTTTTCGTACGCCTCGTCCAACAGAGCCAGCATAAGTTTTGCGGTATCCACGCGAATCTCCCTCGAGTGCCCTTTTGTGGCGTCTTGGATGCAGCATCGGTTGCGGATGACTCCGAGAGCAGGCCGGAATGGCGAAAAAATGGAGTTCCGATTCGGGAATAATTACCCCACACCCCGGCAGTTTTTTGAAGAGTGTGAAAATAAAAGACTTAGAGGATACGGAACTTGGAAGAATATACGGAATTTTGTAGATGCCTTGGGGACGAATTGGTGGAGGAGAAATATTAGGACTCACGCGGCGGGGGCGCATAAATAAGAAGCGGGCAAAAAAGCTTGTGCCCAATCAACGTATCCCCTATACCATACAGTAACTTATGTGTCGAGGAAAAACAATTGTTTAGATGCATGGGCTTTGGAAAAGGATTTCCTTTTGAAGGTGTTCCAAGTCGAAAATGTCCCCAGGGGTTTGCCTATGAAGGTAGCGGAACAACGAATCCGGCTGAGCGCCACGGACCTGAGCAACCACCTGGCTTGCCGGTACTTAACGACGCTGGACCTGCAGGTAGCCCGTGGCGAAAGGCCTGCCCCCAAGATCGCTGCACCTGATTTGAAGGTGATTCAGGAACTTGGGCTCCGACATGAAAAGAGATACCTGGCTTACCTTTCTGCGCAGGGACTAACCGTCGAGAACCTTGGCCACATCTCTCTCAAGGAAGAAAAACGGATTATCGAGGAAACGCTAGCGCTCATGGAGCGCGGGGCAGAGGTCATTGCACAGGGAGCGCTGAGCGACGGGGAATGGTTTGGACGCCCCGACGTGTTACGGCGAGTTGAGACGCCGAGCCCGCGTACTGGCTGGGATTGGTCGTACGAAGCGGTGGATACAAAACTGGCGCAAGAAACGAAAGCGGCCACCATTCTGCAGCTCTCGTTGTATTCGGACCTGCTCGACAAAATTCAAGGGAAGGCACCGGAATTCTTGTATGTAGTTCCGCCAAGCCCGGAGTTTGCCGAGGAAGGATACCGAGTGTCAGAGTATGCGGCCTACTACCGTCACGTAAAAGGCAGGCTCGCAATTGCCGTCGGAGCGGACATGCAGGAAACGGCTGCCGCTTTGGCAGGCAGCGGGCAGTATGAGCTGGCATTCACAAAGGGAAACGAGGGCCGTGAGGGACGTACTTACCCTGAGCCGGTGGAACACTGCAACGTTTGCAGGTGGTTTCGGGAATGCAACGAGCAGAGGCGCAGCGACGATCATTTGTCGCTGGTGGCGGGAATCCGAAGGCAGCAAAGAGTTCAACTGATCGAGTGGGAAGTGCCTACAATGACGAACTTGGCGGCGCTGCCGATTCCGCTGAAAGAGAAGCCCAAGCGCGGTTCTCGAGAAGCAATCGAGAGGGTGCGGGAGCAAGCGCGGGTGCAGGTGGCGGGGAGGGCGAGTGCCGCTGTAGTTCATGAGCGACTGAAATTGGAATTAGGGGCGGGATTTTGCAGGCTTCCAGAACCTTCGCCCGGTGACATGTTTGTGGATTTGGAAGGTGATCCGTTTGCGGGCGGATCAGGAACGACGGGGCAAGAATACTTGTTTGGAATTGTAGCAGCCGACAAAGGGGAGTTACGTTACGAAAAGAGATGGGCATTGAAAGAACAAGAGGAAAAAGCGGGATTTGAGTGGCTGGTAGATGAGGTGATGCGAAGGTGGAAGGAATTTCCGGCAATGCATGTGTATCACTTTGGAGGATACGAGCCCGGAGCCTTCAAACGCTTGATGGGGCGCCATGCAACACGGGAAGAAGAAGTGGACAGCATGCTGCGAGCAGGCTTGTTCGTAGATTTGCACACGGTTCTGAAGCAGGCGGTTCGAGCCGGTGTGGAGGAGTATTCGCTGAAGAAACTGGAGGCGCTGTACGGGTTCCGCCGGGTGATTTCACCGGAGAATTCCCGGGCGGCGATGCGGTATATCGAGCATCGGCTGGAGCTCGGTTTTGGAGAAGAGGGGTTGCCAGACGAATATCGAGAAGCAATGGAAGGATACAACGGCGAAGATTGCCTTTCGACAGCGGCGATGCGGGATTGGCTGGAAAGCGAGCGCAAAGAGAAAGCAAAAGAGGGTTGCGACATCCCGAGGCCGGGCCTTGGAGACGGCGCGCCGCCGGAGGAAGTGGACGAACGACAAAAGCGCGTGGCTGCGCTGGCAGCGAAACTGACGGCGGATGTCCCGCCGAATCCTGCTGAGCGCAGTGAAGAGCAGCAGACACGCTGGCTACTGGCGCAGCTCTTGGATTGGCACCGCCGAGAGGACAAAGCGGTTTGGTGGGACTACTACCGGCTCCGGGATATGAAGGACGACGAACTGCTCGAGGAGCGTTCCGCATTGGCGGGGCTGCGACACGAAGCACACGTCAGAATAGAGAAAAGGAGTCCCGTCGAGCGTTATTCCTTTCCTAAGCAGGAGACGGAAATCCGGCGGGGCGACAAGCTGTGTCACGGCGAGTTGAATGTAGGGACCGTCGAACGCATCGATGTCGGCGAGCGCATTATCGAAATCAAGCGAACAGGGAAAACTGCGGGGATGCACCCGACGAGCGTTTTCGCGGACGGCCGCGGACCGAAGTGGGAGGTTCTGGCGGAGTCTATTTTTGAGTTAGGCAAACGAATCAGCGAGAGTGAAAAAGGAAAAGCGATTCGAAATTCTGCCGCGTGGGAATTGCTGCTCAAAAACAAGCCGAGACTACGCAAGGGCGAAACCCTAACCGCATTGGGAGCGGAAACTACGGTCGAAACGGCCTGCCGGATCGCATCGGCTCTGGATGCTTCGGTGTTTGCCATACAGGGTCCGCCAGGGGCGGGCAAGACGTTCACTGCCGCGAGAATGATTTGCGCGCTGGTGCGGGAGGGTAAGAAAGTGGGGATTACCTCTCATAGTCATAAAGCCATCGGAAAGCTGCTCGAAGAAATACAAAAGGCATCCGACGAAGCCGAAATCGAAGTGCGCTGCATACGAAAAATCAGTGAAGAGGGACAGGAGGCTGAGATCCCAGGCGTGGAAAACACGGGCCACAACACCGTGCCGCTCGAGAAATTGAATTTGGGTAAAGCGCAGGTTGCGGCTGGAACGACGTGGATGTGGTCCAGGCCCGAATACTCCAATGCGATAGACGCGCTTTTTATCGACGAAGCGGGACAGATGGCACTGGCGGACGTAGTTGCCGCCGCCCGCTCGGCAACCAAACTGATTTTGATTGGAGACCCGCAACAGCTCCAGCGCCCCTTAAAGGGGAGCCATCCTGAGGGAGCGGAAAAATCGGCGCTGGAGCATCTGATCGGGGACCGGAAGACGATCCTTCCAGAGATGGGAATGCTGCTGCCTCAGACAAGAAGAATGCATCCGGATGTTTGCAGGTTCACGTCGCGACTCTTCTATGAAGGTAAGTTGAGTTCGCATCCGGTTACCCAGCCGTTTGTGTTGGAGGGGCATCCGCAATTCCGAAACGCGGGACTGTACTTTGTTCCAGTGGCGCACGAAGGGAATCAGAACTCTTCGTCAGAAGAAGTCGAGGTTGTGGCGCGGATTGTGCACAGCTTGTTAAAGCCTGAGATCAGATGGTTGTTCGGTAAGGGGAATTCCAAACCTTTGAGAGATCTCGACGAAAGCATCCTGATTGTTGCTCCCTATAACGCACAAGTGAGCGATCTCACGGAACGCTTGCCTGGAGCGAATGTTGGCACCGTAGATAAATTCCAAGGCCAGCAGGCCGCAGTGGTAATTTATTCGCTGACGACCTCGTCGCCGGAAGATGCGCCGCGCGGGATGGAGTTTCTGTATAGCTTGAACCGGCTGAATGTCGCGACCTCGCGAGCGAAAACGGCGGTGATTGTGGTGGGGAGCCCCCGATTGTTCGAGCCCGAGTGCCGCACGCCGCGGCAAATGCAACTGGCAAATGCATTGTGTGCTTACAGGGAAATGGCGACGGAAGTGGACGCGAGCAAGATTTAGTCTTTCCCTGACGAGAAGCGAGCCTTTACTTTTGTCCGAATTGCTGAATGGTGACGTTGACCAGGAACGGGTTGTCGAATTCCGTGGTCTCGCCCCAGCCCTTGCCGACAACCGGCAGGAGGCGTGCGGAGAGCGGCTTGTGCCACTTCACCGAGAGGCTGGCCATGTCGGAGATGATTAATGAGAGCTGTTCGGCGGTGGTGTCGCCGGGCAGTGGAATGGTATCCAAACCCGTGCCGCAAACGGCAGAGTAGGCCAGAAGCGCGTCCACGGAAATGCGGCCTTCGCTCCAGCGCTGTGCCAGGCGAGCATCTTCGAGGATCGGGAGCATCAGCCCGGAGTAACCCGTCTGTTTCACTTTCACATCTTTGATAGCCGCGGTAATCGTGGCCGCAGCCGTCATCGTGCCGCCCATGCCAAACGGCTGCTTAGTCAGGTTCTCGATGGCTACGCCAATGGAAGTGTCTTTCGCGGGGGACGGGGCCGGAGAGAGGTCGATGCCCATGTACGTCCAGCCGCTCTCGGAATCCACGCGCCCGGCGTGATGCTCGACGTCAAACGCCACGGCGGCAAGGGCGTCGGTGAGACGCTGTCGGGCTGAAGGCAGGTCCGGAGCGTCCTTGAACGCAGCGGCGACGACAGGTGCAGACTCAAGAGCGATGGCGAACTGGTGACCGAAGCCGTGGTGATACGCGGCGGGAAAGAAGGGAGTCAAGGGCGGCACATTAGCGATGGCGGCAAACCGGAAGTTGCCTTGGCTGTGCTCGGTGGAGTTTTCGAGTTTTTTCATGACGCGCGCCGCGGCAGCAATGGCGCCCCAGCGAACTCCGTCTTCGCCCGCCACAACCACCGTGCCATTCAAATTCTTGGTGCTGGCGAGGATCTCCCCAAGCATGTCGGCTTGTGACGGAGGATCGTTGGCGTTCAGCATGGCAGGACCGATGGACATGGCGAATTTCTGCTGCTCTGAAAGAGCGTCCAGAAGCTTGAAGAAGGCGACTGCTTGCTGCGTGTTCATTCCCTGGATGTATTCCGGAAAAGGCTGGGTGGCGATGCGGATGGTTTGTACCTGGTAGCCGCGGGACTCGAATGTCACCTGCGCGCGGTGCAGCAAATTGAGCGCGTCGGCAATTTGCCGCTGGTAGTCGCGCCAATCCAGATTGACGAACGCAGTGATGGCGCGGATTTTGGGGTTGGCGGGATTAGCCGCGCTCGCAGGCTGTTGTACCGGCACATGTTTCGTTTGTGCTAGCGCGGGGTTCGCCAATGTGGCGGTGGCGAAAGTTGCAAAGGCGATGAACGCAAGAAAACGGAATCCACGGCTAGGTTGCATGCGATTTCTCCCGGAAGGCACGATACATCGGGGCTAACCTGCACACAAGGTTCCGTCGATCTGCGTGTAGATTTTCAGACAACTCGTTCTAGCGAAATTGGTTGCGGCGCTTCCGGTAATAAATCAAGGATACGAGCCATATCAGCAGTAACTCAGCCTCGAAAAAGGCGCTCCCATTGTCTCCGGGATTTGTGTAATGCCTGATAGCAATAGGGAGTTTCACAGCGACCAGCAAGAGCGTGAGGCCAAACATTACATAGACCAGAATAATAGCAAATCGCTTCTTCCAGAGCAGCCCAATGGCAAGAGGTAGTCCCGTGAAGCCCATTAGGAATGCAATACTCGCCAAATACCAGGGGTCGTGATTTGGCTTGAGGTGATCCGCTGCGGTTCCTACGAGGACGAGTAGAGAAAACGGAATCAACAAAGCTCCTTGAAAATAGCCCCACCGGTATGGAAGGGTGTTTGGAGGATTGACGGACGCTAGGGGATCCCCTTGCATGCGTTCTCACACAAACGCGGAGATGCCAGTGATGCGCTCGCCGATCACCAGTTTGTGAATGTCGTTCGTGCCTTCGTAGGTGTAAACGCTTTCGAGATTGTTCATGTGGCGCATGATGCAGTAATCGTCCACGATGCCGTTGGCGCCTAGGATGTCGCGGGCTTTGCGCGCGGTTTCGAGCGCAATGCCGACGTTGTTCATCTTCAGCATGGAAATGTGCGAGGGGTCCACCTTCTTTTGATCTTTGAGCCGGCCGACGTGCAGCGCGAGCAATTGACCTTTGACGATTTCAGTGATCATCCAGGCCAGCTTTTCCTGAACGAGCTGATGCGACGCGATAGGCTTGTTCGCAAATTGTTTGCGAGTTTTCGCGTATTGCAGCGCCGTATCGTAGCAGGCCATCGCTGCGCCCAGCGCGCCCCAGCCAATGCCGTAACGCGCTTGATTCAGACAGCTCAGCGGGCCTTTCAGACCCACAACTCCGGGGAGAAGATTTTCTTCAGGAATTTCGCAGTCGCTGAACGATAGGCCCGAAGTGACCGAAGCGCGCAACGACCATTTGCCGTGTACGTCCCAGGATTTGAATCCCGGCGCGCTTTTTTCGACAAGGAAGCCGCGCACTTTGTCGTCTTCGCCTTTGGCCCAGACAACGGCGACATCAGCGATCGAGCCGCTGGTGATCCACATCTTTTCGCCGTTCAAAACGTACTTGCCGCCCTTTTTCACCGCTCGCGTGAGCATGCCGCCGGGATTTGAACCGAATTGCGGCTCCGTGAGCCCGAAACATCCAATGGCTTTCCCCTGTTGCAAGAGCGGCAGCCATTTGTTTTTCTGCGCGTCGCTTCCATAGGAATAAATCGGATACATCACCAAAGCGCCCTGCACGGACACAAAGCTGCGGAGGCCGGAGTCGCCGCGCTCCAGTTCCTGAGTCATCAATCCGTAAGCGACGTTGGACATGCCGGCACAGCCGTAGCCCTGCAAATTCGCGCCAAAGAATCCAAGTTCGCCCAGTTGTGGGATCAGATGCTTCGGAAAAGTGGCTTCGCGGCTGTGTTTTTCGATGATGGGGATGACTTCATTCTCGACGAATTCGCGCGCGGTCTGGCGGACGAGTCTCTCCTCGTCGTTTAACTGCGAATCGAAGTCGATGTAGTCCACTCCGCCAAATTTGGCCATGGGAGGGTTCCTTTCGAGTGTTCCTAGAGTGTAGCAACGCGCCGGATTTGCCAGCAACTTTGGCCGTTCATAACGAAAGCTGGCTTGACGCAGCGCGACGCTGCGGCGAAACTTTTCATTGCCATTGAAATGAGGAAATGTGCCGAAGAAAACCTCTTTGACGTTAAAGCAAGTGTCGGGACGCAACAAAAAACTTCCAATCCAGCCGAAAATCCTGATTTTTGACGTGGACGGCGTCCTGGTGGACGTGAGCGGAACGTACTGGCGCTCGGCGCTCGAAACGGTGCGTTACCTCACCGGCAAGCGCGTAACTTACGCCGAGCTCCACAAATGGAAAAGCAAGCCGGGGTTCAACGACGACTGGAGCATGGTGGCAGCGTGGGTGACGGCGCTCGGCAAACCGCTTTCTTACGAAGAGGCGCGAGTGGCCTTCGAAAAGTTTTACTGGGGCAACGACGGAAAGCCAGGAAACGTTCAAAACGAGAAGATTTTGGTGAGCCCGCAGCAGGTCGAAAAATGGGCGCATCGCTTCGAACTGAATTTGTTCACGGGACGCACGCGGCAGGAATTGTCATACACGTTCGACCATTGGCCAGCGACGAAATGTTTTCGCACAATCATAACCATGGATGATGCCCCGAAAAAACCGCGTCCCGATGGCCTTCAGATGATTCTTGGCGGCCGCGATCCGTCAACATCGTTGTATCTGGGCGATAACATCGACGACGCGCTGGCCGCACGCGAAGCACATGTGCCGTTCATGGCAATCATTGCTGCTGGCGAACATCGCTACCGAGAACGCGCTGCACGTTTCCGTGAGCTGGGAGCGCTAGCGCTTCTTCCTCGCGCGACGAACCTGAACCGCCTGCTTGCCTAGCATCAGATTTGAGCTACGGTCGCTCGCAGCTTCAGGGCCCTGTGTCGAAATAAACTCCAACTCCGTGGTTGAAATGGTACATTGCCTCGGTCAAATCCTTGTGGCGGAGGAATCCCTATGCGACGACGCACTTTCCTTAACGTCACTGCGGGCGCAGCGACAGCTTTGGCATGCAAACCCCTTACCTTGGTAGCTGAGCAAGATCGCAAGACACCTGTTGTCTATCCTGACCCTGCCGTGGAGGTCGTCGACCCGCGTTTCGCGAAATACGTCGTCGGGAATGCCGCGGTCGAACGCCTGTATAACGGAACGCGCTGGGCTGAAGGGCCCGTGTGGTTTGGCGACGGGCGCTATCTTCTTTTCAGCGACATCCCCAACAATCGCATGCTGCGATGGCTGGAAGACACCGGCGAGGTCACCGTTTTTCGCAGCCCTTCGAACTACAGCAATGGCAACTATCGCGACCGGCAGGGCAGGCTGCTCACCTGCGAGCACGACTCGCGCCGCCTGACGCGAACCGAGCACGACGGGACAATCGCTGTGCTGATGGACCAGTTCCAAGGCAAGAAGCTGAACGCTCCCAACGACCTCGCGGTCCATTCCGACGGCGCCATTTGGTTCACCGATCCTGGGTACGGCATCATGTCCGATTACGAAGGCCACAAAGCTGCGTTCGAGCTGCCTGCCAACGTTTATCGGCTCGATCCAAACACGCGTCAGGCAACCGTCGTTGCCAGCGACATGGACAAGCCCAACGGGATTTGCTTCTCTCCCGACGAGAAAAAGCTGTACATCGTTGACACCGGCGTTCCTAAACATCCAAGCGATCCCCATCCTATTCGTGTTTATGACGTTGAGGATGGCGTGCGTCTCAAGAATGGCCGTCTGTTTGCGAACATGGCGCCAGGCAACTCCGACGGCATTCGGTGCGACGTGGATGGCAACGTGTGGTCGGCGGCAGGATGGGGAGGCGAGAAGTACAACGGCGTACACGTTTTCGCTCCCGACGGTACTCTCATCGGCAAGATTCATCTTCCGGAAACCTGTGCCAATCTTTGTTTCGGCGGCGCAAAAAAGAACCGCCTGTTCATGGCCGCCAGCCAATCTCTGTATTCCCTTTATGTCGGCACCCAAGGCGCGCAAGTACCGTGACGCCGCAAACGATTGCTTCTTGTGACTGAGCTGAGGAGGTCCAATGGCAAGTCCGAGCATCCCCGGCACACAAGCTACGCCCAAGAAGAGCCGCTGGTGGCGCATTGTAAAGCGCGTGTTGATCGGGCTGGTCCTGTTGATCGCCTGTACGGCGCTGGCGGGCGCAGCTTATCAGGCGATCGCGAACTGGAGAGACGCGCGCAGGTTCCCGCAAGAAGGACGTTCGATTGCGCTCGGCGCTGAATTTCCCGGAGTCTCCCTCAATCTGAATTGCGTGGGCCAGGGCGCGCCGACGGTGATTCTGGACAGCGGGCTGGGCGTTCCCGCGGCCGGATGGGATTTGGTGATGCCGGACGTCGCCAAATTCGCGCGCGTTTGTTCTTACGACCGCGCGGGTTACGGCTGGAGCAGCGCAGGCCCAATGCCACGAACGAGCGATGAAATCGTCAGGGAGTTGCACGCACTGCTTGCCGCTTCCGGGGAGAAAGGGCCGTATGTGCTGGTGGCTCATTCATTTGGTGGTTACAACGTCCGAGTTTACGCCGACAAATACCCGGGGGACGTGGCGGGGCTCGTGCTCGTGGACACTTCCCACGAAGATCAGGAACAAATGATGCCTGCGTCGCTGAGACAGCTCACTCAGGAACAAGTCAAGCAACTCGACTCACAAAAGCGCCTGATGCCGATTCTCATCGTCTTCGGGATTGCGCGGCTGACTACGGGCGATGACGGTGAAAGCAAGCTAAGCAAAGACTTCCGCGACAAAATGAAATACCTGCAACTGCAAATGAAATTTATCGAAGCCGCCTTTTCCGAAATCAAGAGTTTCTCGCTGAGCGCCGAAGAAGTTCGCCGCACAGGCAATTTGGGAGACCGGCCGTTGGTGGTGCTCACTGCCGGAAAGGACCTTGAAGCGAAGGACCTGCCGAAAGACGTCTCCGTGGAAGAGATGCGGGAGTTCAGAAAAACCTGGGTTGGCGATCTTCAAGTGCGGCAAACGAAGCTCTCGACGCGTGGAAAGCAAATTGTGGTGCCGGACAGCACGCACATGATCCCCATGGAAAGGCCGGACGCGGTGGTGAACGCTATCCGCGAAGTCTGCGACGCAGTAAAGACCGAGCCATCGCCGAAGAACTGAGGAACTCCAAACGAAAGATCTCTTCCGTATTCCCAAAGCATCCTTCTGACCGGAAACATGCTCTAACGAGTGACGTTTCCCGACCTCTGCTTTCTTCGGGAGAGAAGCGGAGGAAGCCTTGACGAAACCCTTGAAAACTCTTTTAAAAACGTCCTTGAAAATCAAGTACCTGCTAACTTTTTTATTCCTCGGACTGGGCGGCGCTTTGCCGCTTTGTTCCCATAGCGTATGGGCACAGGCGCCGGCGGGGCCCGTGTCTGCGCCGCCACCGGGAACCGCGCCAGCCGCGAAAGCGCCAGAGCCAGCGCCACTGCCACCTCCGCGCCAGAGCATTTTGGGCGCGTGGAAATTGAACCGCGACGAAAGTGACGATCCCCGCCAGCGAATGCAGGACTCGCGCGAGTCGAACGGCGGAGGTTATGGTGGAAGACGCGGCGGCGGAGGATGGCCCGGCAGTGGTGGGCCGGGGCGGCGCGGAGGTTATGGCGGTGGAGAAAGCGATGATGAGCGCCAGAAGATGCACGAACTCCTAAGTCCGCCAGCAACGATGAGTTTTTCGATGACCGGTGCAGAAGTGGATTTGCAGGACGACCACGATCGCAAGCGCGCGTTCATGACCGATGGGCGCAAGCTGAAAAAATCAAAAGAAGACAACTACCAGGAAATCGCCGCGAAGTGGGATGACACCCGCCTGGTCACGGATGAAAAGAGCCCACGTGGCGGAAAGATGAGCCGGTCCTTCGAGTTGTCTCCCGACGGCCGCCAGCTCTACGAAAACCTGCACATCGAGGGTAGCGGCCGAAGCAACCGCACGCTGGATTTGCATTATGTCTACGATATTCTGGCTCAAACGACACAGTGAGGCCTTCGCTCGGCGTAGACTCGAATTCCTCCTGCGGGGCGCGACGACTTGCGCCCCTTTCTTTTTTCTGACAGCGAGGACGGCTAACGAGGCTGCAAGAACCCTTTGCGCCTCTTCCGGCCTCGCTGGAAAGCGCCGATAGCTATCAAGAAAATACAGATTGGCGCCAGGATCCATCGATACGGGCTCGATAAGACGAAGGGAAGCATCAAGGCGGCGGTTTGGAATGCGAGAAACAAGCAAAGACCAGCTGCAATAATCGCGGCAATTAAAACAAGAGGGTGACTGGAGGACGACATAACCCTACCAAAAACGAGTTCGCGAGTGAGTATACCACTCAGCATGCCGCGTTGACGCCCGGCGCGACGGATGCTATAAAGTACATTTCGAAGCGGCGGTCTGAGGCCCACCGTACGCTCCTGGGGTGGAGCGAGGCGCGGCTGCCAACCCAACTGCCCGGCGCGGATCGGGTCAGGGGCGACGGGAATTTAGGCGTAACAATTTAATTAATGCCTTCCATCGGTCACCAACTTGGCGAACTGTTCCTTGGGGCTGCGCCCACAGTCCTGATTATTCTCATTTTTTACTTCATCTTACGGACTCTTTTCTTCCAACCTTTGTTGAAAGTCATGGCCGAGCGTGACGCCCGGACCGTTGGCGCGCAGAAGGCCGCAGAAGCTGCTCAGGCAGCGGCTGCCGAGAAGGTCAAGCAATACCAGGAAGCCCTGAAGCAGGCGCGCGGGAAGGTCTATACAGAACAGGAATCGGCGCGAAAGAGATTGCTCGATGAGCGGGCGGCCCAGTTGAAAGACGCGCGAACCAGAGCCTCTGGGGAAGTCGGCCAAGGCAAAGAACGCGTGGCCAAGGAGCTCGCCTCCGCGCAGCGCGATGTGGAGGCGTCCGTGGCGCAGCTTGCCGCAGAAATTGCCAAGCGCATCCTCCAGGCACCGCCGCGTCCCAATTCACCCGCGAGAGAGGCTCGATGAAAGCGAAGCGCTACATCTTGGCCTCGGCCGGCGCCGTCCTTGCGGCGCTTTTCTTGACTGTGACGGCGCACGCCGCCGAAGAAAGCGGCGCGGGGGGCGCGGAAACGGCCACGGAGATTTTCAAGTGGATTAACTTCGCCATCGTGGCCGGCGCTCTTTTGTGGGCATGCTTGAAAAAGGCGCCAGGATTTTTCCGCGGGCGCGCGGAATCCATCAGCTCCGCGATCACTAAAGCTGGCAGCGCTAAAGCAGCCGCCGACGCGCAATTGCGGGAAGCGGAGACGAAACTCGCGAATCTCGACAAGGAAGTAGCGGACCTCCGCGCGTCGGCCGAGCGAGAAGCGGCCGCGGAAGTCGATCGCATTCGCTTGGCCACACGTTCGGACCTGGAAAAGATCGCTGCCGCGGCTAAAGCGGAAATCGAGGCTGCAGAACGCGCAGCGCGTCTCGAGTTGAAAGCGCTGGCCGCAAAACTGGCCGTGGATGGCGCGGAAGCGCTCCTCGTGAAGCAGCTAAATGCCCAGGCGCAGGCAGGACTGATTAGCAACTTCGTCAAAAGCCTCGAAGGGATGCCGAATTGAAGTCCGCTAGCCTCCAATACGCAAACGTAATGGCGGATATCGCCCTGGAGCAAGGGGCCGCCGGGCCCACTGCCAAGCAACTCGATAGTTTTGGCGCGGCGTACGAGCAATCAACGGAGCTGCGCACGTTCCTGGCAAGTCCCGCGGTCAGCGTTGAAGCAAAGCATGCAGTGATTGAGAAAATCGCAGGCCGCATCGGCGCGAGCAAGATTATCCGCAATTTCCTGTTCGTGATTGCCGATCATCGCCGCACACAACTGATTCCGGAAATCGTCGCAACGTTTCAGCAAGTGCTGCGGCAGCGCCAGGGCGTGGCTGAAGCGGAAGTTGCCTCGGCCGTGGAATTGACCGCGACACAGAAAAAGGAACTATCCGCGACGCTAGCCCGCGTGACGGGAAAGAAAATCGAGCCAAAGTATTCGCTCGACCCGGCGTTGTTGGGTGGCGCGGTGGTGCGCATTGGCGACACGATTTACGATGGTTCCTTGCGAAGCCGGTTGAACGAGATGCGCGCGCGGTTGGCGGCGGAATAAGAGCGGAACAATCGAGGAATTAGGAGCAGCGTTTTCGGCCAGGGTGTAGTGAGAAAGTCTTCGGGAAAGCGACGGAGCAGGCATGGCAAACATCAAGGCAGACGAAATCAGCAAGATTCTGCGCGAGCAGATTGAGAATTACGAGCAAACCGTTGCTGTCGACGAAGTGGGCGCGATCATCAGCGTCGGCGACGGCATCGCGCGTGTACATGGATTGGAAAAAGTGATGGCCGGAGAGATGCTGGCGTTTCCACACGACATTTTCGGCATCGCGCTGAACTTGGAAGAGGAAGAAGTCGGCGTCGTGCTGCTGGGCGAAACCACGGAACTGAAAGAAGGGGACGTTGTAAAGCGCACGAACACGATTATGTCCGTTCCGGTGGGCGACGCACTCGTGGGCCGCGTCGTGAATCCGCTGGGCCAGCCGCTGGACGGCAAGGGCCCCATCGCCACGAAGCAGCGCAATCCCCTTGAACGCATCGCCCCCGGCGTGCTGGATCGCCAGCCCGTGCGCGAGCCGCTGCAGACCGGCATCAAGGCCATTGACAGCATGATTCCCATCGGCCGCGGCCAGCGCGAATTGATCATCGGCGACCGCCAGACCGGCAAGACCGCGGTGATTCTCGACACCATCATCAATCAAAAGGGCGGAGACGCTATTTGCATTTATTGCGGCATTGGCCAGAAGCGCTCGACGATCGCGCAGGTGGTAAAGACGCTGACGGACGCGGGCGCGATGGATTACACGATTGTCGTGGCTTCGTCGGCCGCTGAGCCCGCATCGTTGCAATACATTGCGCCGTATGCCGCGTGCGCCATGGGCGAATACTTCCGTGATAACAAGGGCCATGCCGTCGCGTTTTACGACGACCTTTCGAAACACGCGCAGGCGTACCGTGAGATTTCCTTGTTGCTTCGTCGCCCGCCGGGCCGTGAAGCGTTTCCAGGCGACGTGTTTTATTTGCATTCGCGTTTGCTGGAACGCGCGGCCAAACTGAATGACAAACTGGGCGCAGGTTCCTTAACCGCTTTGCCTGTGATTGAAACACAAGCCGGCGACGTTTCCGCGTACATTCCGACCAACGTAATTTCGATTACCGATGGGCAGATTTACCTGGAAGCGGACCTTTTTAACGCGGGTATTCGCCCGGCCATCAACGTGGGCATCAGCGTGAGCCGCGTGGGTGGCAACGCGCAGATCAAAGCCATGCGCCAGGTAGCGGGCTCACTGCGGCTGGATATGGCGCAGTACCGCGAGTTGGCCGCGTTCGCGCAGTTCGGCGCGGACCAACTCGACAAAGTCACGCAAGGGCAGCTTGCACGCGGGCAGCGTTTGACGGAAATTTTGAAGCAGGATCAGTATGTGCCTCTGCCGGCGGAAAAGCAGGTGCTGGTTATCCAAGTAGGCACCAGCGGCGCGCTGGATACCGTGCCCGTGCCGGAAGTGCGGCGCTTCGAACGCGAGTTCTTGCAGTTTACAGAGACGAATTATCCGTCGCTGCTGAAGAACATTGCGGCGAAAAAAGCGCTCGACGACGGCATCAAGGCGGAAATCAAGAAGGCCGTGGATGCGTTCAAAGAACGTTTCACTGTGGCGGCTGCAGCGGCGAACTGAGGATCGCGACTGACGAAAGACCATGCCCACACTTCTCGATTTCCGTCGACGCATCCGCTCCGTGAAGAATAGCCAGCAGATTACGCGCGCCATGAAGTTTGTGGCGGCGGCGCGGTTGCGGCGAGCGCAGGAAGCGGCATTGGCCGCCCGTCCTTACGCGAGGGAACTGGTGCGCGTGCTGCGCTCAACGATCAGCCGCATCGCGGAACCGCAGCATCCGCTGCTAGCGCGGCGGCCCGAACAGCGCGTTCTCGCGCTGGTCTTGTCAGGCGAGCGCGGCCTGGCGGGAGCGTTCAATACCAATCTCCTGCGCAAGGCAAACGAATTCTTCCGGGCGAACAGAGACCGCAAGCTCTCGGTCATTCCGGTCGGCAAGAAGGGGCGGGACGCTCTCCGAAAAGCCGGGTTCAACATTATCGCGGAGTATGTGAATGTACTGACGCGCGTGGAATTCGGAGCGGTGCGGGAGATTTCGAACTTGGTGACGGATTTGTATGCCAGCGGGCAGATCGATTCCGTCTACATCATTTTCAGCGAGTTCAAGACCGTGATGTCTGCGAATTTGACGGTGGAGAAGCTTTTGCCGGTTGACCCAGCGCACGTGCAGGAGGAAGACAGTGAAGCCGCGGCCGCGAGTGCTCATGTGGATTATATTTACGAGCAGCCGGAAGAGCGACTTCTCGATCGGCTTTTGCCACGCTACGTCGAGACACAGGTGCAGCGGGCGATGCTGGAGTCCTCGGCGGCAGAATACGCGGCGCGTATGACTGCCATGGAGTCCGCAACGAAAAACGCCGGCGACGTGATTGAAGCACTGACGCTGCACATGAACAAAGTGCGCCAGGCAGCCATCACGAAAGAGATCATCGAGATTGTGAGCGGTGCGTCTGTTACCGCTTAGGAGAAAGCATGGTGGAAAAATACGCAGCCGTCGGACACATCGTTCAGATTATTGGACCCGTGCTCGACGTGCAATTCGAAGGCGGCCACCTGCCCGCCATTTACAACGCTGTTCGCATCACGAGCGATGGCTACAACGTTCCCGAACCCATTGACGTGACTGCTGAGGTGCAGCAGCACCTGGGAGAAGGGCGCGTGCGCGCGGTGGCGATGGAACCCACGGAAGGTTTGGTGCGCGGCATGAAAGCTCACGACTTGGGCGAAGGCATCAGCGTGCCTGTCGGTCGTACGACGCTTGGCCGCGTGATGAACGTCCTGGGCAAACCCGTGGATCAGCTTGGGCCGCTGGAGAGCAAGACGCGCTATCAAATCCATCGGCCGGCGCCGCTTCTGGATCAGCAATCCACCACGCTGGAAATGTTCGAAACGGGCATCAAGGTCGTCGACCTCATTCAACCGTTCTTGAAAGGTGGCAAGATTGGACTGTTTGGCGGCGCGGGCGTCGGAAAAACAGTTCTCATTCAGGAATTGATTCACAACGTCGCGATGCAGCATGGCGGCGTCTCGGTCTTCTCAGGAGTCGGAGAGCGCACGCGCGAAGGAAATGACCTCTGGATCGAATTCCAGGAGTCCGGCGTGGTCGTGCCGGGCAATTCAGAAAAGTCGCGCGCCGCGTTGATTTACGGCCAGATGACGGAACCACCCGGAGCGCGTCTGCGCGTCGGCTTGACCGGCCTGACGGTCGCGGAATACTTCCGCGACCAGGAACATCTCGACGTGCTGCTTTTCATTGATAACATTTTCCGTTTCGTGCAAGCCGGTTCGGAAGTCTCCGCGCTGCTTGGCCGCATGCCCTCGGCGGTGGGTTATCAGCCCAATCTCAACACCGAAATCGGCGAATTGCAGGAGCGCATCACCTCAACAAAGACTGGTTCGATCACGTCGGTGCAGGCGATTTACGTGCCGGCCGATGACTACACAGATCCCGCTCCGGCCGCGACGTTTACGCACTTGGATGCGTCCACGAACCTGAGCCGGCAAATCGTCGAGCGCGGCATCTATCCCGCTGTCGATCCCCTGGCCAGCTTCTCCCGCATTCTCGATCCCCGCATCGTCGGCCAGGAGCATTACACCGTGGCGCGCGCGGTGAAATCGATTCTGCAGCGCTACAAAGATTTGCAGGACATCATCGCCATTCTCGGCATCGAAGAACTCTCTGACGAAGACAAGCGCACCGTGGCGCGCGCGCGCAAGATTGAAAAGTTCCTGTCGCAGCCGATGTTCGTGGCCGCGCAATTCACCGGCCTCGAAGGCAAGTACGTCAAGATCGAAGACACCGTGCGCAGCTTCAAGGAAATCGTGGAAGGCAAGTACGACGACATCCCGGAACAGGCCTTCTACATGGTGGGCACGATTGAAGAAGCGCTGCAAAAAGCGGAAAAGATGAAGGCAGGCGTATAAACAAAAATGCTTCCGGAAGCCATCGAACTGGTGATCGTCACGCCCACACGGCAACTTGTGCGAACGCAAACGCGCGAAGTCACACTGCCGGGAGCGAACGGCTACCTTGGGGTTTTGCCGGGCCACGCACCTTTGATGACCGAGCTGGGCATTGGTGAATTGACGTTTCAGGGCGCAGCAAAGCCGGAGCCTCTTTCTGTGATTCGCGGTTTCGCGGAAGTTCTGCCGGATCGCGTGACCGTGCTCGCGGAAACCGCCGAGCTCGCCGCCGAAATCGACCTCGAGCGCGCGGAAGTGGCGAAGGCCCGCGCTGAAAAGCGGCTGGCCCAAGGCGATCCCAACATCGATTGGGACCGAGCGGGCGTGGCGCTACAGCGTGCCCTCATTCGCATTCAGGTTGCGCGCAAATTCCGCGGCGTGCCGGCCAATTCCCACTGACGCTTGCGATTCGGGTTCTTCCGCTTAATTAATTGGTGACCCGGAACCCGGCCAATTCATCTAATCTATTTGTGGACGAAGGTATGGAGCCCATCACAATCTACACCACGAATTGGTGCCCGGATTGCCGCTACACGAAGGCTTTCCTGCAGGAAAGAGGCCTGACCTATCGCGAAGTGAACATCGAAGAGGACGAAGCCGCCGAAGAAATCGTGCTCAAAGCAAACAATGGCCTGCGAAAGGTTCCGACTTTAGAAGTAGAAGGGCGCTATTTTGCCTGCAGCCCCTTCGATCCCGCAGAGCTTGCTGAGGAGCTCAACATCTCGCTGAATCCGTAACTCCGGAGAAACGCAGCCTTCATTTTAGTGGACCGATAGTCCGCGCGCCCAAACGTCTGTCACTTGCAACGATTGGTCGAGCAGCAAGAAGTCCGCATCCGCGCCCACACGCAGCACACCTTTCTTGAATTCGATCCCGAGCAGTGTCGCGGGGTTCAGCGTCAGCATGCGAACCGCGTCCGCCAAGGGAACACCCAGATTCACGATGTTTCGAAGTGCGCGGTCCAGCGTCAGAGTGCTGCCCGCGAGAACTCCCGCGGCGTTGCGGCAAACACCGTTCGTCACCGTAACCTCGAAACCGCCCAGCATGTACTTACCATCCGGCATACCGGTGGCGGAGAGCCCATCGCTCACAAGGGTCACCCGCTCGTAACCCTTCGCTTTCAAGAGCAGCTTCATCGCGCCTTCTTCAACGTGCACGCCGTCGGCGATCAATTCCGCATTGATTTCCGGCGCAGTCAGCACGGCGCCAATCACGCCGGGGTCGCGGTGCGTGAACGGCCGCATGGCGTTGTAGGTGTGCGTAGCGCTGCGCGCGCCATGGGCGATGGCAAAACGGGTTTGCTCGTAATTCGCGTCGGTGTGGCCCACGGAAACAACCAGGCCCGCCTGGCGCGCCGCTTCGATGCACGGCGCCGCCCCAAGCACTTCCGGAGCAATGGTAATCAGCCGCGCCTTTCCTTCCGCGGCCTGAAGAAAACGGTTGAGCAAGTCCTGGGACGGAGGCTGAATCCATTGCACGGGATGCACGCCACGCCGCTCTTTGCTGATGAATGGTCCCTCGAAGTGGATGCCCAGAACTTCGGCTCGGGATTCCTTCACGGCATGCTGCTGTGTGATGTAAAGCGAAATTCCCGCCGCCGCCCGAACAGTGGCCTCGGGAGCCGCAGTGACCGTGGTGGCCAGCAACGAGGTCGTGCCAAACTCAGCCACCTTCCGGGTAACAACGCCCAACGCTTCGCCGTCGCCTTCCATCACGTCGCGCCCGCCCGCGCCATGAATATGTATGTCAATAAATCCCGGAATCGCGGTTTTCTCGGTTGCGTTGAGTTCCCTCGCGCCTGCGGGCAGACTCAACCCGCTGCGCGGTCCAATGGCCTCAATGACATCGTCGCGAACCAGTATCCCTGCGTCGGTGATTTCTGTGGTGGGAGTTAAAGCTCGTCCGGCATGAATAAGAGTGGTCGGCATGGCCGTTCAACATCGTAACGGAAATGCCTGGCCGGACAAAACAAAACGGGCAGACCGAATGTCTCAGCCTGCCCGCTTGTCCAAAACAGAGAACGTATTGCGCTTACTTGCCGGCCATGTCGATGGTGGCCAGTTTCAGCGTTTCGCCGTCCACCGTGCCCTTGACGGTCACGTGATGACCGGCGTGCGCCGCTACTTTGTCCTGTGCATCGACCACGTACACCTTCTTGTCGGCGTCGTTCACGAACACGTACTTGGCACCATGTTCCTTGACGCACTTGGTCGTGCACTCGCCGGCCTTCTCGTTCGCGCCCTTCACGCCGCACTGGCTATCGGAGATCCAGCCCGTCATCGAGCTGTCTGCCGCCAATGCAAGCGTGCCCGCGAAGAGCGTAGCCGCAATTGCCGTTGAGAGTCTGAGTTTCATTTATTCCCCCCTCCAGAAGTCCATTTTTGGTGGTTGAGTTGCCGGGCCGTCCCTGTAAGCTTCGCATAGCCACGGCTCCGGTGTCCAGTCACTCCCTAAACCGTTCTAGACCCTATCTTTATTCCCGTATGGGCCCCAGATATGCCACGAGGAGTCCAAAAAAAGAGAGGGAGGACTCTTCTGGAATCCTCCCTGCTTGGCCCCACTCCTAAGGATCGGCGGCTGCTTTCTCGAATTACCGACTTACTGGCCCGAAGTCGCGGTGCTCGCCGAAGCGGTTGTCGCGCCCTTGGGCATGCTCAAATAGCCCGTAGCGGCGGATTTGGTGACTTTGTTGACCACGAGTTCCAGCGCCGAGCGGCTGCCCCCCGTGTAGAAGAAAATGGGCTCGTTGACCGAGCGGTTCTTCTTCTCAAAGCTGTTGTCGTCCGCCAGAACGTTCATGGTGTACTGGTTCTTCCGCGGGTTCGTGTCTTTCAAC
>DATEGP010000097.1:0-62975 GCA_035280045.1 Candidatus Acidiferrum sp.
GACGATTTTCGCCGCTTCGAGAGTTTCGGGCCATTTGTTTTGCACCGTCGGGTAATCGACGTGGCAGGACGGGGAGACGAGGCCGTTCTTGTCGAGCAGCTCGCGAACGTCTTTTGGCGAGTGGTCGAAGTAGCCGGCGAACTCGACCTCTTTATAGCCGGTTGCGGCGACCTTGGCGATGGTGCCTTCAAAGTCGGTCTTCATGGCCGCGCGAACGGTGTAAAGCTGGAGGCCAATGGGGTTGATCGAGTGCGCGTCTCCAAGAACGCGCGATTTAAAGGGAAGGGTGGAGTCCGCGGCCCAGGCTGGTTTGGCAGCGGCAGCTAAAGTTGCGGCGACAGAGGTGCCTATAAATGTGCGTCGGTTCATGCGCTGCATTTTACCTCTTCGCGACGAAAAGGGAACAGGGGTTCAGAAAAAAAAGGAGGGCGGTCCGACTGGTCAGACCGCCCTCCCGGGGTTAGGGACGTCAGAACTGGAAGCGCAAGCCAAATTGCATGCGGCGAGCGAGGTGCGCGCCGCTGGCATGGAGGAAGCTCGAAGCAGCTACGTTGTTTGCAGGATCTCCGTTGATGCAGATCGGGTCGCCGGCAGTGCCAGACGCCCCAACGCAGTCCATACCCCCGTTCACGCCGTTGTATTGCGTGTGGTTGAACAGGTTGAAGTTCTCCCAACGGAAATCGAGCGCTCGCGTTTCGGTGAAGGAGAACCGCTTGAAGAGGCCGAAGTCAAAATTAATGCGGCCAGGGCCGTACAAAGTGTTGCGGCCCACGTTACCGAAGGTAAGGCCCGTAGGGGTTGTGTAGGCGCCAGGGTTAAAGAGGAGCGGACCGCGGACTCCGGGAATATCGGTTGACGAAGCGTGGGGGCTACCGACCTGGTCTGGACGCGAGCCCGTGCCAACCCCATTCGCAACACCAGCTGCATCGCCGAAGTCTGTCCCGTTAGTGACACTAAACGGAGTGCCGGTCTGGGCGATGGTAATGCCGGAGACCTGCCACCCGCCAAGTACGTTGTGCGCGAGCCCCGAGCCCTTGAAAAAGGGCAGGCCATAGACATAACTGATTGCCAAGTTATGGCGCACATCGAAGCCAGAGTTGCCTCGATTGGCGGCCAAGTTGTAGGAGTTCACGAAGGCGCCATCGTATCTGTCGGACGAGTTATCGATGGAATGACTGTAGGTGTACGCCAAGCTCATCGTTAAATCGCCGACCGTGCGCCGCACAGTAGTTTGCATGGCATGGTAGATGGAGTTTGCCTGATCTTCGAGACGTGTGATGTCGCCAAACCCAAAGAGAGGACGCGACGTGTTGGGGTCATTGCCGCAGGCGATGCCGAGGTTTGTTAAAGCCGCACCGGCAACGGGTGTTCCGTTGGCGAGTGTGGGCGGATTGTTGTTCGCGATGCTGTCACAGTCGGCGGACGTAATCGGCTGCCCGGCGGCAAACGGGTTGCCAGAAGTCACCGGGAGCAACTGGTTCAAGTTGCGTTGCTGCGTCAAGTGAGTACCCTTGCTTCCGACATAAGAAACAGTTGCCACGAAGTGGCTTGGAAGCTCCTTCTGAACGTCAAGATGGAACTGCTGCACGTACGGCCAAATGGCCTTACTCGGGATCGAGTTAACACCAAGAGGGAACAATAGTCCGCCGCCGATATTGCTGTAGCCATTCACATTGAACTGAGACGCGTTAAGTGAATATGGTGGCGAGCCCTCTAGCGACTCGGTGTTGCCTTCGTTGCCGTTGGTGTGTTCGAAGAAAACACCATAGCCGCCGCGAACTGCCATTTTGCCGTCGCCCTTGGGATCCCACGCGAAACCAATGCGCGGAGCAGGGTTGAACAGGTGCCCGTTCAAACAGCCCGCGTTTGAGGAAGAGCCTATCGTAGCGCCTGGGAATGAGTTCGTTACCAGGCTGGGTATGAGCGAGGAGCCGCCGGCCCCGCCGCACTGAACGACGCCGTTGAACGGATTGCCAGGGCCAGGGATAAAAGCTCCCTCCTGTCCCGTGGGGCCTGTGCCATCATCAATTTGAGGCGAACCGTTGTTGGTGAAAGCCGCTGGCTCGAAGTTAAAGGCGTGTCGATAGCGTTCTCGATAGGTGCCATAGAGGCTGAGCCGCAAGCCAAGATTGAGGGTAAATCTCTTGGTCACGCGCCAGTCATCCTGGAAGTAAGGCTCCACAATGCGATAGCGGTTGTAGTATTTAGCTTGGAGATTGACCTGGGAGAACTGTGCAACCTTCCCTGTGAGCAGGTCCGCGAAGGCGTTTCCTGAGCTGGGGATCGCCGTATTACTGGAATCGAAAGTGAGGATGCCCTGAACGTAGGGGGAGTTTTGCTCGTTCTTTTGCGCGAACGCAGTGTAAACCCCGATGGACATCGTATGCGTTCCCACGATCTTGGTCAGATTGTCCCGATAGGTGTACACCGGGTTGGCGTTATTCCAGGGAAAGTACCCAGTGTCGGCACTAAAACCACCACCATACGAGAGATTGTTTCCCAGCGAAATCGAAGGGAGTTTTCCCCCTTGGCCGTTCTGGAAGAGCAGCCCCATCGGCAGGCCAGATGGAAGCGGAGGATTGTGGAGAGCGGTGAGAAAAATGTGGTCTGCGGTGTAACTGGCCACAAATTCGTTGAGTAAGGTCGGAGAGATGTTTGCGTTCAAGCGGGCGACAAAGCTGGTCCCGGGACCGACGAACTCGGTGTTGATATCTTCAAAGCTCGTGCCATTGCCCCAAAGCGCATTCTCAGTTTGTGTTTGCCAGGAATCATGGATGTAACGGAAGGTTAACCGATAGTTGTCCGTAATGTTGTGATCGACGCGGATCAATTCTTCGCGCCAGGTCTCGGGGAGGGAGACGGTTTGTAAAACCGCAGGGAAGCCGTTGTTGGTCAAACCGGGACTCGCTTTGGGAACCAGAGCTAACAATGCTTGGCCGACAGGATCGATCGTGACCTGATTGCCAGCAAACGGCACGTAGCTTTGGGCTTGGGTACCGTCCGCAGCTGTAACCACAGGGCCCTTACCCGTGGCGGGGCAATCTGCAAAGAGCGGGGTATTCGGAGGCAGAACAGGATTGCCGCTCTTGTCGTTCGGATTTGTGCGGAAAAAGTCTCCGGAAGCTGGGCAAAGGTCGCCGAAGTTTCCGGTGCGCTCGGTATCCGAGGGCACGTTTACGAGGCCAGTAGTATGCGGGTTCTTCTCGCGGCGCCACTCCTCGGAGAAGAAGAAGAAGGTCTTCTTTTTGTCAGTGTTGTAGTGACCCGGAATGTAGACGGGCCCGCCAATCGTGTAACCAAAATCATGCTTCTTGTAGGGCGCCTTCTTGGCGGTTGGATCAGCTCCTTCTTCCCAGGACTTGGCGTTAAAGAATTCGTTGCGAAGATATTCGAAGGCGCTGCCATGGAAGGTCGAGCCGCCGGACTTGGTCTCAACTTCGACAGTGCCGGAGCCGTTGCGGCCGTATTGCGCGCCGTAATTTGAGGTAAGGACCTTGAACTCAGCGATGGCTTCTGGATTGGGGTAAACGTTGAGGGTGGAGTTGGAGCCATTATCCATGTTATCGCCACCATCGAGCTCCCAGTTGTTGTACTCGGTGCGCCCGCCGTTCATGCTGTAGGCCACGTTGCCGTAAACGCCGACTTTGGCATCGTCCTGGTTTGTTTGGCTTACTACACCAGGGGCCAGATTCACAAGTTGTGTAAAGTTGCGGCCGTTGAGCACGAGGTTATTAATCTGTGTGCCGGTGATTGTGCTGGTCAGGTCGGATGAAGTCGTTTCCACTTGGGCCACGGCTTCGCCGGTCACTTCGACAGTCTCGGTGATGGCGCCCACGGTCATTTGAATGTCTATGCGAGTTTTCTGGGCGACGTCGAGTTTCACTCCCTTAGCCTGGTACTTCTGGAACCCTTTTGCCGTGACGGTGATGGTGTATGTGTCGCCGGGCAGGCCCGAGATCACATACGCGCCGTCTGTGTTCGAAGCGGTGTTGCGAGTCAAACTGCCGCCGGCATTGGTGAGAACCACTTCGGCGCCCACCACAGCGGCGCCGGATTTATCAACCACGGTGCCGCTGATGTAGCCGGTGTCCTGCGCGCGAGATGCGAGCGGAAGAGCCAGCGCAACCACCAAAATGCAAAGCCACGAGGGAAGCACTCGCAAGAAGCTATTTCGTTGCTCCGAAGGACGATGATTTTCCTTCACGATAGAACCTCCAAAAGAAAGATTCGAAACCCGTGGGATGGGAATGAAGGACACACTTGCAGCACCCGTTGCGCACCGACCGTTGTCACTGCCGCCCGAAGGTCCCCCATTGACACAGCCCCCAAACCCTCGACACTTGCAGGAAATGCACCGGCAACCAGTTATTAAAACGAATTAATAGTGCAATCAAAGGCCGGTGTCAAGCGGGAAATTGTGGAAAAAGTGACGGGGGCTGGGCGACGTAGGGGCGGTGAGAAGCATCTCCTGTTTCGGCGAAGTTAGGCCGTTCTTGTAATTTCAATCGCGCTGCCGGACACTACCTGCAAATGAGGACGAAATTACGCAAGAGTCGCGTTCAAGCCTGGATTTTCGTGGCAGGTGTTGTCTTGTGCTTTGGCACACAAACTTGGCCGCAGCAGGCCGTATCTCGCCAAGGAAACGGGACGGGTAAGGCGACAGCGACGCAGAACCCAGCGGCGTTATTTGCCCAAGGACAGGCGGCGCTGAAGGACGCGAACCTGGAAGCTGCGGAAGCGGCGTTTCGCCAGGTGCTTGCGCTGGACCCGCGTTCCGGAGCGGCGTATTCGAACCTCGGCGTGATCGCCATGCGGCGGAAAGAGTGGGACAAGGCGATCACCCTTTTGCGAAAAGCAGTAACCCTTGAGCCGAAGATGGCGGGAATCCGGCTGAACATCGGTCTCGTGGAATACCATCGCGGAAATTACGGCGCCGCGATTGCTCCCCTTGCGTCGTTTCTTCGCGAGCAGCCGGCCTCGGTGCAGGCGCGCTATCTCTTGGGGCTTTGCGAGGTTTTCTCGAAGCGTTATGGGGAAGCGGTGAAGACCCTTCAACCCTTGTGGTCGGCAAAGTCCGATGACGTCTTGTATCTCTATCTGATCGACATTGCCGCTGTTGAATCAGGACAAAAGGAGCTCGACGAAAAAATATTAAACCAGATGGTGCACGTCGGAGGAGACACGGCGGAATACCACCTGATTCTGGGGAAAGCATTTCTCAACCGATTTGATGTGCTTGAGTCGAAGACGGAGTTGGAGCTTGCGGCGACAATGAATCCCAACCTTCCGTTTCTGCACATGAATCTGGGAATCACGTACATGCGTTCTGGAGACTATGACCGGGCAGAAGCGGAATTTCGGAAAGACATCGCACTGGAACCGGATCTTGCGGACGATTACGAGCAGCTTGGAGTGCTTTACTCGCGCATGCAAAGGGACGATGACGCAGAAAAGGCTTTTCGTGAGGCGTTAAAGAGGGATAAAAGGAATGACGGCGCATACCTCGGCTTGGCGAAGATTTACAGGAAGGTGGGGCGATTGCCCGAAGCATTGAAGATGGTGGACGAAGCGCTACGGTTGTCGCCGGAAATTGATGGAGGGCATTACTTAAGAGGAAGGATCCTGAGCGGGCTGGGACGAGAGAAAGAGGCGCGGGCGGAGTTTGCTACCGTGCAGAGTTCGAAGACTAAGCGGTTGAATAAAGAGATCAAGGCCACCGAAGAGATTGAAAGGACTCCAGTTCCAAATCCTGAATTGAAGACGCAGCCAGAATAGACCTATCTTCGACGATCCAAATCGAGTGGCGGGGGTTGCCAGGGGCCGCGGGAGTATTCGAGGGATTCCGCGACGCTGAGGACGAGTTCGTCATCGTAAGGGCGGCCGATGATTTGCACGCCGATGGGAAGGCCTTTGTTCGAAAGACCTATAGGGACGGAAGCGCCCGGGAAGCCGGCGAGATTGAGCCATTGAGAGAAACGCATAGTGTCGCGGTAGCCGGTGCCGGGGTTGTAGTTTCCCTCGCCGTGGCGGAAGGCCGGCGCGGAAGAAACTGGCGAGAGAAGGATAGGTACACGATCCATTTGTCGCAGGATTTTTTCGCGGAGGAGATCGCGTTCAGCGCAGGCTTGGATGAAACTGTCGAGTGTGATGGGATCGGGTGAAGTGGCGTTTGAAAGATATTCGCGCAGCATGGGGCTGAGCTGCGATTCGTGACCGGCAAGATTGGTGTTGAGAAGATGGGCGATCACGTGACCGAAGAAAAACCACCAGAGCTCGAGGGCGCGATCGAGGCCGGTTAATTCGAATGGCTCGATGGAGAAGCCGCAATCGCTGAGAAGCTTTGCCGCGCGATCGACGACGGCGCAAGTTTCAGGCGTGGCGTTGCCGAGAGCAGAGCTTTGCAGAATGCCAATGCGCTTGCAGCGCAATTCTTTTTCGGAGTAAGAACGAAACGGGACGGGCGCGGAGTGCGCGTCGCCGGCGTCGGAACCGGCCATGACCTCGAAGAGCGTGCGCACGTCGGCGATGGTGCGGGCCATGGGGCCGACGACGCCGATCCAGCCGAAAGCGCCTGCGCCCGAAGGAAAATGACCCGTGGTAGGAATGCGGCCAGGTGTGGGTTTCAGTCCGCAGATGCCACAAAAATGCGCGGGGACGCGAATCGAGCCGCCGCCGTCACTGCCGACGCCGCCAATCGAGCAGCCAGCGGCGATCGCTGCAGCCTCACCGCCGCTCGAGCCGCCTGAAGAGTACGCGAGATTCCAGGGATTGCTGGTTTTTCCAGTGACGAGATTGTTGGTTTCATATGCCATCAGGAATTCGGGCGTGTTGGTGTTGCCGAGAAGAATGGCTCCGGCGGCTTTCAGCCGCGCAACGAGAGGAGCGTCGGCGCGAGGGAGGTAGTCTTTCCTGAGAAGAGAACCGGCAGGACACGGCAAACCAGAGACGTCGACGCAACTCTTGACGGTGACTGGTACACCGTGAAGAGGCCCAGGCGGAACGTTTCGCAAGACGGCGACCTCTGTGGCACGGGCTTGCGCTCGAGCGGCGTCGGCGTCCAAATGGACGAACGCGTTGAGTTTGGGCTGGAGAGACTCAATGCGGCTCAAATGAGATTCCACCAATTCCGCGGGAGAAAGTTTTTTGGAACGGATGCTTGCGGCGATTTCGGCAATCGTGGAGAAGGGTGAAAGGTCCGTCATAAAAGGAAGTGTGAGAGTATTCGCGCATGGGATGAAGGTCAAGCACGGAGCGATGTGTGGGCCGAGAGCGGAGATAAAATAAGTTGACCTTGAGAGAGCCTGCCAGGAAAATTTCAACGTTAATGTTAGGAATCGTTGGATTCTGTGATCAGTCGCGGCATTTCGCGCGGATTGGACGAAAATTCAGATGCACGTGATACTTCGGCGTGGAGTTGTGATGGCGACTTGCGCTGCGCTGCTTTTTTGTGCGGCGCTGGTATTGCTGAGCGGCGCGAGCGCCAGGCAGGACAAAGAAAAGACCGCAGCTGGGAAAAGGGCGTCTGGCAAAATTAATCCTGCCGAAGCGTACCGCTTCAATACGCTGGGCGTGGCGCACATGAATCAGCAGCGCCCGGCGGATGCACAGAAGTATTTCGAACACGCGCTGGAGGCAGACCCGAAGTTCGCCGTGGCGCGGCTGAATCTGGGCGTGGCCCTGCTCGGGCAGCAGAAACTGGACGCTGCGCGCGCGGATCTCGAGGAAGCGACGAAGCAACTGCCGAAAGATCCTTACGCCTGGTACAACCTCGGGCTGGCGTACAAAGACACGGGCGAATCGGAAAACGGAATTGCGGCGTTCCAGCGCGTAACGGAAATCCAGCCGAATGAAGCGGACGCCTATTATTTTGTTGGCTACCTCTATACACAAATTCAAAAATATGATCAGGCGGTTGTGGCGTTCCAGAAGGGGCTGGCGCTGAACCCTGTGCATGCTTCGGCGGAGTTCGGACTGGCGCGAGCCTTGCAACGCAAGGGCGATTCCGCGGCGGCAAGGGAACATCTGGCGCGGTTTCAGAAAATTACGTCGGAGCATCTGGGGACGCCGTTCGGCGCAGGTTATGGGGATCAGGGGAAATTCTCGACAGCGGAACTGCCGCTGAGTGGAGTAGCGGAGGTGCCCGCAGCGATTCCCGTGCATTTTGCAGCGGAGACGAGTCCGTTTGTTTCGAGTGGCAAGAGCGGGAGCGCTGTTGCGATTGGAGCGAGCACTGGCGCGTGCTTTTTTGATTTTGACGGAGATGGGAAGCCGGATCTTTTTCTGGTGAGCGGCACGGCGGACGGGGCGAGTCATTTGCTGCGCAATCTGGGTAACGGAAAGTTTGAAGATGCGACGCAGGCGGCGGGGATTCATTTGACAGGAAGCGGGTTGGGCTGCGCGGCTGGCGATTTTGACAACGATGGCAAGACGGATCTCGCGGTGTGCGTGAGTGACGGCGTGAGGCTATTGCACAACAAAGGCGATGGGAAGTTTGAGGATGTGACGGAGGCGGCGGGAATCCGCAAGGAAAAAGGGTGCGTGGGCGTGACGTTTGTGGATTACGACCACGATGGGGATTTGGATTTGTACATCACAATGGCGGATTCGGGCTCGTCGGGCGAGGCGAGGCACAATGTTTTGTGGCGCAACAATGGGAATAGCAAGTTTACGGATGTTTCAGCAGACACTGCGCTTGGCGTGGGAGCGACTGGAGCGGGGGTTGTCACAACAGACTTCAACAATGACCGCGCGATTGATTTTGTGCTTGCGGGCGGGGCGACAGGCGCTTCGATTCTATTGAATCCGCGCGAAGGGAAGTTCGCTCCGCTCACCGGAATTGATTTTGCAAAAGAGAAGTTGCCTCCGGCAGTGGGCGTAGTGGCGTTTGATTTTGATAAAGACGGCTGGATGGACCTGGCGTTCACGCATGCGGGAGCGCCGGGAATCAGTTTGTGGCGAAACGTGGAAGGGAAGCGGCTGGAGCGCGTGGCGCTGCCGGACTTCGGGTGGCAAAAGGGCTGGGGCATCACGGCGGTGGATTACGACAACGACGGCTGGCTCGATCTGGTGGCAGCGGGCGAATCAAGCAATGGTGCAGAGTTGAGGTTATTGCGCAATCTCGGAAGCAAAGGCTGGAGCGACGTCACGAAAAATGTGGGCCTCGATGCGGTGAAATTGAATCAGCCGCGCGCGATTGCGGTAGCGGATATTGATGGCAACGGCGATGCGGACCTGGTTGTGACGCAACTGGGCGGTGTGCCTGTTGTGCTGCGCAACGAAGGTGGGAATCAGCACGGCTGGATGAGCATTGACCTGAAAGCGCTGAATGACAACAAGAGCGGAATCGGAACAAAGGTCGAATTGTACGCGGGCACGTTGTATCAGAAGTGGGAAGTGGCGGGCGCTTCAGGTTATCTGGGGCAAAATGCCGCGCCGATTCTGGCCGGTTTGGGAGTCGAGACGAACGCCGAAGTGGTGCGCTTGCTTTGGCCGACCGGTGTGCCGCAGGACGAAATCAATCTCACCGCAAAAAAGACGCAGGCCATTACCGAATTGGATCGCCGCGGGAGTTCCTGCCCGATTCTGTTTTCGTGGAACGGTCATGGATATGAATTCATAGCGGACATGATCGGACCGGGAGTCGTGGGGCATTGGATTGCGCCGGGCGAGCGGGACGTTCCGGACCCGGATGAGTATCTGAAAGTATCCGCGCGCAGCGTGAAAGCACGAAATGGACTGCTGAGTTTCCGCTTCCTGGAGCCGATGGAAGAAACGGTTTATCTGGACCAAGTGCGGTTGCTGGCAATCGATCATCCTGCAATGTACGAAGTTTTCCCCAATGAACGTTTTGTGAGTGCGCCGCCTTTTCCGGAGTTTCGCGTCATTGCCAGCCAGAATGCGCAGCAACCTGCGGGTGCCTGGGACGACCATGGCCGCGACGTGCTTTCGCTCATTTCGAAAGCAGATCGGAAATATGTTACGGACTTCAAAGAGTTGCCTTTCATGGGGTTTGCTAAACTGCACTGGCTGGAACTTGACCTTGGCGCATGGGACCCGCAGAAGCCGCTGCGGCTGATTATGGACGGTTACACAGATTATTTCACGGCGACTTCTATGTATGCGGCGGACCAGGCGGGCATCAAGGTGATTGCGCCCTATGTGGAAGCGCAAGACGCGCAGGGCAAATGGGTGCGCGTGGTGGAGGACATGGGTTTTCCCGCCGGGCTGAAACGCACGATGATTGCGGATTTGAGCGGCAAGCTGCCGCCAGGGACGCGGCGGATTCGCATTGTGACGAACCTGAAGATTTATTGGGACGCGATTCGAATTGATCAGACTTCCGATGCGAAAGACGTTCGCATTTCAGAAGTACCGCTGGCTAAGGCGGCCCTCGATTTCCTTGGCTATCCGCGCGAGATTCGTTTGCAGCCGGCCGGCGACACGGCGTATTCGTATACGCGTCGCAGCATGACTGGGCCATACGCGCGTGCCGCGGGGAATTACACGCGTTACGGCGACGTTTCCGATTTGCTGCGTGCCTCGGATGATCGCTTTGCGGTGTTCGGGTCTGGAGAAGGCGTGAAGCTGGATTTCGATCCGAAGGCGCTGCCGGCGCTGCCGGCGGGCTGGGTGCGGGATTACTTTTTCTATGCGGATGGTTTCGAGAAGGATTTGGATTTTTACGCCGCCGATGCGTTTACCGTGGGACCGCTGCCAAGGCATTCGACGCTGCCCTATCCGTACCCTGAGGGGAAGGACTATCCGAGCGATTTGGAGCATCTGAAATATCAGTTGGAGTACAACACGCGCGCCCGTTCGGACCGCATGCCGCCGAGCCTGCGCTATCAATATTCCGATTCACCGCGCTGAAGGTTCCTGTTGGAGAAGACGGATGGAGCTACTCTTGCCTGTCCTTGCGCAGGTTTTCTCTCACGCGAAACTTTACCATGCGGCTGATCAGGCCAAGCGGGAGCGGCTTGTCGAAAGGGAATTGCACAGAGCCTTTTGCTCCCTTGTAGGCGGACAGTTCCTCTTTGAATGTGGCTATCGCCGACGTGCGCGGGTAGAACCCAATGTGGTTTTTGAAGGCCGCGAACCACACTAGCATTCCGTTCAAGGTAAAGGAAGGAATGCCGTAGCTAATCTTTTCCTTGGCTTGTGGAGCAGCTTTCTTGATGGTCAGGCGCATCTTTTGCAAGCGCTGCTGCACCTCTTTTGGGAAGGGATCCACATAGTCGTCGAAACTCTTCGGGGCCTTTCGGGAACTAGCCATTGCGGCATCATGCCTGGGGTTACGTGAAAGCGCAACGGTGAAAGACCTTAGTGCTGTCTATTGAGATTGACACCGCGCTCCCAGTCCAACAGGCGTATAGTGAAAGGGTCACACCTGATTTACCTTCCGTGGTGCGCTCACGAAAATTAAACCATTTGTGGCGGGAGAGGCCTGTCCTCAGGAGCCGCAATGGAACGATATAAGTGGAGCAAGTCCTATGGCGAGGCTGTACACGAAAGCCAGCGGACCGTCCGAATGGTGAGGATCAACACTGCCGTCAGTGAGCTTCTTCGCTCCCTGCTCGAGATAGGAACGAACGCAGAGAGACGCGTGGAACAGAAAGAGATTCTTTGTGCGCTCAATGACCTCCGGGTGATGATCCACTTACATAGAAAATATAGCCAATTCACTCTGATTCAACCACTGATTCCGTCTCCTGCCGGAGCCTGAGCATCGTCAGTCTTTTTGAGCGAGAAGGGAAGCGCGGACGGCGGCGAGCTCCTTGCGCTTGGACTTCTCCACGTCGGGAAAGGCAAGATTCAAGTCATTCAGAGCTTCGAGAATGGCGGCGCCGACAACCAAACGGGTGAACCACTTATTGTCAGCGGGAACGACATACCAGGGCGCATGTTTTGTGGCGGTTTGCTGAATCATCTCCTCGTAAGCTTCCTGATAGTCCTTCCAGAAACTGCGCTCCTGCGCGTCCGCCATGGAAAACTTCCAATTCTTTTTTGAATCTTCCAGGCGCTCGAGGAAGCGCTTCTTTTGTTCTTCCTTGGAGACGTGGAGGAAAAACTTGCGAATGACGACGCCGTTGCGGGTGAGATAGCGCTCGAAGGCGTTGATGTCTTCGTAGCGCTCCTCCCAGATATGCTTCGTCAGGAGGCTGCCCGGAAGTTTTTGCGCGCGAAGAAATGGTGAATGCACGCGGACAACGAGAACTTCCTCGTAATAGGAGCGGTTGAAAATGCCGATTTTGCCGCGCTCGGGAACAACCTTGTGGTTGCGCCAGAGATAGTCCCGGTTCAGTTCCTCTGCGCTCGGTGATTTGAAGGAGTGGACCTCGCAGCCTTGCGGGTTGATACCGGACATGACGTGCTTGATGGCGCCGTCTTTGCCCGCAGCGTCCATGGCCTGAAAAATGAGCAAAAGCGCCCAGCGGTCCTGAGCATAAAGCATTTCCTGGAAGTGGCTGAGGCAGGCGATGCAGTCTTCGAGAAGCCCCGTAGCAGCATGTTTGTCCTTTACACCGTTGGTGTCCGCAGGATCGTGATCCTTGAGGCGAAACTTTTCGCCTTTCGTGATGCAGTACGGTTCGATGATTCGCGAGGCTTCTTTCAACAATTTGTCATGTTTCATGATGGAGGCAGTCTAGTACAGGCGCGCGATGAGGAACAGTCGCCCGCAGGCAGGCGCTTAGAAAAGCGAGCCGAGTCCCCAGCCGAACGCCCCGAAACGGTTGTGAGCGTGCACAAGCGATTTTTCGGAGAGAGGAATCCAACGGTCGAGACGCAACACATTCACCGCATAGTAGGAGCGAAACGGAACCTGGACCCCGGGGATAGTCCACTGGAATTGGATTCCAGTCGAGCCGTGGAGGATGCCGTTGGTGGCGCTCAGGAGATTGGGCTTGGTTGGCCCGAGCCAGTTGGGAAGAAGCCGGCCCGAGCCAACATCGAAGAAGCTTGTGGCTTCGACTCCGTTGTGAAATGGAATGCGATATTCCGCATTTGCAGCAGTGACGAGACTTGCGCCTGCGTAGGATGGGGAAGGGGCGATTAGACCCGAAGACGTTAAGTGGTCCGTCATTGCCAAGGGACCGAGTTCGCCGGTGCGAAGGCCACGGACGTATTCATCGCCCGTGAAGAAGCGGGAATAGAACGGCATGTCGCCGTGGTAGCTGCCTGCGGCGCTGAAAGTGCTGCGAAAAGCCCAGGAGTTCTTCGGAGTGAAAAGCGGGTCGCGAAAAATACGCGCGGCTTCGCCGAAAGAACGAAGCATGTTTTCCTGACCGCCAAGCGCGCCGCCCGAGACGGAGTTTGAGAGAAGGACACGTTCGTTACCGGAATCGTGGCCCCACGAAGCTCCAAGGGAGCGGCTGGATGTGTGCGTGCGGAGATCGATGGGTGAACCTGTCGTGCTGTTTGTAGTGCCGAAGGTTTGATCGGTCGAGGTGCGCGAAAAAGTGTAGCTGACGCCGAGGGAGTCGGAGTTCGTCAAGGAATAGATCCAGGGGACGTTGATTCCCTCGGTGTGTGACGCGGTGAACGGACCCTGAACGCCGTGGACGAATCGCGGACGAATCACATTATTGAAAATGGATAATGCAAGCGAACTGCGCGCGCCGAAGATCCCGTCTTTGGCGATGCCCAGGAGCAATTGCAGGCTTTCCGGGCCGCCGTCGAGTTTGGCGCTAAGCACTTCCTCGTGACTGAAAAGATCGAAGACGGTGTAAGCGAGACCGAGCGTGCTGCCGAACTGTGCCCGGCCGCCGTCAAAGGTAACGCGCTGCTGGCCAATTTCTTCAAAGCAAATCATAACGTCCGCCGTGTGCTGGGCCTCGTCTAGCTGGACGTGAATGTTCTCTTTGCTGATGGGCTTGAAATAGCCGGTGCGCGCGAGTTTAGTGAGCCCAATTTCTAAGGCGTGTTCATCGAGAGGGCTGCCCTCCCGCAAAGGGATGCGGCGGCGCACGAAACGGTCGTTGAACTTGTGCAGGCCCAGGAACTCGATGCGGCGGACAACATAAGGAAGCGAATCGCTGAGGTTGAGCTTGAGACGCACGGAGTGCTCCACGGAGTCAAAGATTGGATTGGCGTCTACCAGTTGGAAGGAAGCGTTGGAATTGGAATCGCCTGACCGCAAGTGCACGGAATAGTATCGGCGAAGCTTGTCGGCTTCGTGTTGGGAGAAGGCGTGGTCTTGGCCGGGGTCAGGAACTGGCAGAGGCTTGCCGTGATGCTTTCCAAGAGCTGCCTCAAGAGAAGCGCTTGGTTCGACGGCCGCGAGACGATAGAACGGGCCTGTGTTGATGGGGATGGAGACGGAGAGCCCTGTCTTTGTTGCATGACGCGGGAAAGGGAGCCATTTGCGAGATAGCTCACTGAATTTCTGAACGTGGGCACTGCCGATCCGTGCTTCCGGATACCCGTGGTCCTGGTAATACGTTAGAAGGCGCTGCCGATCTTCTTCGAATGCCGGCCGTGTGTAGGCGTCTTTGCTTCGCAGCGAAGCTAGCGGCTTCCACGGAGCAATAGTTTGCATTTGCGCACGCAATAATTTGTCCGGGACGCCGGGGTTGCCTTCAAAACGAACTTGTCGAACAGGGAGGCGCGGCCCGTCGGCAATTCGGAAATGAACGCTGACGGTGCCGTTCTCATGTACTTGGCGAAGGGTCTGAACGGAAGCATCGGGGTGCGCCAACTCGTTGAGAGCGGAACGAATGGCCAGGGCAATGCGCTGAAGTGTCGCGGAATCAGCGGGCTTGCCGAGACCCGGGGGGAGCTTCTTCTTTTCGAGCAGCTTTTCAATCTGACTCGTTGAAAGCAGGCGTGAGCCTGAGTATTCGACCTGTGAGAGGATGGGTTCTTCGCTGAAATAAAAAGCCAGGACAATTCGCCCTTGAGTGTTGAATTCCCTTGGGTCTGGCGGCACCTTCGATTTTTCTTCCACGCGGATTGCCGAGAACCAGCCAAGCCGTCCGAGCGTTCGCATGTCATGCTCAAGTTTGGCCGCGTCGAAGCGATCACCAGGAAGCAGAGAGAGCTGGGCCTTGACCGCGTCGGAAGAAATGTAACACAGGCCTGCGAACTCGAGAGAATCAACGATCGGAGCTGCTTCATTACTCTGTGTCCTGTCGGGACCTTGCTGCGACTCGACGCGCGTCTGAGATAAGACCGAGACAGCATTTGCCGACACAAATCCCGCGCCAATTAGGCCAATCCACCAACGCACAGCGTATCTCCTTGCACCGAGGAGAACGAGTGAACAGATGATTGATTGCCACACAGGGTTGTCTTAAAGCCCAAAATCGGTGCGCACCAAAGTGCCTCTTTGACTTTGGGCGTTCCGGGAAACTAAGATGCGCAACTATGCCTGCAACTCGGCGAGAGTTTCGCCTGCCTCATCCGGAGCCGACCGACGCCTTGGTCTATGCGCGATTTACGGGTGTGCCGACATTCATGCGCTTGCCGCACATCACCGACCCTGAAGAACTGGAAGTGGCGCTCGTCGGCGTGCCGTTCGACGGGGGAACGACGTATCGGCCCGGGCCGCGGTTTGGCCCGCGGCACATTCGCGAACAATCCGCTATTATTCGGCCGTGGAATCCTGTCTTGAAGGTGAATCCTTTTGCCGAGCGCCGGACCGCCGATTACGGCGATCTGAGCGTCAATCCGCTTTCCATCGAGGACACGTTTCGCCGCATTGAGACCGGCCTTGCGCCGCTGCTTGCTACAGGAGCCCGCTGCGTTTGTGTAGGAGGCGATCACTCCATCAGCCTGCCGATCTTGCGCGCGGTGGCTAAGAAGCACGGCCCAGTTTCGCTGATTCAGTTCGACGCGCACAACGATTTGTGGGACGAGTATTTTGGCAGCAAATATTCGCATGGCACGCCGTTCCGCCGGGCGTTTGAAGAAGGGCTGTTGAAGGATGGCAGCGTCCTGCAAGTTGGGCTGCGCGGGCAAGTGTATGGAGAAGATGATTTTGACTTTGCTCGTGCGCACAAAGTCAGAATGGTGACCGCGGAAGAGTTTCACGAGAAAGGCATGGCTGCTGTGGAAACCCATTTGCGCGCGCTCCGCGAAAAGCCCGTGTATGTCACGCTCGATATCGACGCAGTGGACCCCGCATTTGCTCCCGGAACGGGCACGCCCCAAATCGGCGGACTGACCAGCATTCAAATCCTTACGCTTGTTCGCGCATTGAGCGGGCTAAACATCGTCGGCTGTGATCTGGTCGAGGTCTCACCGCCTTACGACACGGGAGAAATCACTTCGCTGCTCGCCGCGAATCTCCTCTTCGAATTACTCTGCGTCCTCTAAATGACCAAACTCGCCCGCAAACTTCGCCTCCACGATTTTTTCGCGCTGGCGTTCGGCACGATGATCGGCACGGGCTGGCTCGTGCTGATGGACGACTGGCTGGGGCGCGGCGGGCCGCTCGGCGCGATTCTGGGCTACACCATCGGCGGAATCATTCTGCTTCCCATTGGCTATGTCTACGGCCAGTGGGTGCAACGATTGCCGGACGCCGCCGGCGAAGCGGCTTACACGGCGCAAGTCTTCCCGCCGATTGTGAGTTACTTCACGGGCTGGATGATGTTGCTAGCCTACTTCATAGTATGTCCCTGGGAAGCTGTTGCTCTGGGAAAGCTTGCGGCCTACATTTTTCCGTCTCTGAATACCGTCGAACTCTACCGAATCGCAGACCAGCCGGTTTTTTTGCCACGAGTGGTGCTCGGAGTTGGGCTTACGGTTTTTCTCGGCGTCCTGAACTATCGTGGCATTCGCCTGAGCGCCAATTTTCAAAAGTTAATGACCAGCGCCGTGCTGCTGTGCTTTCTGGTGATTGTTTCGGTTAGCGCAACCCGCGGCGTACCCGCCAATTTTCATCCTTTGTTCAATACGACGCCGCTGATTTCCATCCTGCTGACGTTGCAAATCGTCCCGTACTTCATGACCGGATTCGAATCCGTCCCCAAATATGCGGAGGAGTCCAACCCGGAATTCCGCCAAAGAAGTTACATGTGGGCCATTGCACTGGCGCTGGGCATGGGCGCATTTTTTTATGCCATGTGCATCGCCGCGGTGACTTACGCGGCGCCCTGGCGCAATTTGTTGGGGAAGCGTTTTGCGACCGCGATTGCATTCGAAAGCGCGTTGAAGGCCCATTGGCCCGTCACCTTGATTTTCACCATGGCTCTGCTGGGCCTTTTCCAATGTTTCAATGGGAATTTCGCGGCCTCCACGCGTTTGCTCTTCGCGTTTGGACGCCGCGGAACGATCCCAGCCAACTTTGGGTCCGTGCACGAACGTTTCCAGACGCCGCACGTAGCGGTCCTCGGTGTCACCGCGGGATCCATCGCGGGCCTTCTTCTAGGTGATGCTTTGCTGGTCCCGGTGACGGAAGTTGGCTCGATGGCGTCGGCCCTAGGCTGGTTTGCGGCGTGCGCTTCGTTTTGGCTGGTAGACCATCGCGCCAGAGTCAGAATAGCAACGGGTCTGGGAGTTCTGGTCTCGTTGACCTTCGTTCTAATGAAGGTGTTGCCGACTATCCCGGGGCACTTCACACGTGCGGAGTGGATTGCCTTCGGAATTTGGGTCGTGCTCGGCGCCTCTCTGCACTGGCGACGGCGCTAAAGTGCTGCTCGTGTATACTGCCGGGGGCGAAAAGCTTCGCCAACGATGATTCCATTCCTCCATTTTGGGCCGCTGACGATTCCGACATTTGGGCTGATGGTCGCAACCGGATTGCTGGTGTCCGCGTACGTGCTGCAAGCGGACTTCGACCGCCGGCGCGCAGGCTTTCTGAAACGCGGCTTCCTGCAGGAAACGAAAGAGCCGAGGCCTCACGACGAGGGATTCCTGATCATCGGTATCGCAGGCATCTGCGGTCTAGTGGGCGCGAGGCTGTATCACGTCCTGGAGAGCCCACGCGACCTGATGGCCGATCCTTCGATGCTGTACAGCCGGTTTGGATTCGCGTGGTTCGGAGGCTTCATCGGCGGATTCGTCGCGCTGTTCTTCCTGGCGAGGCATTATCGAATTCCCGCGCTGGAATTCATGGATTTGTGCTCGCCTGCCGCAGCTGTGGGTTATGCCATTGGCCGGATTGGCTGCTTGCTTTCGGGCGACGGCGACTATGGTGTTTCAACAAAACTTCCCTGGGGCATGAGCTTTCCCAATGGCGTGGTTCCTATTACGGAGAAGGTTCATCCAACCCCGATCTACGAATTCCTGATCTGGCTGCTGATTGCGGTGATTCTCTGGCGGATGGGGAAGAGCGCCCTGAATGGACAAGCAGTAGGAAAAGTTTTCTCTTTCTACTTGATTCTAACCGGCGTCGCGCGGTTTCTCATCGAATTCATTCGCATCAACCCCAAGTCCTTCTTCCACATCATGTCAAACGCGCAGACAGCGAGTCTCGTTTCGATTGTTTTGGGAATCATCGTGGCGTTTCAGGCTAAGTCGAGCTCGCAGAAAGTCAGTTCGCCGGCATGAGTGGCCTTCGGCTCTCGGTTTACGGCTCCTGCCTGTAGACTTTCCCTTCCTTCATCACAAACCTCACGTTTTCAAGCAGTCGGACGTCTTCAAGCGGATTCCCGGAAACGGCAATGACATCCGCATATTTCCCGGGCCGGATGGAACCGAGCAGTTCGGATTTGCCCAGCAGGTCCGCGGCGCTGACAGTGGCGGACTGAATGGCTTGCAACGGCGTCATACCATACTTGACCATGAAAGCGAATTGTCGTGCATTGATGCCGTGTGGACAGACCCCCGCGTCCGTGCCGAAGGACATTTTCACGCCCGCGCGCACAGCCTTTGTGAAATTGCGCCGTTGGATTTCGCCGAGGTCGCGGTCGTGCTCCAGAAAATCCGCCGGCGTAGCGTTCTTCTTGTTAGCATCCTGAATGCACTCTTCGTCGTAAATATCCATGTCGAGATAGGTTCCACGCTCTTTCGCAAGCGCAATTCCTTCATCGTCAATAAGCGTGGCGTGCTCGATGGAGGCGACTCCCGCGCGAATGGCATTCTTTATGCCCTCAGCGGCATGGGCGTGAGCGGCGACGCGAAGGCCGAAGTTGCGCGCTTCGTCTACTGCCGCTTGTAATTCTTCCGGTGTGAATTCTATGGACTTGGGGTTGCTCCCGTGCGTAAGCACTGCGCCGGTGGAAAGAATTTTAATGTGGTCCGCGCCACGATGGGCCAGTTCACGGATTCTCTGGCGCACCTCCCAGGGGCTGTTGGCCTCCCCGAAGTGAAGGTCCCAAGGAAGCTGGATATCCGGAGCGAGACCTGCCATGGCCCCGGCGCCCTGGCTGATCGTGATGTAAGCGCCAGCAACAAACATGCGCGGGCCGATAACGATGCCGCGCGCGATAGCGTCGCGCAGAGCCACGTCGTTGAAGGCGCGATAAACGCCCACGTCGCGCACCGTCGTGAATCCAGCGAGAAGAGTGACGCTCGCGTTGGGAATGGCGGCGTAAGCGTTTTCAGCCGAAGTCATTTGAAGGACGTGAAGCGGCTCGCCGTCACCGGCGTCCGCAATGTGCGTGTGGCAATCGATCAGTCCAGGAAGAACAGTGAACTTGGAGAGATCAATTGTCGTCGCTCCCGCCGGAACGGTAAGATATTCCCCGACGGCCTCAATCTTGCCGGCGCGCACAACGATCATTTGATTGGTTAGAACGCGGCCGGAATCCACGTCCAGTAGTTTTCCCGCGCGAATGACTGAAACTTGCGGCGGCCGCGTTTCTTGCGCATTGCAAATACCCGCGCAGCAAAATACGAGCACGGCGGAGAACGAGATACGCCTTAGCATGGTATGCCTCGAATTTGGAGTTGGGGAAGATTACAACAAACGTTACAGCATTTGGCGCAAAACGTATTGCAGGATACCGCCGTGGCGGTAGTACGAAACCTCTTCGGGCGTATCCACGCGCGCGATGGCGGTGAAAGCCTTCGTTTTTCCGTCATCGGATTTGACATGCACAGTGACGGGTTTCTTCGGTGAAAGCGAATCGACGCCCTCGACCGAGTAAATCTCGTGGCCGGTCAATCCGAGCGATTCGCGGTTTTCGCCCGGCTTGAATTCGAGCGGGAGTACGCCCATGCCTACAAGATTGCTCCGGTGGATGCGTTCATAGCTTTCTGCGATCACTGCTCGCGCGCCCAACAGACGCGTGCCTTTCGCGGCCCAGTCGCGCGAGGAGCCGGAACCGTATTCCTTTCCGGCGATGACCACGAGCGGCACGCCGGCTTCGCGGTATTTCACCGCGGCATCGTAGATAGACATTTTCTCGCCGCCCGGTTGGTACAGCGTCCAGCCGCCTTCGGTGCCGGGGGCAAGCTGGTTGCGCAGGCGAATGTTCGCAAAAGTGCCCCGCATCATCACTTCATGATTCCCGCGCCGCGCACCGTAAGAGTTGAACTCATGCGGCTTGACACCGTTGGCAATCAAATATTTCCCCGCAGGAGAGTCCACCGGAATCGACCCGGCGGGCGAAATATGATCGGTGGTCACGCTGTCGCCAAGAACCGCCAGCACGCGCGCGCCACGAATATCGGTAAGCGCCGGCGGCGTCTTCGGCATGTTCTCGAAGTACGGCGCCATCTTGATGTATGTGGACTTCGGCTCCCATTTGTAGGTATCGCCCTGTGGAATCGGCATGGACTTCCAGTGCGCATCGCCCTCGAAAACTTCGCCATACTCCTTGGTGAATTGCGCGGTGGAAACCGCCGCCCGCACGGCAGTTTCAATCTCCTGTGGCGTTGGCCAAACGTCTTTCAGGTAAACGGGCTTGCCGGCAGTGTCATTGCCGAGCGGTTCGCTGGTGATGTCCACGTCCATGCGTCCCGCAAGCGCGTAGGCGACGACGAGCGGCGGCGAGGCCAGATAGTTCGCGCGCACCAACGGATGAATGCGCCCTTCAAAATTTCGGTTTCCGCTGAGCACCGCGACTGCAACGAGATTATTTTCCTTGATGGCTGCGCCAATCGCTTCCGGCAACGGGCCGCTGTTGCCGATGCAAGTCGTGCAGCCGTAGCCAACGAGGTTGAAATTCAGCTTGTCCAAGTATTGAGTTAGGCCCGCCGCCTGCAAATAATCCGTAACCACTTTCGAGCCGGGCGCAAGGCTGGTCTTCACCCACGGCTTGCTGTGCAGGCCGCGCTCGACGGCTTTTTTCGCCAGCAGGCCCGCGCCGATCATCAACGAAGGATTTGAAGTGTTCGTGCAGCTTGTAATTGCCGCAATGACCACGGCACCGCTGGAGAGGTCGAACGCATCGCCATTGCTGCGGACGGGAACGCTCTTCGCGGGCGCTCCTTCGACAACTTTTGTGAAAGAAGATTTTGCCTGGCGCAGCGGAACGCGATCTTGCGGGCGCTTGGGACCGGCGACGGCGGACTCCACGCTGCCAAGGTCAAGTTCAAGCGTGTCATTGAAGAGCGGAGCAGGCGTCTCGTCGGTTCGGAAAAGCATCTGCTCCTTGCAGTACGCTTCAACGAGGGCGATATGTTCCGATTGCCGTCCGGTAAATCGCAAGTACGCGAGCGTTTCCGCATCGACTGGGAAGAAGCCCATGGTCGCGCCATATTCCGGCGCCATGTTGGCAATCGTCGCGCGGTCGGGAACGCTCAAGCTGGAGAGCCCTGAGCCATAAAACTCGACAAACTTCCCCACGACGCCCTTTTTTCGCAACATTTCGGTGACGGTCAGAACGAGGTCCGTTGCGGTCGTGCCTTGGCTCAAGCGCCCGTGCAGTCGGAAACCGATAACTTCCGGAATCAGCATCGAAGAGGGCTGGCCAAGCATGGCCGCCTCCGCTTCAATTCCGCCCACGCCCCAGCCGAAAACGCCGAGCGAATTCACCATCGTGGTGTGCGAATCGGTCCCGACGACGGAATCCGGGTAGGCCTCCCAGCGGGTGCCGTGCTGCACTCCGCATACCACGCGCGCCAGGTATTCGAGGTTTACCTGATGGCAGATTCCCGTATCCGGCGGCACGACCTTGAAATTCTGAAACGCGGTTTGGCCCCAGCGCAGGAAGGCGTACCGCTCCACGTTGCGTTGAAATTCCAGTTCCGCATTCAATCCGAAAGCATTGACGTTGCCGAAATTGTCCACTTGCACGGAATGGTCGATGACCAATTCCGCCGGGAATAGGGGATTGATGCGCTTGGCGTTCCCGCCCATTTTTACGAAAGCTTCTCGCATGGTAGCCAAATCCACGATCGCTGGCACGCCGGTGAAATCCTGCAAAAGGACGCGGGCTGGCATGAACGCAATTTCTTTCTCGGGAGCCCCGGGCCGCCACTTTGCCAGGGCTTGAATATCTTCCGGGTGAACGAACCGGCCGTCTTCAAAGCGAAGCAGGTTTTCGAGGAGAATACGCAGCGAGAAAGGAAGTTTCGCCAGTTCCGCGACGCCCTGTTTTTCCAGGAGTTCGAGGCGGTGTACTTCAAACGTCTGGGCGCCGACGTTGAGTTTGTCGCGTGTGCGGAAGGAATTTCCCGCGTTGATGGCCATCCTGCCTATCCTTTCGTTGCGAAAGCAGCCTTCTATGATAACCGAAATCGCATCTGCGCGCCGCGCAGCTATACTAAGAGGGAATGAACATCCTTCTCATATCGACCTATGAGCTGGGCCGTCAGCCTTTTGGACTGGCTTCACCCGCGGCGTGGCTGCGGGAGCGCGGCCATCAAGTAAGTGCGCTCGACTTGGCGCGACAGCCTTTGGACGAAGCGGCGGTTCGGGGAGCCGGGCTCATCGCCGTCTACTTGCCAATGCACACGGCCACACGGCTTGCGGCGCAGCTCATTCCCACTCTGCGCGAACTAAATCAGCGCGCGCATCTCTGCGGCTATGGTTTGTACGCGCCCATGAACGCAGAATATCTCCGCTCGCTCGGCGTTTCTACAATTCTCGGCGGCGAATTCGAGGAGGGACTTGTTCATCTGGCGGAGCGCCTTGGGCAAGTCGCTACTTGCAACGGCCATGGTGCTTCAACCGAATTGCAGCCCGAGCCGCTAATTTCGCTGGCCCGGCAGAAATTCGTTACGCCCGAACGAAGCGCATTGCCGTCGCCGGCGAAATACGCCCATGTCATTTTCCCCGCCGGCGAGCACCGTGTCGGGGGTTACACAGAAGCAAGCCGCGGATGCAAGCATCTTTGTCGCCACTGCCCAATCGTTCCTGTCTACAAAGGCGTTTTCCGCGTCGTTGACCGCGAAGTCGTTCTGGCAGACATCCGGCAGCAACTAAAAGCGGGAGCCCAGCACATCACCTTCGGCGACCCCGACTTTTTCAACGGCATTGGGCACGCAATGGCGCTCGTAGAAGCGCTACATCGCGAATTTCCTCAACTGTCCTGCGACGTCACAATCAAAATTGAGCACCTTCTCAAACACAAAGAACATTTGCCCAAGCTGCGTGACACGGGCTGCTTGTTCGTCACCAGCGCTGTGGAATCGGTGGACGACGCAGTGCTCCGCCGACTCGACAAAGGCCACACACGAGCCGATTTTCTCGAGGTGAACCGCATTTTCCGCGAACTCGACCTGGTTTTGCAGCCAACTTTCGTGCCGTTTACGCCTTGGACCACGTTCGATGGCTACTTCGACCTGCTCCGCGTCCTACGCGAAAACGACTTAGTCGAGAATGTCGCTCCGATTCAGCTTGCGATTCGGCTTCTGATTCCCGCGGGCTCGCGATTGCTCGAACTCGAGGAAGTGAGACACCTCGTCGGTCCTTTTGATCCTTCTGCGCTAGCCTATTCCTGGCGGAACCCCGATCCGCGCGTTGATTCTTTCGGCGAAGAGATCGAAGCTATAGTTGCCACATGCGAAAAGCTCAAGCTTTCTCGGCGCAAAATCTTTGAACGCATCTGGGAAGCCGCAAACGAAGCGGTCGGAGTGCGGGCAGACTTTTCGGCGCAGCCGCCGCTCGTATCGCGCGCAGCAATCCCTTATCTCAATGAGCCTTGGTACTGTTGAGCCGAGCCCACGCGGGACCAGTTGGTCCCCTTCGCCAAAGCCAAGGAATCTTTGCCCCAGGCGGAGTCATTCGTTTGAGCCCAGAGCCCTTGTCTTTCCCTGTGCACAAACCACAAGGCGCAGCCAAGCGCCTGCTGCTTTTCACCGCGAAGCTCGGCTACCAGACCCGCAGCTTTGAAGACGCGGCGCGAAAGTTAGGCGTGCGGCTCGTTTACGTCACGGATCGCTGCCATCAGCTCGAGGACCCCTGGGGCGACCAGGCGATCGCCGTCCATTTTGAGTCTCCCGAGGCGGCTGCCTATACCGTTATGGAGGCTATGCGCGGCCACGAAGTCTCCGGAGTTTTGGCGCTGGGTGACCGCCCAGCGGCTGCCGCAGCCTACGCCGCGCGTGGTCTCGGAATCGACTACAACCACCCCGCCGCCGTCGAAGCTTGCCGCAGTAAATTGCGCATGCGCGAAGTGTTTCGTGGCGCCGGCCTGCGAATTCCTTGGTTCAAAGCTTTTCCGATCACGCCTGTTCCTGAGCCCGCCCTTGTCGGCATTCAGTTTCCCTGTGTACTGAAGCCCCTATCGCTTTCCGCAAGCCAGGGCGTGATGCGCGCCAACAACCGCGAAGAATTTCTCGTGGCCGCGGAGCGTCTTCGCCGATTGCTCGAATCCCCGGAGATTCGAGCCACTCGCGAGCCAAACCTCGACCAAATGTTGGTAGAAGGCTACATCCCGGGCAGGGAAGTAGCTGTCGAAGGACTTCTCACGAACGGCGCTCTGTGGATTCTGGCCATTTTTGATAAGCCCGACCCGCTCGAAGGTCCCTATTTTGAAGAAACGATCTACGTCACGCCATCAAGGCTTCCCAAGTCCACCCAAAATCAAATTGAAAAATGTGCAAAAGATGCGGCGCGGGCCCTCGGCCTAACCCATGGACCCATTCACGCAGAATTCCGAATCAACGAAGAAGGTGTGTGGCCCCTCGAAGTCGCACCACGTCCTATCGGTGGGCTCTGCGCAAGAGCGTTGCGATTCGGAATAAGCGAAGCAAATGAAGAGAGCGGTTTGGAAGAACTGCTTCTTCGCCACGCGCTCAAGCCACCGGGCAGCGATGCCCCGCGCGAAGCACAAGCCTCCGCTGTCATGATGATTCCCGTTCCACAAAGCGGAATCCTCGAAAGCGTCTCAGGGGTCGAAGCGGCCCGCGCAACTCACCGGATCACCGAGCTGATCATCACCGCCCGCCTTCAGGATTACATCGCGGCCTGGCCGGAAGGATCCAGCTATCTGGGTTTTCTGTTTGCAACAGGGAACTCACCCGAAGAGGCGGAGCAAGCCATCCGCGAGGCGCACAAGAAACTAAATTTCCGCATCACCCCGCGCCTGCCTGTCGAACATCCGTCCACACACCGTCTTCCTGCGCGCGGTTAATTTCGCTGTTCAGTTAGCTTGGGCCTAGCCCTTGGCCTTGGGCGGGACGTATCCCTCGGGCAACTTTGCGCCTTCGCCGAAAAAGAATTGCTCCATCTGCTCGCCCATAATCTTTTGCGAATTGGGGTCCAGCGGATTCAAACGATACTCGTTCATGACCATCTTCGAGTATTCGAGCCATAGCTTCCACGCGTCTTTCGAGACGTTTTCGTAGACGCGCTTCCCCAGTTCGCCCGCCCACGGAATGCGGTCCAGCCCCGGCAGTTCCTTGTCAAACTTGACGCAATGCACCATGCGCGTTCCCGGCTTTATCGGCTCGCTGGGCGCCGGTGCGGGATCGCAGGATTCGTTGGCCATGCTTTTCTCCTGAGCGAATGTCTAATTTCACCTTACTGCAACTTGGGCGAAAATCCTAGCTGACAGGGCTGATTCCGGATTTCTCAGGGACCATTACATTTACCGCTCCCTTCTTTTGCACGTACGGGAATTTTTTGAGACATTCGAATGTCTGGTTTACGAGTTCTAGCGAGAATCGGAGGCGCATCAACTTGCCCAAAATCACCACCCTCTTTTGGGACATCGGTGGCGTCATCCTGACCAACGGCTGGGATCACGAATCGCGAGAAGAAGCGGCCGCAACGTTTCATTTCGATTGGGAAGAATTCCGGGACCGCCACGACCTCTCCTTTCCTGCCTTCGACAGCGGCCTCATTACTCTGAACGAATACCTCGACCGCACCCTCTTTTACCGCCCTCGCCCGTTCTCGCGCGAGGAGTTCACTGCTTTCATGTTTGCCCAGTCCAAAGAATACGCGGAGACGCGCGCCGTTCTTGATAAAGTGACCAGCGCCAGGAAGTATTTTGTGGCCGCCCTCAATAACGAACCGCTCGAGCTCAATCAATACCGTATCGAAGCCTTCGATCTTCGAAGGAATTTCCAGGTCTTCTTCAGTTCCTGCTACGTTCGCGCGCGAAAGCCCGAGGAGACGATTTTCCGGGTGGCGCTGGAAGTCACCCAGCGCCCACCGGAACAATGCCTCTTCATTGACGATCGCCCATTGAATTTGGAAAGCCCTCGAAAGCTCGGCATGAACACAATTCACCACCAAAGCCCGGAGCAACTGCGCGCGGAGTTTGGGAAGTACGGCGTTGAGGTATAGTAACGCCACGCGGTTCCGCCGACTCAAATAGGCAGCCTCTGAAAGGGAAGCCGCAAGAAGGAAAAAGGTGACGCGATGGCTGGGGAGACAGCTCGTGCGGGTTCGGTGTACGGCGGAGTGGCGGAACCGTGCACTGTCGTTCTTTTTGGCGCCTCCGGCGACCTCGCCAAGCGCAAAGTCATTCCCGCGATGTACGACCTCGCCACGCACAACGCTCTTGGCCCTCGTTACGCCATTGTGGGATTCGCCCGCACCAACATGACCGAGGACGCTTTCCGCGCAGGTTTGGGCGAAGCCGCCAAAACCATTTCCGAAGTCGGACCAATTGATCCCAAACAGTGGGATGCCTTTGCCTCCAATCTTTATTATTCTCCCGGCGACTACGCCAACCCAGACTCCTACACACAGCTTTGCGAGCGCCTCACCAAGATCGAGGCCGCCAAGAACTTAGGGGGGAATCGCCTCTTCTACCTTTCCACGCCGCCCGAAGTTTATCCCGACATCGTAAAGCAGTTGGGCCGTGCCTGCATCGCTCACCCCGTTTCGCCGAATTCCTGGACGCGCATCATCATCGAGAAACCCTTTGGACGCGACCTCGCTTCCGCAAAAGCGCTCAATGAAATTGTCCTCAACGTTTTCGACGAAAAGCAGGTCTACCGCATTGACCACTACCTCGGAAAAGACACGGTCCAGAATCTGCTCGTCCTGCGCTTCGGTAATGGAATCTTTGAGCCGCTCTGGAACCGCAATTATGTGGACCACGTGCAAATCACCGCGTCCGAGACCCTTGGCGTGGAGCGCCGCGGCGGCTTTTACGAAACCGCCGGCGCGCTGCGTGACATGATTCAGAGCCACGTCCTCCAATTGACTTCCCTGGTCGCCGTCGAGCCGCCCGCAGCTTTCGATGCCACTGCCGTGCGAAATGAAAAACTAAAGGTCTTGCAGTCCATCCGGCCCTTCAACCTGGAAATGGTCGCGCAGTCCGTCGTCCGTGGCCAATACGCGCCCGGAAAAATCGGAGATCAGTCGTTGCCCGGCTATCGCGAAGAACCCGGCGTCAATCGCGCTTCGAAAACTGAAACTTTCGTTTCCGCGAAATTGCTCATTGACAACTGGCGATGGGCTGGCGTGCCCTTTTATATCCGAACAGGCAAGCGCCTCGCAAAACGCAGCACCGAAATCATGATTCAGTTCCACGCCGCGCCCCACATCGTTTTCCGCGAGCGCGAAGTGCAGCCCAACCGCCTGGTCCTGAACATTCAGCCCGACGAAGGAATCTCCATCAGCTTTGGCGCCAAGCGCCCCGGCACGGAAATGAGCATCGGTAACGTCACCATGGACTTCAGCTACCGCGAAGGCTTCGGCGACGTTTCGCGCAGCGCCTATGCCACGCTGCTCAATGATTGCCTGCGCGGCGACGCCACGCTCTTCGATCGCGGTGACAGCGTGGAAGCCGCATGGGCGCTCGTGGATCCCATTCTCGACGTTTGGGGCGCCGCGCGGACCGCCACCGTGCCTCAGTATGCGTCCGGGAGCTGGGGCCCTCGCGAGTCCGATCTTCTACTCGAGCGCGATGGCCGCCGGTGGTATAACCCGTAGAGCCTTGGGTGCTGTCCTAATCTGATAGTACCGGCCTTGCCAATAGTTGCAAAATTTCTTGAACCGTTTTAAAAGAGGGGATTACACAAGGGGGAGCGGGTGATCCTTGCTGGGGACGTCGGCGGCACGAAATGCAATCTGGCCTTGTTTTCCGAAAAGGACGGCAACCTGACGCCGGTTTTCCGTCACCGCTTCGCTAGCAAGGAATTTGCGCAGTTCGATTTCATCGTCAAGGAATTCTCCCGCCAGGCCTCGGAACATCTTGGGGGCGACCGCATCGAGGCCGCCGGATTCGGCATCGCTGGCCCGGTTATCAATGGCCGCGTGCGCGCCACGAATCTTCCCTGGATCATCGAAACCGAAACCCTAATCAAAGAGCTTAATGTTCCCCACGTTGTTCTCCTGAACGATCTTGGCGCCTGGGGTCACAGCCTCGAACATCTTGCGCCCGAGGATTTCTGCGTATTGAATCCTGGCAAAGCTGAGGTTGGCGGCACGCGCGCCTTGCTGGCTGCCGGTACTGGATTGGGCGAGTCCATTCTGTTTTGGGATTCGGGCCGCTACCGCGTGGTTCCTTCCGAAGGCGGTCATTCCGATTATGCGCCTCACACCGAGCAGCAAATTGAATTGCTCCGCTTCATGCGCCGCCGCTATCCGCAGGTCAGTTGGGAACTGATTCTCTCCGGCCGCGGCTTCCGAACGCTCCACGAATTTTTGGCTCCCAAGGTTCTGCACGCTTCGTTCGAAGACCCCGACGCCGATCCTGCTCCCGAAATCACTCGTCGCGGCTTGGACAAGTCCTGCCGGGTTTGTTCAGACACCCTGGATTTGTGGACCGCCATTTACGGCGCCGAAGCCGGAAACCTCGCGCTAAAAGTTTTGGCGCTTGGCGGGGTCTACGTGGCCGGCGGCATCGCCGTCAAAATCCTCGAAAAAATGAAAGACGGCTCGTTCTTCCACGCCTTTAAAGACAAATGGAAATTCGAAGGCCTCCTCAGCAACATCCCCGTCTCTATCATCCTGAACGAATCCGCCCCCTTGTTGGGCGCAGCCTACGAAGCCCTCGCCGCGGTCGACAAATAGCTTCAGCCCTCGCCTTTCCCATGCCCTGCAGCCCTGTGCGGTATTTCCCGGTCGCAATTCTTTGGTAAGCTAGAGCGACGCGATTCCTCAAGAAAAAGACCTTGCCGGACATCTCCGCGATCTCCGATACAGGCCAAGGAGTAAGGCATGAGCAGCGCCGCAACCCCTCAAGTTCTCGAACTCGAAAACTATGTCAACGGCGCCTGGCGACGCGCCACTGTTTCTGAATTTTCCGACGTAACCAATCCTGCCACCGCGGAATTGCTCGCTCGTACGCCGCTCTCCGCTGCCTCTGATGTCGACGCCGCCGTGCAAGCCGCCGCTTCCGCGTTTCCTGCCTGGCGTCGCACGCCTCCCGGAGAACGCATTCAATACCTCTTCAAGCTGAGAAATCTCCTCGAAGAAAACATCGACGAGTTATCGCGCATCATCACCACGGAAAACGGAAAAACTTTCGGGGAAGCCAAAGCCGAAATGCGCCGCGCCATCGAGAATGTCGAAGTCGCCTGCGGCATCCCCACGATGATGCAAGGCTACAACCTCGAAGATGTGACGCCTGGCGTGGACGAAATGCAGATTCGCCAGCCACTCGGCGTCGTCGCGGCCATCGTGCCGTTCAACTTTCCGGCGATGGTCACTTACTGGTTCCTGCCCTATGCCATCGCTTGCGGAAACACATTTATTCTCAAACCCTCTGAACGCGTCCCGCTCTCCATGCGTCGCACGTTCGAGCTTTTGGAAAAAACCGGCTTGCCCAAAGGCGTGGTGAACCTCGTCAACGGCGGCCGCGACGCAGTCAACGCGCTTTGCGATCATCCGCAAGTCCGCGCCATCAGCTTTGTCGGCTCCACGCCGGTGGCCAAACACGTATACACGCGCTCCGCCGCCAGCGGGAAGCGCATGCAATGCCAGGGCGGGGCAAAAAATCACGTCGTTGTTCTTCCCGACGCCGACATGGAACTCGCCACGCAAATCATCAGCGACAGTGCGTTTGGCTGCGCCGGGCAGCGCTGCCTCGCCGTTTCCGTGGCGGTCACCGTCGGCGAAGCGCAAAAAACGTTTCGCGATTCCATCGCGCAAGCCGCCTCCGCCATTCGTGTAGGCAATGGACTCGAAACAGGCGTGCAAATGGGGCCCGTCATTACCAAGGAAAGCAAGCACCGCATCGAAACCCTGATTAACGCCGGCGTGGGTGAAGGCGCAAAACCCATTCTCGACGGCCGCGGTACAAAAATTCCCAACTATGAAGCCGGGAATTTTGTAAAGCCGACGGTTCTGGACGGACTTCCTTCCACTAGCCAGCTCGCCAATACCGAAATCTTTGGCCCGGTCCTAAGCTTAATCCACGCCAATTCGATCGACGAAGCCATGGAATTTCTCCGCCGCAGCCCGTATGGCAATCAAGCCTCGCTCTTTACCACCAGCGGCTCGGCCGCACGCAAATTCCGCTACGAAGCGCCCGCGGGCAATATCGGCATCAACATCGGTGTAGCCGCCCCCATGGCCTATTTCCCCTTCAGCGGATGGAAGGAAAGTTTCTTCGGCATTCTCCACGGCCAGGGACGCGACGCCGTCGAGTTTTTCACTGAATCCAAAATCGTAATCGAACGCTGGTCGCGCCAGGAAACCCGCAAGTTCTGATTTGGAGTGCGGAGCTTGCTCCCGCTTTTCTGTCAACCACGAAACAAACGATAAGCCGCGACTGGCATGTATGCAGTGACGAAAAATAACGGGAGGTTTTCTAGTTTTCTTTTGAACTCTTGAACCTTCGACTCTTAAACTAAGAAAAACAATGACCACTAAACCTCTCAACCTCGACATGCACGAGCAAATCGAATGCGCGCAAACGCTGGCCTCGCGCTTCTACACCGATCCTGCAATCCTCGAATGTGAGAAATCCCGCATCTTCCAGCGCACCTGGCAACTGGTCGGAACGCTCCATCAATCCTGCGGCGAAGTCAACGGAACCAGGCGCACCATCTCCGACCCCGAAAGTTTTTCCACCGTAGATGTGGCCGGCGAACCGGTCATCGTCGTGCGCGACGAGCACGGCGAACTCCGCGCCTTCAGCAACGTCTGCCGCCATCGCGCCGGCCCCATCGCCCTTGGCAGCGGATGCAAAAATGTTCTGCGCTGCCAATACCACGGCTGGACTTACACACTCGACGGCCGCCTCATCGGCACTCCTGACGTTGACGGCGTCGAATTTTTCGATCGCAGCACCATGGGCATGGTGCCGTTGCGCTGCGAAACCTGGGGCCAGTTCATTTTCGTCAATTTCGATCTTCAAGCCGAACCGCTCTCCGCCTACCTCGGCAAAATTCCCGAGCAAGCCCGCGGCTTCCAATTCGACGGCCTGGAATTTGCCGAGCGCCGCGACTATGTGATCGATTGCAACTGGAAGGTCTACGTCGACAACTACCTCGAGGGCTACCACATTCCCATCGCGCACCCCGGCTTGATGAAGGAAATTGACTACGCGCAGTACCGCACCGACACCTTCCGTTATTATTCCCAGCAATTCGCGCCCATTCGCGCCATGAAGCCGGAGGATGCCACCGACCGCCTCTACGCCCCCGGCACCGGCTTACAAGATGCGCTGTACTTCTGGATTTTCCCCAACCTCATGCTCAACATTTATCCGGACAACATCTCGACAAACGTGATCGTTCCGCTCTCTCAAGAAAAAACGCTGACCATCTTCGAATGGTTCTTCCACGATCTGGCTTCCCAGAAAAGCCGCGAACGCATCCGGCGCGCCGTCGCCTTCAGCGATGAGGTCCAGCAGGAAGACATCGGCCTCTGCGAAAACGTTCAGAAGGGACTGCGCTCCTCCACCTACGACCGCGGCCGCTACTCCGTGAAGCGCGAAAACGGCGTCCACCATTTCCACATGCTGCTGAATGAATTCCTGGCTCGGCCGTAGTTCGGCTACGAAGGCATGCCCCCGGTGATTGTTCTCATAATGGGTCCCGCCGGTTCGGGAAAAACCACGATCGGAGAACTTCTCGCGAAGCAACTCTCCTGGGAATTTGCCGACGGCGACGATTTTCACTCAGCTGCAAACAAAGAAAAAATGTCGAACGGCATCCCGCTAACCGATGAAGACCGCCTCCCTTGGCTTCAATCCATCCGCGATGCGATGAAAAAGTGGCAAGCACAAGGACAGAGTGCGGTCGTAGCCTGTTCCGCCCTTAAACGCAGCTACCGCAACCTTCTGGGAGTCGGTCCGAACGCGAACGACGTCAAGCTAGTCTATCTGAAGGGAAACTACGATCTTCTTCTGGAACGCCTGCACTCCAGAAAAGGCCACTACATGAAAGAACAAATGCTCTCAAGCCAGCTCGCTGACCTCGAAGAGCCGACCGCCTCCATCACCATCGACATATCAAACCCGCCGCGACAAATCGTCTGCGAAATTCGCGCACAGCTCGGTCTATGAGCGATCGCACAAAGATGTTCAAAGGCTTCTTCGGTTCTGACTAAGAACCAAAAACGTACAACTAAGAACTTTCTTATGGCTTTGCCGGAGCCGCCGCTGGCGCACTCCCAAAATTCACCTTAGGAGCCTGTCGCGCTCCCTCTTCCGTCTTGAAATACGCATCATTGCGCGTGAATCCGCTCATGCTCGCCACCAGACTATTCGGAAACGTCGCAATAAGCGTGTTGTACTCCTGGACTACTTGATTGTACGTGCGGCGTTCCACAGCAATGCGATTTTCCGTTCCGGCAAGCTCATCCTGCAGTCGGAGGAAATTCTCATTAGACTTCAATTGCGGATAGTTCTCCGTGAATGCCAGGAATTTGACCATGGCGCCGTCGACCTGGTTGTTCGCCGCAATCTTCTCCGCCGGAGTCCCCGCGCTCAGGTAAGCGGCGCGCGCCTTGGTAATCTCTCCGATGACGGTCTGCTCCTGCGTTGCGAATCCCTTCACCGTTTCCACCAAATTAGGGATCAAGTCCGCCCGCCGCTGCAACACGACGTCCACCTGGGCCCATGCCGCATTCACGGCTTCTTTCTTAACAGCCATCTGATTCCTGCGGCCGATGAACGAGCCTCCGAAAATCAGCGCGATCACCACGATGACTGCCAAAACAACAAGAACGCCTTTCATATCCACCTCGCTTCGTCCGAATTCAGCTGCCCGTTTTCTTCACGCGCTGCCATTCCCGCTTCGGAAAATGATGATCAAGCGCGTGCAATACGTTCTCCAGTGCCTTTAGATACGCTCCATACACCGGAACAATGTCTCCGTGAATCTCGCCGCTCTCCCGCAGTTTCAAGAGCGGATCGAACGCCGTTGAGTCCGCCGCTGTCAGCGCCGCGGCCCGTGCGACGATTTCCTTCCCGTGCACTGGTGGCGTCTCCCCAAAAGCAATCAGCGTATGGCGAAGCAGCGTCAGCACGCCCGAAAAAGATTTTCGTAACATCGGCGCCAACTCGTGTACGTTCCCTGGAGCCCGGAGATAGTGCTGCCGCAATTTCAAAAGCACTGTCCTCAAATCGCGCTCAATCTGCAGCCGGTGCAAATTCATCGGCACGTCAATCGCCCCAACCAAGTCTTCTCCGTACAAAATACGCCGCCCCTGCTTCATATCCAGAATCTCGATAGCGAAAACATCCGCGGCCTGCCGCAACTCCTCGTGCGTAAAAAAGAGCGGCGCCGGCTCTTTCTGCTCCACGCACCACCATTTCACCACGCCTGCCAGCCGCCCAAGTTCCTCCACGGTCAGCGATTTCAAAATACACACAACATTCAAGTCCGAGTGCCCTTCGCGGAAGTCTCCACGCGCCGCCGAACCAAATAAAATCACGCACTCCAAATTCGTGGCCGCAAATTCCTTCAGCCGCTTCACCAATTCCGTCAGTTTTGCATCTGTAGAAAGCATTTCGCCTCTTCTCTGCGTCCTCAGCGCCTCTGCGTTTCACTTTCTTTGGAGTGCGGTTTACCCGGAGCCCCGAAGGGCGGCCCTGTTTACCCTGTGCGCGTTTTGTGAAGGGCTGCCGCTTTCTCGCTTGCATAGTTTCCGCAGGCCAGTCTCACCAACTCCCCGAAGCCCCTCCCCCTCCGCTGCTCCCGCCGCCAAATCCTCCAAATCCCCCGCCTCCTCCACCCCATCCGCCCGAGCCGCCGCCAAATCCTCCACTCCCCCAACCCCCGCGCGATCCGCTGCCGGAATTTGCCATCATTCCGAGCAAGAACCACATCAGGCCGCTTCCTCCTCCTCCGCCTGGGCGCATTCCCGAGGAGCGCCCCCGCCCTAGGAACGAAAACAGAATAAACAAACCTACGATGATCCAAAAGATTGGGATGCCACCGCCGCGATTCGTATTTCGAACCCGCCTCTCAGGCGGCTGCCCGCTCAGCGTAACATTCGAATCATCCGCAATGTACTTTGCCAGCTGCCAAGCGCCTGTCTCCACAGCGCCGCCATGATCGCCTTGCCGCAGAAACGGCACCATCGCGCGCCCCGCATCGCCCGCGCGCGCATCATTAATCACCGGCTCGAGGCCGTAGCCTACCTCGATGCGGTATTTGCGTTCATTCGGCGCCACCAGCAACAGCACGCCGCGATTGTCTTTTTTACTTCCGATTCCAAGCTGTCGGTAAAGGTCGACAGCATAATATTCGACGCTTTGCCCATCGAGCGATCGCACGGTCACAATGGCCAATTGCGCACCGGTTTTTTGCTCAAGCTCCGTGCATAGCGCTTCCAATTTTGCTGTTTTGTTCGCGCCAATGACTCCCGCCAGATCCGTCACATAGCCCGTAGGATGAATGCCCTTGATGTCCTCGCCGTGCGCAGGAGAAGCGCCCAATACGGCGCCAAAAAACGCCGCGCACAGCAGGACCGCTGCTCGAATTGAATAGTCACCACGCATTTGGGGGATTCAGACCGTCTGTTGGCTTCCTCTATTCCTACGTAAGCCCGCCACCAAAAATATCATGCCTCGCACGCTTCTGCTGCTTTCCCGCTCCCGCACAATCTCCATGGCTCTGTTTTCTTATTTCGCAATTCATCGTATCCTTGAGCGACACGGAATTTTCCCCGCACTTTCCCGAAAAGGTGTTTCGCGTTTTATCGCTTTCTGGAAATTCGTGCGGCTAGAGGCAAGTGAACTTAGTTTTGTGAAAGCAAGCAACGCAAAGAAAAAATGAGCGACGTCAAGACAGCCCGGCCCGTCTGGAAACCTGCCGGCAAAGTGCATACCGGCGAGCAGCCGTTCAAATATCCATTGCAGCGCGAATTCGTCGAGCCGGACTGGCGCCGCCTTCCCGGCTACAAAGACGTCACCTCCGCCGAATGGGAAACCGCTCTTTGGCAGCGTCGACACACGGCCAAGAATCTGAAAGAAGTCCAAGCCGTCTTCGGCTCGCTCCTTCCGCAAAGCCTTCTCGAAAGCATGGAGCGCGACATCCGCGAGCGCGCCACCATGTCCATCCTCATCCCGCCTCAAATGCTCAACACCATGGACGAAAAGGATCTCTGGAACGATCCCGTCCGCCGCTACATGCTCCCCGCGTTCGACGACCGCAATCCTGACTGGCCGAGCCATCCCAAATCCAGCCGCGACAGCCTCCACGAATCCGAGATGTGGGCCGTCGAAGGACTCACCCACCGCTATCCCACAAAGGTTCTCGCGGAAATGCTTTCCACCTGCCCACAATACTGCGGCCACTGCACCCGCATGGATCTCGTCGGCAACGACGTGCCCCAGGTCGTGAAACTTCGCTTTCAGCTTCCGCAAAAAGATCGCTACGAGCAGATGCTCGACTACCTCCGCAAAACTCCGTCCGTGCGCGACGTCGTCGTTTCCGGCGGCGACATCGCCAACGTGCCCATCGCGCAGCTCGAATCCTTCGTCTCCGCTCTGATGGACATTCCCAACATCAAAGACATTCGCCTCGCCACAAAAGGCCTGATGGGCATCCCGCAGCATTTCCTCCAGGACGAAGTCTTAAAGGGTTTCGAGCGCCTCGCGAAAAAAGCCCGCGAACACGATATCGATCTGGCGCTCCATACCCACGTCAACAACGCCAGCCAGGTCACTCCTCTGGTAGCCAAAGCAACAAAGAAAATTCTCGAAGTCGGCTTCCGCGATGTTCGCAATCAAGGCGTCTTGCTGCGCGGCGTGAACACCAACGCTAAAGACTTGCTCGAACTCTGCTTCACTCTTCTCGACCGCGCCAAAATCATGCCCTATTACTTTTACATGTGCGACATGATCCCCAATTCCGAGCACTGGCGCCTCGCCATCCACGAAGCCCAGCAGTTGCAGCACGACATCATGGGCTATTTGCCCGGCTTCGCCACACCGCGCATGATTTGCGACGTGCCCTTCGTCGGCAAGCGCTGGGTCCACCAGCTCAAGGACTACGACCGCGAAAAAGGTATCTCCTACTGGACCAAGAATTACCGCACCGGCATCGAAGCCAACGATCCCGAAGCGCTCAACCGCCTCTACGAATATTACGACCCCGTTTACACCCTGCCTGCCTCCGGCCAGCAATGGTGGCGCCGCCAAACCCCCATCTTCGCCGACCGCTAGCGGACCGGGTAACTTACTGTGGCCCCGCAGGAGTCACAGGCGGGAAATGCATCCGGCTCACCAAGTCTTGAAAGCCGGTGTCGGAGCGCAAAGGCGCAAACCAGGGAGTGGAGTTGAGACCAACCAGGTCAGGATCGTGAGCTTTGTATCCTGCTTCCAAAGCTCCCATCGCCTCTTTTTGCTTACCCATTCCGACAAAGGCTGTTGCAAAGAGGAATGAAGACACATAACTTTTCCGGCTCGCGGCCCGCATTTCATCCACAAGCTTTCCGGCTTGCTCCATGTTGCCCAGCCGGCCGTAAACATGAGCAGCGATCGAGAGAAAGAAAGGGTCGCGGTGCGAAACGGCCACGCCTTTTTCAGCGTCCTGCAAGGCTTCCTGGTACAGCTGCTTCTGCAGGTGGCCCGCGGCCATGTCTAGGTACGCCCGCGGATCATTTGGATCCAGCTCGACGATTTTGCGCCCCTCGTCGATGGACCGGTCATATTGTCCGGCGGAGAATGCCGCAGTGGCTGCGCCATGGTGAGCGGAAATAGAAAGTGGGTCCAGATCCAGTGCCCGTTGCGCTTCTCCCATGGCCTCGGCCATGCGGCCCATGGCAGCTAGATAAACCGCGTACCAGCGGTGAGACTCGGCAAGACCGGGAGCGAGGGAAATAGCGCGCTGAAACTCCTCGCCGGCGGCGAGCCAGTCCCAATCATCGTAAAAATAGATGTAAGCAAGCGAAATGTGGCTATCTGGCAAACTGGGATCCAACTTCAGCGCTTTTTGTGCGTACTCCTTTGCCTTGGGCTGGGCCTCTTTAGGTGGCAAAGCCAGCACATAGAAATCAGACAGACCGGCATAGGCGGGCGCGTACCCAGGGTCCAGTTGAATGGCCTGCTCAAAATAATCTTTTGCACTCATGGCCGACTGATCGCGCTTTTGCATGAAGTAGCGGCCCTTAAGGTAGGCTTCATACGCTTCCGCATTCACGGGTTTAGGGGAGGTGTGCTGGACCGCCGCGCCTGGTAACAGTTCGAGCTTGATTGCGCGGGCAACACCCAACGCGACTTCATTCTGTAAAGCGAGAATGTCCGTCAACTGGCGCTCGTAACTTTCCGCCCATACATGTTGATCGGTATCCGCCCGGATGAGTTGCACGGTAATGCGAACTTCATTCCCTTCCCGCAATACCGCTCCCTCCACAACACCGTCCACTCCCAGTGTGCGGGCAATGTCGGGGATGGATTTTTTCGTATCTTTGAATTGAGCCACCGAAGTTTCGGAAATCACTTTAGAAACGCCCAGCTTGGCAAGCTCTGTGGTCACTGCATCCGTCATCCCGTCAGTGAAGTATTCGTCCGCAGTTCCTGTGCTTAGATTCCGGAAAGGCAGGACCGCGAGGGACTGAATCGCTTTGCGCTGTGGCAGCGCAAAATGGAACGCCCCGCCAAGGGCAAGCGCCGCTCCCACGCTGAGCAGAATTGCCCAGAGCCAGGGCCTAAACGAACCGCTCGCAGCAGAGGAAGAAACTGCAGAGGAAACTTCGGGAAGGAAGCGGTAGCCGTGGCGCGGGACGGTTTCAATGAAACGCGGGCTTTCCGCCGTGTCGCCCAGGGCTTCGCGCAGGCGGGCGATGGCATTGTTCAAGCCATTTTCGAACTCAACGAACGTATCTCCAGGCCAAAGCCGGCCCTGAAGCTCCTTCCGGGTGACGACCTCCCCAGGGTGCTCAAGGAGGGCCAGCAAAACTTGCAACGGTTTCTCGTGAAGTTTGATCCGGATGCCCTGTTTGCGCAGCTCTCCTGTCGAGGGATTCACCTCGAACAAGCCAAAACTCACCCTGGGCTGTGGCGAGGGGCCGGACATACTTTACCTAAATTCACACCAGCGGGGAACCCACGCATTCTAACATCCCCCTCCGGGGCCCGGATAGAACATTTTCTAAAGCTAATAGCCGCAAGGGCTTACAGCTAAACAAACATTTATGCCCCGTGTGATTGACGTCACTTCAAATTCCCTCCATCGTGCCGCTCACGCTGAACAACTTCCGCAGCAGAGACAAAGTAGCAGGAGGGGGATCATGAAACCGTTTGCTCATACTGCCGCTGTCGTCGGTCGCAGATTTCTATTGCTCGTCTTTCTGTTGCTCGTCGCGCTCGCACAGTCCGCCCGGGCCCAGATACTACCTCCCTGGCCTACCCTTCCCTCATGCGGCTTTGAGGGCGGCCGCCCTTGCTTCGTGACCGACTGGGAGTTCGGCATTCAGAGTGTAAACAACCCTGCCATTGTAAAGGACGTATGCGACAGGGGACTCGTGCCGCTACCGCCCCCGCCGCTCCTCGGCGTGACGTGCGTCAATGCTACCCGGCAGTTGGCGCCGGTCGATCCGTGGACGGACTTTGCTTTGCGCAATCAGGAGAACCTAGCCATCGACGAGCCGCTCAACTGGGAATCGCGTCTCGCAACTCACAATGCGTTCAACGCCTTCCAGGAAGGCTACATTGATGGGAATCAATACTGGTCAATGACTGATCAGCTCCGGCAAGGCTCGCGACACTTCCAACTGGATCTGCATTGGTTCAACAACCACCTCCGGCTGTGTCACGGAACGTCAGATAACGCCGGATGCAGCCTCTTCGATCGCTTGTATGCGTACGGCATCAAGGAAATCGCGGATTGGCTGGACGCGAATCCTGGCGAGATCATGACGATTGACTTCGAGGATTATGCGCAGGGACACGACAACTACGTTAACGATCCGCTCGCGGCGTATCTCGGCTCGAAGATCCTCACGCCCGCCGAGTGGCCAAACTACCTCACTCGATTTCCAACCAAGCGCGAGATGCTCGCGGCCGGCAAGCAGGTGATTGTGATCACTTCATCCGGGAAACCCGACCCGCACGGCGGCGCCTGGATTTTCCCCCCTGACCTTTTCTTCCCTCAGGTTCCTTCCGGTCTTGTCCTGGATTCCGGGACGCAGAACCTAGACTTCCGGCCCGAAGACCGGCACTGCTACACCGGGATTGCACACCCTCCCGGTCTCGATGTCTTCGACCCGGGGTCCATGACTTCGCCGAACCGTGTAGCTCAGTATTCGTGGATCGCGGAGCTTCGCGTGTTCGGCCCGGGGATGAAAACGTGGATCCACCCGGCATTGGTGGAGCAAGCGGCACACTGTCGTATCAGCCTGACGTATCTCGACGACGTCACTCCGCCTGACCTACCGCCTGAACCGGGTCGGCACCATGCCGCAGTCTGGAGCTGGCTGGACGGCGATGCTGGGAACCACGGCGATGCGGCCCTGCTGTTGCAGAACCCGACACCGGGTGCCTCCCGTCCGTGGAATCGGTGGGTGTCGATCAATCCGCAGGATGTCCATCCGTTCATGTGTGCGCGACCCCGGTCCGAGTCAGGCGGGCGGCCAGAAGACTGGTTCGCGTTTGGCGAAGGATACGACTGGAAGGTCACGTCGGGCAGCGGCACCTGGTTCGACGGTGGTCAGCGGTGCCTCGCGGAGTTCGGTCGCGACTACGTATTCTCCGTGCCGGTTAGCGGATACCAGAACGTGCACGCGTCGGTGCAAATCACCAACCCAGCAGCACCAATAGCCACGGGCGGTGCGTGGATCAACTACAACGACATCAAGAACAAAGGCTCGTGGGTCATCAATCACCGTCCTATCGCCGATGCCGGACCCGACCAGACGGTTGAATGCAATGCCTTTGGGACGGGAACGGTCACGGTGAACGGGTTGTCGTCACACGATCCGGACGGCGATTCGCTTACGTATGCGTGGACAGGAGCGCTGCAGAGTGCGACAGGCCCCGTCGCGACGATCCGAGCTCCGTTGGGTGTCAGCACCATCCGGCTGGTCGTCGACGATGGCTACAGCGGCGTGGGGTGGAACGACATGCGGGTGACCGTCAGAGACACGACCCCGCCGGTCATTCGGAGCGCCGCCGCTAATCCCAATTCCAGCTGGCCGCCGAATCACAAGATGTTTCCGGTTCGCTTGTCCGTGGACGCGCGCGACGTCTGCGATCCAAACCCACGATGCCGCGTCGTGTCTGTGACCAGCAACGAGGGAACGCCAGCCGATTGGCAGATAGTTGGTCCCCTCGAGGTCATGCTGCGGTCGGAGCGCTCGGGAAATGGAGGCGAGCGCGTGTACACGATTTGGATTCAATGCACCGACGCGTCGGGCAATGCCAGCAAACGAGCGGTTACCGTCACGATTGCGCACGACCAGGGAAAGTCCAGTCGGTAGCCAAGCGGACCGACTCCCAGAAGCAGATTCCCAAGCTGGTGCTCATTACTGAGTACCTGGATGTTACTCATGCTGGAAACCAGTTTCCAACGGCTGCGGACTGCCCTGCGGGCTTTGATCTCGTAGACCAAAACGAATGGCAGTTCTTTTACAACTCCGTTGCCGACTGCGGCCTCAAACTCAAATGCATACCCACTGAACAGCGATTTGAGTTCTGGAAAAAAGCCGGGCAACAGATAGCTCACCCGGAGAAGCCGATCTACCTGAAAGAATTCCCGAACGAGACGGCGTATATTGCTTCCCAGTGGCTCGGACGGGCCGGCGAATGTCTGATCTTGCTGGAAAAACATCACTAGCCGAAAAGGCGACCGCGATTAGCCCAGCGCCAGTTGACGACTGGCTGACGGTCTGCGCGATAAGTGTCTTGGCAGGGATGCTCGGCAACGTGTTTCACGAAGGGCTGGGCCATGCTGCGACGGCTCTGCTCACCGGCGCAAAATCGGGCGTGTTATCAACCGTTGCGTGGTCCAGCGCCCAGGACTCGCGGCTCGTAGCAGCGGGAGGAACTCTTGCAAACCTTGCCGCCGCCCTTGTCTTCTGGATTGCACTTCGCCGCGCGAAGAACGCCTCAGCGCGCTTGCGGTTTTTCCTGCTCATAAGCGTTGCTTTCAATCTTTTTGATGGCACCGGCTATTTCTTATTCTCCGGCTTCACCGATTTTGGCGACTGGGCCGCCGTGATCGCAGGCTTGCCCGCCCATTGGTTGTGGCGCGTGCTTCTCGTGGTCGTGGGAATATCATCTTACTTCGGGGCCGCAGTGGTTGTGGGAAGCGGGCTGGTGAGATACGTCGGTGTCCCCAGAAGCGAGCCCCGCAGGTTTTGGAAACTCATGATCATTCCTTATTCCTGCTCAATTCTCCTGGCGTGCGCCAGTGGAATCCTGAATCCTCTAGGATTCCAGTTGCTCTGGCAATCCGCCTTGCCCGCCACCGCAGGTGGCCACTCCGGGCTTCTCTGGTTGAAGTACTACATTCCGAAAGCCGCTGTCCCAGAGCGAAGCTCCGATGCGGTCGGCAGAAGCTACGCGTGGATCGCCGTCGCTATCGCGTTGTCACTACCCTTCATTTTCGTGTTAGGCCGCGGGATCACCTTGCACCGCTAGGCCGCCTTGTGAGGCGCAGGCAAGGGATGTACGCTTCTCGACTCTCATGAGTCCTAATGCCTACATCATTGCTGGGCCGAACGGCGCAGGGAAGACGACCTTCGCTCGCGAGTTCCTTCCGAATTACGCCGACTGTCGGAATTTCATCAACGCCGACCTGATTGCGGAAGGCATCTCTCCGTTTTCGCCTGAAGCCGCGGCCGTTCGAGCGGGCCGGTTAATGCTTGAAGAAATACGCCGTTCGATGAGGCGTGAAGAGGACTTCGGCTTTGAAACCACGCTTGCGGGCCGAAGCCATTTGAACTTGGTGCGTCAGCTCAAGAAACGCGGTTACGACGTCCACATTTTCTATCTCTGGGTTCCGACTGTAGAACTTGCTCTTGGGAGAATTCACGAGCGGGTGTTGCGCGGCGGCCACGACGTGCCTGAGACGGTAGTGCGTCGCCGTTTTTCGCGGTCCATTCGTAACTTTATCGTTCACTACAGGCAGCTCGCAGACCGTTGGATCCTGTTTGATAATTCCGAGACATCGCCTTCCGTTATTGCACGGCTGGAACTGGGGAGACTCCGCATTTTAGAAACAAAGCGATACAATGATTTGATTGAGAATTACAGTTTATGATCAAACCGCCGGCTAACGTTCTCGAACTGCCTTTGCTTGACCGCGCTGAAATGGCCATGAAGGCAGCTATAGAGAGAGTCGTTGAAGAGCACGCCCGCGAAGGCTTACCCCTTTACGTGTGGCGCGACGGCAAAGTCGTCGCCGTTCCCGCCGAAGAACTGCAACGGGGTCGTAACGGAAAACGGAAAAAACGAACGACAGCTGCCCCACAATCGCGTTGACAGCCGTCGAATGCTACTCTAGAATTAACGTTTGTCTCTAAAGGGAAAGGTGTGACTGATTGCGATGAGGACGTACGTAGCCAAAGGAGCCGAGGCCGAAGCCCTGAAAGAGGGCCCGAATTGGTATGTCGTGGACGCCACCAACGCGGTGTTGGGCCGGCTAGCCACTCGAGTAGCCCGGATGTTGATCGGCAAGGATAAGCCGAGCTTCACCCCGTATCTGGATTCCGGCGACCATGTGGTCGTCATTAACGCTGAGAAGATCCGCCTGACCGGGAACAAAATCGAGCAGAAGGTTTATCATTCCCACAGCGGCTATCCCGGCGGATTGAAAACCGTGCCGGTAAAGCGCGTGCGCGAGACCCGGCCGGAGTGGATGGTGCGCGAGGCCATTCTCGGGATGCTCCCCAAGAATAAGCTGCAAGCGCGCCGGGCAAAGAAATTGCGCGTTTATCGCGATGCCGCAGGTCTGGCGCGTCATGCCGGACAGAAGCCCCAAGCGATAGCTGTGTAAGGCGCGGGCGAGTTGGGATTTGGCAAGTATAAGTCCTTTAGAATGAACACTTGCAAGGCCCCTCGGATCTGTTGATTCTAAAGGAGTTACAAGAACGATAAGTCCTTTAGAATGCGCACTTACAAGAAAGTGGGGGGAGGGTGCGGCCAGGTAGTTAACGCCTTTTTTGTTCTTCGGTAGTGCGGCGAAGGCGAAAGTGGCTGCCTAGTCGTAAACGGGATTCGTAGTTCCGCACGTTGCTGTTCTTTTCTACGCGGGTCGGGTGCAGGCCTTCGCAGGGAATCAGCTAGGCGTGGAGCAGGCCGGCGAGTGGGTGTCTCAGCGGCCTACCTTCGGATAAGGTTCCCGCAGCCCAGGAAATGTAGAGGCCGGGCTTTAGCCCGGCGTTTGAGGATCAGGAGGAACGTTGAGCACAGCAGGTACGCCCGTTTCGGGCACGCAAACATGGTTTATGGGAACAGGCCGCCGCAAGGAGTCCATTGCGCGCGTGTTCCTTCGCGCGGGCTCGGGCAAGTTCACAGTAAACGACCGGCCCGTCGAGCAGTATTTCCCGAATCACGCCTGGAAGCATGACGCGACCGAGCCGCTGAAGTTCACCAGCTTGACCGAGCAGGTGGATGTGGTCGTCACCGCGAATGGCGGCGGCGTCGGCGGACAGGCCGGCGCTGTGCGCATGGGATTGTCGCGCGCGATTGCGCGGTTCAATCCTGAGCTGCGGCCGTCTTTGCGGACCAACGGATTTTTGACGCGCGATTCCCGCATGAAAGAACGCAAGAAGTACGGACAAAAGGGCGCGCGCAAGCGATTCCAGTTCACCAAGCGCTAAACCGTGATTGGTGACTAGTGATCGGTGACTGGTGAAAACCAGGAGCCGTTCACAACGACCTCCAGCGAATTGGCGCAAGTCAGTCCGCTGAGATCACGGCCGGCAAGCCGCCGGCAAGAGGCTGTTCTGCAGTTGTAGTGGCCGGTCTTTAGACCGGTCCGAAACTGCCGCAAGCAGCTATCCTATTAGGAGGGAACTTGGCAGTAGAAATTACGATGAAAGAATTGCTGGAGGCCGGAGTCCACTTCGGTCACCAGACGCGCCGCTGGAACCCTAAAATGAAAGAATACATTTTCGGGGAACGCAACGGCATCCACATCATTGACCTTCAGAAAACCCTGAAAATGTTCCGCGAAGCAAGCCGCTTCGTGACCGATATTTGCGCGCAAGGCAGAGCCGTTTTGTTTGTCGGCACCAAGCGCCAGGCCCAGGAAGCCGTCGCCGAAGAGGCCAAACGCTGCGGCGCATTCTTCGTGAATCACCGCTGGCTGGGCGGCACCCTGACCAACTGGGCGACGCTGCAGAAGTCCATCAAGCGCCTGAAGCTCCTGAAAGCCATGACCGAAGATGGGCGCATGGAGCAACTCTCGAAGAAAGAACGCGCGCGCCTGGACCGTGAGATGAAGCACCTCCAGCAAAATCTGGAAGGCATCGAGAACATGGCGCAGTTGCCGGATGCCATGTTTGTGATCGACTCGAACGCCGAAGAAATTGCGGTGAAGGAAGCGCGCCGTATGGGCGTTCCCGTGGTTTCCGTGGTGGACACGAATTGCGACCCGGACGTGGTGGACTGGATCATTCCCGGAAACGATGACGCGTTGCGCGCCATCCGTCTGTTTACGACCAAGATTTCGGATTCTGTCGCCGAAGGGCGGAATGCCTACTTGCAATCGCAGGTAGCGGAACAGAAATCCGCGGAAGATCAGGCAGTCGTCGAAGGCGTCGAGTACGTGGATACCAGCGCGTACGAACAGTATGAAAAGCAGGAAGGCGACTTCGTGGAAGGCGCAGCGGCGGAACCGCAAGCGGAAGGCGCCGAAGCCACCGTGCCTCCGGACGAGGAAAAGCGCTAAAGAACCTGCCTGCCTCAGGCAGGCTGCGTGGGTGGGAAATTTCAGTGGCCCGCCCCGGACGCCTCGGGGCGGGCCGTTCTGCAAAAAAATCCAGAAATTGTCCCAGAGCTGGATTTTGTAACATGAATTTAATGAGAGAGAGATAGGAAAGAAGGATGAGTACACAACAACCTGCCGTGCAAATTCCAGCCCAACTCGTCAAGGAATTGCGGGAACGGACCAATGCTGGATTTAGCGATTGCCGTGCTGCTTTGATCGAAGCCAATGGCGATATCGAAAAGGCCATCAGCGTTCTTCGCAAGAAGGGCCAGGCGGCCGCTGCCAAGAAAGCCACGCGCGAAGCCAGTGAAGGCCTCGTCGGGAGTTACATCCACGCGGGCGGGAAGATTGGTGTGCTCGTCGAGCTGAACTGCGAGTCGGACTTCGTGGCGCGCACGGAAGCATTCCAGCAGCTTTCGCACGACATCGCCATGCACATTGCCGCGCTCGATCCGCGCTATGTGCGGCGCGAAGAAGTCACTCCTGACATGCTCGACAAGGAGCGCGAGATTTATCGCGCGCAGGCCCTGGCTACCGGAAAGCCGGAACAGGTCGTCGAGAAAATCGTCTCCGGCAAAATGGAAAAGTTCTACGAGGAAAATTGCCTCTACGAACAGCACTACATCAAGGATGAGAGCGTGACCATCGGCGAGATGATTACGCAAGCCATCGCCAAGCTAGGCGAAAACATTTCCATCCGCCGTTTCGCACGCTTCAAAGTCGGCGAAGTCAGCGGCGGAGCCTCAGCCAGCCCTGAACCCGCGCCGGTAAAAGCCTAACCGGGGAATCTAGAGCAATGTACGCAGGGCGTTTCGGGAAACCGGGGCGCTCTTCTCGTCTCGAGCCCGCTTGCCGGCCTCTTCATAATTGTCCGCCAACCAAGCCGCCCTGCGAAGTGCGGGGCAGGGGATAGTTTGTTACAATTCCGGGGATTCATCGCCGCAAAAATCGGAGACTCATGGCCTCGAAGAAAAATGGCATCAGTAGAGTTGCGAAGAAAAACAAGCCTGCGTACAAACGCATTCTGCTGAAGCTTTCCGGCGAATCGTTCCAGGGGCCGCAGGGATTCGGCATTCATGGCGAAACGATCCAGGGCATTGCGCGCGAGTTGAAAGAAGTTCATGAGCTGGGCGTGGAGACGGCCATTATGGTCGGCGGGGGAAATATTTTTCGCGGCGGGCGCCAGAAGGGTTTTGAAATCGATCGCGCCACTGGCGATTACATGGGCATGCTCGCTACGGTGATCAACGCCATGGCCTTGCAGGACACGCTGGAAAAGGAAGGCGTTTATACGCGCGTCCTAAGTGCGATCGAGATGAAAGAAGTTTGCGAGCCGTTCATCCGGCGCCGCGCCATGCGCCACCTGGAAAAAGGACGCGTGGTGATTTTTGGAGCGGGCACGGGGAATCCGTATTTTTCCACGGACACTGCGGCGGCATTGCGCGCGATGGAAATCAAAGCGGACGTGATCCTGAAGGCTACTCGCGTGGACGGTATTTTTGATGCGGATCCTGAGCAAGTTTCGGACGCGCGATTCTTCGCGGCGATTTCCTACCGCGAGGTGCTGAGCCAGAACCTGAAAGTGATGGATTCGACGGCGATTTCGCTCTGCATGGACAATGGCATGCCTATCGTGGTGTTCAACATGAACCGGCCGGGGAACATCAAACGCGTGGTGATGGGCGAGCGCGTCGGCTCGAAAGTAACTCCGGCGTGATTGGAAATTGGAAATCAGAAAATAGAAAATGGATATTTGGCGTTTCGCTTTCTAATCCTAAGTTTCCACTTGCAAGAAGACGAGGAAAAGCATGACAACATTCGGATCATCAAGGGATGCGATGGCGGCGGCCAAGACGCGCATGGAAAAAGCGGTCGAGGATTTTCGCAAGGACCTTGCCACGCTGCGTACGGGGCGCGCGAACGCGGCCATCCTGGACTCGATTCGCGTGGACTATCACGGCACGCCGATGCCAGTGAATCAGTTAGGCACGGTCACTGTGCCCGAGGCCACTCTGCTGGTGATTGCGCCTTGGGACCCGAGCGTCGTGCCGATGATTGACAAAGCCATTCGATCCGCTGATCTCGGCCTCAACCCCACGAATGATGGAAAAGTGGTGCGCGTGCCCATGCCCGCGCCGACTGAAGAGCGCCGCAAAGAAATTGTCAAGCAACTGCACAAGATCCTGGAAAATCACCGCACTGCCGTGCGCAACATCCGCCGGGACATCAAAGAAGCCGTCGACAAGCTGGAGAAGGACAAAAAAATCAGCCAGGACGAGCACAAGCGCGCCAACGACGAACTGGAAAAGCTCACCCACTCGGAAACGAAGAAGATCGAGGACCTCTCCGCCTCAAAAGAGAAGGAAATTCTCGAAATCAAATAAGGCTCAAGGTTTGGCAGTCGCAGGTTTCGGCGGCGCTGCGATAGTCGGCGCCGCCGAATTTGTTTTTGGTTCAGTTGTTTTCGGTTCAGTTGTTTTCGGGGCGAGGTTGCTCGGCGGTTCCAGTGTGAAGTCTTGAGCCTCGTCGTTCTGGACCGCCCGGAGAAACGCGTTGTAATCGGCGACGCGCGCGGCGGGGACTTCTCGCAAAACAAACCTGATGCGCCGCCTTGCGGTCAACGTGGAGCCGTTCACCGCATATTGCGAAGAGTACGTGGCGTAGTCACGTTCAACTGAAGTGCCTGCCGGGGCGCTGGCCGTCGTTCCCGTCGGCAGGTGAAGCGTCATCTTCGTTTCGACTTCGAGAGGCGTGCCAAGATCGATGGGCGCTGTCGCCGAACCGGAAGCCGGCTTCGCGGGCGAATCGGGCAAACCTAATTGCGGCAGGAGCGCAGGGATGCGCACGGGCTTCTTGGACCAGTCCACGAATTTTGGCTGATCCAGTTCGTATTCGACAGTAAACGGCTCCTTCGTCGCGCAGGGGTCAGATGCGTTCGCACTGCCGACCCGCCCGCGAAAGCCGTCAGTGATGGAAAGAAGCTGCGCAATTTCCTTCCATTTCTCTTTCGGAGTGCGATGGAACGCCATTCGGAGGATCAATTCGTTATCTCCCCGCATTGTGTACTCCACTTTTGCCGTGAGCTTTCCTTCGTTCAATATAGAAGAGTCCAGCAAGACAGTTTGCTTGGATTGGAAAGGCAAAGCGTCGTCAATTCGCCGCCACATTTCCGAGACTAAGGGGCCGACAACATAGGCCGTCCTGCCGCGAAATTGAGAAGGAATAACTCGAAAAGGTGCAACTTCAACATTAAGATCAAGCCAGAAATTAGACGACGGAAGTCTGATTATCGTTAGTAGCTGGTCAAAAGCAGATGGGCGTTGAAGGGATGCTTGATGATCGCCATTAGCGCTTGAAATTAGCGCGGCTTGCGTCAGCCCGAAGGAGTTGGTGAGAGCCGCGAAGAGCACGTACTTGTCCTCAGCGGTAGCATATCCAGAGCTAAGAATCTCTGAAGGGTTTCGAGTCCTAAAGCCTGTGGAGCCGAGTGGAAGATCAACCATCTTTATCTTCTGCGATACAAACGTATAAATTGTTTCGACCCGAAGCTCCGGCGCCTCCGATGGGTTGGAGCCAGTCACTTTTGCCAACTCAGAGGCTTCGTTGGCGACGTCAGCAGCGCGATTACTGCCTGGCTGAAGAAAACCTGCTAAACGTTTTGCGAGTTGCTCCCAACTTTGAAATGATGTGAGAACTATATCCGGTTCCGACACGGGAGATTCTTTCGCGGCTGCATTTTTTTCCATAAAAACCCGACGCCAGCGGTAAATCTGGCGCTCCTCACGGGTCCCGTCCGTCGAGGTTACAGGCGTTTCCGAATTGATGTGGACTTGTATTTCGCGCGTCGTTGGGAAGTCGAGTTCGTAGATTTCGTGAGAGACGACGCCGGTGCGGTCGAAGGTGTGCTCCAGCCAAAAATCGGGTGCGAGAGGATGGTGGGAGACGGTGCGCACGACGCGGTATTCCAGCGTGTCGCCGGGTTGCAGGCCGAGGATGCGCACGGATTTGACGCGCACGTCCTGATAGGCGGGAAAGTTCACGACCGCGGGATTCGGGTGATCCGTGGCGGCGCTGGGCAGGAAGTCCGAAGTACCGCCGTTCGCGTGCGTGATATGCACCATGGTGATTTCGACGGTTTCGAACGAGCGATTGAAATCGAAGTTGAGCTGGGCGAACTGGCGGACGCCGAGTTCGCTGTTGATTTTTACCAGGGCGTGAACTTCTTTGCGGCTGTCGCCGTTGGTTTCAAATCGAACCTTGGTTTCGAGCAGTTCGATTTGGGCGGGATGCGAGGCTTTCTCGGGTTTGTCCGCTTTTTCCGCGCTCTCGGTCGCTGGTTCAGTTGCGGGTTTCTGTTGTGCCGGTTGCGTTTCTTGCGCGCTTGCAAGGTGCCACCCCGTGGTGAACAAAAAACACGCCGCGGCCGCATAAAGTACGAGCGCCGGGCGTTTGCGCGATGGCTTTCTTTCAATCATCAAAGCAGTGTAAAAGGAGCAAAGGGCGCGGTAAAGCCGCCCGTACGGGAACGTTGCGGCAGCGATACTGCGAGTATTCGCGGGGTTCGGCGGCGGAGACGTTCGGACGCTACCCGCGTCTGGGTGCATGGTAGTCTTGGTGGGCGCCAAATGGTGCGAGGAGAAAGTTGATGCGATATGTTTTCGTGAAGCTAGCTGTGCTCATGGGAGCAAGTTTGAGCTTGGCGATGTTGCTGGTTCGCGCGGACGAAAAGCCGGCAAGGGGTCCGGACGAAGACGGCACCAAGCCGGCGCTGACACGCATCGCCGGCGAAGGCATGATGAATTCCCACGCCTTCGGCTTCCTGACGGAGTTGAGCGACGACATTGGCAGCCGTGTCACGGGAACTCTCGCCGAGCGCAAGGCCGAGGAATGGGGCGCGGCAAAGATGAAATCCATCGGCTTGGAAAACGTACACACGGAGAAGTACACGATTTGGCGCGGCTGGACGCGCGGCACGGCGGACGGGGAAATCCTTTCGCCCGTGCGGCACAAACTGCACGTGGACGCGATGGGCTGGACGGGTTCGACGCCTGCGGGTGGCGTGGAAGGCGAAGTCGTGCCCGTAAACCTTTTTGACCTCGACAACGAAATTAAAAATGCCTCGCGCCTGAAGGGCAAAGTGGCGCAGGTGGTCATGAAAGGAAAGACGAGCAAGAGCGGCATACTGATCTTCGCGCAGTTTGGGGATTTTCTAAAGGCGGCCGGAACCGCCGGCGCAATCGCCGTAATTGGCGGCCAGGGCGGCGGAAAATCCGACGGAATGAACCTGACGCACACGGGAATTCTTGGTCTCAACGCTGATTTCGCGGTTCCTGTTGTGTCCATGACTGCTGAAGACCAGGGCCAGTTGGAACGCTTCCTGGACCGCGGGATCACGCCGCGCGTGCGCTTCAACGTGCAGAATACTTTTACCAATGGTCCCGTCGAGACCGGAAACGTGGTCGGCGAAATCCGCGGGCGCGAGCATCCGGAAGAGATTCTTGTCGTTGGCGGGCATCTTGATTCCTGGGACCTGAGCGAAGGAACGACGGACAACGGTTCGGGAGTCGCGGCAACGCTTGGAGCCGCCGACGCCATCGTACGCTCAGGACAGCGTCCGCGTCGCACCATTCGCTTCGTTCTTTTTACCGGAGAAGAAGAAGGGCTCGACGGGTCTTTTGCCTACATGAAGCAGCATCAAGCGGAGATGAAAAATCATCTCGGCGATCTGGTGATTGACAGCGGCCAGGGCCCGGCGAAGAGTTTTCATTTGGGCGGCCGCGACGATTTAGTGGGGTTATTCCTTCCCTTTGTCGAGACTATGGCGAATCTCGGGGCCACCGACGCCGACGACAACGTGGAGTCAGGCACGGACACGCTGCCGTTTTCCATAGCAGGGCTGCCGGGGATTGACATGGGGCAGGATTCTCCCGATTACAAGTTCACGCATCACTCGGCGGCTGATGCATTAGAAGCGCAGAAACCCGAAGTTCTCGCGCACAATGCTACGCTGATGGCCCTGGCGGCATTCTGGATCGCCGACCGGCCGGAGCGTTTTGCTTCGCCGTGGCCGGCGGAGCGCACGGCGAAAATGCTCCGCGCTAAGCATGAATATGAAGAGCTGAAGGCCTTCGGCCTCTGGCCGTACGGCGACTTGGGAGCGGAAGAGAAAAAGGACAATCCGCTGAACTAGACATTCTCCATTCTGTCCCGTGCCGGCCGCCGTCACCACTCGGTGGTGTGTCAATTCCGTGTTGCCGACTATTCGCCTACGACCCTCCTTGAAACCCAGTCGGTCCGAATTTGGCCGGGAAGAACGTCCTGCGGTCTCAACTTCAGATATACTGGGCCCGATTCCCACAGCGTCGGTTGCATCCGTGCTATCCAGTTAGGGGAGTGCCAAATGACGAAGCTGTACGTGTCCGTCTTGGTGCCGCTAGTTCTGACACTCACAGTCGCGACGGCCAGGGGCCAGACATCTGCCGGGCCAGAAACCGTAGTCGTCCACAATGGTTCGGTTACCTTGCACGCGATGCTGTGGCGCCCGCAGGGCCCCGGACCGTTCCCCGCCATCCTGCTAAATCATGGCAGCGGCCGTACCCGCAAAGATCTGGAGCGCCTCGGACCGTACGAGCAGAATGCAGAAAAACTCGGTCCTGTGTTCGCTCGCCATGGCTATGTATTCCTATATTTGTTCCGGCGCGGTGTCGGGCTTTCGACAGACCAGGGCGCGAACGCCGTTGACCTGATGAACAGCGAATCCACAGCACACGGACCGGAGGCGCGCAATGCGCTGCAATTGCAGTTGCTGGACAACAGGGAGATGGGCGACGCCGTGTCGGGACTCAAATTCTTGCGGGCACTCCCTTACGTGGACGTGCGGGACGTCGCCTTGGTCGGCCACTCGTTTGGCGGATCGCTGACAGTGCTCATGGCGGAACGTGAACCGAACCTGCGAGCGGTCGTAGTCTTCTCCGGCGCAGGCTATAGCTTTGACCGCTCTCCGGAGTTGCGAGCGCGGCTTCTTGCTGCCGTGGACAACATCGCCGCGCCGGTCTTTTTTATTCACGCCGAAAACGATTTCTCCCTGTCGTCCGGCAAGGTGCTGGACGCTCGCCGCCAGCAACTCGGTAAGCCGCATCGCTTGAAAATCTACCCTTCCATAGGCCGCACGACGGACGACGGGCACGACTTCCTCCATCTTGGCGTGAACATTTGGGAGCCCGACGTATTCGCTTTCCTGGACGAAAACATGCGAAAGTGAGCCTGCAGGGGACGACACTGACAACGGTAGGTACACCGTTCCGCCTGCCCCAGCAGTAGTTCTCCACTCGCTCACAGCTTCGATACGTCGAGCGGTGGCCCCAGCCACTTCATGCCGTGTGCCTCTGCGATATTCGCATCCACTGGCTGCTTGCTAGACAGGGTAAAGAAGTCTTCCATCTGGCCAGCCGGCGTGAACCCCATCAGCATCCGTCCCGGCTTCTCACCGACGTAGGCCCACACATGGGGCACATTTCGTGGCGCGAGTATGGAATCGCCGGGCCGAAGCATGAAGCGCTCGTCGCCAACCTCGATCACCAGCTTGTTGCCCTCAATGAGGTAGAACCATTCTTCCTGTGCATAGTGCAGATGGCGCACCGGCCCGCCTTGCGGAACATTGCGATGCTCTAGCAGGAAGAAACCGGCTTGGGTGTCTTTGGTAAGGACCTTGAAATCTAGGTGTGTGCCTGCGCGCGGCCCATGATGTTCTGTCCCAGTCGCGTCCGCGCCCGCGGCAACAAACACTGGCTTTCCCAACGGGCTTGCAACTTCAGCGAACGATCTCAACGGCGGGGCAAAAGGCAGCGCCACCGCTACCTTTAGGAAATTACGGCGTTCGACGCTTCTCATGGCAGAAATGCTACTCCTTCCCGCGAGACCTACAAGCGTACCGCACACAACTCAACGCACTGCTAGCAAGCGCAGAGAGTAGCGCCAATAGTGCTCAAGGTGCAAATTGCACGAACAAAGCCACTCATCGAATCTTTTGAACTTCCCCGATGGCGGGCTGACCGGAAACTGGCCGACTGTCCGCAATGCAAAATTAGAGGTGCGGGCCTTCATTCTTGGTAGAATTTAAACGTGCCCTTGTTTCTGGATGTGCGTCCCTAACCCAGGGACATCGACCGAGCTGTGCCGGCATTTTTTGAAAAGCTCGCCTTTTGCCATGGGGAGTAAGTGTCCGAAACGATTGGCAGGGGCCATACGTCAAAACTCTAAGGACGGGAATCCTCTACACGTGCCCTTTTGCGTAAATCAGAAGCTTGGATGGCGTAACCCGAAGGCGAATTCCGCCTTAATGGCGGCGTTTGTGGTTTTGGGCATGGCGGGTTGCTCAAAAACTCAGCCGACCAGCGTGCTGGGGGATGCGTCGCATCCGGCTCCTGTCCATTTCTACACCGTCGCCGAGGAAACGGCGCGGCGGCACATTCAGGCCGTTGGTTCGCTTTATGCCCTCGAGGAGAGCACGCTGAGTTCGGAAGTGGAAGGGCGCGTGGACGAGGTCCTTGCGGACGTTGGCGACAACGTGCGGGAGGGACAGCCGCTGGTGCGGCTCGATCCGAAAGAACTGCAGTTTGAAGTGGAACGGCAGCGGGGCATCGTGACACAAGTCCGGGCGCAATTGGGGATTGGGCCCAGTGATCCTCCGCCGACCGATCCGAAAAAGATTGCATCGGTGCAACGGGCGGAAGCGGATTTGTTTGACGCGGACCAGAAATACAAGCGCGCGCAGGAAATGTTTCGCGACAAGCTGATTTCGCAGCAGCAACTGGACGAAGCTGCCAGCCGTTTTCAGAGCACGCAAGCAACGTACACGGTGGCGCTGCAAGAGGTGGATCGGCTGAAAGCGCTTCTGGTGTCTAGCGAAGCAAGCGAAAGGCTTGCCGAGAAAAAACTGGATGACTCCACGATTCGCGCGCCTTACCCCGGTTCCATCAAAACGCGCGACGTGCATCCGGGAGAATATCTGAAGGTTCAAAGTCCGGTGATGGTGCTGGTTCGGACGGATCGTTTGCGCGCGCGCCTCGCCGTGCCTGAACGGTGGGCCGGATGGGTGAAGGATGGAGTCACCGTTGATTTGCACGTAGAGGCGTTTCCGGGACAGGCGTTTCAAGGGAAAATCTCGCGCATCAATCCAGCAGTGGCGCAGGACTCGCGCACTTTTGAAGCGGAAGCCTTGCTTGCGAATTCAGACGGGAAACTGAAGCCGGGCTTTTTTGTGCAGGCCTCGATTCCCAGCGAGAAGGAAGAGAAAACCATTTTTTTGCCGGAGAGCGCGGTGAATTACCGGTACGGCGTCTACAAGGTTTTTTTGCTGGATGGCAACCACGTGTCGGAGCGGCAAATCCGTCCCGCAGGGCAAACCGAAGACGAGCACGGGCGGCGATTTGAAGTTGCTGAAGGCTTGAAGCCTGGAGACCGCGTGGCCGTGGCGGTCTCCGGTGAATTGCACGACGGAGCCATCGTGCAGGAGCAGGCCGGCGGGAATACTGGCAACACGCCGGGAATGAAATAAGAACCAAGCGAAATCCAAGTTCCACACCTGGTTTCATTGGGCGTGAATCGAAATGAAGCTCGCCGAAACTTGCGTCAAGTATCCCGTCTTCACGGTGATGCTGATTGCTTTTCTGGTGACTCTGGGCGCCTTCTCCTACCGCGGCCTGCCTGTTGACCTTTTTCCTAAAGCTGATCCTGCCACTGTAAACGTCGAAGTGCGCCTGCCGGGCGCGACTCCCGAAGAAGTCGTCACCGGAGTGGTTTTGCCGCTCGAGGATGCCATTTCCTCCGTTAGCGGCATCGACGAAATCAACGTTTATGCGTTTGAAGGACAGGCGTGGATCACCTGCACGTTTGTGCTGGAACGCGACATCGAAGGCGCGGCGCAGGATATTCGCGAAAAAGTTTCCGGCGCAATCGATCGCCTGCCGCGCGACACGCTGCCGCCTGTTATCACCAAGCAAGATCCGCAATCGGATCCCATCATGACGCTGCTCGTCAGCGGGCCGATCAGCCGCCGCGAACTGACGGAAATCGCCGACAAGCAGGTGCGGCGCGCGATACAGACCGTGGATGGCGTAGGCAGCGTGAATTTGAATGGCGGACAGCAGCGGCAAGTCCGCGTTTTGCTCGATGCCCAGAAACTCACCGAACACAACTTTACCGTGCTGGACGTGCGTGACGCGCTGCAGCGCGAAAACATAGAAGCGCCAGGCGGCCGCATGATAACCGGCCCTCAGGAGCTGGGTTTACGAACACTGGGGCGAGTGACGTCCGCAGAACAGTTCGGCGAGATTGTGATCGGTACGCGCGGTGGTACCCCGGTTCGGGTTCGTGACGTCGCGAAAGTCGAGGACGGAGCCCAGGAACTGCGCACGTGGTCCGGACTGTTCCGAAAGTACACGGCTCCTCAAGACGTCGTGGCTATTGATGTCCTTCGCCAATCGGGTGTGAACACCGTTCATGTGGCGGACGACGTGAGAGCCAAGGTGCAGGAGCTGCGTTCGCAACTGCCGCCGGGCGTCCAGCTGCAGATTGTCCACGACATTTCTGACTTCATCAAAGCCTCGGTGCACTCGCTGCTTGAACACCTGGTCCTGGGCAGCATTCTCGCGAGTTTTATCGTTTGGATTTTCATTCGCAATTGGCGCGCGGTTTTGATTGCGGCGGTCGCCATTCCTGCGTCCGTCATCGCCACGTTCACGTTGATGCGCGGAATGGATTTTTCGCTGAACAACATGACGCTGCTGGCCTTGACGCTGGCGGTCGGCATCGTCATTGATGACGCGATCATCGTGCTCGAAAATATTTTTCGCTACATGGAAGAGAAGGGAAGAGACCGCGTTCAAGCTGCGATTGAAGCCACGAAGGAAATCGGGCTGGCGGTCATGGCCACTACGCTGTCGCTCGTCATTATTTTCCTGCCCATCGCCTTCATGACGGGGTACGCGCGGAAATACGTGAATTCTTTCGGCTGGACCATGGCAATGGCCATCATGGTGTCGCTGCTCGTGGCGTTCACATTGACGCCCATGATGAGTTCGCGAATGCTGAAGTTGGGCAGCGGCGAAAAGAAGGCGCATTCCGAAGGGTTCTTGCATTCCGTCGAAGCATTTTATCTGAAATCGCTGGAGTGGTCCCTCGGGCATCGGCGGACGATTCTGCTGATCTGCGTGCTGACCTTTCTCTCGACTTTCGGTTTCTATCATTTGGTAGGACGCGACTGGATTCCCGCGGATGATCAGTCCGAGCTGATCAGCTCTTACACGCTCCCCGAAGGCTCGTCCCTGGAGAAAACTACAAAGCTAGCCGCGGAAATCGCAGGGCGCGTCGAGGCGCTTCCTGAAGTATCGCTGGTGCAATCCTTCACGCACGGCCCGACCAACCACGCGCATCTTTTCATCGTGCTGGTGCCGCGAAGCGAGCGAAAACGCACTCACGTGCAAATTGCCACTGAGGTCCGCAAGATCCTGGCGGACTATCACAATATGACTTACAACGTCCGTCTGCCTTCCGTGCTCGGCGGCGAAATCTATTTTCCAATTTCTGCCATTGTTCGCGGCCCTGAGCTGTCGAAACTGGCGGAAATCAGCAAAGCAGCTGCCGATCACATGGCCAAGTACCCGGAATTGGTGGACGTCAATCCGAGCTTGAATCTCAATACGCCGGAGTTGCAGGTGAAAGTGGACCGCCAGCGCGCCGCGGACATCGGCGTTCGAATGACCGATGTGAGCGACGCGGTGCGCCTGTTTTATTCCGGCGAAGATGAAATCACGCGCTTCAAAGAAGGTTCGGAGCAATATCCCGTAACCATGCAACTTTTGCCGGAGCAGCGCGACAATCCTGACGTTCTTGCTCGAATGATGGTTCCTTCCACAAAGCTCGGGCAGGTACGGCTGGAAAACGTCGCCACTATTCAACGCGGCGCTGGTCCCGCCACGCTCCAGCGCTACAATCGCGAATTTCAGGTGAGCGTGTACGCGAATGTCGCGGCGGGTTATCCATTGGACCTTGCCGCGGCGCACACGGTCGAGGCCATCAAAGAAGTGGGGCTGCCGGCTGGATATTCGTACACTTTTACGGGGCAGGTGAAGGTTCTCGAAGAAACCACGTGGAATCTCTTGTTGGCGATGCTGCTGGCTTCCATCTTCATGTACATGGTGCTGGCGGCGCAGTTCGAGAGCTTTTCGTATCCGTTCATCATCATGCTCACGTTGCCGTTGAGCGTGCCGTTCGCGTTGCTTTCACTGTGGATCACCGGCCGCGCGTTAAGTTTGTGGAGCGCGCTCGGAATGTTTTTGCTTTTGGGAATCGTGAAGAAAAATGGGATTCTGCAGGTGGATTATACGAACCGCCTGCGCGCCACGGGCATGCCCTTGCGGGAAGCGATCTTTGAAGCGAATCGCGTCCGGCTGCGTCCTATTTTGATGACGACACTTTCGATTATCGCGGGGCTGATCCCCGTGGCCATTGGTATCGGTGCCGGCTCGGAGCAGCGCGCGTCCATTGCGGTTACCATCATCGGCGGTCAGGCACTTTGTCTGCTTCTGACGCTGCTGGTGGTGCCGGTGGCGTATTCCTACCTGGCGGAACTCGAAGCTGTCCCGTGGACGGAGTGGGCGACGCGCCTCTTTGGCCGCATGCGGACAGAGCCAAGGCCCTCGGACCACGACTGAAAAGCAGCATTTGTCTGCGCTTATCCCCACTCAAGGTGCAGGCAAATTCGGCAAGAACAGGCAAAGTGGCTGCAAGCTAGACGCTCGAAGCCATCCGCTTCGTACCAGGCGCACTCGGGGAGGCGCCGAAATCGCCGAAGGTTACGCGCGGAGCGCGAAGGACCAGGAACAACTCGCTGGCCCAGAGCAGGATATCGAGCAAGCGCGCCCGTTCGAGATTGGTAAGGTCTTCGCGCTGAAGGCAAACCTCGAGCGTTTTTTGCGAGCACTCTTCGATAAAGGCGCGCATGGCGGCGAGTTCGACGCGCTGCTCGCGGGATTTTTGGGCGCGTGGGTCAACGGCTTCCAACTGCGCGTAGCAACGGAGCAAGAAATGGTTCAAGCAAAGAGCCTGGTGATCCAGGGAAGTAGCCGCGGCGCTGTGACAAGCACGCTCGCTGCAGTTTTGTTCCGCAAGTTTCGTATCCACCGGGCCCACACCTCGTGATTTTGAGCGATCCCCCATTTCATCCGCATCCCTTTCTGAACCCTTGGTCCCGAAAACTCTTCTTTATCAATAAGATGCGTCAGGCGGCGCAGACGTTGGCTTCCTGAGCAACACTCTCCTCGCCCATATAGCAGTTGTCAATAGAACCAGTCTGTGGATAAGTATCCTGTGAGGCCGGCAAGTGCGCGAGCATGTTTTGCGCGCGCAAGCAGCGGTCCATGTAAGGAGCGAGGAGCGCGCGGACGCGGCGCACGCTGCGTTCGCAATTGCGGCGCGCTTCGGTTCCGCTCCAGAAAATGATCACGGTGATGAGGCGAGCTTCGTGGTCGGAGACCATGACAAGGCTTCCGGCGAACCCGGCGATGTCCTCCAATCCGGATTGAATTGCCGCGGGAAGAAGAAGCGTGGCGTCAACTGCTTGTTCCGGTTTGGCGACAAATTCAAAGCTGAAAGCGGTGAACGCGTTGGCAGCGGGGGCAATGGGCCCTTCGACTCTGCATTCTGTGTTTGAGATAGCAGGGAAAGAGGCGACAGACTCTTCCGAACTGCTGGTGAAGCGAGCTGAACGTAACACAAACCCTCCCTTGGTTGGCCTTCCCTCATAAAGGGGGGGCGCATCCTCGCCCGTTCAGGGCAGGCTCGGATGCGCCTGCTGGGGCACAGGGGATCGGGGTGGATCCCCCAGGTAGAGAATCCCGGGCATCCCGAGATTTCACAGAGAGGTAGTGTTGCGCGAAGCGAATTCGTTTCAAGGTTTCGTTTCATTTCGGGAAGAACCTTTAAGGAGAGATCCTTCATTTCGCTCAGGATGACCATCCTTCGCCGGATGGTCAGTTCAAGTAATACTTTAACTCCGACGCTGCGTAGCGTACCCCCACCCCGGCAGTTTTTGGAAGAGTGTGAAAAGAAAGAGGTTAGAGTATACGGAACTTGGAAGAATATACGTAAAATTGTAGGGGTACGCGCGGAGAGATCCTTTGCTTCGCTCGGGACGACGATCCTTCGTCGGATAGTCGCTTGGAAGAATATACGGAATTTTGTAAGCCGCAGATTTTCGGCAGGGCTGGACTCAGTGAGTCTGAAGGGAGGAGGCCCTTCGAGGCTCCCCTCGAAACTCGGGGTAAACAGGATAAAGCGTGGGAGTCCCGGCAAGGCCGGGATGCAAAAGGCGCACACGGTGGCGGACCTGTCTAATTTGGCAAGAGCTACTATATCATCAAGTAAATATTTTGTCCAGCGAAAATTGAAGAAATTTTAAGAATTTTAAGTCGCGTGGATTCTGGAAGTTAGCAGGAAGAAAGGCTAACCCTCAAGACCCAGGTTTAGAAACCAAACCTGGGGCACCCCTCAGAATCTTGACTCCGGGCCACCCGCCGGCACGCCACGTGTCACGGGTTCGGTCTATGCCACCGTTTCACGGGCGCTCTTAGTGCGTCCTTTCATAGCGTCGATAATCGCTCCCAGCAGATACCATTGGACAAAGGAAATCAGGCATACAGCCACCAGGTAATAGCCCCCCACCGAAATTCCCAAGTATAAGTGGTCTACGACGATACCACGCTTATCGAAGTACGAAAAAAATGGACTAGCGGCATGGAAGCTGGGTGCTTGAACGGCTCTCGTCACTCGCATCAGAGGGCTCATGTATTGCTCGACTGGAAGGGCTCTGCCCCAAAAAATATAAGGTGGGGACTCCTCTTCAAAGACCTTAATGTGCGGCCGATAGGCATAGCTTTTTGCTACGAAATAAATGGCAAACAGCAGCCAGAACAAGCCATTAACCACTATAAAAAGCCTGCGAGTCGACCGAGGGGTAAGAAAAGCAAGCTTCATGGCTTGCTCCCCGGGTTAGTGATTCGGGACAGGTCTTGCGGCCTTATCAGGTCGGATCCTTCCTTTTGGTGATATATCTTGAGCCCCCTCGAGGGATCCGTATTTCTTACGCGGTCTTCGGCAATCAAAGCTTCTCGCTTGTTGGCGTCTGTTCCTATTTCAATGCCGCGGACTAGCTCTGCCCACACGTGCCCAAGAAGCTCGTGGGCCGACGCCTCTTCGATGTCCGCCCCGGGAATGGGGCCGTTATGCAGCTCGTGTCCTTGGCGGTTTGGCCTGCTTGACTATCCAACGTCACGGGAACGGCAGTGATCTTCACCAGCAAGGGCAGTTGCAACTCCACTTTTGGGTTCTGCGGGTCTAACGCCTCTTTCGTTTCGAGCTGATAAGTAAACTTGGTAGTGAACGTCGCATTGACGAGGGGATAGAAACGCCAGGTTTGGATATTCTCTACGGTAGCAGATGTCAGCACCGGCGGCCCCGATTTCACTTCAGTTTTGACTACCTTTCCCTCTTTGACAGTGACCTGCACTTGCACGGTGCCGAAGATTCGCGCGGTGCGAGCAAGCTGCGGATACATGGGCACGTCCGCATGTTCTAGGCGAAGATCGGCCGGCTGCCGCTCCTGTTCTTTCTGAGGCTCAGAGTTCGTCGAGCGTTTGTCAGACTGAAAGCCTGCGGCATGATTCGATTCATGCACAGTAGTTTGTGGTGCAGCACTACCGATAGCTGCGAGAACGAATAACGGAAGTAGTCTTCTCAGCATGGCAGTTGCACCTCAGTTCGGCCACGGGTTATGCGGCGTTGTTTCCGGATGATTCAGCTTTCCATCTTTATCGTGGAAACTCGTAACGAAGTTCGTGATGTTCTTATCGACCGCGCCCCAACTGCCGTTCCAGATGACGGAACTCTTTCCATCGTAGTTCATCGACAGCGAGTCCTGGCCCATCGCAGACGCCGCATACGCAGATGTCTGATAGGCCCGGTACTCAAGAGAGAAGTCGCTTAGTACACCCAAGGAGGGATTCGCAAGTTCGCTGCTCATATCGTCGACGTGCGTGCCCTCGTGAGCAGCGTCAATGGCGTAGTCGTTTGGTCCCTTGAGCATGCTCGGATCGAGTGTAACGTTGAAGCTCTCCTTGTAGGTTTGCGGATCGCTCATGACCTGCTCCCCAAAATCCGCGCACAAGGAGATATGATTTTCGCATTTTTCAGGGTGCGGAGGGAGGGGAGCATGACGAAGAGGAAGTATTCGGAAGTGGAGATGATTGGGGCGTTGAAACAGCTCGAGGCTGGGAGGACCGCAGCCGAAATCGGGCGAGAGATGGGGGTGAGCAAGCACACCATTTACGCGTGGAAGGCGAAGTACGGCGGGATGAGCGTGGGGGAAGCGCAGCGGCTGCGGCAGCTGGAAGATGAGAACCAGCGGCTGAAGAAGCTGGTGGCGGATCTGAGCCTGGACAAAGAGATGTTGAAAGCGGTGATTGAAAAAAACGGATGGAGCTCGTAGAGCGGCGGGAGGAAGTGGGCTGGCTGTACACCCACTTTCTGGTGAGCCAGCGGCGCCTCTGCGAGCTGTTGAGTGTGGCGGAATCGAGTTGCCGGTACGTGAGCCGGAGGAGCGATGAAGCGTTGCGGGAACGATTGGTAGAAGTGGCACGGGAGAAACCGCGCTGGGGCTATCGTCGATTGCAGGTGGTGATGGAGCAGAACGGCATGCACGTAAACCATAAACGCATTTATCGCGTGTATCGAGAGGCGGGGCTGACGATCCGGCGGAAGAAGCGGAAACACTTGCTGCGCGCGGGTGCGCCGCGGCCGGCCGTGACGGGGCCGAACCAGGAATGGGCGGTGGATTTCGTACACGACAGCGCGGAGAGCGGGAGGAAGTTTCGCGTGCTGAGCGTGCTGGATGTGTACACGCGAGAGTGTTTGGTGCTGGAAGTGGACACGAGCTTTGCGAGCCGGCGGGTGACGCGGGAGTTGGAAAAGATTATCGCGGAGCGCGGAGTTCCGGCGGCGATTCGTTGCGACAACGGGCCGGAGTTTACCTCGCGGCATTTTCTGGCGTGGTGCCTGGAGCGGAAGATCGAACTGGTGCACATCGAACCAGGGAAGCCGGTGCAGAATGCGTTTGTCGAGAGTTTTCACGGGCGCTTGCGGGAAGAGTGCTTGAACGCAAGTTGGTTTCAGAATTTGTGGGACGCGCGGCGGAAGCTCGCCACGTGGCGGAAGGAGTACAACGAAGAGCGGCCGCACAGCAGTTTGGGGTATTTGACGCCGCGCGAGTTCGCCCGCCGAGATGCAGCGCTCCGGTCGCCTACGGCTCCCTGCGCGCCGCATCTCGCCCCACTGCCGGAGGCAGAAGCTAAGCCGTCAGACGATCGAGGTGTCGTATGATCCCGTGCGCGGAAAATGGGGGCAGGTCA
>DATEGP010000098.1:0-103775 GCA_035280045.1 Candidatus Acidiferrum sp.
AATGGTCGAGATGTTTCACCGCATCTTGCAGGGTGGGCTGACGCGTGACGAAGCCCGGCGGGAACGGCGGCAGGAGCAGGCAGGTCCGCAGCGGCCCCGGCCGTTTATTTTTCAGTTTGAGCCGCCGGCGGAGACGTTTAAGTTTCGGATTCAATTCAAGAAGAGCCATGTTTCCCGCGATGAGTTAATCTCGACGCTGCGGGACATTCTCGCCCAACTGGAAGAGGGCACTTCTGAAGCCGACACCACCGCGGCATAATTGAAGCTTAGTTTGCGCACCGGCTAGATTCCCGGACGACGAAGCGTTCGAATGGTTGAACTGTCTCCACGACAAATGCAAGTGATGGAACGCCTGTTTGAATCGGGCTTCCGCCCCATTGCAATTCCGCCTTATGAGAGCGCGCTGTGCATAAGGAAAGGGAACTGCGTGGCGGCATTGGCACCAGTCTCGAACGCCGGGCTGAAACTACTCGCGCCGGCGACGTTCATGGTTGACGGAAACTTCAGCGTGAAGCTGAGGCGCGGTTCTGGCGAAGTGTTTGTATGGAAAAAGAAAGAGGTGGAGGCCACGCCGGAAAGAATGCGCGAACTCGAGTCGTTCCGCATGGAGCTTCACGAAATTCTGGAATCGCCGCCAAAGCAGTGATCCCACGGAATTGCAATTCTTCCTGCCTCACGGCAAACTCGAATTCTCATGAAAACCTACGACATTATTTGTATCGGCGCTGGTCCAACAGGGCTGGCGACGGCGATCGAGGCAAAACGCGCGGGCATGCAGCCCCTGGTGATCGACAAGGCCTGCATCTGTAATTCGCTTTATCACTATCCGGTAAACATGGTGTTTTTTACCACGCCGGAATTGCTGGAGATCGGCGACCTGCCGCTGGTGAGCGCGGCGGAGAAGCCGACTCGCGTGGAGGCGCTGAAATATTACCGGAAGGCCGCGGAGCACTATCAATTGGAGCTGCGGCTTTATGAGCTGGTAATCCGCGTGGATGGAAACGATGGAAACTTCACGGTGGTGACAAAAACCGGGGAGGGAACTGAACAGAGGTATCACGGGAAAAAGATCGCAGTGGCGACGGGCTATTATGATTTGCCGAACCTGCTTGGGGTTCCAGGCGAGGAGTTGGCGCATGTTTCGCATTACTACACCGAGCCACACCCTTTCTGGAAAGAGGATGTTGTGGTGATTGGCGGAAAGAACTCGGCGGCGGAAGCGGCTTTGGATTTGTATAGAAATGGAGCGCGAGTGACGCTGGTGCATCGGGGGAAGGAATTAGGGTCGACTATCAAATATTGGGTTCGGCCGGATATCGAAAATCGCATTAAAGCGGGGCAGATTACGGCGCTGCTCGATTCGCGCGTTGAGGAAATCACCCGAGATGAAGTGGTGGTGGAGAATCATGCCCAGACAAAGCGGATTCCCGCGAAGCAGGTGTTCGCTCTGACGGGATATCACCCGGATTTTTCGTTCATAGAGAGCATGGGAGTCAAGCTCGATGCGGAAACCAAGAGGCCGGCGATGGATCCAAAAACTCACGAAAGCAACGTGCCGGGGATTCACTTGGCGGGAGTGGTCATTGGTGGACGGCACACGGGAGAAATTTTCATCGAGAATGGGCGGTTTCATGGGAAACAGATCGTGGAAGCGTTGAAGAAATGAGCCGGTGCCGGAAAGCTGGTAAGAGGGGGCTTGTTTGCCCGCTTCCAGGGGCTTTGCTAGACTGAAACTATGCCATCCGTAATTCGTGAGGTGGGTGAAACGTTTGAAGCGCTGGTGAAAGGCTTCAGCGTGACTTTCCGGAACATTTTCCGGAAAACCGTCACGGAAAACTACCCGCACGAGCCGGTGCATTTCCAGCCGCGCTATCGGGGAATTCACGTGTTGCACCGCGACGAGAACGGGCTGGAGAAGTGTGTTGGATGCTTTCTGTGCGCCGCCGCCTGCCCTGCCAATTGCATTTACATTGAAGCAGCCGAAAACACGGATGCGAGCCGGATTTCGGCTGGCGAGCGCTACGCTGCCGTGTACAATATTGATTACTCGCGATGCATTTTCTGCGGCTACTGCGTGGAAGCGTGTCCAACGGATGCCATCACGCACGGTCACGGGTTTGAATTGGCAACGTACGACATCAATTCTTTGGTTTACCGCAAAGAGCAGCTCCTCGAAAAAGCGCCGTCCGCTTCCGCAACTCCTGCGCGTTAATCCTTCCTCGATTTAGTCGATCCCTTAATTGACATCGCTGCACGTGCGTATGCGCGCTGCGTGCCGTGCATTCTGTGTCCGCTAATACCTATAAAGCTGCCAAGACGTAAGACTGCGTGACAGATATAGGGCGAGGCGGGCGATGCGGATGAATGCGGGCAGCGGAATGCGAAGCGACGGTATGGGAATGCACGCCGCCGCGAGCGATAGAGGCGCTCCGGAATGGAGCGCCTGGTTGCGAGCAGCGATGAGGCTGCGGCTTGGCCGGGTCGACACACTTCCGGGGCGAATCGCGCGAAGCGTGATTCGCGACGGAGGCAGTAGCGAAGCGTCGCTTAAGAAATCAAAAATGAGCCGCACCTCACGCGGGACCTCGAATTTCGGGCGATGGGACAGGTCGATCCGCAAAAACATTATCGGACACAGAATGCGGCGCGGAGCCTTGCTTGGAGCTGGGCACGCAAGGGGGCGCGGAGTGGCCGGGCGAGGAAAACAGTCCCTCGCCCGGGCCGTGTTCGGAAACGCGGGGCGGCCGCTCGCGCTGCTCGATCAGCCAGCGGGCCAGCATGGCGCACGCGCTTTCGTCCACCCATTGGTCAATCAAGGCGCCAATTTCCTTGCGGAGATTGGCGGCATGAGCCAGACGCGAAAGTTCGTAGCTTTGGAGCGAGTTGCGCGAAGCCGAGAGAAGGAATTCCCACGGCGGCTGGGTTGGGGGACAGGGCACTTCAGCCTCCTGGAATCGACACTGGCAAGGTAATGCATCAGTAATAAACGTCAATAGTACTGAGTATGTACTAACTGTGGAAATCTGTGGAAAAGTCTTGGGCTCGAGTTTAGCAGGACGGGAAGCTGGCGCTGGGGCTGTGCCGCAAGGTCTTCGACCAATGAGCGCCTGCAGCGCTTGCGCGGGGGACTACGAGGATCCGGACCGTACAGCTTGGGAAGGCGCGGGAGGGGAACTCCCGGAAGAACGCGAGGAGCGGGGATTGCATTCGGACGAGTTTCCCGCCGTCAAGTGAAGGCGGGAAGGAGGCGACTATGGGGAAAGCTGGGAAATTGTTAGAGAAGCGAGACTTGCGGCTTGGCAGTTTGCAGCGGAATGTCCACGCAGTTTCTCTTGCGGGGGCGAGCAGGCGCAGGCAACGCGACGTGCTTTGCGACGTGATGCTCAGCGCCACAAAATGCGACACCTGGTTGACGCTCGACGAGCTTGCCAAGCTCACGCACTACCCGCCGGCAAGCATTTCCGCGCAGTTGCGCCACCTGCGGAAGCAGGAGTTTGGCGGATACGAAGTGGAGAAGCGACAGCGGCTGTCGGGAAGGATTCTGCACGGCGAAGATTTCGGAACGGTTTGGGAATACCGGCTGCAGCGCGGCGTCTGCAAGATTGGGCCAGGGCATGAGGCTCAGCAGAACGCTCAAGCCGCGAGCGCAGGAGCGGCGTAAGAATCGCAGTTACCTGAGTCATCTGTTCTTAGTCATTAGTTGTTAGTCAGAGAAGGGAAGGGTTTGGGAATTCGTTCCGCGTGAGGACTGAGTGAAACTCACTGAAAATCGAAGGATCAAAGACTAAAAACTAAAAACCAACAACTGACCAAAGCAGTTGAAGCGCGAACAGCCGGAGGAATCATGGGTACTAAGTGGGTGCTGGCGTTTGACGTGTGCTGGGAAGTGTACCGCAACGTGCGCGAGGTGCTCGATGAGAAGCGCGGCAGCAGCTCAGCGCACAACTGGAAGGACTCGCAGAAGTTCCTGTGGCGGCCGGACATCCGGCCCAGGCTGAATGACTGGATTTCTGACTTTAAGCTGGCGGGGGAGGCAGCGCTCGACGGGCCGGAATGGGCTTCGCGCATGGTGATGTTCCGTGTGTACTACCTGGGGCTTGCGCCGTACGAAAGGGCGCGGCATTTTCTCGGTTTGAGCGAGCACAACTGGGTGAACTGGTCGGAAGAAATCCGCCGCCGCTGCGGCAAAGAGCTGCTGCAACGCCGCATGTTCCCGCCGCGGAAATACTTCACGAACGGTTTGTGAAGGCAATCAGACGCAACTGTGGGTAGTGGGCCAGTCTGAAATCTTAGGGGGCGTAAGGCGAGCGCTATGGTAGCTGGGGTTGCAGACCACGTTTGGAAACTTAAAGAGGTTGTATTCCTCTTAGACAGAAGTGATACGATGGCCGCCTATGCAGTGTGTCCGATGCAATCCGTTCTGGAATTGCCGGAAAATAATGTAGATATGCCTCTTAGCGAGGAAAATCAGAACTGGGTGTTAGAGCAAATTAGAAAGGCTCTTTACCCGAACGGCTTTCGGAAAATAGCGGACCCACTACGCTATTGGGGCTTGTTGGGTATATGCATCACGGTTTTCTTGAGTGTAATCGCAATCGCGGTAACTTTTGGGATTTCGGCGACAAATAGGGCAAGCCAAGAAGCTGAATTTCGCGGGAAAACGGACACCAGGCTAACCAATATAGAGACCGACGTCCGAGAAATTAAGAATCAGCTAACGACGCAAGGTCTCGTAAGCCAAGCTAACCTGCCGCTGGCAGACTTCAAGGCCACCCTGCCAGAGCTTGGAGCTTCAGTTGCGAGCGCCCGAAAACAGAACTTGAGAATTCCTCAAAAAGTCGTGGACGACCTAGCGCGGAAAATGACCGCCATCGATATAAATGTTCCTCATTTTTGGCCCGTAGCTGCTGAGCTTATCAGCTATCGCTCGCAAACCCTTGTAACCCCCATTGCAGGCACCCTTCCGAATTGCACTGACGTTTCGCCTGTTGTGTCTGGATCTATTGTAATCTCAAGCCCCACGGGCCCACCAAAAGTCAATCCCGGGATTTACGAGAACTGTCGAGTCACATTAGATTCCCAAGAAAATAGCAAGGGGATCGCTGTAATTCAAATGCATCAGCCCAGTCTAATATTCAAGCATTGCTTGGTTGTTTATAAAGGAGGTCCTGTAGACTGGATAATTGGTTGGCAAATTTCTGATGTACCTGCCGATAAGAGCCAACCACCATCAGAACGCAAAATTGCCTATACTCTAGTCTTTGAGGATTGCTTATTTGATTTTGTTATTGAAGGCATCCCGCCAGCTGCCGGCCAAAAAGTTATCGAAGCCGTTTTGGCGCAAACCGGGAACCGCATCACATTGGCAAAGTCCTAAAAAAAAATTCAAACGGTACCACCACCGAGCCCCCAGATTCTGGTTCGGTGGAGTCCACAATGCGGCGTTAGAATAGTAACGACAGCCCGGGATGGAGGACCGATGTTGGATCCCGAAACCAGCCGCGCCTGGCACCGGCTGCGGAAAGAAGTCAGGGAAAACGCTCCGATCGTGCTGCGGGGGCTGGCTAGTTCAGGCAAACGCCTCTCTCGCAGGCTCTATTCTGCTGTGGTTCGCGGGTGCAAGCCCTTGCCCCGACGAGCGAGAGAATGGAGACCGTCGTTCGGAGGCAGGAAAGCGCTGGTCGCGCAGCTCTCACGCGTGCGCCTGCGCTCGCCGATCTACAAGGTGTAGTCCCGTAATCCACCCAGCCCAATTCCAATCCAAGTGACCGTAATGTTTGCCTCCCCCGATGAAAGGGGTGGGAATAGTTGCGTCTCGACAAAGGGAGCGAAGTTTTAGAGGAGCACGAGGGGATCGTTGACTAGCAAAAGCTTACCAGATTCGGCGGGGGCGACGCGCGTGTTGGTGGCTAGACGGTAGTAGTGATCGAAGCGCGCTTCGGGAGTCCAACTGGGAATATGGCTCCGGCGATAGTCGGAAAAGATCTTCTGGAAGCCAGGAATAATCGCCCCGGTATGTGGATTGCGCGGCGGCACCGGGCAGCGCGCGCAGGGATTGCTGCCCTCGAACTGCACTTCGCCAATGCGAAACAGCACGAGTTGGTTTGGCCCCGCGCTGAAAAGCTGGTCTTCCCAAAACGGCGGTACGCCGTCGACCTCGAGGGTGGTGCGGAAGCGCAGCCGCATGTCGCTGGCGGTGAGGCCGGGGAACACTGCTGCAATCGCATCAAGGGAAGCTGTTGAGACGATCGTTGGGCCGTTGGCGACGGTGTCATCCGGAAACCCTTCCGGGGAACAGCGTACGGTAACAGGCTCATCAAAGAAATTGCTGAACCATTGCGCGGCATCCGCCCAGCCGCCGGGAAAGTCGAAAGTTTTTGTGGGAGTGCCGCTTCGGTCGGTGGGAACGGAGAGCGTGACAGTACTGAGGTCCGGCGCGTAGGCAGCGCGAATCAAGTGAATCGCGGCGGTGCGCTTGCCGTTGATCCACTGGCCGTCAGCCGAGTAGAGAGCCCAGGCGCGATCCAGTTCGAGCCCGCCGCCCGGCCCGATGCGCGCTTCCTTGACTTGCACGGGGTCGAGCCCCTTGATCGGGTGCAATTGAATGATGGCAAGCCGCGGCGAAACCGTCGAGGTCTCCACGCCCAAATTCTAACAAAACTGGCAGAAGAAACGGCGCAAGAGAGAGGATTGTATGGAGATTTATCCTGCGAGGCGTGCCGCCTTGTCTTCCAGCAACGGATGAGCTTCTGTTTCATGTGCTTTTCCGAACGTGGCCGCGAGCTTCTTTTCCAACTCGTTGCGCATGTTTTTGCGTGCGCTCGAGGCCATGACGTCGGCGATCAACACGGCGTAGATTTCTGAAGGCATAAGGCTATCCCGTTAAGAAGTTTTTCTGATTTGTACAGAAATGTACAAATCATAGAATGCCAAGCGGAATCTGAGTGTTTTCAGTAGGAGTCGTGGAGCTCCGGCGGGCTCGGGCGGCTGGCTGGCGGCACGATGTTGTTCTCGCGCAGGTAGAGCGTCATTTGGCCGTAGTGGTCGGCGTTATGCCAGACAATCACGGTGGCGATCCCGAGCCGGGTATTCGGCCCGGCGTAGGGGCCTTCGATGGGATCGAACATGTTCCTGGCGTCCATGGCGCCTAGGGACTTGCGCAGCGCGGCAAAGGAGTCGCGCAGGTAGATCAGCAATTCTTTCTTGGTTTTCGCTGAATTGGGGCCTTCCATGGCGCAGGCGGCGGGCGGCGTTTGGCCATCGAGCTCCGCGGCGAAACCGAAGTTCGAGCAGGCGACGTGTTTCACCTGCTGCGCGAAGGTGCGAACTTCCGCGTGGCCACCCTCCACCTTCTCATCTTTGAATTTTCCTTCCGCGGGACGGTAGCTGTATTTTTCTTCCGGCAGGGCTTCCGCGGCGGAGCGCACTTCGTATTCCTGGTATTGAATGCCCCGCAAAAAAGCGGAGGCCACCGTTTCTTTCTTGCTCATCTCCGCGGCGGTGGGTTGGCGCTGCTCGGTTTGCTGCGCGGATTGCGCGTGAGCGGCGGGCGTGATGAAAAGACCGACCGCGAACAGGGAAGCGGCAAGAGTTGGAAAAAAGAGGAAAGCAGAAATCCGGCGATTCGGCCGCATTCGAGGTCTCCTTGCTCGAGAGTCTAGCCCCTGGAACCTTGGACGCGCTCTGCGTCCAAGTGTCTACTCGGCCACACACAACGCGTTCAGGCGTTCCACGGCGCAAGTTGGTAAGCCGATTCGTTTTGGCGCCCGCGAACCGCGATTAGCGGGGCGGAGTTGGAGCAGCTGCGGCGCTCGCGGCGGCCTGCACCGGCTTGTAGCCAACCGTCGCCGCTTTGCGCATCGCTTCCATGCCCTCAGCGTTCGACATCAGCGGAGTGGTCCGGCAGGTGCGCAGCGAACCGCCCGCGGTAGCTGCCAGCGACAACGCCGCGGCCGACACATTTTCCGGCATCTCGGTGATGAGGATGACGTCATGCTCGCCAAAGGCGAAGTACATGTTCAGGATCCGGCCGCCTAGTCTTTCGACGGAACTCCGAACGGAATCGAAGCGATCCTGCGGATTAGCAATGAGCTTGGCCATAGCTTCCGGCGTATAGCTAGCTTGAATCATGAAAACTGGCATAGGAACCTCCTTGCGAGGAAACTACCCGAGGATGGCCGGGACTATGCGCCGAAGATTCACGCGCGTCAAGTGGCTGGCGCGCGAGACACGTAAGGATTTGGGCAGCGGTCAGGATTTTGGAGAGGGTCGCGTTGTTGTTGAGGGAGTCTTTGTACCGGGAGCTGTTGGTTTCTGGCGCAACCTCGGGAAGACCAGGATCACCTCGCAGCAGGGAACCACGTGAACTGCCACGCCTCCGCTGTGGCAAGGGCAAGTGCAATCTCTGCGCTTCTTCATGGGGAAGAAACCCTCCCACGCCCATCGTCGCATTTCCTAAGTGATTGAAAACAAAGCGGACAAAAAAATCTTTACTAAAAATGAAGTTTTCGCTTGACAAAATTTTGTTTTGTGCTATGCTATCCCCTGTAGAAAATTGCGCCCCGACCTAGTCGGGGCGTTTGCTTTTTGGGGGCCTTGTTTTCTCCACCAGATTTCCTTTCTGTACTGAAAACAAAAGACTTATGACTCCCGGTCGAGTCTTCGTGCTCCCTGAAGTTTGCCCGTTTTCAAGCGTTTTACCCTCGAAATAAGTACTAGAACTCCGAGATGAAAAAAATAAATTTTGCGGCCCTTAAGCCGCGCTGAGGAGCCCTCATGCCCGCTTACCAAAATACCACTCCGCCGATCTCGCTGATGCCCGGCGATGTTGGCTTCAGTTTCAACAATGAAGCGTTCCCCGCCGCCAACACCGCAGGGTCGCAGTTTGCCATTCCGAGCTATGCCGGTCGCGCGGACACGGGCAATGCCGTGCGGTGGCAAACGATTTTTGGCACCGCACCCACTGCCGTGAACATCGTGCTTCAGGGCGCCATGGCCGACGTCGACGCCGAATACCAGACCATTGATACGACGACCGCAACAGCGGGCGAAGCGCGCACCGTGACCGGCGTGCAGGCCAAATTCCTTCGCATCAAATTCGTTTCTTCAACGGGTGGCGCGGGCCTGACCGCAAAACTGTTGGTCTGAAACGTTTCACCACAATTCACGGGGCCGAAGGTCAATCATGGGTCGCAGCGGCGACGGCAGATTCGACAAATCGATCTACGCGCATGAACCGCTGGTTACGTCTGAAGTTCGTCTCTGGCGCGGCGTGCTCAATCAAGCGTATGCGGATGCGGAATCGTCATCGGGAGTCGAGGCTGAGGACGAGGATGCGCTGTTCATCGAGCAGATCCGCGCGCGCCGCTTTCTTCGCGGAGATACGCCCGGCGAAAAAGAGGAATTGCGGCTCGTGTGCGATTACGGCGAAGTTCCTTTCGATCGCGTGGTGACTTGGGCGAGGAAACATTACGCGCCGGCAGTGCAGCAAGACTTGGAAAAAGTGGAAGCAAGAGATTCAAAGGAAGTCGAGGAAATAGTAGAAGCGATAAGGGACAGACAAGCGACAACCCTCGTGCTGGAAGAGTTTCCGAGGCCCTTGCTTCCTTTACCTCTTTTATCTCCTCTGCTTCAGTGAGCTTTCGGCAGTCAGAGTTAGCTTAGTGAACACTTGAATTTGAATCGCGATTCACGCCATGACTCAGCAAAAAAATCCACGCAAAGAAAACGGTCATCCCGGGCCAAACGGTCGTCCCAACGGCCACGGCCCGGCGTATGCGCCTGCTCACCTGGCAGGCGGGGAAGGGGGCGGGACTCCGGCCCAAGCCTGCACAGACAGGCACCGGAGCCACGCTGCATCTGACGACGCCGGCAGAGATACCGCTGCACTTGCCGCAGCTTGTTCTGCGACAAACCTGCAAACGCAGGCAGACACGGACTGCCAGGCGTGCGCTGCCGCGGCGCCGCCCCTTCCCAACGATCCCGTCGCGACGCGCGGGCCCGGCGGAAATCGCGCGGGCGCGAAAGACGGCGTGAAAGACGACGATCCCGAAGCACCGCTGCCCCCGGGCGAGTATCCGCTGCCTGACAATCCGGCGGAGTTTGTCGAAGAGGTTCATCGCAAGACTGACCTCATTGAGGTCTGGCATCGCTTGCTTCGGTCGAAGGACGAAAAAGTCAGGCAGCGCGCCATCGAAAAGCTCACCGGCATGCTCTATGAGGATGGCGCATTGTCGGCCGACGATCCCCAGCCGTTCATTTTCGATCTGCCCCGGCCCAAGAGAGATTGAAACTTCATTTCGCTTCTCAACAGATTCTCGTCTGGTCCATAACTCGCCACGGAGGAAAAAAATGGCAAACGCAAAACTCATCTTCATTGGTGAAGTCACGCAAGTCGCCGGTGTCGCCGCATTCGTTGCAGGCGTGGTGCTCAGCCTGCATCACTGGCCCGCGGCGGCTGCCCTGATCGGCGGTGGCGCGGCGTTTTACGTCGGAAAGAGGCTGCGTGCGCAGTAACGAAAGGACGCGGGCTGAACCCAATGTCTCCGGTCAGAAAAAAAGGGAGCGGCCCGACAGTTCTGAGTGACCACTACAGGGCTTTTCCGCGGCAAGAGCAGTTTCACGAATCCAAAGCGAAGTATCGTCTGTTCGGCGGCGCCGCAGGGCCGGGAAAAACGACTGCCTTGCTTTGGGAAGCTATCGGTCAGGCGCTCGAAGTGGCCGGGTGCGACACACTGCTGCTGCGGCGCACGTATCCCGAGCTAGAAACTTCGCTTCTCCGGGAATTCCGGCGTAGCGTTCCTCGCTCTCTCTACAAGAGTTACAACGAGTCCAAGCATGTGATTGCGTGGACAAATGGCTCCACGACACGCTTTGGCTACTGTCGCAACGAGAACGACGTCTACCGCTATCAAGGCGGCGAGTTTCTTTTCATCGGGCTCGACGAACTGACTCATTTCACTCTGAAGCAATGGCAGTTTCTCACCTCGCGCAACCGTTGCCCCGAGCGTGTCTATACCGCTGGTGAAAATGCAGGGAAGAGAATCGTTCCTTGTATGGCTGGCGCGACGAACCCCGGCAACATCGGCCACGCCTGGGTCAAAGCGCTCTGGGTGGACAAAGTTCCGCCCGCAGGCTTTGAACGCGCCGATTTGTACGATCCCCGTGACTACGATTTCATCCGCGCGCGGCTCGATGACAACCCGATTTACGCCGATGACGCAGACTACCGCCGCAAGCTCGAGACGCTGCCGGAACATCTGCGCCTCGCAATGCTCGAAGGCGACTGGAACGTTTTTGCCGGCCAGTATTTCGATGTATTCGACTACGGCCGCCACACCGCGCGCCCGGAAGCAATTCGCCTCGAGCCATGGTGGCCGCGCTGGATTTCGATTGACTGGGGCTTCCAGCACAACAGCGCTGTCTACTGGCACTGCGCCGTTCCGGGAGAATGCCGAAACTCGAAATACGAAACACGAAATTCGGCGGGCGGACCAAATTTCGATTTTCGATTTTCGAGTGACGATCCTTCCCACGGATCACGGGATACGGGTCACGGGACACGAATCATTACGTATAGGGAGTTCGTGCAGAACGGCCTATCGCCGCGCATGTTGGCGCAAGCCATCGCCGAACGCAGCGGCCGCGAACGTATCAGCGAAATCTTTCTCTCGCCCGATGCCTTCGCGCATCGTACCTCGGAAGCATCCATCTCCGAGCAGCTCGGCGACATTTTTGTCGCCCACGGCTTGCCGCGCCCTTCCATCGCCGATGACGACCGCGTGGGCGGCTGGCAATGGATGTATCAGTTGCTGCAGACCGATTCCTGGCTGATTACGGACAATTGCTCCGAGCTAATCCAGTGCCTGCCTAACCTGGTGTACGGAGGCGATCGCAAAGAGGATGTTCGCAAAATGGAAGGCGACGACGCTGCCGACGCCGCGCGCTACGGCCTCGTCTCTGGCGCGCGCCTCGCCGGAATGCATGAGTTTGTCATTTCGAGCGGAGTGCCGGCCGGTTTTGCCGGCCCGCAGTTGAGGAATCTCTCTTCGCTCGATCCTGGGGCGCCGCATTTCGTTCACGGCATGCCCCTCGACGAACAAATCCAGCGGCAAATCAGCGCCACGGATCCGACTTCGCGCGCGATTCACACCCAGCGCCTCCAGGGCGAGGCGAAAAAGTTCTTTCGCCCCAAGCACCTCCCTCGCCGCCGGTAACACTGCGTTGCGGCGAAGTGTCATCCTGAGCGAAAGCGAAGGATCTCAACTGATCAAAGCCATGCTTGAAAAGCTTAAGCAAACTCTTAAATCAGATTACGTCCACCTCCTCGAGGAGGAAGTGTCTCGTCTGCGCGCGGAAAACCGCGCGCTCATGAATTCGCTTCTTGGCACCGCTGGTTTTCCGCCGGTGGAGTTTCCTGAAGCGCCGACGCCGCAGCCTTTGCCGCGCCTGCGCAAGCGTTCGTGGCACCAGATTCAAGCCTGGCGCCAAGCCGACGCCAAGAGGGGCAGCGCACTAAGTCTTGATGGAAGTGATGATGTGAGGACGAATGGACCTGTACCGCACAGCTGATAGTTGGACTGGCGCGCCGGGCACGATCGCGCCTGCCGATGGCAATTATGACGGAAGCTCGAAATACGAAACGCGAAATTCGTCCCAGGACGACCCAGGCTCGAATTTTGATTCCCGAGTTTCGCGTGACGACGGCAACCAAACAAACTCGACCGGCGCCGCGGCTACGCCCGACCTCGGCCCCAACAACGAGCGCCTCGAAGATGTGAAACCAGAGCTGGTCCACGCGCTGCGCGAACTCGTCCGCCAATACCGTCAGGAAGGCGTGGTCGCGCGGCGCCACGAAATTCGGCGCATCCGCCAGGCGCGGCTCTTCTGGCAAGGCCGGCAATACGCTTGGTGGAATCCGAACGACATGAACTGGCACCTGCCCTTCGAGCAGCGCTTCAGCGATGACCGCGAACTCGAAGAGATGCCGCGCTACCAGTTCGTCACAAATTTTTACCAGGGCTTCGGGCTGTCGTTTATCGCCGTTCTCAGTCAGGACGTACCAAGCGTCCGCTTCTATCCGCAGTCCACGCAATCTCTCGGGGATATCGCCGCCGCGCGTGCCGCTAGCGACGTTGCGCAACTCATCGAGCAGAACAATCACGTCGAGCAGTTGCTCACCTCGGTCGGTTATTTCCTCTGGACCGATGGCAAGCTCGGCGCGTATGTCCGCTATGTCGCCGACGGCCAGCGCTTCGGCTTCCACGAAGAAAACATTCTCGAAGCCCTCGAAATTCCTTTGGGCGAAGACGTTTACGTCTGCCCGCAATGTGGCAAGGAAATCGGACAATCGAAACTCGAAAACGGAAACTCGAAAATAGAAACGCGAAATTCGCAGGCGGATCTAGCTGACGACGGGGCGAATGACGAATTTGGCGTTGCGAGTTTCGATGGCGCGGAACCTTCAAATGGTGATTCTTCAACCGGGCACGAGCCACCAGTCGCGAGTCACGTTTCTTGTCCTTACTGCGGCGCGGAACTCACCGATGCCAGCCTCCGCAAAGCCGAACGCGTTACCGTGCCGCGCGCTGTTGGCACCCGCCGCGTTCCCAACGGCCAGGAAGTCATCTCCATCGCCGGCGGCCTCGAGCTGAACACGCCCGTCTGGGCCAACGAGATGCACGAGTATCCCTACCTGCAATGGCAGGCGGAAGTGCATCGCGCTAAATTGAAAGCCGCGTATCCGCACGTCGCCAACAAAATCGAGTCCGCCCCCTCGCAAGGCGCCGAAGATGTTTACGCGCGCGTTTCTCGCCTCAGCGTCGAACAAGGCTTGCCTTCGATTCATCCGGGCGACGCGCTGATGAACCTCATTACCTTCGATCGCACCTGGCTGCGGCCGTGGGCGTTCTACGCCGTCGAAGACGAAGCCGTGCGTAACCAACTGCTCGCCATGTTCCCTGACGGCTGCTACGTCGCCTTTGCCGGCGACGTTTATTGCGAATCGCGCTGCGAATCCATGGACGATCACTGGCGCGTCTTGCACGCACTACCTGGCGACGGCCAGAACCGCCCCAGCGTCGGCGATTCACTCGTGCAAGTGCAGGAACGCTACAACGTTCTCTCCAACATGCAAGCGGAGACGTACGAATACGGCATTCCGCCGATTTACGCCGACCCGCAAGTTTTGGATTTTGACGCGCTGGCGAACCAAGTGGCCGAACCGGCCGCGCATTTTCCCGCGCGCGCGCGCCCGGGCCAGCCGCTCGCCGCAGGATTTTTCCAGCCGGCGCCCGCGCAAGTTCCTCCGGACATGATTCGCCACCAGCAGGACCTTATCGGTCCCGTCGCACAATTCCTGACCGGGCTCTTTCCCGCGATCTTCGGCGGCAACATGGAAGACGTGAAGACGGCCAGCGGCTACGCGCTCGCGCGCGATCAAGCCATGGGCCGCCTCGGTCTCGTCTGGCGCCGCACCAAACAGTTTTATGCCGACGTGCTGCTGCTCGCCGTCGATTGCTTCCGCAAAAATCGTCCCGAAGACGTCGAGATTCCGCTGCTCGGTCCTGATGGCGTGCTCGATGCGCGCTCCATTCGCACCGCCGACCTGAAGGGCAACGTTTGCGTGCATCCCGAAGCCGACGAAACGTTTCCGCGCTTGAAATCGCAGCAGCGCGGCATTCTGCAGCAACTATTCGGGATCAACGATCCCGTAATTCAGCGTGCGCTCACCGAGCCTGCCAATCTCGGCTACATCAAAAATGTTCTCGGCCTCACCGAAATGGTCATCCCCGGCGAAGATTCCCGCAACAAACAGTTGCGCGAAATCCAGCAACTCCTCGCCTCCGCCCCGATCGTTGTCGAGATTCCTGCGTCATCGCCTGTAGGGGCGCCCTTCAGTGCGTCCCCCTCCGGAGAAGTAAGTGTAGCGCCGGGCTTCAGCCCGGCATCCGTCAGCCCCGATGAGTCGAGTGGCAAAGGAACATCTGGGACAACCGAAGATGCCTCCCTAAAGGGCGGCGTCACAAATGCGTCCCTCGTTCTCCCCTCCGTTCCCGTTGACCAACTCCTCGACGACCACGCCGTCGAATTCGAGGAATGCAAACGCTGGGCCAACTCCGAAGCCGGCCAGGCCGCGCGCATGACCAATCCCGCCGGATTCACAAACGTCCGCGCCCACGCCGAAGCCCACCTCCGCGCGATGGGCCAGGCGGCGTTGGTACAGATGCAAGCGCAACCACAACCGCAAGGGAAACAATAATGCCGACCGCTTCACAAACCGCAATACAGCCATCTTCTAACGGAAATGGCGCAAGCACGCCGCAAGAACTGTTTATCCTAACGGACGAGCAGATTCTTGAGATCGAGCCGGAAGGGGAAGTGAATGTAGCGCCGGGCCCCAGCCCAGCATCTTCTCCACCGAGACCTTCGAAAAACGGCACGGTCCCCTGGGTCATCCCGAGCGAGCCTCAAGCGAGCGAAGGATCCCAACCGAACTTAAACCGAGGCTCATCCGGACACGAGATTCCTCGCGACGCAACCGCACAGCCAGGAGTGGCTGTGCTACCGGAGCCTCCGCCGTGGCTCGCGGCGCAGATGAACGATCCCTGGAGCGGGGAAGAAGCGAAGGAGTTCTGGAATGGCGTGCAACAGGCGAGGTCGGAAGCGGCGGCGTATCGCGCGGCTTTTGCGACGCCCGAAGATGCGCGTGCGCTGAAAGAGTTGTATCCCGGCGGCGTAAACGAAGCGCGCGCAGCCGTGAACCGTGCGCGCTTGCTCGAAGAAATTGATCGCGCTTATTTTGGCGCACCCGGCGGCTCCCAGGAACAGGCGAGCGCAAGTCGCGAGGATCTCGCGCAGCGCATGCTGCGCGAAGATCCTATCGCCTTCCGCGAAATGGTTTTCGCCGGCCTCCGCGCCCTCGAAGCGGCCGAAAAGGGAAGCCCAGGCTCCGCCAGCGCTTCCGACCTTCCGCGCTTAGCACAGGTTTTTGCCGCAAATCGGAACGAAGTAAATGTAGCGCCGCCCTTCAGGGCGGCATCTTCTCCGGCCACGGAGCTGGCTTCCATCCAAGATGCCGGGCTAAAGCCCGGCGCTACACAAAATTCCAACGAGTCACCGGTCAGCAATCGCGAGTCACAGGTTTCCGCCTACGCCGCCTTTGAAAAAGCAGCCAACGAAGATTTGGAACGCAGTGTCGGCGGCGCTATCACGCGCACCATCGAACAGGCTTTGCCGAATTTGCAGAGGAGCAACAGCGGAGGGAAGGAAGGGGCACGACAGGGCGTGCCCCTTCCAGATCGCTTAAGCGCCGCCGTCCGACAGGACGTCGAAGCAGCGCTGAAGGGCGACCGCCAGCTCGGCGAGCAAATCGCGCAGATTCTTTCCGCGCGGCGTTTCGACAACGAAACGCGCGCGCAGGTCGTTCGCCTGATTGACGATCGCGCTCGGCAACTCGTGCCGAGCGCGGCGCGCCGCGTCATCAACGACTGGACGCAAGCGACGCTTGCCGCGCATCGCGGCAACGCGTCGCGCTCCGATAGTGTCTCCCGGCCCGACATCGAACCTGCACTGACGCACGGAAACGCAGTTTCCGTGCAAGCCCGTGGCAATGTACAGCAAGGGGAGTCCCTGCCTGCCCGGCAGGCAGGGACGAGCCCTGCGGCTTTTTCTTCCCGGGCCGCGCAAACGCGGCCCGGCGCCGATCCGCATCGGAACGCTTCGCGTTCCGATGCACGCCCCCTCGACTACCGCAAGCTCAGCGACGAACAAATCCTCGACCTGTAGAGAGATCTTAGGACACTACGGGCTTGCATCAACGGTCGCCAACTACCCACTGCCTTGCTTGTTGAAAGCGGCGTCGAATGTTTTCTTTTTCTTCCTTTTTAAAGAAGAGCTCAGGACCCCGTAGCGCGATTATCAAGAGGATAGGAATCAATAGCACTGCCAAGAGGACGACAACGAGAAGTCGAAGGACTATCGCAAATGGGCGCATCCTTGCTTCATATTACACCTTCAATTCTTGATTTAGGAACGCAGCAACCACCCAGATTTTCCGGCGCCTTCTCAAGAGACGCCCTGCAGCACCAGAAATTGGAAAAGTGAAACTGGAAAATGGCGGAAGTAAGCGCATCCGTCCTTGACCAGTCTTGTTTTGGGCTCTCTCGTTCCAATTTCTATTTTCTATTTTCCAATTTCCAAAGGAGAAACTAGATGCCAGCACAAGCGAACGCGAACGTCGTCGCGTTGCAGCTCGAGAAGGTGCGCGACAAAGTGCCCCTGCTCTATGAGCGTGACGACATTTTACTCACCATGATCCAGCAGCGCGGCGACGTGGAGAAGGTTTCCAGCCGCAACATGCGCCTGCCCTTGCAGGTCAATCCCGGCGGCAAAGCCGGCTCGTACAACGCCGACGGCGGCGATCTCGGCCGCGGTTCCGGCACCATCTACGATGTCGCGCAAGTTTCGCCGATTTTCTTCCGCTTCGCGATTGAAATAACGAAGCTGGTCGAATACGCGACCACAGGCCGCGAGCGCGCCATCGAAAACGCCACCAAGCGCGAAGTTGCGAACGGCATGAAACAGTTCCGCGCTTTCCTCGACAAGCTGATGCAAACCGCCGGCAACGGCGTCCTCGGCACCATCAACTCGGTCGCCGGAACCACGTTCACCATGGCCGTGCCCAGCGGCGCCGCGCTGGTTTACGTCGGCCAAACCGTTCAGGTCTACGACACCACCTCTCCCACTGGGGCCGCGCCGTGTTGAAGGACATTGACTTCTACGAAGTCAACGGCAACACAGTATTCCCCATTTACGGCGCCAGCGGCGGCCTCGCAGCCAGCTACATCTTCTACTTCGACACCGCGTTCCAACTCTTCGACGACAGTCCAAGAACTGGCGCTTTCATCGACACGCTCGCCCGCCCATCCGGGTACTGATTGATTGATCGCAGTCTTCACCTCACCCGTAGGGGCACGATATCGAAGATTCGGGGCAGCAGCCGGAACATCGTGCCCCTGCTCATCCACCTATTCGGCATCTGAATGCGCAGAATTCTCATCGCCGGAGCCTTGCTCTTGTTCTTCGGCGCGATAACTGCGCGCAGCAAGAATGATCCGCTCGTCTTCGTGTTTCTTCGTGTGGATGTCAAGCAAGACGTTGCTTATCTCCGGCCAATGATCGCGCCGGATATCGGCGTGCAACTGGACTCCGGGCCACGAACGCTCCAGCCCAGCACCGTCCTTCACTGCACAACATCGACTCGCGAACATCCGGCAATCGTCGAGCAACAAAAGACAACCATTAGCGAGCTTCTTCTCGATTGCGGCGACCACAGATTCGTGGTCAAGGGCTTGGATTTCACCCAGCGCACAAAATGATTCAAGTCCTCCGCGAAACGCACGATACGCCGGATAAGGTCGCGCAAAGACTCGTGCGCGCCGGCGGCCTCAACCGCTTCGGCGAACCAAACTACCGCGCAGTCTGGGGCTGGAACCGTATCGCGTGGATTGGCGGCAAGTTCGAGGATCGCGACGAGCACGGAATCCTGTTACGAGAACGCATTGAACTCAGAGAAGAACCGAAATATCCCGCGGTGAATCGCTGGCACATCGAGCGCTGGCTTCCCCCGGAAGCCTACGGCTCACCGCGCCAGTGGTATTCGCAAACCATCGAGCGCGAAAACGGCATCAGCATCCCCGCCCTCGGGCCGTATCCTTCGCGCGGCGACTACGAACATTGCTTCACGCTCGAAGGTCCGCGCGGCGAATTCCTTCAGCTCACGCCAACGGTCGCCGAACACATCGCGCGCGCCATCGAGTTCTCACGCGGCCTGCCTCGTGCCAAATCGCGCGCCCATTTGTACGACCGCGCGCAGCACAAAGAGCAGCAGTACGAAACCTGGGCCTTCGACGTTCTCGACGACGCCGTCCCCGCCTTCCACAAGCAGCCTTTTGTGACAATGGCGTAGCGTGACAGTCGGCAATCACATCTGCGGAACGATGTTCGCGTGTCTGGCGACTTCCTGCCAGCGGCCTTGCTGTTTCATCCAGATTGCGGTGAATCGAAGATTCTCAGATTTTCCGGCGTTCGGCATTTTTCCGCCCCAGGTTACGGTCTCGCTGCCTGCAACGATCACGGTGTCGCCATAAACGCGGACGTATTCAATTCGCCGGTCGTACACGGTGATCACCAAGAAGCCGGATTTGACCATGCCCAGCACTTGTTGCTTGGTTACGAATTTGTTCAACGGATTGGTCACCACCATGTCGTCGGACCAGACGCGGGCCATCTCATCCGGATCATTTTTCACAAACGCCTGAACCTCTTCCGTATTGAGTCGGCGAACTTCCTGCTCCGCGCCCGCTTGGGTATCCGCAGCCTTTTCCTGCGCATGCAAAACCAGCGCAGCGGCAACGAAGAGCGCACCAAACAAGATCAGATAAGTAAGGGGCGAGATTTTCCCGAACAATCGCTTCATAGCCATTTTCCTCCGGAGTTGTGAAAGGCGTTGGCCGCACTCTATCTCAAGCCTCGCCTAAAGAGAAGGGAAGTGGGCCACTGCCTGAAGGAACACGAGATTTTACTGCTCGAAGCTCTACGCTCAAGGATACAAGCCCATGACACGAATCGAAATCTGGCTAAAAGGTCTGATAGCCGCAGCCATTAGCGGTGGCGCCGGTGGAGTGCTCACCGGATTTGCCGCGGTTGGCATCGATCCGCAGCATTTCAATTTGCAAGCGGGAATCGGCGCAACGCTGCGCATCGCTGCAGCCGCAGCGCTGATCAACGCCGTCATCGGCGTCGCCGCGTACCTCCAGAAATCACCGTTACCCGAAGGATGAACTGTAGAGGCCGGGCTTCAGCCCGGCTTTCGTTGTTGTAGCGGCCGCTTTCTGAAGCGGGCGGCAGTCCCGAAGGAACGCCTCAACAAGAGAATGAAAGGAACTCCCCGTGAAGAAAGAGAACTTGAAGAAAGACAAAATGCTGCTTCTTCCAGACGAGCGCGTGGCGATTCACGCCAAGCTCGGCTCAATCCTGAAGGCTGGCGACCCAGCAGAAATTCTTCTCGTGATTATTCTGCTTCTCGCGCTTCGTCCGCCTTCGCGCCGCGAAGCTCCAAAAAAGAAAGGGCAGCCAGAACGGCTGCCCTGAAAAAACTTACGCGTACTAGACGCGCCTGCGAAGCAACTTCAGTATACGCACTCTGTATACAAATATCTACAAAAACTACAAAAACCGTCGCAAGGTGGCAAACGTTGCGAGCGGGTTTTCGACTCGCGCGAAAGCGGGACGGAGAATGTGGGACTCGAACCCATGAGGCTGTCGCCAGCCCTCGCGCTTCGCAGGCGCGTCCAGTACCCCCACTGGTAGCATCCTCCGAGACTACACCTGCGCCGCTCTTTCTTATAACTTGTCGCCCGTTATTGTCAATAAATATACGACCATAACTAGTAGAGGACAGCCATGCCAGTTGTTGGATCCAGTGCCTACAACACTGCCGGACAAATCACCTCGCTCGTGCGTTCGCTGCTGAACGACTCGCAAGGCAACTTGTTCACCGACACGATCCTTCTGCCCTACGCGACTCCGCCTACCGCAAAGTTCAGCGCGCGCTCGGCAACGCCGGCGGCGGAGGCTTCATCCAGGACGACGTGCTCTTGGTCGTTCCTGCCGTCGCGCAAGCCGACACGGCGCTGCAAGTCTCCATCACGGACGCGACAGCTCCGCCGAACCAGCTCCCCACGGATCTTCTCGTGCCCCTGAAAATCTGGGAGCGTCCCAACGGCTCAACCGACGATTTTCTCGAAATGGTGGACCTCACGCGCCACGGCGGCCTGCCTTCGCGGGTGCAGGACGTGACGCTCAGCGTCTGGGAGTGGCGCGCCGATGGCGTCTACTTCCTCGGCGCCACGCAGGATACGCTGATACGCCTGCGCTACCTGAAAGCGTATCCCGATTTCACCGACGCGACTTCGCCGGTGCTCATTCGCAACGCGCAAGAAGCGATTGCGTACGCGTGCGCTGCCATGGCCGCTTGGTCGCGCGGCAGCCCGCTTGCCGAAAAGTGGGATGACGCCGCCTCCGACGCGATCGAAGATCTCGTCAGCGCTGCGGTTCGCCGCGAACAGCAATCCGCGCGCCGCCGCCGCCCCTTTTCCGCTCGCTCTGGCTACACCCCGTTCTGAGGTGGTTATGTAGCGCCGGGCTTTCCCGCGTTTTGTGCGGGTCCCGGCGATTTCTGCCGGGAAGCCCGGCATCTTCGGTCTTTTTTGCAATGAAGCACATTATCAGGAGCAGACATGCCCATCACAATTACCCTTACTCCCAACAACGTCGACGGCTCCGGCAGCAACTTGTTCTACGCCATCGGCACGCTCGCGTTCTCGGGGAACTATCCGACTGGCGGCGACACGCTCGACTTCACCCAAGTCGCCGACAAACTGCCGAGCGATCAAATCATCCAAGTTTTCGCCGACAGCCAGAACGGCAACGGCGGCTACTATGTGCCGATCGCAGGTTCCGCGCTCAACAACTGGAAGCTCAAATCCTTCAACGGCGGCGGCACTGAGCTGACCGCGGGTGCCTATCCCGCCAGCGTCACCTCCGACGTCGTCCAAATCACCATCACCGCCCGCAAGCTGCAGTAGCACAGCCACTCTTGGCTGTGCTCGGTGTCGCGATTTAGCAGGGACAATACCGCACAGGCAAGAGTAGCTGTGCTACTTTTTCGCGGCGCTCGACCAGGGCCACGCCTCGGGAGTGCAAGATAGTCCGGCCTTCACCGGATTGTTCTCGATGTAGGAGCGAATCTTTTCGTATTCTCCGGGCGTCCTCACCCAATGATCAAAGGATTCGCCCTGCCAGAAGGGCTTGCCTCGTCTCCCCAAGATTCGATTTGCTTCGTATGCGCTCACACCTTTGATACCTCCTGTAATGCGTTTCAATGACGCACGGGGTTCGATGAGTAAGTGAACGTGATTGGGCATCACAACGTAAGCAACTACACCATATTGTCCAAGTTCGCGGGCTCCTCTAAGAATGCAGGCCTCTACGCGGTCCGCTATCTCCGGAACCCGAAGCCAAAGAGGACCCGAATCAGCCTTGTCGAGGAAGCGCTCTGCCCTGGCAAACTGCCGTCCGGATCTATCGTCGCTACCTCTTAATAGTTCAACGACGTGCTGCGGTAAAGATCCAAGAAGTCTCCAAGTAACAAAGATTGTTCTTCCTTCCGGAAGCCAATGCGGAAGATTACGCTCGTAGTACGTCATTGGGTAATTAAGGTAGCACAGCCACTCTTGGCTGTGCATCCGCGTCACGACGCGGCACCACAAAACCGCACAGGCAAGAGTGCCTGTGCTACTGCGAAGGTTACGCATGATACGATCAAAAATCGCGATGGGGTTCCTCTGGGCATGGCTGGCGCTGTTACTTCACGTGTGGCCGGGGGTCGTTGCGCCGGCGCACGCGCAGGGCTCGCGCAAAGACGACATCGTTTTCAATTCGCGCGGCATCCCGCTCGCCGGAGCAACGGTCCGCGTATGCGCCATGCCGGCCAGCGGCCAGCCTTGCTCTCCGCTCGCGCTGATTTACTCGGACGCCGCGCTAACTCAGGCGCTCGCCAATCCCACCACCACCGACGGGCTCGGGAACTATTTCTTCTATGCCGCGCCCGGCAAATACGAAATCGAAATCTCCGGCCCACAAGTCACCACCAAACAAATTCCGAACGTCATCCTGCCCAACGATCCCTCTTCTCCAACCTTCAGCGGCATCTCCGCCTTTTCCTTGAACCTCAGCGGCAACCTCACGGTGAACGGCAACACTTCCGTCATCGGAAATCTCGCCAGCGGCACGCTGAACCTCGCCAACCAAAGCACTCCTCCCGGAGCCGCCGGCAGCGGCACCGTGAATCTATACGCCAAGACCGCCGACAAACTTCTCTACTACAAAGACGAAACGGGAACAGAAACAGGCCCGCTCGGTCCAGGCGCGCAAACCAACGTCTCGAACAACTGGTCCGCGCAGCAAAACTTCAACGCCAATCAGCGTTTTAAGGGACCGAATCCCTACGTGGACATCACCGCCTTTGGCGCTCGCGCGGTGAATGCAAACACCACACCCGCAGCGGTGGGGCTGACAGCGAACTGTACCGCCACGTCCAATCAGGTCACGATTTCTTCTGCCAGCACGTTTCTTAATCCGGGAAATGGGGCGAACGGGAACGGCACAGGTCTTGGAGACGGTGTAATTCTCTACGGATGTGGCGCTCCCCACAGCATGTCCACGCCTTCTGCGCCAGCGGTCACTCCAAGTCTCGCGCTTGCTGGCACCGGAACGCTAATCAACACACCGGGACCGACCGGTTCCACCACCTACAATTACAAAGTCGTAGCCAGAGATCGCAACGGCGGCCTCACAGCAGCTTCAAGCACCGGCTCTACAACCACCGGCGCCACATCCCTCGGCGCAATCACCGTGAACATCAGCTCGATGTCCCGTGCCGCGCAGACGGTGACGGTTACGACGGCGTCGGCGCACGGTTTCCTGGTCGGCTGCAACACCGCCACGTGCGGAGAAGTATTCATAGGCGGCGGGAACGGACTCTCTGACGTAACGTTTCGCGGATGGTTCAGCGTCGCGAACGCTGCAGACACGACGCACTTTACATTTGTTGGCCCACCCAATACGACTCTGGGCGCAACAGCCTCTGCAACCGGGGGAACGGCCACCTATTACAACTGCAATCTGGTGTCCTGGTCCGCCGTGACAGGCGCCGTCCAGTATTACATCTACAGCGACCGCGCCAACCCCGGCACATTCGCGCTCATTGGCGTGAGCAATCCGAACTCCGCCTCGGGTACGCAAGACCTCTCTTGGGAAGACTACGGCTCCCCGATGGAGGACAATCAGGCGTTCCCGGCTTTTGTCCCAGCGACCGCGCCCTCCTCTGCGACCAGCGATCATCTATCGACCACCATCGCAAGCGGAGCGGGAACCACAACACTAACGCTGGCAAGCGCGGCGGGAACGACAGTCACTGGCGCGACAATTCGCCTGGATGCCGCTCCGGGCATCGCTGCGGCGGCTGCCTCCATCACAGCAGGGTATGGGACGCTCTATATTCCAACGGATGCGAGCGGCAACCAGTTTGTCGTCAATTCGTGGCTTCAGCTCAATGGAAGCGCCTACGCGATTGGGCAGTCCGGAGCTTTGTACTTGAATGACACCGTGGAGGTGACCGCGGTCGGCAATGGAGGAGCCAAGTGGCTGGGAGATGCGCTTCCACAGGCAGGGGGTAGCCCATCTGTGTCGGCTTGGAGTAGCTTGCCGACCACAACAATTAACTCAGCCCATCCAGGCTTTTTCTTTAGCGGTTCCCAGTTCGCCCTCCATTTTGGACACGTACACTTGGCGAGCGTTCCAGTGAACGGAACGCTGACTACTCTTGCTGACGGTGGATTCAACCAGACTTTCGATTGGGTCGATTGCAGCCCCGGCTCGGGCGTGAATGACTACATGAGTTCTTGTTTTCAGTTTCGCCCATCTCCCGGCCAGGCAAATAGCAATGTCACGTTGGACTATGTCGGTCTGACGCCCGGTGGAGGGAGCGACGGAGTTTCGCACGCCCCGACAGCGTACTTCCGAGGTTCTGGCAACGTCATCATCCCTCACGCGTACTCTGTTCATCGGGGAATGCTCTATTCCGGGAATGCCGGAATCCAGCTTGGCGTTGGGGGCGTGGTTTACATTAACGGCGGAGGCAGCCCTCTTCTTACAACGTACAGTTCTTTTGGCTCTGCGATCATGGGGACCGTTGTGCTGGACACGTTCGCTCATCCGTGTGTTGCGGGTCTGACGAATGGCAGCGGCTTGGTTAGCGTCCAGTTCGTGAACGGTACTTGCACTCCAAGTAGCAACGTCCTCCCGGTGTCAGGAAACTATAGCTCAATCACTGCAGCTGGAGCATTGTCGTCCATCAGCACGTTCTCCAACACAAGAGGGCAGGTCACAACAAATTTGGGTTCCGGCAACGTCGTCTCGCAAGATTACAAGAACTCCTTCGACATCATCGGGCCCAGCTACGCTTCGTTCATCAACAATGCGCCGATGGCCGCGCCGACTTGCACAGTGAGTTCCGGAGGATCGCTTACCGTTGGTTCCGGCTACACGTTTTTCGTGGTTCCGGTTTGGCAGAATGGGCAAGAGGGGCAGCCTTCGCCTCAGTCTGCTCCTTGCACGCCGACTTCGGGGAATCAGACAATCACCATCAACTGGAGCACGGCTCCAGGAAATCCCAAAGGCTACGATCTGTATTACTGCGTCACGCCCTGCGGCCCCGGAGTAGCCGGCACCGCAGCCTCCATCAATTTCGCCAATCCGCAGTCCCCAACCGCAACGTCTTTGGTATGGACGTCGGCGAGTTTCAATGCAGCGGTCGCGTCCGGCGTATCCAGGGGCGGGCCCACCATGCTCATGTCCGGGACACAGGGAATCGCTACGCCGGGATTAACGTTCGCAGGCAGCGCGATTAATCCACCTGCCAGCGGATTCACCGCCTCGCGCAACATCTCTTTTCCTGACAACAGCGGCGTTATCCCGGTTTCCGGCTACCAGAACAGCGCTTACGACAACGCCACGCGCGCGAACGGCGCTATCGGCTCCAATTGGACCGTGACCAACAACGGCATCAACATTTCCTCGAACAATTTCGTAGGCACGGCGAGCACCAACGACGTCGCCTACTGGGCCGTCAACGCGTTCAGCCCCGCTCAGTTCTCGCAGGTTACCCTCACCGCGCTCAACGGCACCACCGATTTCCCCGGCACCGCCGTCTTGTTATCAGGCAGCGGCGGCGCCACTCACGGCTACAACTGCGTTGAAGACACGACCAACATTTTCATCCAGAAGATCGCTGGTACCGGCAACACCACGCTCACTAGCTCTGCCACCACGGGAGCTGCTGGCGATATTCTCCGCCTGGAAGTCGACAACTCTGGCAACCTCACTTGCTACAAGAATGGCGCCTCAACTCTCACAGTAAACGACACGAGCTACACATCTGGTTCTCCCGGTCTCTTCCTATTCGGTACGGTCGCAACCTCAAAGAACTGGAGCGGCGGCAATCTTCATCCGTTGTCGCACCTCGACACAGAGCAGGACTGGACGAAGACGCAGCACTTCACCCAAGGGATCGCGCTTGGCGGAGTGGCGTCAGAGTCGTTCAATAACAATCCTCGTGCCGAGCAAAACGTTTTTCTCCCCGGCGCGTTGACTTCCACCTGGACCGGCTCCACTTGGACCACCGACAAATCGGTCACCATCACGCGCGTGCAAGTGCAGGCCAAAACCGCGCCGTCGGGTTGCACCACGAACGCCGTCGTTCGCCTTACCGATGGCACTACGCCTGTCAACCTCACGATTTCCGCCGCATCCAACGACAGCGGCGCCATCACTCAGAATTACGCCGCGGGCGCCTCGCTCACCGTCGCCGTGCAAACGGCGGCCGCCGGCTGCACTACCAGTCCTGCCGACGCCAACGTCACCGTCCAATACCGCATGCAGTAGTGCAGTCCCGTCAAAACGTCCCATCTATCATCCCGAACCCGCAGGCCGAAGGCATGCGGTGTGAGGGAGCTGTTTTTTTGGGCTGCTACGAACTCGAAAGAGAAGGAAACTATGACTCCTGCTATAGCCACAGAAACGAAAATGGTCTCGCTCGTTAACATTTCATCCGAAAAGTGGCCGCCGCGCCAGCGCACGTACTTTGGCTCGCTCGAAGTGCGTTCGCCAGAGCCGGGCGAGTCTTATGCCATCACCCCCATCCGCGCCTGCAAAGGCGTTATGGATCTTGGCGACAAGCGCATCCACGAGATCCACATCACCGCTCAGGAAATCGCCGAAGATCTCGCGCGCGAACTGAACGGCGATTCGGGGGAGGGAAGTTTCCACGGCATTTTCGTCGCCGCCGGCCCCGAGCCGACCGAAGCGGAACTCGCCGACGCGCGCCGCCGCCTCGAAGAATTTCAGCTCCGCCTCGTCGCCGCCGCCGACCTCGAGTGGGAACGCACCAAAAATCCCATGTTCATCACCGACCTCGAACGCCGCGCCGCCCGCCAACTCGGCGTCGAAAAGCCCTGGCTCTACGATCCTAAGCCCATGGCTGAGTGCCCAGCATGCGCCGAAAAAATCAAACCCGGTGTTGCCGTGTGCCGCGCTTGCGGCGCCATCCTCGACAAGGAAAAAGCCGCCCAGTACGGCCTTACCCCAAAGCGAGCCCGCCGGGAAAGACTCGACGCATCCGCCGAAACCGACGGGGCAGGGAAGCAAGCCGGAGCAGAGAAGTTGTAGGGGCGACTTTACGTCGCCGCCTTGCCGCAGTCTAGGCAGCGCCTTCGCATCCCATTGGGTTCGCAGCACTAGGCTTGCCATGAGGCACAAGGGGACACTCCTGTTTTGCCCTGGGAGGGCTTGTTTTTTTGCGGGCAGTGAAGGGCGGAATCGTCATTCCGACCCTCAGGCTGCGGTCTTCCGCAGCCTGCGCCGGAGGAACCCGCTTTTGCGTTCGATTTTCGGGCGATTTGCTATAAGACTAGTAGGAATTTGCGCGGCATAGAGCTCATACAAAAAAAGCAGGGCGGCGCATGTCGCGCCGCCCAAAGTCAACATACACAGTGTACGCTGGCCAAGCGAGTTGCCGTCAGAATAGCGCCAATTCCACCGAATTGCAATATCAAATGGTAAATGAACCCCAGGATGTCTTGCATGCACCTGGCGGGCTCTCTGTTGTCTTTAGCAAAAACCAAAAACTCAGGACCAAAGACCTCTCATGACAACTGCCGGTTCCTTTGACGCGCCCATCGAAATCTTCGGCGGCCTCGTGACAGATATGTCTCCCGCCGACCTGCCGCACGGCGTCTCGCCCGATTGCCAGGACGTCATCTTCAGCAACGGCAACGTGGCAACACGCCCCGGTTTGCAGGCGCTCTTCGGCCCGTTCGCTGGGAATCCCACGGTCAACTACGTCAAGACCTACGAAACGCTGAACGCTACGCTCCGTACCCTCGCGCTCGACTCGAATGGCATCCTCTACAAAGAAACCACGCCCGGCACGCTGGCCAGTGTGGCAACCGGACTCGCCACAAACGCTTACGCCAACTCCACCACGCTTTTCGGCCGCGAATACCTCGCCATCAGCGATGGTAAGACCGGCAACGATCTCCCGCGCCAGTTCGACGACACGAATTTCGATCGCGTCAGCCAAAGCGGCCCCGGCGCGGGTCCCACCGTCGTGGATGAAAATGTAATCGTTGCCATTGCCGCAAGCCCCAGCGGCGCCACGCAACCCGCAGCCGTCACCATTGCCGCCAGCCCGAACGGCGCCACCGAAAACGGTTTTCTCGTCACAATCACCACGACTTCCGCGCACGGCCTAGCCGCGGGACAATCCGTCACCATCGCCGGTGTCGGTGTAACCGGCTACAACGGCACATTTCCCGTTGTGGCCGTGCCAAGCGCAACGCAATTCACCTACATCGCCGGCGCTTCCGGACTCGCTGCCTCCGGCGGTGGCACGGCCGCATCATGCACAGCCACGATTCAAACCATCGTTGCTCACGGCTTCGTTGTCGGCCAGCTCGTCACCACTTTCGGCATCGGCGTCGCTGGCTACAACGGCACGTTCGCAATCACCAGCGTTCCAGACTCCACGCATTTCACTTTCACTGCCCCAACAGGTGGGCTCGCAGCGTCCGGCGGTGGAAGCGCGGCTGCAGCCGGAAGCGTTGGCCCTGGCGTACACCAGGTCTGCGTCATTTTCCAAACGCGCCAGGGCTATCTCACCAAGCCCAGTCCCGCCAACACCTGGACCGCCAGCGGTGGCAAGCGCGCGGTCGTCACCAACATTCCTACCGGCCCATCGAACATCGTCGGCCGGATTCTCTGCTTCACCGGAGCAGGCGGCGCCAGCTTCTTCTATACCGGAGGCGGTGGAACCCTCTTCAGCGGCAACATGGTCATCGCCGACAACACCACCTCGTCTCTCACCGTGGATTTCTCTGACGCCATTCTTCTCGCCGGAACCAACGTTGACGACCTCTTCAAACTCATCGAACTCAGCGATTGCGCCGGCGTCCTCGATTACGCCCAGCGTCTTTTCTGGTGGGGCGAGCGCAACAAACAAAACAACTGGTTGAATCTTGGCTTCGACGGCGGCTTCACCGGCCCTTCGCTTCCGAATTATCCACTCGGCTGGACGCCCGACGCCGTCTTCGCTCCAGGCGGCGGCCAAGAAAACAATTTTGTCGTTTGGGGCGCGGCCTACACCATCGGCGGCAACGGCACAACTGCAACCCGCGGCCTCATCACGCAACCCGCCGTCCACGATTCGCTCGGCGCTCCGCTCATTCAAGCCAACACCGACTACACCGTGCGCGCTCGCTGCGCCCGCAATTCCGCCCTCTCGCAAGGTACGCTGCACATTCATCTCTTCAGCGCCAGCGGCGGGATCAACACCATCGGCCTGCAGCTCACCGCCGCGCAGCTCACCACAAGTTACGTCGAATACACGGCGGATCTCACCACGCCGCTAAGCGCAATTCCCAGCGACCTCGTCCTGCGCGTCTACGCCGACGGCACGCCCAATCAATTCGGCCAGTTCTACGTGGACTGCATCGAAATCTTTCCTACCGCGCAGCCGGTGAACGCTTCGCTCGTCCGTGCCAGCCGCGCCGAGGATCCCGAGAGCTACGACGGCATCGACGGCCTGCTCAGCGTCGCCGAAAACAACGGCCAGGCCATTCGCGCCGCCTTCAAGTTGCGCGAGCGCCTCTATTTTGTGAAGGAGCATTCGCTCCACGTGACGCAAGACGATGGCACCAACGAGCCTTCGCTCTGGGCCATTGCCGAAGTCTCGCGCAAAGTCGGCACGCCTTCCGTGCGCGGCATCGGCATTGGTGAAGACTGGGTGGTCATCGCGCACCGCACCGGTCTCTACATTTTCAACGGCGGCGAGCCCATCAAAATCTCTCAGGAAATTCAGCCCACCTGGAACCAGATCAATTGGCAGTACGGCCACACACTCTGGGTCACCGTGGACACCAAAGAGCGCCGCATTTTCGTCGGCGTTCCATTCGGCACAGCCACCTCGCCCAACAAAATCCTCATGCTCGACTATCGCGACCTCGATAGCGCCGAAGACATCGCCGCGCGCCCGCCCATCAACATCACTTACAGCGGCCGCAAAACCGCCACCGACAAAACGCGCAAATGGTCCCCTTGGACCATCGCCGCCAATTCCTGCGCCCTCATCGAGCGCACTAACGGCACCGCGATCGTCGCATTAGGTGGAGGCACACCCGGAGTCGGCGGAGGCGGTGCCACCGGCAAAGTCTATCAACTCGTTGACACGCAATTTTCCGACGACGGCACGGCCATTCCCAGCTATTACACCACGCACTATTTCCCCGAACGCGCCGTCGAGCAGAATCTCGGCCTCGGCGCGCACCGAAAGCTCTTCAGCTATCTCACTTTATTCGTCGAAGGGGCAGGGAACTTGTTGCTAACCAGCTTCAACGATTCCGCGAGCGCCCCGCAAGCCCAGCAACCGCTCCCGCTAAGCTCACCCGCGCTCAAGGACCTCGAGCTGCCCATCAACGCCCTAGGCGAGCGCGTCGCATTTCAAGTCAGCACAAATCAATCCGGCGCCTGGTTCAAGCTCCAAAAATTCACACCCTCCGTCCGCCCCGACCCCTGGTCCCCAGTCCGCGGCTGGAACTAGGTAGCACAGGCACTCCTGCCTGTGCAGTGGTGTGACGAATAGACAGGATGTCCAATTGGAGTGGCCAAATAATAGGTAGGAATGCTTACCATTGCCCAACTCGCGCCTCTCAAGGACCGTGATCCGTATCTCTATGAAACTCTGGTGAAAATTGTCGCGTCCGTGAACGCCACGAGCCAGCGCGCCGGTGTGGACCCGAGCACTCCCGCTCCCGCGCCGTCGCCGATCGCTTCCATCACCGTGCAAGCCGTCAACGGCTGGTTCGACATTTCGATCGCCGATCCTTCGGACTCCCGCCCCGGCCTGTTTTATTTCGCCGAATCCGACGTCACGCCTGCGTTCAGCGCACCGCGCGTTTATTTCATGGGAGCATCACGCAATCTCTACGTGCAGCTCGGCAATCAAACGCTCTTCTGGCGCGCCTATTCCCAATACATCGGCTCGCAACCGTCCGCTCCGGTAACGTTCGGCTCTCCGCCGACCGCGGTCCCAGGCGGAGGCTCATCCGGCCCATCACCGCTTCCTTCTACCGGCAGCGGCGTATTTCCCAACGGCGTACTTCGTGGAGCCAATGGCTTCGGCGTCAACCCCGGCTCCCGCATCCTCCGCCAAAATATCCTGTAGCACAGCCACTCTTGGCTGTGCTGCGACGTCAGCCCGCTCTGTGTACAAGATCCACAGGCAGGAGTGCCTGTGCTACTACCACATCCTTCGGCCTGTCGTTTGCATCTCCAAACGCGATAAGCGGTCTGTTTGAACGAGGAAGGACCATCTATGCCCATCACCACGCAAAGCGTCTCCTGGGACTACAATCCCGCGGACACCGTAACGCTTTCCGCCACTTTCACGTTCGATCTGCAAGATCCGAACGATTCGCAAACCGTGGCCGCCGTCCTAACCACGCTGCAAGGCCGCACGCCGCACGTCACTCTAACGCAGAGCGACAACGCCACAATCTCCGTGTCCGTGACGATTTGAGCGCACCACGTGCTCGTCCGCGAATACAAGGAGACCGACTTGGGCGCCCTGCGCGCCATCCACGCCGCGCAAGGTTTCGATTATGCGCTCCCCGATCTGCGCAACCCGCTCTTCGTCACCAAACTCGTTCTTTCCGACGCGAAGAACGTAAATGTAGCGCCGGGCTTTAGCCCGGCATCTTCCCGTGGGAGCACGACCGCGCATTCGGCGTCCGCACGTGTAGAGGCGCAGCCTGCCAACTCTTCGGGGGTTCCAACGGTGCGCGACGCGCCTCCCACTGAAACCGTCTCGAAGTCTTCAGACCGCATCCTCGGCGCCGCTTTGCTGCGCCTCACCGCCGAAGCCTATCTGCTCCTCGACCCTCGCGTCGGCACGCCGCGCGAGCGATGGCAATGGCTCCTCGCGCTTCACGAAGCCGCCCGCCGCGACGCCTGGCAGCGTGGCCTGGAAGACGTCCACGCCTGGCTGCCGCCGCCCATCGCCAAAAAATTCGGCCGCCGCCTCGAGCGCCTGGGCTGGTGCCGCGACGACGCCTGGACGCCCTACTGCACACGACTAGGGGGGGTGTAAATGTAGCGCCGCCCTTCAAGGCGGCATGGGCGTCGCTCAACTCTCTTTTCCAATTTCACACTTCGCGTTTCGATTTTCCATTTCACTTTTCCATTTTCCAATTCGAGGTGCACATGTCTCGCGCTCAGGACTTCACTCGTCAACTCACCGATCAGCAACTCGCCAGCTTGAACTCGCTCAACCAGCAGTTCCTCGGCCAGCAGCAGCAAATCGGAAATCTCCTGCTCCCGCAATTCCAGAGCATTCTGAACAATCCCGGGCTCAGCCCGGCCGACAAGGCTGCCGTCACCGGCCAATCTCAGGGCGCGCTCGCCAGCGCCTTCGACGCGCTCCAGCAATCCGCACAAAACCGCCTCGCGCGCACGCGCAACTCCGCCGGCTTCGGCGAACTCACCGACGAACTCGCGCGCCAGAAGGGAATTGCGGAAGCCAGCCAGGCGCAGAAAAACCAGCTCGCCTTCACCAACACCGCCTTCCAGCGCCAAATGGCCGCGCTGCAAGGCCTCTCCGGCCTCTTCGGAGTGGACTCGAATCTCCTCGGCCGCACACTGGGCATTCCCGCAGAGCTGCTTAACGTCCGCAACAACGCCTCGCGCAACACCGGCGGTTTCTTCTCCTCGCTCGGCTCCGGCCTCGGCTCCACGCTAGCCGCCCTCCCCGGCTCCTTCCTTTGATTGTTTTTGGAGTGCGGCGGCTTGTCGCCGCTTTTCCTACGGTCGCCTACTTTAATGTCACCACCGCAATCTTCACCGGCTCGAGCTTGCTCTCATCCACAATCTTGTCATTTTCCAGATTGTAAATCCCTGTGTTGGCCATGAAATAAAACTTTCCCTCGAAGATCGCTCCCGTCGTCGGATCGTTCACCAGCTCCGTACCGCGTTCAAGCACTTCGCTCGAGGTGACCGCGCGGCCATCGCGCGACAATTTCCACCGCATCACGCGATACGCGCCGGTGCCGTACTCGACGCCCACAAGGCCGCCTTTATACCAATACAGGCCGTCGATCCCCGCAAGCGTATCGTGCGGAGCCGGTTTTACATCTTCGGCCTCGCCAGTTTTCAAATTCACGCGCAGGACGCCTAGGTCGTCAGCGACATACAACACCTCGCCGTCATCGGAAACCGTAATTCCATTGGGCTCGAAAATCGGTCGCGGAAACTTTAGAGCAGTAAAGCTGTGGGATTTCCTGTCGAACCGGAACACGCGATTCCCCTCGGTGTCCGTGGCGTAGACTTCACTCTCGCCGCGCAAAACCAGGTCATTCAAGTCGTGCGGCCCCGCTCCCGGCGCGGCATATCTCTCGAGCAGCTTCCCCTGCGCGTCGAAGTGCAGCAACTCGGGGCGATCCCTTTCTCCGGCATCCGTCGCCGCCCAAACGCCATGGTCCGCCGGATCCACGTGTACTCCGCCGACGGGCATCAAGTCGTACGCGCCGTCCTTGACAAAGTCAGAAACCTGGCCGGCTTCCGTAATCTTCACAATCTTCTTGCGGTGCATACTGCCCATGTAAAAAACGCGCTTTTCCGCATCCACCGCCAGTCCCTCGGGAAACAGGTCTTTGTCCGGCACAGTAAACGCAACGCTCGCGCGATGCACCGGCGGATAAGCGCGCTGCACCTGCTCTTCGAGTTTCTGAAACTCGGGATTGTCCTTCAACGGCTGAAATCTTCGATGCGCCCCAGGATCAAATCCCTGGTCTAGCGCCACGCACTCTTTCAGCAGCGCCAGCGCCTTTTGAGGTTCCCCTGCGCGTTCGTAGAGTCGCGCCAGAATAAACAGCGCTGCGCCGCGATCCGGAACCTGCGGCATCGCGCCTTCAACCTCATGAATCAGCGAGAGCAGCGCCGCATCGGGCTGAGAAGCTGCCGCAATTGCGGATGCGCTTTGCCCCGCCGTGGTTGCCGGCGGTTGCTTTGCGAAGCAATAGGAAGGGCAATCCGGCCCGTCGACGCTTAGCGCCATCACGATACCGATCACAGAAAAGGTCAGCGTGGCGAGCAGCATTTGCCATACGTACTTTTTCCGCACCCCGCTGCCTCCATGTACTGCAAAGACGCGGAGCACGCGCGGAAGTAAGCAACGACGCAGTTCACTTCCGGCCCTTACTTAACTACTGCGAGGCGCGCAGGCGCACTTTCGAGTGAAGTATTTTGGGAGTGCGGGAGCTTGCTCCCGCTTTTCCGACGGCCACTGTCTTTCCCGCAATTCAGACTTCTCGAGTCTTCGCAAATTGTGAATGGAAGAAAAGCGGGCCAGCCACCGCACTCCCAAGGACCCCATGCCCGCTCACTGGTACGGCATTCTCGCTGCGATCTTTTCCGTAGGCGTGCAACTCGTGCTCTTCCTCCGTTGGCTCCATCGCCGCATGCGCAACGACGAAATCACGCGCGCCTTCGTCCACGATATCGCCACAAACCATCTGCCTCACATTTACGACGCGCTGCACAAAATCGCCGCCCGGCAGGGAATTACCCTCGACGAAACGCCCCTCGTCCGCTTCGTCGACCTCAACGGCCACAGTCGCTGTCATCGCTAGGAACGCTCATAACGGTGGGTTTACCCCGCCGTTCATTGCGGCACAAAAGACCAGACACCTGATTCGCAAGTAGAAAGAAAATTGTCACTCCGAGCGGAGCAGGCCGGCTTCCTTCTTCGAGTTCGCTCCTGCGAACGCGTCGGCCCGCGCAGTCGAGGAATCTCTCTTCGATCGCCTGGTTATCGTTGGACTCAATCGCAGGCGGAGTTTGCAACACCACAAGGACTCATGTTCTCCAGCGCCCCATCTCAACTTCTCACGCTGGCCCGCAAAACCGCGACCGCGCAATCGCTCGATTCCGCGCTCGTCTGCGCCGTCATCGAGCAAGAGTCTGGCTGGAATCCCTGGGCCATGCGCTACGAGCCCGCTTTCTTCAGCAAGTACGTCGCGGGACTCTACACGAACAACAAAATCTCCGCCTCTGAAGCCTATGCCCGCGGCTTTTCGTGGGGCTTAATGCAGGTGATGGGGCAGGTTGCGCGCGAGACCGGTTTCGACGCTCCGTTTCTTTCCGCCCTCTGCGATCCCGAGCAAGGCCTCGCCATCGGGTGCAAAGTTCTACGCAGGAAGTGCGACGCCATGGGCAACGACACCACCCGCGCGCTCCTCGCCTGGAACGGCGGCGGCAATCCCAGCTACGCCGCCCAAGTCCTCGCCCGCCGCCCACACTATTTGTAATTAGTAGCACAGGCACTCTTGCCTGTGCTCTGACAGTGCTTGCGCACGGCGCCGCCTTCTTGGAGGGTGAGGTTCGCCGAAGGATCTCAACCGCCACCGGCAGCGACCGACTATGCGCGTTACAAAACGCATTGACGCTTCCGCCGTGGGCCACGGAACACGGGTCACGGATCACGAGGTAAAAATGCCTTCCCGCTTCTTTTTCAAACTCGCCGCGGTCGGAACCGTAATCGCGCTCATCGCCGCCGCGGCCCAAGTCTGGCGCGCCGAGCGCCGCGCCAGTGGCAAACTCGCTACCGAACTCGCTGCCACCAAGCAACTCCTCGCCGCAGCGGACGCCCGCCAGCACGACCGCGACGCGCAGCTCACGCAAACTCTCTCCGCGCTCGAAGCTCAAAAGCGCGCCGTCCTCACTCCCGCACAAATCGTGAGCGAACTCGCGAAACGCATCCCTCTTCCGGAACCGGTTACGCTGAACCAGGCACCAAACCGGCCGTCCCAAAGCAGGGGCACGATACCTCGTTCCCCTTCCGATGCTCCTGCAAACGCCGCGGCAAACCTTGCCAACAATCAGACCTCTCAAGCGACAGGGTCCACAACAATCACCGAAACTTCAACCCAGCTCGGAGCGCCGCCCCAGGCCGTCATCCCCCGTGCCGACCTAAAGCCCCTTTACGACTTCACCCTCGATTGCCAGGCCTGCCAGGCCAAACTCTCGACCGCGCAAAGCGACCTCGCCGACGAAAGATCCAAAACCGCCGCGCTCACCAAGGAGCGCGATGATGCCGTCCGTATCGCCAAGGGCGGCAGCGCCTGGCGCCGCTTCGCCCACACTGCCAAATGGTTCCTTCTAGGCGCCGCTGCAGGAGCCATCGCCGCCAAGACCCGCTAGCTTGCTCGTGGTCTCGCGCTGCCGATTTTGTATACAAATAGGTTATAATCCGGCCAACGAAATGCTTAGCCCCGGCACCCCTCATGTCTGCTAGCGGAGCTCCTCTCAATCCGGGAGAGTCGCGCCTCCACGACCGCAAGCTCGATTCCTGGAAAGAGATTGCCGACTATCTCGACCGCGAAGTGCGCACCGTGCAGCGCTGGGAGAAAACCGAAAACCTTCCAGTCCATCGTCACGAGCATCAGAAGAAGTCCACGGTTTACGCTTACACCGGAGAACTCGACGAATGGCGCAAGAAGCGCCAGCCTAAGGACGACCCGGAAGCGGATGACGCCTTCGTGCCCGAGCCCGACGTTGACGATATTGCTCCAGAATGTGGCAACGGCAACGCCAACGTAGACTCAGCAGCGCAGCCTTCTCCCGCTGCTCCCGTCGACTCGCCCGAATCACCTGCGCCGCGCGCTGCTATCGCGATGACTGCTGCTGTGTTGGTTTTGATTGCCGGCTTTTTGGTCTATCGCTGGATTAAGCCCGGGATCATTCGGCCAACAAAAGTTCGCATGGTTGTCATTCCGTTCAGCAATTTGAGCGGCGATGCCAAGCAGGACTATTTCAGCGCCGGCCTCACCGACGAAATGATTACGCGTCTCGGCAGCCTCGATCCCGCGCATCTCGGCGTGATTGCAGCCGCTTCCTCCAACGCGCTCGCCGGGAAGCCCATCACCGAGATTGGCCGCGCGCTCGATGTGCAATATGCTCTCGAAGGAAGCGTACGCCGCGAAGGCAACCGCGTCCGCATTGACGCCCAGCTCATTCAAGTAAGCGACCAGACTAACCTCTGGGCAGACAAATACGACCGGGACCTCAACGACATCCTCGGCGTACAGGAGGAAGTTGCCGCAGCCGTTGCCACTCAGATTCGCGTCGCTCTGAATCCGCCTAACGAAAAAACTGCTGCAAGCTCCAGTCAGTCCAAGGGTCCGCCGGCTCCTGGAATCGACAACAGACCCATCAACGGGCGGAACTATACAAACTTTGCGCTTCATCCTTTTTCGCCGGACGCCTACGACGCGTATCTCCGCGGCCGTTTTTACTGGACCAATCGCGGCGATCTGCACAAAAGCATCGAGGCCTATCGACAAGCCATTCAAAAGGATCCAAAGTACGCCCTCGCGTACGCCGGCCTCGCAAGTTCTTACGCTTTGCTTGGGCAAGTGCCTTACGACGATTTGGCGCCGTCCGACGCCAAACCCAAAGCCCGCGATGCTGCCAAGCGCGCTCTGGAACTCGATCCGAGTCTTGCCGAAGCTCATGCTGTTCTCGGCAACGTCGCCTTCAGCTACGATTGGAACTTCGAAACCGCTGAACAAGAGTTTCAGCGCGCGATAGCCCTTGGCCCCAATAATCCCGTCTCGCATCACTGGTTCGGCCACTATTGCATCGTGCGCAACCGCTTGCCGCAGGCCCTCGAGGAAAACTCCCACACGCTCGAACTCGACCCTGTTTCGCCGCTCTTCAACACCACTCGCGCCGAGATTAAGTACCACATGCGCGATTACGACGCAGCGATCGAACAAGGGCGCCGCACTATCGAGCAATATCCGGCCTATCCGTTAGCCTATATTTGGCTGGGCTCAGCTTATCGCGAAAAGAAAATGTATCGCGAAGCGCTGGATTCCTTTTCCCAGGGACGCAGACTTTCCGGCGATCACCCGGCCATGATTGCCTTATATGGACACGCGCTCGCGATTTCCGGCGACGCCGCAGGCGCGCGCAAGGCCCTGGCGGACCTGCAGCATCTTGCTCAGTCGCGCTACGTGTCTTCACTTTACTTCGCCATGGTGTACTTGGGCCTCGGAGAAAACACCGCCGCCCTCGACTACCTGGACCGCGCTTATGATGAACGCACTGACCGCCTCGTCTACCTCGGTGCCGAGCCCATGGCCGACCCGCTGCGCTCCGACCCGCGCTTCACTCAATTGCTGCACAAAATCGGCATCCAGTAACAAGGTGGCTTCTCGGCGTTTTCCTTTGTAGTGGCGCAGCATGCTGCACTGTCAAGTCGCGCCCTCTTTTGCCCTGGCAGAAACGAGGCGCCAAGGCAGGCCAGTTCAGCGGTTTACGCCGGTGTCTCCGTCCAGCAGGGAAGTGGCCCCCAAGCTGATTTGTGACGTTCCTTCCCTTCGATGAAACTTAACGGCAACGTCGGCCGCAAACACCTTCTTGTCGTCGGCGTGGCTTCTCAGGAATCGCCGCAGGTCCTCTGTTGAGGAAGTGAGTAGCACATCGTCTGCTTGCATGGTGTGTCCTTCAACGCGTCCTTGCAGTCTCTCTTTCCTGGCGCGAATCAACTCGCCCAATGCGTCGGAATCCATCGGCACGACAGTTATGGTCTGTGCGTCCGCCTCCAATTTCAGGAGCGTATACAAATCGCATTTGTCTTCCCAGAGTTCAACGAAACGCTGCTGCCCTATTTGCAGCAGTTGTCCTCCGCCCGCCCATTTGTCGGATTCGTTGAGGTCGGAACAGCCTTGGGGAGTGTCTTTTGTGATCTCAAAGTTGTAATGCCTGGCTTGATGCGTAATGTCGGCGCTAATGCGCAATAGACATCCATCAATGTCTCCCTCGCCGATCCAAGCTCCTGCCAGAGAGGCGTCGAACGCCACGTCTTCCTCGGCGTGCCACGGATAGACAGACTTAACGCACCCTGTAAGGCTAAGCAACACCAGGACGAACGCAAAGACGGTAAGCCTTCCCACGGCGGGGATCAGCGCGCTCAGCGGCATAAGTCTTCGTTCTGCTTTCATTCTCGGCTCCAATTCGGTCTTCACAGAGTAATGGCGCCGCTTGGATCAATGATCCGGAATCGCCGGCTGCAACTGCACGCCCATCGGAATCGTGCTGTAAATCGCGTCCACACCCAGCGAAGCGAAAAAGTTCCAGTCCGCTGGCGTGTTCGCCGGATCCGCGAACGCGCGCATCCCGAGCGAGTGCGCGACCGCGACAAACTCCGTGCCGCTGCCCGGCTGTTGCTGTTCCGCCGCGCCCAGGAAGTCCATCTCAGCGCCAACCACGCGAACGCTCGTAACAAGTCCTGTAATCAGAAATTGCACCGGCGAGGCATAACCCGGCAGACGGTAGATTGGTCCAATCTCCGCCCACGTCAGCCCAAGCGAAATCTTTTTGCTAATGACCGTCACCGGCAGCCCCGTGACCGCCTGCACCTGCGTTGGAGTCAGCAATTGCAAACCGTCGAGGTCCAGCTCCCGCGGAATCTCCGGCGCCATCTGCTCCGCCAAATAGAGCAGCGCCGGCGAGAACGAATCGAACATCACGCGGTCGGTATACTGCGCGTGCCGTATCTCATTGACCGCTGCTGTCACCACTGGCTGCTCCAGGTTATCTCCGGGGTCGCAGAGCGGCGAAAATGCCTTCAACTCGACTATCAGGATTCCGCCTAGGTCACCGCCAGCGCGATTGTTAAACTCGCGCGCCACATTGATAATGTGCCGCAGCTCCGGGACGTAAGGCAGCCGTGCCCGAAGTTGGTCGAGCGTTAATGAATGAATGCACGTGAAGTCGCTCAGAAAATCGTCGTGGAACACCGCCAGTTGCCCGTCCGCGGTAAGCTGCACGTCCACCTCAACAACCCGCGCCCCCAGGGTATACGCCTGACGAACCGAGTCCACCGTATTCTCGATGGGCAGTCCCGGATTGGTGGCAGGAGTGTACGGTCCAACGCCGTGGTGCCCAATCGCAATGGGCCGCACGGGCAACGTCAGGAAGTCATTCACCATGCTGTGCTGCGGATTCCCCGGTTCCGAAGACGGAGCCTGCGCCGCCGCCGGAGTCGGTCCGCCAAACCAGGTAATCAAGGTGATCAGGGCGCTGCGCAATACCCAATCCCGCAGGACGGCTCTCTCAAACAGTTTGCCTGCTTTCGCGGTTTCTGAACGTTGCATGTCCGTTGCTCCTTCGTGACTCGCTCTCGGACTCGGCCGGGCTGAAGGATCCCGCCAACCCGAATCCGCCTTGCCGCCGTACCCAAGGGGCTGGGAAAGCACCGTGCCGGGGCTGGCGAATCCGCGAGACGCCCGCAGCATCCGACGTCTCAAAAGCTCTTTCAAGCGACAAGGAGCGACCGCCACCATCCCAGGTCCCCATGTCGCCTAATGTCGCCCCCCACTTAGGGGGTAAAGCCCCAGAAGCCGGTAGGCTGTAAGGCCGCATAGAGCGTCTGGGCACCCGCCCAAGGTCTCGTGGGTAGGGAAGTGGTGTCCTTAAAAGCTTCCCTGCTGGTTCAACCAGTTGTTCAACACTCCGCCGCTCCTTTAGTCAGCGCTCGGTTTCCTTGTCCGTCTCAAAAATCGCTCGCGCCTTCTACAGAACGGGCTGGCGCACCCCCCGCGCCAGCCCGTTCTGCCTCGTGATGACTCCTGACTCTCCGAGGTCCTGAACACGGAGCCGCCTCTATTTTATGAGAAGAGTATTGTTGGTCCCGCTGAGGGAGGGCTATGTTGGGGATATACCCAGTTGACGCAGACCCCTGCAGAAATCTGTGGAAAACCCAAAGAAAACCCTTGACATTGCGTCCGATAAGTTATATTATGTTAACTACAAAATGGGTTGGGGCAGGCACGCCGTATAAGGTCCAGGGATGCCCCCGGCCCAGCGGTGGCGCCTGGAAACCGTACTCCCCTGTTGTTATCTCTTCTCAGCGGATTTGCTTGCGCCGACCTTGGCGAGTTCGTAGTTGATGTATTGCTGAAGCAGGTTCGCGTCAGCACCGACCATGCGGCGGCCATTCACAAAAACCGTCGGCGTGCTGTTGACCTCCAGCTTCTCACCGTTTGCGTGGCTTGCGTTTACGGCAGCGCCGGCTTCCGGGCTGGCCATACAACTCTTGAAGGCGGCCGGATCCAGCCCGGACTGTGTCGCGTAGTCCACCATCTTGCCCCAGACGTTTGCCGCCGAAATCACCTCTTGGTTGTCGTAGACAAGGTCATAGACCTTCCAGAACGCTTCTGGCCGCTGTTGGTAAGCGCAACGCCCGCCAATGGCCGCGGTTCGCGCCCAGGGGTGGATCCGGTCTAGGGGAAAGTCCTTAAAGATGACCCGCACCTTGCCGGCGTAGTTTGGCAGGATGTTCCGCAACGCGTCGTGTAGGCTGCGGCAGATCGGGCACTCAAAGTCCGAGTATTCCACCATGGTCACGGGCGCCCTTGGATCGCCCATAGCTGGCGAGTCCGTCGTCCGGATCTGCGCCAGGTTCTCAGCCAAAGGGTCCTTCGACATATCCGAAAGCTCCCCGCGGAACAAAAACCTTCCGTCCTTGCTGACATAGAATTTGGCGTTTTCTTTATTTTCGCCTATGTTCACGTCAACGTTTGTCTCCAGAATTCCTTCGACCGCCGACTCCTTCAGCGGCCCTACGATGACCTTCACGTCCGGCCCAAACGCATACAGGTTTCGCAGATACGCCTCAATGTTCTTCTGCGCCTGCGTAGGAGCTGTTGGGTTTCCCTGCTGTGCCATAGCGGCAGAAACAAGCAAGGTAACGACCAAAGTTGCCGCGGCTTTAGCTAGCATTTTCACAAGGAGCCTCGTTTCGTAGCGCCAGTGTCTCGTTTACCCTGAGGTACGAAGGGCCGGCGTTCTCTTTCCCTTTCAACCCTTAAACCTTGAACTTTTGAACTCTTTTACGGAATAAACTTCTGCGCAATCGGAAACGGCCGTCCAAACCCAAATGCCCGCGACGTAATTTTCAGCCCCGGCGCGGCCTGCTTCCGTTTGTACTCGTTACGGTCCACGCGCAGCGCAATATCCTGAACGAGCTTCAAATCGAATCCGTAATGATCCGCAATCTCATGCGGGCTGCGCAAGTCCTCAATATAGGCCTTCAGGACGCGGTCCAGGACGTCGTAAGGAGGCAAGCTGTCCTCATCCTTCTGATTCGGCCGCAGCTCCGCTGACGGCGGCTTTTCAATCGTCGAGCAGGGAATCACTTCCCTTTCGCGGTTTATCCAGCGCGCCAATTCGTACACCATCAATTTCGGCACGTCGGAAATCACCGCCAGTCCTCCAGCCATGTCGCCATAAAGTGTGCAGTAGCCGACCGCATTTTCGGATTTATTCCCAGTGCTCAGCACCATCGAACCGAACTTATTCGACAGCGCCATTAAATAATTCCCGCGGATACGCGCCTGAAGGTTTTCTTCCGTCACGTCCACCGGCCTGTCATCGAAGGCAGGCGCCAACGCCGCTTTGTATGCTTCAAATACACCCGTAATCGGCAACGTGTGGAACTGCATCCCAAGATTCTTTGCCAGCGCTTGGGCGTCGTCCTTGCTCCCCTCCGACGAGAATGGTCCCGGCATCGAAACGCCCAGCACGTTCTCAGCGCCCAGCGCGTCCACGGCAATCGACGCCACTACTGCAGAGTCTATGCCGCCACTGAGACCAACAAGAACCTTTGCGAAGCCGCATTTCCGCACATAGTCGCGCGTTCCCGTGACCAATGCCTGGTACGCATAAGCAATCTCTTCGTGCGGCTGCTCGTGGATTTCGCCTTTCCCCGTCGCGGTATCAAACAGGACTAAGTCTTCTTCAAAAGCTTTGGCCTGCGCTGCCACTTTGCCGTCCGCGGTCAACGCGATGCTCGCTCCATCGAAAATCAGGCTGTCGTTCCCTCCAAACTGGTTCACGTAAACCACCGGTAGTTTGTGATTCAGCGCGATGGACCGCAGCATCTCAAAGCGCAGCGCCCGCTTGTCCAGCGTGTAAGGTGAAGAGGAGATATTAACCAACACCGTAGTTCCCTGCCGGACAATTTCGCTGACCGGATCGCGGTCGTAGAGCTGTTTCGCCCAGAAGTTTTCATCGTTCCAAGCGTCTTCGCAAATCGTGATCCCCAGTTGCTCGCCGTGCAACCCAAACACGTATTGCCGGTCCGCCGGCTGGAAGTAGCGCGATTCATCGAACACGTCATAAGTCGGCAGCAGCATCTTGCTCTGCTCGAAAACCACGCGCCCGTCGCAAATCAGCGCCGCTTTGTTGCCAATGGACTTCCCTGTCCCATTTTTAACCCGTCCCGCATAGCCAATAACCGCAGGCAGCGGCAGTTTCGCGGCCAGCTTCCTCAATTCACTGTGATTCCGTTCGATGAACGCGGGGCGCTCCAGGAGATCTTGAGGCGGGTACCCGCACAGGCAAAGCTCTGTAAATACGGCCAGCCCGGCGCCGCGCCCCTGCGCTTGCGCCGCCAAGCTCAAGATGCGAGCCGCATTCCCTGCAAAATCGCCTACGGTGGGATTGAACTGAGCGAGAGCTATCTTCATTCTTGGGTGTAGCGCGTGGTTAACCTCACGCTCTTCCAAAGCATACGAACTGTCACCCCAGATTGCAAACCCGCGAACCTCGACACAATCCTGCGAGGAAGTCATTTTGGAGTGCGGCAGCTTTGTTTACTCTGAGCCTCGAAGGGCTCCGGCTTTTCTTCCATTCGCGAGTCTCTGCTGTGGCTTTCATGCAATCCTGCTAACGACCTGACCGATTTCTTTTTTCGACTTTTAACTTTTGACTTTCAAACTCTTCGGTCCCCTATCAACGAATCCAGCCCGGCTTCCTCGCCGCCAAACTCGCAATTCCCTGCTCCGCACGCAACTCGCGGTAAAACACCACTTCCAACCCCGGAAATGCTTTTCGAAGTTCACCAGTATTCAGCAAGTACGCCGGATCCCGCGGTCCCCCATTAAAATCAAGCTGCGCTTTCGTGTACGTCTCAAACAGCAGCATTCCCCCGGGCCGTAAGGCCCCGCAAATCTGCGGAAACAAGGATCGCTGCAGATACCGAACCCAAAGAATGACCGAATACCGATTCGCCGGAAGCGCAATAGCTTCAAGATCCGCTTGCAACAAATCAATTCCCGCTCGAGTCAGTTGCTTCGCTTCATCAATTCGTCGAACTCGCCGCACAGGGATTGGCACAGCTTTCGCGCGCTCTTCCAGAATATCGAGCGCGGCCCCAGACCAATCCACAGCCGTGACGTGCCGTCCGCGCTCCGCCAGGAATAGCGCGTTTCTTCCCCTACCGCACGCCAGATCCAGCGCGGGCCCTGCAGGCAGCAGCGGCCAAAGCTCGGTCAGAATCCCAGCCGGCGACTCCGCAGGCGCGTTCGCCGCCAGGCCATGCTTTGCGCCCCATTCCGATTGACTAGTAGCCATAAACCTGAACTACAAAGAGCGAATTATCTACTTGCATCTCATGTGTTTCTTCCCACCGCGAACCCAACGAAAACTTTGTAATTTCGACCGGAGGGACGGCGGTCTTTGCCGTCCCGGACTGGAGAAATCTCTCTCCAGCTTCGGAATTCAAGGCAATTCCGACCCTAAAGCATGAAAAAGGCTCCTGAACATTGTCGCTCAGGAGCCTAAAACACTCTTTCTGAATCTTTTTAGCTGTCAACTGTTGACTGTCGGCTGTCAACTCTTAAACGCTGAACGAGCTCCCGCACCCGCAAGTGCTCTTCACGTTGGGATTATTGAACTTGAATCCGGCACCTTCCAGCGTCTCGATGTAATCAATCTCAATCCCATCGAGGTACATCGAGCTCATTTGGTCCACGGCCACTTTCAAGCCGTCAAACTCGAAGATCTGGTCTGCTTCGGTCGTGTTGTTCTCGAACGCCATGTGATACTGAAATCCCGAACATCCCCCGCCTACCACAGCTACGCGCAGGGCAGTCGGCACAGGACTCTGCATGTTCATGATTTCCTTCACTTTGGTACTCGCAACCGGCGTCAAATTAATCATAGTTACTCTAGCCTCCGCGTCCCAGCGAGGCCGGGGCGCTACTGACAGTTACATTATATCAAAACGTCGCAACTGTGGCATCTCACCTAGCCCAGTTGTGTTGCTGGTTGGAAACACTCTTTTCGAGCACCGTTTCCCCATCCGCAAACGCTTCGCTTACAATGAGATGCCGCCATGAAACACAAAGTTACGCTTATCCCCGGCGAAGGCATCGGCCCCGAAGTCGCCACCGCCACCCTCCGCATTCTCGAAGCCGCCGGCGTCCAAATCGAGTGGGAAGAAATCGCCGGCCGCTCTGGCGAGTCCTCCGACCAGGGGCAGCACGTCAATCAAGCCGCCATCGAGTCCGTCCGACGCAACCGTGTTGCCCTGAAAGGCCCCATGGCCACGGCCATTGCCGGAGGCGCTCCCAGCGTCAACGTGGCCCTCCGCAAATCGCTCGATCTCTACGCCAATCTCCGCCCTGTGAAAAATGTCCCCGGCGTGAAATCCCATTTTGAAAACGTGGACCTCGTTTTAGTCCGCGAAAACACCGAGGATTTGTACTCTGGACTCGAGCACGAAGTTGTCCCGGGCGTCGTGGAAAGCCTCAAAATCATCACCGAAAAGGCTTCCACGCGCATCGCCCGCTTCGCTTTTGACTACGCGCGGCGTCACGGCCGCAAAAAGGTTCACGCCATCCACAAAGCTAACATCATGAAGCTCTCGGATGGCTTGTTCCTGCGCTCCGTCCGCACTGTCGCCGCACAGTTCCCCGAAATTCAGTACAAAGAACTCATCGTGGACAACGCCTGCATGCAGATTGTCATGGATCCGCTTCAATTCGACATGCTTCTGCTGCCCAATCTCTATGGCGACGTGATGAGCGACCTCGCCGCCGGCCTCGTTGGCGGCCTGGGCGTCGTACCCAGCGCCAATATCGGCGACGATTGCGCCATGTTTGAAGCCGTTCACGGCACCGCCCCGGACATCGCCGGAAAGGGCCTCGCCAATCCCACCGCCCTGCTGATGAGCGCCCTGCTAATGCTGGATCACATAGGCGAGCGCGCCGCCGGGGAAAAAATTGAGGCGGCTCTCATGAAGACCTACCGCGAGGGCACTCACACAACAAAAGACGTAGGCGGAAAAGCCGGCACCGACCAATTCGCCACCGCCGTAATCGCCGCCTTCGCCTCCTAACTACTTGCGAGACATGGTGGCCACCGAATATTTTGGCTTTTCCGGGCGAGAAACTAGCGTTAACAATGCGGTGCCCCTGGCGCCCTGGGCGTCTGGTTGTGCCAAGAATCCGCACACAAACAATCCACTCTGGTTCCCCTTCAACTTTGAACCTTCGACTTTCAACCTCTTGAATCGCCATGAACTGTTGCATCAAAGAAGTACTATTAGTTCCAAATCTTAATTGTTCTTGCCTTCCGTCACTTTTCGTGGCACGATTTTTCCCGATTCCGGGGAGAGTCCTTCCAAGGCCTTTTTCTATGCAGAGAACCCGCTACCCAGAGCGTCGCCGAACTGTCCGCCTCCCGCTCCAGATTCCCGTAAAGGTGCGCTGCCGCCTCCCTGAAGGGGAAACTATCGACCTCGAAGCTTCCACTTACGTCGTCAGCGCCCACGGCGCTCTTCTGCTCATGGATACGCCCCTCATCCCAGGACAGACCATTCGCATCTTCAATGAGAACACCGCCGAGTCCGCCGAGTGCCACGTCACGTCCCTCCGCGAAAAGCGCGAACGCCGCTTCGTCGGCGTGACTTTTGCCTCACCCAACACCGACTTCTGGCACATCGTCTTCCCCAAGTCCGGCACGCGCCAAGCCGTCCGCTCCCCGCAGACCGGCGCCCTAGTTCCCCCCGGCTTCCGCCAGGACGACAACAGCCAGTTCTGACAGTTTGCTCAGTTCACTTTTCGGCGGACTTGGCGGTTCATGTCGAAGGCTGTCTCTCTGGCTTTTTGAAACAGTTTCTCGAGATCATTTCCGGCTAAATCGAGGTTCGAGCTGAATTTCTCATCCCTTCCCTTGATGTTGTACACGCCAGCCGAAACCTCGTCGACTTGGAATCTCCAATTTGGAAGGTCTTCAAATCTCTTTTCCATCTGAACCCAACGTGATGGCCGACTCCTTCTCACTTCGGCGCATAAATCTGATACACCATAAAATAGATGATCACTCCCGTCACCGAAACATAAAACCACAGCGGCAGCGTCCATCGCGCAATCAACCGGTGCTTATCGAATCTTTCCAGCCACGCCCGCCGCAGCGTCACAATAATCAACGGAACAATCACCGCCGCCAAAATGGTGTGCGACGTCAGCAACGAGAAGTAAACCGGCCGTATCCAGCCCTGCCCTGAAAACAGAACTGCTTTCCCCACGCGCAGGTGGTAGCTCACATAAGAAATCAGGAAAAGCACAGACACGCCCACAGCTGACAACATGAATGCCTTGTGAACGTCCTTCTTCCCCGCCCGTATCGCCGCGTACCCGCACACCAGCAAAATCCCGCTAAGCCCATTCAAGCAAGCATTCACCGCTGCGTTGGAAATCAATGGATTGCTCTTGCTCCTTCAAGACGGCTGCGTGCGCCCTGTGTAGCGGCGGGTTTACCCCGCCGTCTTTAGCGCGGCAATTTATCGTAAGCCATCAATCCCAGCAGCACCGGAATATGCAAGACCGTCGCATGCATCAGCCACTTCGCCCGCACATTCGTTTTGTCGCTCGCGGCCCACAAACAAACTTGCAGCAATGCCGTGCACACCACCAGTGCCCCAAAGAAATAAACGATCCCCGCCAAACCCAGCACCGCCGGCAGCAAACTCACTCCCACCAGCGCCGCCGCATACAAAATAATCTGCCGGAACGTCCGCGTTCCTTCGCGGTCCACCACCGGCAGCATCATGATTCCAGCTCGCGCATAATCTTCGCGGTACATCCACGAAATCGCATAAAAGTGAGGAAACTGCCACAAAAACAAAATCCCGAACAACAGCCACGCTCCGCGATCCAGCGAACCCGTCGCCGCTACCCACCCAATCATCGGCGGAATCGCCCCTGGAAACGCGCCCACAAACGTCGCCCAAACCGTGCGCCTCTTCAACGGCGTATACGCCAGCAAATAGCTCAAGCACGTCAACACGCCCAGCCCGGAAGCCAGCGCCCCTGCTGCAAAGTACAAATCCACGGCCCCCGCAATCGCCAGCAACACGCCGAACGCCAGCGCCGACCCCGGCTGCAGCACTCCGCTCGGCAGCGGCCGCGAAGCCGTTCGCCGCATGTAGCGGTCCGACTCGCGCTCCACATAATGATTCAGTGCCGCGGTTCCCCCGGCGATCAGCAGCGTCCCAAAAATCACATGTCCCATGTGCAGCCAGTTCACCGGCCCGCGCGCGCCCATGTAATACCCAGCCGCCGTCGTCATCAACACCAGAAACGACACATCCGGCTTCGTCAGCGCAATGTACGCATTCGCGCGCGAAGCCAGAGTCAGTTCAACGCTGCGAGCCGTGCTCATCCCGTCGTCACCTGCGCCGTTGCCGCCACTTCCCCGCCGCGCGGCACCGATCGGTAGCACATCAGGACCACCAAAACCGAAAACGCAAACAAAATCGCGCCCACCACCGTATGAATCACCGTCAGCCAAACCATCACCGGCATCGGCTGCGTCGCCTCCGCCGTCGTCAATCGCGACCAATACGCAAGCAATCCCAGCAAGAATTGAATCCCAAAAATCGAGTGCAGCAAAATCCGCGCCTTCTTAAACTCCAGCGAAGCCTCAAACCGCTTCCGCAGCGCCACCGCTGTCCAAGTCACCGTGCCCATTACCACCAACGCTCCGACTGCGTGCGGCCAAATCGGAATGTCCTTGTGCCGGAATCCCGCGCCAAGAATCACTTGCAAATAAATCACCGCCGCATTCAGCGTCGCCAAAAGATGGATCGACGGCGAGCCTTTATCCTCCAGTTGCGGCCGCTCCGAAACCCACCACTTGCTCGTGAACACCGCAATGCCCAGCACCGCCGCAAATACAATCTGCGCAAAGCACGCATGAATCACCGGCAGCCAGTAGTGCAGCAGGCGAATCACAACTTGTCCGCCCAGCACCGCCTGCACCACCACTCCCAGCACGGCAATCCAGCCAAGCCACCGCAGCCAAACCCGGCTTTCCTTCACCATTAGCAAAACCGCCAGCAACAGCGTAAAGATGCCCAGCCCGCCAGCCACAAACCGGTGCGAAAACTCAAAAAAATCTCCGCCCTGCAGCGAGTTCAACGCCGGCACCCAGACCCCATGCGACTTCGGCCAATCCGTCACAGAAAGCGCCGCATCCTTCGACGTCACCAGCGCCCCCGCCACAAACAGCAGAATGGTCCAGTACACGGTAAAAACCGCGAACCGATGCACACCAGGGTTATAAGTGGATGTCATTTGCTCCAGTCCAACCGCGGATTATACCTCGCCTCCCCGCGCTTTTGCGAAGTCGCGAGCCCTCTCATTAGATTACTCAGGGTCGCCCACAGGCGTATAATTTCCTCGATGGACCGCAGCAAACTCATTGTCGTTGACCGCTTCGCCTCGCAAGCTGAAGCCGACCTCGCCAAGAGCGCGCTCGAATCCACCGGCATCGACGCCATGATTCAATCCGACCGCGCCGGAGGCATGCGCGATCACTTAGCGTGGAGCGGCCTCGGCTTCAAAGTGCTCGTCCGGGAGGAAGACGCGGCTAGCGCACAGGGGGTGCTTCAACCGCCGCTGAAAGCCCCTGAAGGCAAGCTGATAGTCGCTCAATCTTGCGGATCAAAATGGGAGGCGGAAGTATTGCAGGGAGCGCTCGAATCCGCCGGGATCGCAGCGGCAATCGAGGCTGTCCCGGTCGGGGATAAGAAGTCGCCCTCGTCTTTTCTAGACCCGTTGTTCCGCGTCATGATCAGCGAAGGGGACGCGGACTCAGCTCGCGCTGTACTCGATGCTTCGACTGAGCCGTAAACGCACGCGTAGAGGAATCTCGCACTCTCAAGCTGTCGCGTCGCCCATTTGCGCCGATGCCACCGGCTCAAACGTTGGCCTCTCTTCGATCCCCGCGGCCCGCAACACCAAGTCCTGCAGCGCCGCAATAAACAACGGCGAATCCCCCACCGCCGGCATCATGCGGAAATTTTCCACGCCGGCCTTCTTCGCCTCTTCGCGCGCTTCGATATTGATCTCGTGCAGGGTCTCAATGTGCTCGGTCACAAACGAAATCGGCACCACCAGCATTCCCGTCACGCCTTCGTGCCCCAGCCGCTCGATGGTTTCCGTCAACGGCGGTTGCAGCCACTTCGACGGCCCGACGCGGCTCTGGTAGCAAAGCAAATGCGTCCGCGGCCAGCCGCTGAATTCCTTCGCGCCAAGTTCACACACCAGGCGCACCGTCTTCCCGATGTGTTCGGGGTACGGATCGCCCTTCTTGACCAGGCTCATCGGCAGCCCGTGCGCGCTGAAAATCAAATGAATCTTTGCGCTGTCCGCAAATTGCCGCAGCATCGAGCCAATCCGCTGCACCAGCGCCCAAATGTAGAGAGGATGGTCATGGAAATGGTCAACCGTGCGCACCGGCGGCCCGCCGTCAAGTTCCCCATAGAAGCGTCGCCATTCCTTCAGACTGCTCAGCGTTGTCGCGTACGAATAGTGCGGATACAGCGGCAACAGCACGATTTCATCCAGCGGACCGGCCTTCCGCAGGGCATCCACCGCCTCACTCGTCAACGGATGCCAGTAACGCATCGCGGTAACGATGACCGGATCGATGTAGGGGAGCAAAGCGTCTCTCAGCCGCGTGCGCTGCCGCTCCGTTAGCGCCCCAATCGGCGACCGCCTGCCAATCTCCGCATACTTTTCAGCCACGTGAGGTGCGCGCCGCGTCGAAATCCATTTGGCGATCGGCCGCCGCAAGATTCCGAGCGGCCCCAGAGGAATAATATCCGGGTCAAGAAACAGGTTCAGCAGAAACGGCTCAACAGCCTCCAGCGAGTCCGGCCCTCCAAGCTGGAACAATACAATTCCGACTCGCTTCTTCTTTACCATGCTAATGGCCTGCCGACCTCTTCTGTAGTGGCGGGTCTTTCGCGATTTTGGCGTCCCGGTTCGTACCGGGAAGATCCGTGTGTTTTTTTTGACGCATCTGAACACTTCAGACGCGCACTTGTTCGGCTTCACTTTGCAGGAGACTTTTACTTTCCCTTGCTGAGTATCATCTTCAGCCGCTCCACCTCTTCTCGGAGGGAGCTCATGCGCTGCGAGACAGAAATGTAATACACAAAGAAAATCGCCCAGCCCGCAAGGTATGCCGCCAGCACGCTATCCAGGTTTTTCATCGAACCTCCGCCTCCCTTCGCAAGTCCTCTACGCTCGCGCGGAGCATCTCCAATTTGTACCGCGCGTTCAAAAGCAGAATCAACAGCCCCGTCAACGCTCCCCACATCAACAAATACGAAACGCGCATCCGTGGATCAAGCCCCGAACCAGACCCGCCCAGAATCACCGGCTGCGGATGCTGCGTCCGCCACCAGCGAATCGAGAAATACACCAGCGGTACGTCGAGGAACGCAAATATCCCAAACAATGCACTGAACAACGCTCGTTTATCCGCTTCCTCGATCATCGACCGCAAAAGCAAATAAGACATATAAAGCAACGCCAGCACAAACGTGAGAGTCAAGCGTGCATCCCACGTCCACCAGATTCCCCATACCGGATGCGCCCAAATCGGCCCGCTGACGAGCACCACCAGAATAAACGCCAGCCCTACTTCTGCAGCCGACACCCCAAGCCAATCCGCCTTCGGTGCTCGCGTGAAGACGTATCGCAAATTAGCGTAGAAACAGATACCAAACGCCACAAACGAGCTGAAAGCGCACGAAACGTGCAAATACCAAATCTTCTGAACGATACCCATCGACTTTTCAATGGGCGCGTAATAAAACGCAAGATACGCCGTAGCCGCAATCAAAACGAACAAGACAATCGCCCTGAGCGCGCTCTTCAACACACCAACCTCCCTTGCACTAGCTCCTTCTCTCGTCGGATTGCACATTCTTGCATAATGTCGTCACGAAAACCCTTTAAAGCTGGAAAACCTTCTTTTGGGAGTGCGGGCGCTTGCTCCCGCTTTTCTTCCTACCGAGGCCGCGCAGTCAAAGTGCAATGCATCCACCTTCATTCTTCCAACAGATATTCCCCGAAAAGCCACAGCGCCGTCAAAAAAACTACATCAAATCCAGCCAGGAATCCCAGCCAATCGAGTCGCAGTGCCGGATTCTCCGCCAAAAGTCCGCCAGTGGCCTCCGTGCTGGCAATCAAAACCGGCGTCAGCAGCGGTAACAGCAGCAACGGCAGCATTAACTCCCGCATCCGTGCCTGCGCCGAAATCGCCGAAAAGGCCGTCCCTGGAATCGCCACGCCCAGGCTGCCCAAAAACAAAACCAGCACCAGCTGAGGAAACACCGCCAGGACGTGCACATTATAAAGAATCGCAAAAACTGGCAGCATCAATACTTCCGTCACCAGCAGGAACAACGTGTTCGCTGAGAGCTTCGCAAGAAAAATCGAAAACGGATCCTGCACCGAAAGCCGCAGCGCGCTCAGCGTGTCGTTGTTCTGCTCCCGCAAGAAGCACGGTTGCAGCATCAGCGATGCCGCAAACAAAAACGAAAGCCACAGAAGTCCCGGGCCAAACTTTCGCGATTCGCCGACGCTCGGATCAAACGTAAAGCTGAAAAGCACCACAATCACCAGAATGAACACGACAGTCGTCGTCAGCAGCTCGCGCGAGCGAAACTCCGTCCGCAGTTCCTTGCCTAACAGCACCGTCGTGTTCGCTATCAGCGCCATCTTTTCCATTCAAATGAGTAAGCATGCCTCCCCGCCACTTCCCTCTGTAGCGGGACCTCCGAACACTTTGAGGTGTTTATCTTCCCTTTCAACTCTTAACTTTCGACTTTCAACCTCTTACGCTCCCGCGAACGTCAAAATCGCATGCATTTCCGAACCAGCCCGTGTATCGGTTACGACCGAGCCAGCATCCAGCCGCACCGCCCTCGTCGCGAGCGCCGATATCTCCGACTCCCCATGGAGACTCATCAAAGTCGTTCGCCCGGCATCCCGCATCCGTCGAAGCGTGCCAGCTAACCAGGTGATTCCTTCCGGGTCCAAGCCGGTGGCTGGCTCATCAAGCAGCAACACCGCAGGATCGTTCAGCAACGCCCGCGCAATCGCCACGCGCTGCCGCATCCCGCGTGAAAATGTTCGCACCAGCGAATCGCGCCGCTCCGCAAGCCCGACCTCATTCAACAAAACCGTGGCCCGTGCTTCGGGTTCCGCAACCCCTTGCAGCTTCGCAAACATCAAAAGATTCTCTTCCGCGGTCAATTCGTCATAAACCATCGTGGCATGCGCCACAAATCCAACAGGAGCGTGTAGCGGCGGCTTTACGGTGCCGTCCTTTCCTGGCTCATCGTTCCCACTCGAGCCTGCAAAGCTAACCGAACCATCCGACGGACGAACCAATTGCGCCGCAATCCGCAATAGCGTCGTTTTGCCCGAGCCGTTTCTCCCTGCAAACGCCACGAATTCACCGGGGGCCACGTCCAAAGACACCCGTCGCAACGCGTAAAGCCCGCCATACCGTTTTTCAATCTTCTCGAAGCGGATTCCGGTGGGAGTAAAACTCGCCGACGTCACCGAGTAGCCTCATGGGTAGGAGGATGGATAAGGAGCTCCGCCATGGGCTCTTGGCACTCGTCTCTGCTTTCCTTTGTTTTCATACACTTACAAACTGCCCAATTTATAAGTCCATTGTCTAGATAGCCTTGCAGCAGTGGGGGTGGGGTGGGGGCCTTGCCTTTGACTTGCAAGGATCGTTGCAAATTTGGCTCTTTGTTTTCAATCACTTCCACGATGCCCCTCTTGTAACTCCTTTAGTGTCAAAGATTTGCATTGTTGCGGGGGGTTGGTGGGGGTATTCGACCTTTAATTAATCTTTCGCCGGTCCCGCCGCACTACCCTCGCACTAAGTCGCGCAGGATCTTCTCCGCCTTCGCCCGCTCCCGCGCGTACTCATTCTCAGTAATCGTGCCGGCCTGATGCCGCAACTCCAGCCGGAAAAGGCTCTCCTTCAGCGCATCCAGGCTCGTCCCAATCGCCGCATCGACGTCCGACATAGTCGCTGCGCCGTTGGATCCCCTTTGTGCCGATGCGGGCGCCGAGACGCTTGGGGCGGCAGGTTGTGTCTTTGGCTTCTTTTCTTTTCCTGTTGGCATAGTCGCCGTGGCAACATCCCCTGCGCCCACAGTGACCACGGTCTTCCGTGAAAGCAGGTAGCCAAACAAGCCGAACACCAGAACAAACCCGCCAAGCAGCGGCCACTTCATCGAGTCGAGCCGTCCCGGAACTGCCTGGATCGTTGCCCCTCCCGATTCCGCGGCAGCATCCTGCGCCTCGCGGCCTTGCGGCGCGCCATCGCCTCCCGTGCTTGCGCTCGCAGACGCCGTGCCCGAAACATTCACCGCCACGAGGGTTCCTGCAGGAACGTCTTGCCGCAGAAACAGATTCATTCCCTGCTCCTGCCCCCCGGCTGAAAGCCCTTCGCCGCCAACTTGCAACCCCGGAGGCGCCACAAACACGACTCGCCCAGGATAAACGGCCGGAACCTTCAGCGCCGCCGCATTGTTTGGATACGGCAAGTCATACGAATAGCGAACCATGCTATTACCTGGATGAAACGCGAACGCGATCGAATAACGATTGTTCTTCTTATCGATGGGAAGCTGTGTCAGCGGCATTCCCGACGGCCCTGCCGCCTGTACTCCTTGCAATTCAGCCTTTTCCGGTAGAGCAAAGTCGAAAGTACCTTCCGTACGGAAATACGCGTAAGGAGGTTGCGACTTGTTTTCGATCTGGTATTCCTCTGCGACCTTCAGCGTGTCACCGTTTGGCTGGAAAACCACGAAGTGCGAAGGAACTTCAACCGTCTCGGGATCCTTGGACGGCTCGAAAATATCCACCTGTACCATTGCCGTTCCCGGCGGCACCATGGTGTTGAAATGGATTCCACGATACGAGGCCCGCACCAGCACTGGCTGCGTCCCAATATTCGGATGGTCAAAAGTGAACTCGCCTTGCGCACCGCTCTTGGAATGCGCCAGTTCCTGCATCCCGCCCATCGGCGAAATCAGCGTGAGCTCCACTCCTGCGGCAATCTGTCCCGTCGTCCCGTTCTTCACCGTTCCCCGCACCGTTCCTGCTTGTGCAGCGCCAACAGAGAGAAAAAAGAGTGTGGATAGAACGCTGAATCGTTCCCTGCAACGCATTAGTGCGCACTCCTGTCAGGGGCGTGCTGCCCTCGTGGCCGACGCACTTGCGCTTCCGTGACCTGATCGATTTCCGCGAGTACCTGCGCCGCCTCGGTTTCCAAAGCCGTCTTCATCGCCTCAAAATCTCCGTCCGAATATTTTCCGGAGCGGTATTCAAACCGCAAGTCCCGCAGATTGTCATAAATCGTGTCGCGGCGTTCCAGCAATTGATCGAGCTTCGTGCGATGCGGCGCCAGGTCCGAAGCATCCGGCTGAATGTAAAAAATGAACAGCGCGCTGGCAACTGCCAGCATCAGACAGGCTCCCAACACCGCCCACTCGCCTGATTGGCCTGCCGAAATGGCAAGCAGAGGAATCAGCGCCGCCATCATTCCTGCGTCTCCTGCTCGGCCAACTTTCTCGCGCGTTCGAGAAGCTCCGGCGAAACGGCATTCGCCGGAGCACCGTTCACACGAACTTCCGAAGTGTTCTTTTTCAGCCACCGCGAAATCACGAAAATCACCACCAGCGTGCCCAGCACCAGATAAGCCGTCGGCATCACCCACGCCACCAGGCTGAATCCCGACTTCGGCGGCTCCGCATACACTGTCGGGCCGTATTGCGCAGCGAAAGCATCGATGACTTGCTGTTCCGTTTTACCTTGCTCGAGCATGCCGTCAATTTGTTGAAGCGCCGGCAGCGCCCAAGCCTGACAGGGACCGGAAAATTCGCCGCCAGGGTGCGAACACTCGCCCGCAGTCATGCTGCAAGCGCCGCACATGCATTTCAGCTTGATTCCTATTTGCTTCGCACGATCGGAAATACGCTGGGCACCAACCGGTGCGAGCAACAAAGGAATTGTAGCGAATCCAAGCAGGATAGCAGCGGCAATCCGGAGACAAACTTTAGTCATGGCCCTCTCGCAAAGCCACTTGCGTTGTGACGGCATGCGGTAGCGGTTCGACCGTGGCAGGTTGTTGCACAGGGGCCAGAACGAGGACGGAGCGGCGATTCGGCAGGAGCGCCACGATTGTTCCAAAAACGACCACCGCGCCGCCAAACCAAATCCACTTCACCAGCGGGTTCAGGAACGCATGAATCACTGGCTCCCGTGTGTCCGGATCCATTCCCGCAAACACGACATACAGATCCTCTTTCCACGTCGAATAGATGGCCACCATCGTGCCGTTTTCCTGGTTGTTCCCCGCGAAACGCCGCTTTTCCGGAAACAGCATCATCACCGGCTGGTTACCGCGCAGCGCTTCAACCATCATGCGCTGCGCCGTGTAATTCTGCTCGGCCTTGGTATCCGCGCCCTGCAGCATCAGCGAGTAAGGCCCGATCTGCATGGCTTGGCCAACTTGCATGGTCTTTTGCACGTCGCGGTTGAAGGCCGCTCCCGCCAGGCCGATAAACACGAACACCATGCCCATGTGGATGATGTATCCGCCGTAACGGCGCGTATTGCGCATCGTCAGATCAATCGCGCAAGCGGGATACGAAGCGCCGGAGCGCGCGCGAATCACTTTCGCTCCCCTGTAAAACTCCAGCAAGATCGTCGCGGCGACAAACGCACAAAGAGTCCAGCAGACAACCGAGAATAGTTCACGGAATCCGAGCGCAAAAGCCACAGCTCCAACAACGACCCCGATCAGCAGGGGCCATCCAAAATTCTTCTTCAAGCTCTCTCTGGAAGTCTTTCGCCACGCGAGAAGTGGTCCGACTCCCGTCAGGAATAGAATCAGCAGCCCAATGGGAATATTCACGCGATTGAAGTAAGGCCCGCCCACGCTGATGCGGTTTCCAGTAAACCACTCCGAAAAAACCGGGAAAAGCGTGCCGGAAAGCACCGCGACGCACGCCACCAGGAAGAGCAAATTGTTGAACAGGAAGCTCGACTCGCGCGAAATCATCGAATCCAAATGGTTCTCGCTCGCCAGATAGTCGCTGTTCTTCACGTAGGCCACGAAACAAACCACCAGCGTAATTCCCATGAACGCCACGAACCACGACCCGATATTCGACTGCGCGAAGGCATGCACTGATTGGACCACACCGCTGCGCGTAAGGAAGGTGCCCATAATGCACAGCAGGAACGTCGTAAAGACCAGCCAAACGTTCCACACTTTCATCATCCCCCGTTTTTCCTGCATCATCACAGAGTGCAGGAACGCCGTGCCCGTCAGCCACGGCAGCAGCGATGCATTTTCAACGGGGTCCCAGCCCCAATATCCGCCCCAGCCCAATACGGCATACGCCCAGTGCGCGCCCAGCAAAATTCCCGCCGACTGAAACATCCACGCAATCATGGTCCACTTGCGCGTCAGGTGAATCCACTTCTCTCCCGGATAGCGCGCCAGCAATGCTCCGAGCGCAAACGCAAACGGAATGGTAAAACCGGTGTAGCCTGAGTACAGGTTCGGCGGGTGAATTGCCATCTCAGGATATTGCAAGAGCGCGTTCAAGCCGTTGCCGTCGCCTCTGGCAATGAACGGCGTCACTCCGTCTGTCAGCCCTTTGAACGGGCTCTCGACAAAATTGTTCAACGTCAAGAAGAAAAGCTGCACGCCCGCCATCACTACGCCGACGTACGGCATCAGCTCGCCATTCTTGCTGCGGTATGTAATCAAAACGGAGACGACATAAATGGCCAGGAGAAAGCTCCAAAACAGCAGCGAGCCTTCCATCCCTGACCACAGCGCGGTAATTTTGTAAAGGCCTGATAGGTCGCGATTGCTGTGCGAGGCCACATACGCAACGGAGAAATTGTCAGTAAAAAAGAGATACCAGAGGCTGAACGTCGCGAGGAAAACCAGGCCACAGGTGGCCATTCCGGCCTGGCGAGCACTTTTGACCAATAGAGGGTGACGCGTAATGATGGCCGCGATGCCGCCCACAAGGGCATACACGGCGCACACAAACGCTAGCAGGAGTGCAAAGGAACCAAATACATCCACCGCGACCCCGCCTCTCCCCCGGTAACCCGGGTCTTACATGCTGCTGCTTTGCTGCGTGGAGCTAGCTGCGGCGCCCTTCGTGTCTCCCCCAGGAGCCGCTTCATACTTGGACGCGCATTTCGCCTGGACATGCTCCGCCACGAACCGGCCATCGTTGCCAAGGTGACCTTCCACCAGCGCCTGCGATTTGTCCACAAAAGTGTCCGGCAGCGGATCAGTCCCGGTATAACTTACGGGAAGGCTCTTCCCTTCTCCCTCAAGCACAAAGTCAAGCCGTCCGGGCATGTGCCGGATGCTGCCAACCGCCACCGTCCCGCCCACGCGGATGCGCTGCGCTCGCGCTGAGCTGTTCAACGTTGGCAATTCGGCGATGGTGTGATAGTACGTCTTGCTCTCGCCGTACCCAAGCCAGGCAAGAAACGCCAGCGCCACTACAATGATGCCGATCCCGACGCCAAATTTAGCCTGTTTCTTCATTTTCGCTCCCGCCAAGTTCCGCGAACCAAAAACCCGCGAGGTCAAAAACCGGGCCAAACAAGGTTGGCTCTTTGAAACTTGATTCTACCACAGCAGCAATGGCCTCTATCTCATTGTCCTGCTATCAAGTACGGCCCGAAACCGCGCTATTTCAGCCTCTTTAGACCTCGCAGTCAATGCAAAGGGCCCTCCATCGTTCAGTATCACTTCGCAGCCTAAATCAAGCGCAACAACATCCTGCACGACCTCCGAGGGCATTTCTGTGACCAACATCACACGCTTTGGTTTAAGCGAACGCCGGATCCGTGACGCCACCACAGGGAGATGTTTGCGCAACAACGCGCTTGCGTTACCCCCGCCATTCTCGGCAGATTCCAGAGGGCACTCCAGAATGTGAGTCAGGAAAAGTCCGGCCGCCTGAAACTCCGCATGAACCTCTTCCACGGTCTTTGATGCATGAGACGCAGTTGTAGAGACAGCCCTCTGTTTACCCTGGGCTTCGAGTGGAGGCCGTCCGCCTTCGATTCCTACGGCGCGAAGAAGGTACTCTGCCTCTCCGCGGAATTCCCCGATTGGCGCACCGCTGCCTTCCGTGGCTGGCGCATACAGAAACTCCACGTCCTCGCGCGGAGCCATGTCTCCCAGCAGGAGCGTCTGGATGTGCACAGGCCGATACCGCGTCGCCCATTCCAGCCGCCGCAGCCTTCGCGCGATGTGCTCAGGCGAAGCCGTTTGCCCGCACCCGTCACACCGCAAATACATTTCATCTGGGGGCGCCATTTCGTCTTCAACCATAACAGAAAACTGCCTGACGACTTCCGCATGGACCAACCGGAAACGTGAGTATCGGCCCTTTTGGAACTCTCGGCCTTAACTCTCTTTGCAATCAATATCTGGGGAACGTTTACTTTGCAGCCCACCCACGCGGTCAGGGAACCGATGGTGGCCAGAATCACGGAGCCTGTCGGCTGAGTATTTGGGGCTTATCGGAAGAAACCCCATTTCGGCACAGGAGCCTTGTTATCCGACACGATTTCAAAGTGGCGCGGCGGATCGGACTCTCAGGAGGAAACGGCTGCGTCGGCGGGCAGCTTCGAGCGCAGGCACCACTTGAGTTCCTGGCTCACTTCTAGCACTTCCATGCCGGGCATGACGATGAATTTGCAGCTCAGCATCTCGCGGGGCTCATCGTCGTCCGGGAGCTGGCAGGTGACGCGGCAATACTGGCAATCCTGGTTCCAGCAGAAACGCCCGTACGGAATAGTTTCCGGGCTGATGAACTGGAAGCAGCGCAGAAGCGAATTGCGCTCCGGCACCTGGAACTTCTTGCCGAAAATCGTGATGTCAACCAGCTTTTCGTAAGGACGGAAGGGCTCCGACATTGACGGTTTCCTGTTCTCCGTGGGACCAACCAGGTCATCGAGATGGACCTGCGGGTCCTCAAGAGTCGACCGGGTGCCACAAGCTTCTAAGTACGACTGGCCGGGGTGAGCGCACAAGAAGAGTAAAACGCGCAGTGGCAAGGTACAACGCTGCTGGTCAAAGGAGTTTCCAATTTGCTACGGGGTCAAAAAAGCGAAGTGTTGCTGCTAGCCTGCTGCCAAGCCGGGCCGCCTCCTTTCCCAACTCATCGCAAGCGAAGGCGGTCGCTACCCGGCGAGGTCGAAGAATTGCCCCATCTTGCGGAACTTCTCATAGCGTGCATTCACTAACTCACGGACGGGCTGGTTCATAAGAGCCACGACTTGGCGCTCCAGAACGTCGTCGAGAAGGCGTGCCGCTGCTTCGTGATCCGTGTGAGCGCCGCCGTCCGGCTCAGGAATGATTTCGTCTACAATTCCCAGGTCTTTCAAATCTCTCGCGGTAATCTTCATGGCCGCGGCCGCGGTCTCGGCTTTTGCGGCGTCGCGCCAGATGATTGAAGCGCATCCCTCCGGCGAAATCACCGAGTAAAAGCTGTTTTCGAGAATGTTGACTTTGTCACCCACGGCGATTGCCAGCGCTCCACCGGAGCCGCCCTCGCCCGTAACGGTAACGATGATCGGAACAGGCAGCCGCGCCATTTCACGCAGATTCCTGGCGATGGCTTCACCTTGCCCGCGTTCTTCTGCGTCCATCCCGGGGTACGCGCCCTGCGTGTCCACGAAACTAAGCACCGGGCGGCCAAACTTTGCCGCGAGCTGCATCACGCGCAAAGCCTTGCGGTAGCCTTCAGGTTTGGGCTGGCCGAAATTGCGCACCAGGCGCTGCTTGGTGTCGCGTCCCTTTTGATGGCCGACGATGGCGACGGGACGCCCATGGTATTTCGCAAGGCCCGTGACAATGGCCTTGTCGTCGGCGTAACCGCGGTCGCCGTGCAACTCCATGAAATCCGTGAACAGGAGATTTACGTAGTCGAGCGTGTAGGGCCGCTGCTGGTGCCGCGCAACTTGCGCGCGCTGCCAGGCTCCCAAGTGCGAATAAAATTCCCGCCGCAGCTCCGCGACCTGCTCGCGGATGCGCTCCAGCTCCATATCCGCTTGGCCATCGCCGTCACCCGACAGGCGCCGCAGTTCCTCGACGTCCTTTTCGAGATGCTCGATGACTTTCTGGCGCTCGCTTTGCTGTTTATCGAGCTTGTCCAGCTTGTCTTTTTCTTTCGTCTTCATGCGCCCACCGACGCTACCGCATGCTCACCGCAGATTCGCCGGACTGCTTCTACCAATTCCGCAGAGGGCTTCACGCGCTGCTGCGCGCGCATCACGCACATCGAGCCGTCCGGACGGCACAGCTCGAATACCACCGGGCAGTTTCCGGGCGATTCCTCCATCAATTCCGTCAAGCGTTCCATTGCCTGCTCATCTAATCTTCTCAAATCCAGGCGCACGCGAAACTCGCTGCTGGCCGGGCGGTCGGCAATATCCTGGAGGAGCCGCGCCTCCTGCAACGAAAGCCGCGTTCCCGCTTCTTCTACCTGGACGCGGACTTTCATTAGCAGCGGTTGACCCGGCTTCAGCATCTGCTCCAAGCGCGCAAAACTTTCGGGGAAAGCGAGCAACTCCTGAATTCCCGTCATGTCCTGAATCGTGAAAATGGCCCAGCGGGCTCCCTTCTTCGACCGCATCGGCCTGTTGCTGACAATCAGCGCCGCGATGGCGATCTCCTTGCCGTTGCGCTGGCCTTCGATCTGATCGAGAGATACTACTTTGAGATCGGCCATTCGCGATGCGTATTTTGCCAGTGGATGCCCGGAAACGTAAAACCCGAGCATGGCGTACTCGCTCGCCAGGCGCTCTTCCTCGCTCCAGGGCTCCGCATCATGGAGTTCAAAGGGGATGGGTGCGGGAGCTGCTGCCGTAGCCATAAACAATCCGTGCTGTCCCGATTCTCGCATTCGCGAAGCGCGCTGCAGCGTGGCGAGAGCTTCATCCACAGAAGCGAGCATGGATTCCCGCGGGCCGAGGGAATCGAGCGCGCCGGACTTGATAAGGCTCTCGAAAACGCGCTTATTCAGAAAACGGGACTCGATGCGCTCGCAGAAGTCGTAGAGCGACTTGAACTCACCTTGCGCCAGCCGCGATTCGCGAATGGCCTTGGCCGTATTTTCGCCAACGTTTTTGATGGCGGCGAGGCCAAAGCGGATCGCTTCACCAACCGGCGTGAAGTACAGGTCGCTTTCATTCACGTCGGGCGGAAGAATCGAGATGCTCATTCCGCGCGCTTCGTTGATGTACTTCACCACTTTGTCGGTGTTGCCAGCTTCGGAAGTGAGCAGCGCGGCCATGAACTCCACGGGATAATGCGTTTTCAGATAGGCCGTTTGGTAGGCGAGGAGCGCGTAAGCGCAGGAATGCGACTTGTTGAAGCCGTAACCGGCAAATTCCTCCATCAAGTTGAAAATCTTTTCGGCTTTTTTCTCGGGAATTTTGTTTGCCGCGCACCCAGCCATGAACTTCGCGCGCTGCGCGGCCATTTCTTCTTTCTTTTTCTTACCCATGGCGCGGCGCAGAATGTCCGCCTCACCGAGAGAAAAGTTCGCCAAACGGTTGGCGATTTGCATCACTTGTTCCTGGTAAAGAATGACGCCATAGGTTTCTTCAAGAATGTCTTTTAACTGCGCCAGCTCGTAGGCGACTTTCGTTTTCCCATGTTTGCGGTTGATGAAATCGTCGATCATGCCGCCCTGAATGGGGCCGGGGCGGTAGAGAGCGTTGAGCGCGGTGAGGTCTTCAATGCGCGTCGGCTGGTAGCGGCGGAGAATGTCGCGCATGCCGTGGGATTCAAATTGAAAAATAGCGGTGGTATCACCGCGGGAGAATAGTTTGTAGGTTTCGGCGTCTTCGAGCGACAGGTTGTCAATGTCGATGTTTACTCCACGGTTTTGCTCGATCATGTGCACGCTGTCATGCAGGATCGTGAGCGTGGTCAGGCCAAGAAAATCCATCTTCAGAAGGCCGACGCGCTCGAGCGCGTTCATGTCATATTGTGTCGTGATTTCATCTTTATTCGACTTGTAGAGGGGAACGACATCGGTGAGCGGGCGCGGGGAAATCACCACTCCTGCGGCGTGCGTGGATGCGTGGCGTGACAATCCTTCCAGACGCAGAGCGACGGCCATCAGCTCTTTCAGATTTTCGTCGGAATTGACCGCGGCTTTGAGCTGAGGAGCTTCTTCCAGCGCGTCTTTCAGCTCGATGCCCAGGGTGTTCGGAATTAATTTAGCGAGCCGATCTACTTCCCCGTAGGGAATGTTCATCGCGCGACCGACGTCTTTCACCGCGGCTTTTGCCGCCATCGTTCCAAAAGTGATGATCTGCGCGACGTTTTCGCGGCCGTATTTCTGAGTCACATAATCAATCAGCTCGCCGCGGCGCCGCATGCAGAAATCAATATCAATATCGGGCATGGACACCCGCTCGGGATTCAAAAAGCGCTCGAAGAGCAGGTTGTATTGCAGCGGATCCACGTCGGTGATGCGCAGCGCGTAACTGACTAGGCTGCCGGCTGCCGAGCCGCGGCCCGGGCCGACGGGAACTCCTTGCGCGCGCGCGTAATGGATAAAATCCCAGACGATCAGGAAGTAGCCCTCATACCGCATCTTCTTGATCATTTCGATTTCGGAGGTCAGGCGGCCCTCGTACTCGGCGAGCGAATTACGCAGGAAACCCTCTTTCGCCAGTCGCTCGAGATGCGGGACACGCGTTGCAAAGCCCTCGCGCGCAACTTTTTCAAAATAGGTTGCAGAGTCGAGGCCGCCGGGGACTTTGAACTCCGGAAACGGGTCCAGGATGCGGTCGATCTTCACGTTGCAGCGCGCTGCGATATCCACCGTACGGCTGAGAGCGTCGGGGATTTCCGCGAAAATCTGCGCCATCTCCGCGGCGCTCTTGAAATAAAACTGGTCGGTCGCAAACTTCATTCGGTTCGCGTCGCCCATCGTTTTTCCGGTTTGGATGCACAGTAAGACTTCCTGGGCGTGGGCGTCTTCGTGATGCAGATAGTGGCAATCATTTGTGGCGACGAGCGGAATGCCGGTTTCTTTTGAGAGACGGACCAAATCGGGATTCACGCGGTGCTCGATGTCGAGCCCCTGGTCTTGAATTTCGAGAAAGAAGTTGCTCTTGCCAAAGATATCGCGCAGGCGGTAGGCATTTTCGCGCGCTTGGTCGTATTTCTGGTCCACCACCGCTTCCGTGACCACTCCACGCAGGCAGGCGGAAAGCGCGATCAATCCCTTGCTGTGCTTGGCGAGCAGGTCGTAATCAATGCGCGGCTTGTAGTAAAAACCCTCCAAAAAACCAGCGGAGACCAATTTGATTAAATTGTGATAGCCCTCGGGCGATTCGCAGAGCAGCACCAAATGATTTGTGCCGCGCATTCCCGGTTCGGCTTCGGTCTTATCCGGCCCGCCATTGCCGTTGGTTTTCTCGCCGCGGTCGTGCCGGCTGCCTTTGGCAACGTAGACTTCGCACCCGATGATGGGTTTCACGTCGCGCTTGCTGGCTTCGTTGAAGAAATTGGCGGCGGCAAAAAGGTTGCCGTGGTCGGTGATGGCCACCGCAGGCATCTTTTGTCGGGAGGCTTCGTCCAACAGTTCGGAAGTTTCGCAGGCCCCGTCGAGCAGGCTGTAATCCGTATGAACGTGCAGATGTACGAACTGCGGTTGCCCCATAGACTCGATTCTAAATCCCTATTAAGAGATTTGCATCACGCAAACTGAGTTTCCCACAGGCTCGCAATTGCGTGCCGTAGCGTTTCAGCGGCGATGCTTCTTCTTCGCGCCGCCAGCGTGACCGGCATGAGCCTTTGGCGCTGTTGCTCGGCTTGCTGCCCTTGCAGCTATCTTCGCTTTTACTGCATGCTTCACGTCGTGTTTAGTGGCGGCCTGCTTGTGACTCGAAGAGGCCGCGGCTGCCGCATGTGCCTTAGTAGCGCCCTTGGCGGGCTTCTTCTCTTTTTCCTTCTTTTTCGGCGGTTCCTTGATTCCGCTCAGCTTACGCAGGATTTTCTCGCGCTCCTCCGGAGTTTTTCCCCGTCCCGTGAGCTGCATGGCAAAAACCTGCTCGACAATATGGTCGAACTTCGCGCCCCGAGCCATTCCCAGCGCTTCCAATTCATTCGCCACCTGCGGCAGCCCATTACGAATCGGACGCCACTTGTGCAGGTACGCTCGAATCTTGGAGAGCGCGCCACTCTTGTTCGATTCCGCGAGCAAATAGGCCATTTGGTCGAGCGGAAGCTTCTCCAGGAAGCGGTAAGCGTCTACTGGAGCCTGCATCTTTTTTCCGACCAGCTCCTTTTGCGCCGCCAGCGTTTTTTCTTCGAATGTTATGGCGACGTCGGTTTCGGAGGCGCGGAATCCTGCTTTCGAGAGGACATGGGACAACTCCCGATCTTTCAACCGCCCCAGGATGGCCAAAAGCATGGGGGTCGCAAGCCGCGGGCGAAACCCAGCAGTGAATAAGTCCTCGCGCACCTTCATGAGGCGGCCAATCGCGTCGTAGGCCGGATGTTTTTTGGCCAAAACCGGGTTGACCACCTCGAGCAGCTTGGCCTCTTCCCACGCCTTGAGCACTACGCTGGGCCGCTCCTCCCGCGCCACGGCCTGCAGCTCGGTGCCAGCATCCTCGGCCTCGATGGAGTGCTGCAGGTTGCGCTCAATGGCCAGATCGAACCATTCCTGCGTGCGCTGCTCAACCTTGAACCCCATTCGCGCCGCGAACCGCAGCAAACGCAAGAGGCGCACGGGCTGATTCGTGAAACTGTGAATGCTAAGCGCCCGCACTTCGCCGTGCTCGATGTCCGAAAGTCCGTTGGTGGGATCCAGCAGCAAGCCGCGTGAAGCGGGATTCAGGGAGATAGCAATGGCGTTCAGCGAAAAATCGCGCCGCCGCAAATCCTCCATGATGGTTGACCAGCGAATCTCAGGCCGTGTTCCGGGCCGCACATAGTAATCGTCACGCGCCGCGGAAATGCTTCCTTCGCAATCGCCGGCGAAAAGGACCTCGACGTGGCGATACTTTTCATCTTCGACAAGAACTTTTGCGCCTCCTTTTTCAAGTTCTCGAGCAATACGCGAAGGGTTGCCCTCGACCGTGAAATCCAAATCGCGCAGCGACGCCCCAGTGATGAGGTCGCGCACCGTGCCGCCGGTCAGGTACACGTTAAATCCCAGCGCGGCGGAGAGTTCTTGCACGCGCATCATGGCGGCCCGCTGCTCGGGTGACAGCCGGCTTTCCAGCAGAAACATGTAGTCTGGCATTGCGCTCCTTTTGCTTCAGGGTGTCCGCGTTCGACTCCGCGGAACCACCCGCAATGAGCCCCTCGACCTCGCCGCGTTATGCACGCGGGTGATGCGCCTTGTAAATCTGTTTCAAACGTTCCTCCACGACGTGGGTATAAATCTGCGTCGTGGAAATGTCCGCGTGCCCCAGCATCAATTGCACGGACCGCAGATCCGCGCCGCGCTCGAGCAAGTGTGTGGCAAAGCTGTGCCGCAGCATGTGTGGGGTGAGCGCCATGCGAAGGCCGGCCCGCCGCCCGTAAGCGGACAAAATTTTCCATACGCCGACGCGGCTGAGCGGCCTTCCCCGGCGATTCACAAAGAGCGTTGGGCTCCCGGCAAACTTGGCGATCATTTTCGGCCGCGCATCGCGCAGATAGCGTTCCACCATGCCCAGCGCTTTCTTGCCAATGGGGACAATACGTTCTTTGTCGCCCTTGCCGATGCAGCGCACGCAACCCACCTTCGTGTCCAAGTCACTGACGCGCAGTCCGACAAGCTCGGAAACGCGTAAGCCTGCGGAGTACAGCACTTCCAGCATGGCGCGGTCCCGCAGGCCGAGCGGAGTCTTCGCGTCCGGCTGCGCCAGCAACTTTTCGACTTCTTCTAACCGCAGGTACCCGGGTAGCGACCGGCGAATCTTTGGCGATTCGAGATTAATCGTCGGATCAGCCGCGAGGAGTTCCTGGACTTGGGCAAAACGGAAGAAGTTTCGCAAAGAGACGAGGTGCCTGGCCACGCTCTTACTCTCCAAATGCTGCCGGTAAAGGCCTGCCAGAAAATCCACTAGGTCGTCGCGGCTAGCCACCTCGAGCGTGAGTTTGCGCTTCTCTGCGAACTGGCAGAATTTCATCAGGTCCCGGCGGTATGCCGAGACCGTGTTGGGAGACAATCCTTTCTCCACTTTTGCGTGGGTTAGAAAAGACGAGATGGCCGCAGCAATTTCCATCACGCTCCCGTGTACCCGCCTTCGGCGGCACCGGCGCGCCGGCGAACTGCAATTCCGTACACTTCTTGGATCTCATGGCAGCGGAAAACCCAAGCTAGCGCAAGATAAAGCACGGTAGCGCCACCGATTAGCCCGACAAAGACGCCCACCTGAACCAGGAATCGCGAGTGCACCGTGAACGAAGTGTAGTAATTTCCTACCCAGCACGCGACCGCCATAATGCTGGCACACAAAGAAATCTTTGCGAAAGATCGCATGGTATCCATGATGCCCATCGAGCCGTATCGCAATCTGAAAATAATGAGCAGTGCGAAGAAGTCAAAGAACGTCGCCAGGGCTGTCGCCAGAGCCGGCCCGCCGTTCTGCACGCGATTAAAGAAAACCTGCAGAAAGAGGATGTTAAGGGCGATGTTGATGACCAAAGAGATGGAAGCGACTATGACAGGCGTTTTGGTATCCTTCGCGGAATAAAACGCCGGAACTACCAGTTTAACCGTCGCAAGCGCGGGTAATCCAATTGCATAGTAAAGCAGGGCGCGCGCAGTTAACTTAGTTGATTCCGCGACGAACTGGCCGTGCTGGAAGAGCACGCGGATAATAGGCTCGCGCAACACCATCAATCCCAGCGCCGCCGGAATCGTAATGAACGCAACGAGGCGAATCGAGAAGGCCAGCGTCTTCTTCAGCGATTCGTAGTCTTTTGCCGCCGCCTGATGCGACATCATCGGCAGAATGGCCGTGGCCACCGCTATGGCGTAGCCTCCTAGCACCAACTCCATCACGCGGTCGGCAACATAGAGTGCGGCCAAGCTGCCGGCCGGCATTTTCGCCGCGGTAGCGAACTTTGTGTCAATCAAAAGGTTGATCTGGCCAATGCCGATGCCAAAAAGGCGCGGAATCATTAGACGCGCCACTTCCTGAATCGCAGGATGCTTGAAAGAAATCCCAAAACTGAACTTCATTCCCTTTTGTATGAGCGTTGGGACTTGAATCAGGAACTGGAGAACTCCTCCGATAAGGACCCCAACCGCCAAAGAGGTCGCCGCATCTTTGAAATGGTGCCAGACGATTCCAACCGAAAAGAGAATCGTTGCGATGTTCAGAACAACAGGCGTGGCCGCAGGCAATCCAAAAATATGGAAGCAGTTGAGGATGCCCATTGCCAGCGCTGCCAGGGCAATGAAAAAAAGGTAGGGAAAAATGATACGGTTCAGGTCCACAGCTTGGTCGCGAGCAACGTTCGCTCCTGAAAAGAAGCTGACGACGGCTGGTGAAAAGACCATGCCTAGGACGCTGATGACCGCCGCAACCAGCGCCAGCGTCCAAAACAGTTTGTTGGCGAAGTCCCAAACTTCTTCTTTGCTCTTTTCCTGCATGTAGCCGGAAAAGACCGGGATGAACGAAGCGGTCATCGAGCCTTCTGCGACCAATCTACGAAACAGGTTGGGAATGCGGTAGGCTAGGACGTAGGCGTCAGCGGAAAGGGTGGTCCCGAGTAGCAAAGTGATGCGCTGGTCGCGTACGTAGCCGAGGACGCGGCTGACGATAGTGACCAAAGAGATGATCGAGGCCGATTTTAAGATATGCTTCTTATCGGTCAAACGGCGGTGCTCCGGACGACCCCTAAACCCAATGAAAACAACAACTTGACAGGAAAAGCGTGCTTAACATAACATGCATCTTGCCAATTAGCAAGTCGGTTGGCAAATTTGTGATTTCCCAACCCGGGATTTGCCGACTTTGAAAACAAAAGCCCCAGCCTCGACGCACAAGAAGGTCGTTCTTGTGCTCGCCGACAGGAAATCCCTGCGCGGTTACCTAAATCCTGCCTGTCTCGGGCAACTGGATCCCTTGGATGTGCTCACCCCTGACGGAGAGCATGTCCAATTCCCTGTCGGGAAGATCCGCGCTGTCTATTTTGTGCGCGAGTTTTCCGATGAGTATGAGCCACAGCGCAAAGCCTTCTTAAGCCGGCCGAAGCTCGATGGGTTGTGGGTGAGACTGCGTTTCAACGACGGAGACACGCTGGAAGGCGTGATTCCTAACGACCTTTTGTCCCTGCTCGATAACGGCTTGCAAATCACTCCTCCCGATCTGAATTCATCGACGGACCGCATCTTTGTGCCGCGCAGTGCGCTGGCCGAAGTCACCGTTCTCGGTGTGGTAGGGATTGCGCGCCGCAAACCCGCTGCGGCCGCAGCTGCCGCGGCGCAGTCTCGCCTTTTCACCGAGTAAGCTCGGAACGCAAGTTCTCTGCCCAGCTTTGCGAACTGTGTGCCTCTGCGTTATCTTTGTTCTTTCCTTTTTTCCTAAATGCTTGAGCCTTTAGCTTTTGAACCGCTTCTTGTGTCGTTGAGGAGTCCTCTCTATGAAACTCTCAGAAGTTGCTCAAAAACTGATCTGCCGTCTAGAAGGCGCGCCCGACCTCGAGATATCCGGCGTGGCCGGCATCGAGCATGCCGGCCCGGGCCAAGTCACTTTTCTGGCCAACCGAAAATACTTCGCGCTGCTTAAGACCACGCGCGCTTCCGCGGTGCTCATTGAGGAGAACGTGACTATCGAACGCGAGGCCTCTCAGCCTGCCCTCGCGGCCCTGCGCTCGTCCAACCCTTACCTGGCTTTTGCGCACGCGCTGGAATTTTTTTACCAGCCGCCAAAGTACGCTCCGGGCATTCATCCGACGGCCGTCGTTGCGAAAACCGCCAGAATTGGCGAAGGCGCACATATCGGTCCTTACTGCTTCGTCGACGAAGACGCAGAAATTGGTCGCAACGCCGTGCTGCACAGCTTCGTTACGATCTATCGCGGGGCCAAAATCGGCAATGATTTCTCCGCGCACGCCCACTCCGTCGTGCGCGAATACTGCCGCATAGGTGATCGCGTTATCCTGCAAAACGGGGCTATTATTGGAGGTGACGGCTTGGGCTATGCCAAGCGTCACGACGGCACTTGGTACAAGATGGTTCAATCCGGGCCGGCGGTCCTCGAGGACGACGTGGAAGTGCAATCGAACGCCTGCGTGGACCGCGCCACAGTGGGGGAGACGCGAATCGGCCGCGGCACGAAGTTAGATGACTTGGTGCTGGTCGGCCACGCCTCCCAAGTGGGCTCTAACACGATGCTCTGCGGGCAAGTTGGTCTGGCAGGCTCAACCAAAATCGGTAATGCGTGCATCCTGGCGGGACAAGTGGGAACCGCGGGCCACCTCACCGTTGGTGATGGCACCGTCATCACCGCGCAAAGCGGCGTACCCAATGATATTCCTGCAAATGGCTTTTACTCCGGCTACCCTGCGGTCGAGAATCGCCAGTGGCTCAAGATGATGGCCGCGCTTCAGCAGCTTCCCGAACTGCAAAAGCGCGTCCGCGAACTGGAATCGCAACTGGAAAGAAGAAAAGTTTAGTAGCGCCAGAAAGGGTCCTTGGCTGGAACAAATTCGACCGGCACTTCAGTGACAAACGTCTTCAGCCAGCGCGCGCATTCTTCCATGCCGGCTTGTTCCGAGGGAATGTGGCTTAGGATGATGAGTCCTTTGTGCTTGCCCTGCGCCACGGCGTCTGCGACGTATTCGACGGTTTCCCACTCGCGAGGCTCGCCGGTCACCAAGACGTTTACGTCATTCCTTTCCAATGCCAAGGTTTCCTTCTGGAATCCAGAAGCGCCCGGTACCAACGCGGCTTTCTTGATTCTCAGATGTGGATCGCCAACTACTCGGAGCACATGGACATCGAGCCTCTTTTTTAAGTCAGCAGCCAGAGCATCGAGCGTCGTTTCCGGGACCGTGAATAAGTATTGATTCTCGGGATCCTGTTGTTTCTCCCATCCCAGCGCGTGCGCCATTCCCGCTTCGATGCCGTCTGGAGTGCGCATGTGCCAGTGATCGTGGAATCTCCACACTATCAGGTGATGTTCGGCAATAAACGCCAACTTAGTGGCGAGTACGGGGTCGTTTTCTTTCTCCGGAAGCACGTCGAGTCTGTCCAGATGATTATAAAAGGTTGGCTCGTGGGTAATAACGAGGTTCTTGCCGGACGTGGCCGCGCGCTCGAGCACATCCATTGTGGCCATCATGGTCAGTGCAACGCCCGTAACGGGCTCATCTGGACTGCCCGCTTTGAATGTGTCCACGGTCTCCGCCTGCCATGGCACGCCCACGTGCGCTTGTATGCGGCTAACGATTTCGCGCGCGGTTACACGCTTGTTTTGACCCACGGCTTGTGCAGCAGAAAACAACAAGGCAGCACTGGCCGCTAAACAGCGCTTTAAAAGCATTTTGTTGGTGCGCATTTTGGTTCTCCTAAGACGTGGTTTTCGTTTCGGTCTCTGAGGCCGCTTCTTCAAGTCGTGCCGGCTTCTGATCCTCGGGCAGGGCGCCGGCCATAGCGTCGTGCACCACTTTGTTTAAGACGTCCCGCTCGTCGAGTGCGTACTGCGACGCGTCAATCGGTTCCAGAAATTCGACGACGATCTCCCCGGGGCGAATCACGAGCGATCTTTTCCCCATAATGTGATGTGCACCGGAGCACACCATGGGAACAATCGGCACCCCCGCCTTAATAGCCATCACGACTGCGCCTTTTTTGAACTCCTGCAGGCGGCCATCCGGGCTGCGCGTACCCTCCGGATAAATCAAAAACGATTGCCCTGCCTTCATCGCCTCAGTCGCCCTCTCCACGCTGGCAATCGCCGAGTCCCGCGCTGTGCGGTTGACGGGAATAAAATGCGCTGACCGGAACGCGGCTCCCACAATGGGCCATTGGAACAGTGATTCTTTCAACAGGATCGCCACGCGGCGAGGAATCGCTCCCACAATCGCTGGGGCGTCCGCCGAGCTCGTGTGATTCGCAGCAAACAGGCAAACGCCTGGGGGAATGCGCTCTATGCTTTTTACACGTACTCGGACGCCAACAGCGCTGACAAAAAACATCACGCCTTTGACCCCTCCCCAGTAAATCGGGTCCGGGTCCTTGGTGACCAGCGTGTAGAGCAGCAGCGGCGGCCCGACGATCAGAATGTAGACAGAGAGGAATATCGCGATAAAAAGAGTTCGCAGCATAAACAGGCAAGACTTTCTCGAATCCTGCGTGGCAGGTCAAGTGAAAGCTGAGGAGTCAGGATCAGAGAATTGGTATGCCGCTAATGATGCGCCGCAGCTGACGTTTCGCCGCGTAGCAAGCCTTCACGGATGCGCCGCGCCTTGTCGCTTGGGTGCGCGTCTTCCATCACTTCGTAGGCTGTTTCCTTGATTTCGCCGAGACGGAACTCAAGCGAAAGGTCCTTATCTTCGCGCCGAATCCGTAACGTCAGCATGTCGCCGAAATTCTGTTCCATCACCCAGCGCGAATGCCTTCGCGGGACTTCCCCACCATTCCAGGTAAGAATTACGTCGCCAACGCGCAGACCTGCTTGAGCCGCAAGCCCGTCGGCATCCACCGCTCTCACGATAAACACGCCGCTCCCTTCCCGCTCGCCTGCAAATCCTAGCGTGGCGAGTCGGTGTTCCGTGGCTCGCAGATCCAACCCGGCGAGGCTCAGGACTTGCTGATACGGAAAAGGTTCTATACCAGCGACATACTTCTGAAAAAATTCCTCGAAGGAGCCGCCCGCAACCTTCTCCGCTTCCAGTCGCACGTCCAGGCTGTCGTGATAGAACTTTCCCTGCTTGGCGAAATCCGTGTTCATGGCGCGAAGGACGTCGTCGAGACTCTTCGCGTTGTTGGTCCGGTCGCGAATCAGGATGTCCAGCAAATCCCCTAGCACTTGGCCCTTGGTGTAATATGAAACGCTGTAGTCCGGCTGATTGTAGAGCGAATATTTTTCGAGCCAGGCATCCAGGCTGGATTGCTCCGCGCTTTGCCAGCGATTCGCGGGACGGCTTTCGAGTTCGGTAATCTGCTCGCCCAGGTCTTCGTAGAACCGATCCTTGCTCCAGATTCCGCTGCGCACCAGGGTGAACGAGCCGTACGTGCTCGTTACGCCTTCGGCGAACCACAGCGCGCGGGTGTACTGCTCTTTCGTGTAATCCACGGGCTCGAGCGTTGCCGGACGGATGCGCTTCACATTCCACAAATGGAAGAATTCGTGGGCGGCCACGCCGGACAGATACTCATCGGAGGGCACGCCGATGACGGTCGAGGAAGAATGCTCCATGCCTCCCCCGCCCGCGCCTTTTCCGATATGCAGAATGAATATGTAGTGATCAAAGGGCGCTCCGTCCATCAAATGTAATTCGTACTTACAAATCTTCCCCAGATTGGTCTCGATTTTTTTCTGGTTCCAACCCTCGCCATGAACTACCACGAGAATGCGCGGCTCAAAGCCCTCAAGCCGAAGGAGCTTAAAAGTGCCTGCTTCTACAGGAGAGTCGGCAAGGGTTCCGAAATTCGCGGCCCCGAAGTACGCCCACGACGGGTCGGGATTATCAATCACTGGGAACCGCTGAAGTGTCGTTATCACATCCCATCCCTTGGGCACCTCGCGCATCGTTAGAGATACTTCCTCGCCGGTACGGCCAGGAACGTACATGAGGATCATTGCTGGGTTAAAGAACGCATGGTCACCGTTAATTTGTGTTCCAAACGGTCCTGGCTCGTCCCAATAAATTGCATATTCAATAGTGATTGTTCCGTCTCCCAAGACACGCCAGGTCTGCTTGTCCACTTTCTCTATGGGCAACGGCGTCGGCCGCGCGAAAGCTTCCACTCGCCGAATGTGAGCGCTGAAATCGCGGATTTGATACAAAGCGTTCCACGCTGCTATCTGGACGATTAGTTCTTCGTGAACATTAGGAACCGCCATTTTTATGTGGAACAAATGAGTTTCGGGATGATTGAGCGAAACCTCGTAATTTATTGTGGCTTTGGCCGACGCCGAAGCCAGCAATACGAAGCAAAGAGGGATCAGAGATTTGAGAGGAGACCTTCTCGAGAGAAACGTGGTCACCGGGGGTTCGTCTCCGTAGCGACTTGGCCGGTCTCTTTGAGCTTCTTCATGAGTTTTTCGCACAAGCCATCGAAGCTGCCGTTGGACATAATCAGCAACAGGTCGCCTGACTTGGCCTCGGCCGCGAGATGTTCCGCAATGGCGTCCGAGCTGGGAAAGACGTGCGCATCCTTCCCAAGCTTGCAAACATCGGCGGCAACTGCTTCCGGGTCCATGCGGTTTTCGTTGCCCAACTGCTGCGCGCGGTAAACGCCGCCGAGAATGACGCGATCGGCAAGCGCGAGGGCCTTCGGCAGCGCTTCTTGGAACACTTTGCGGCGCATGGAGTTGGAGCGCGGCTCCAGAATCGCCCACAACCGCCGTCCAGGCCAGCGAGTGCGTGCCGCTTCAATCGTAGCTTTCACCGCTGTGGGATGATGTGCAAAATCGTCCACGACCAAAATGTCGCCGACTTCGCCTTTCACGTCCATGCGGCGCTTCACGCTGCGGAATGCCGCCAGCGCCTCGGCGATTTTCGGCGCGCTGATTCCGCGCCCGTGCGCAAGGGCCATTGCCGCCATCGCATTCAGCGCGTTGTGCTTACCTGTCGCCGTCAGTGAGAATTCGCCAAATTGTGTCCCGCGATGCTCAACGCGAAAGCGCATAAACTCGCCTTCCACGGCAAATTCTTTCGCGAGCCAATCATTTCCAGCGCCGAATCCGTACATTTCCACAGGACAAAACGCTTTTTCCGCCGCGCGACGCAGCGCAGGTCCCGATTCCTCCACGTCTCCCCAAATCACGACGCGGCCGCGCCGTGGCACGAGATTCACCAATCTTTTGAAAGCGAGCTGATACGTTTCAAAATCCGCGTAAATGTCCGCGTGATCGTATTCCAGCGACGTAACAATCAAATCGTCCGGGTGATAGTGAAAAAACTTCGGCCCGCGGTCCCAAAACGCTGTCTCGTACTCGTCGCCTTCGAGAATGAACTCTTCCCCGCCACCCAGACCGTAGCTCTTGCCAAAATTCTCCGCGACGCCCCCCACGAGAAAGTTTGGCCGCTTCCCCGCCGTTTGAAAAATCCACGCTAGCATTGCTGTGGTTGTTGTTTTTCCGTGCGTTCCACTCACGACAATGGAATGTTTTCCGGGAAGAAAGACTTCCTCCAGCATTTCCGGTAACGAACGATACGGAATCCTGCGGTCCAGAACCTCTTCCAGTTCCGGATTCCCGCGCGCGATAACATTTCCGATCACCGCCAAATCCGGGGCGGGCTGCAAATGCCCTGCATCGAACGAGTGATAGAACGAAATCCCCAGACTCTCGAGTAACGTTGACGCGGGCGGGTAGACTCCCGAGTCCGAGCCCGTCACGTGGAAACCTTGTTCGCGCAGCATTCCTGCCAGGGGCGACATCGCCGAGCCGCCAATTCCAATTACGTGAACATGCTTCGTTTCAGTCAAGCTCCCACCGCCGATTCAAGATATTCCAACGTTCCCTCTCCTTCTGCGTCCAGTCGCGCCTTGATGCCGAGAGGAATCGTCAGCATGGGCCGTGGCGTGTGTCCCACTGGCGCGCCAAACACAATAGGAATCCCCAAGGGGCGCAAGATCCGCGCGCAAACTTCCTTCACTGTGGGCGCACCTGTCACAGCTGGCGGGCTATCCGGAAACTCTCCCAACACAATTCCCTTCACGCCCTCGAATTTCCCCGCTTGCTTGAAATGCATAAGCACGCGGTCCACTTGATAAGGCTTCATGGCGCGATCTTCCAGGAGAAGAATTGAATCCTTCGTGTCCAATTCCCATGGAGTCCCAATCGTTGCCTCGACCAGCGTCATGCAACCGCCCAGAACCTTACCCATCGCCTGCCCTGTCAGTACAGGCTCGCCCCTTAAACGCAGCTTCCATCCAGCTTCCACTTTCCCGATGGCCTGCAGGAACGAACTTTCATCGTAACCCTTCATCGCGCCTGCCCCGGCGTTAATCCCGGCCGCCACCATGGGGCCGTAAAAAGTGACCCACCTGCGTTTTTGCCAGAGATAAATTTGCAGTGTGGTGAGGTCGCTGAAACCAATCACGCTTTTGGCTTTTTCGAGACTCTTCTCCATCTCGAAGTCCAACAAATAATTGGAACCGTAGCCGCCGCGTAGCGCCACCAATCCATCGATTTGCTCCGACTGGATGCCTGAAAGAAACCCGTTCATGCGGTCCAAAGACGTGCCCGCAAAATACCCTTCGGTTTTGCTGTCTTGATTGGACACCACCTGGAAGCCCTGCCTCTTCAGCTCCGCGAGCCCGGCGATCATTTCCACGGAATCCGCCGGCGACGCCGGCGCAAAAACTCCCAGCCGGGAACCGGACTTCAGTGCTTTTGGTTTTCGCGGAGTCCCGTTGCCCAGAGTCATTCGTGGCTGCCCTCGCCTGGCGTCACTTCCGTAGTCACTCCCTGGCGATGTAGCTGGGTGACAATTTTTTCCTGCTGGCTGTGGCTTACGACCGATTCAAATTCCACAGTCGAGTTGTTTCCGGCCATGGACACGCGAAAATGCTCCATCGGCACTTTTAGCTCTGCCATTAAACGCTGCACTTCCGCGGCGACATTTTCGGCATGACTCGCAGTGAATCGAAAGACGACCGGGCGACACTTTAAGTCGAACCGTCGGGCGGCCCATCCCAGGCAAACCAAGCCAAAAAGCACAAGAGCCGTCGAGTACGTGGCAATCGCGTACAAACCGCCACCTGCAGCCATGCCAATCGCCGCCTCCACAAAAATGGTTGCAGCGGTAGTCATCCCAACCCGGCCGCCCGCTTCTTTCAAAATTGCTCCCGCACCCAAAAAGCCAATGCCTTGCACGATGTTGGAGGCGATGCGCGTGCCACTGGTGTCGCCAGTTAAGCGGGCGAGTTCTGCGGAGAGAATCGTGAAGAGCGCCGTGGCCAGGCAAACAAAGCAACTTGTACGGATTCCTGCCGGGCGGCGACGCAACTCCCGTTCGATGCCAATGATGGCGCCCAAGACGGCCGCCACCGTCAATCGCAAAAAGATTTCACGAAGAGAGAGCATAGCTCCGGCGCCCCAGCGCGCCTTTGGGAGATTTTAGCCGTCTACAATTTGAATTGCGTCAATTTCGCAAAATGGCGTGCTCTAGCGTGTATCTCGCTGCGCTTCAGGTGCCGCAGCCGGTCTAAGCCGAATTTCTCCACCGCGAAACTTCCCAGCACGGAACCGTAGACCATTGCTCGCCGCAGCGACCCATCGCTCTTGTCCTTGCTTCCGGCGAGATAGCCCATGAATCCGCCCGCGAAGCTGTCGCCGGCCCCGGTGGGATCGTGCGGCTCCTCCAAGGGAAAGGCCGGGACGCAAAACACTCCGCGATTGTCCACCATCATCGCGCCGTACTCTCCGCGCTTCACGACCAGGATACTCGGCCCCATCTTGAAGATATGCTTGGCGGCGCGCAGGAGATTGTGTTCGTTGGAAAGTTCGCGGGTCTCAGAGTCATTGATCATCAAAATGTCCACGTGCTTCAGCGTCTCGCGCAACTCTGCGTTGGTGCGCTCAATCCAGTAGTTCATTGTGTCCATCGCCGCGAGCTTGGGCTTTCTCTTCACTTGGTGCAGTACATCGCGCTGGAGATCCGGAGCAATGTTCGCGAGGAAAACGTATTGTGAGTCACGGTATTTCTCGGGGAGTCGCGGTTTGAACTCCGCAAACACATTCAATTCCGTCGCCAAGGTAACGCGCTCGTTCAGATTCTGTGAATAGCGCCCCGCCCAGAAAAACGTCTTCCCCGGAGCGCGCTCCAGGCCGTCGAGATTAATGGTCCGCCCGTGAAAGACTTGCGCATCCACTTCCGTGAAGTCGTCGCCAACAATTCCCACGAGATTCACGTGCGTGAAAAAACTCGCCGCCACGGCAAAATACGTGGCCGCACCTCCCACAGCGCGGTCGATCTTTCCGTAAGGGCTTTCTATGCCGTCGAACGCAACCGATCCCACAACGAGTAAAGACACGCGCCGCTCCTAGGAAACGTATTTTCCAATGATGGCCGCCAGCCGCTTCCTGGTGGCCGCAGGGACGAGCTTCATATCCGTAACCAGCGAGTGCTTAAGCGCGGTTCCGCATTTGCAGCTACGCTCGACAGGAACTTCGCGTACCGCCGCTCGCAGCACTTTCTGCGCGTTCTCGGCGTTTTGATTCAGCGTTGCGATGATCTGCGCGGCCGTCACCGATTCGTGCTCCGGATGCCAACAGTCATAGTCCGTGATCATCGCGATCGTGGCGTAGCAAATCTCGGCTTCACGCGCGAGCTTTGCTTCCGTCAGGTTAGTCATGCCAATCACGTCAAACTTCAATTGGCGATTCACTTCCGCCTCGGCCAGCGTCGAGAATTGCGGGCCTTCGATGCAAACATATGTTCCACGGCGGTGCACCCTCACAGCTTCGCGGACGCATGCATTCGCCAGAACTTCGGATAATTCCCCGCACGTGGGATGCGCAAAAGCCACATGCGCAACAAGACCGTCGCCAAAGAATGTTGAAGCGCGATTCTTGGTGCGGTCGAAAAACTGGTCCGGCACAAGAAATTCTCCAGGGCGCAAATCTTCTTTCAACGAGCCCACCGCACTCACAGAAATAATTCGCTCGACCCCCAGCAATTTCATGGCATAAATGTTCGCCTGGTAATTAATCTCGCTCGGCAAGATGCGATGCCCGCGCCCGTGTCGAGCTAAAAACGCCACGCGCTTCCCTTCCAATGTTCCCAGCACGAAGACATCCGACGGTTTACCGAACGGCGTCTTTACGCGAATTTCTCGCGTGTCCGTCAATCCACTCATCGAATAGAGGCCGCTTCCGCCAATGATGCCTATGCGTGCCTGCGCCGCGCCCTCTTTGCTCTTTCCCTTACTAGCTTTCTTCGCCGCCATTCCGTTTTCTCTCCTAACGATCAAGCCCGCTGCGCTTCAGAATTTCGCTTACCGCGGTAAACGGGTCTATCTTGCGCTCGGCTACTTCCCCAGCCAATTCGGTCAAACGCTCTTCGCCGCCCGCGCTGCCCAGAGCGTGCTCAATCAGCCGCGATTCCAACAATTCCACCAGACGGTTCTTCCAATGCTCCAAGTGTTTGCGCTTGCGTTCGCCGCTGGACTCAAAATGCGTTTCGAATTTCTTGACCGCTAGCGCCAGCTCTTCGATTCCCTTGTTCTCCGTGGCCACAGTACGAATGACGGGCGGATGCCAGCCGTCGCGCGGCATCACCAGGGAAAGCATGGCAAGCAACTGTTGTTCCAACCGGTCCGCGCCTTCACGGTCCGCTTTGTTCAACACAAAAATATCGCCAATTTCCATCAGGCCGGCCTTCATGTTTTGAATGTCGTCGCCAAGCCCCGGCACCATCACCACAAGAACACAATCCGCAAGACGCACAATGTCAATTTCATCCTGTCCCACGCCCACGGTTTCGATGAGTACATGCTTCTTTCCCGCCGCGTCCAGCAGCAGCGCCACTTCTGCGGTAGCACGGGCGAGCCCGCCAAGAAACCCGCGCGTAGCCATCGAGCGGATAAAAGTTCCAGAGTCCCCCGCGTGTCCCTGCATACGAATCCGATCACCCAAAATCGCTCCGCCCGAGTATGGACTTGTCGGATCGACCGCAATCACGCCGACTTGTTCGTGGTTTTTTCTGTGGAACGCTGCCAAGCGGTCCACCAGAGTGCTTTTCCCGGTTCCCGGCGCACCGGTCACGCCTGTTAGATACGCCTGTCCCGTCTGTGGGAAGAGTAGGCGCAGCAGCTCTTCGGCCTCCGCCGCATGATTTTCGATTGCAGTGATTGCTCGAGACACTGCGCGTACGTCGCCCGCGCGCACCTGTTCGGCCCATTGGTCAACAGCCAAAACGGGCACAGTCATGCTTGTCCTGTGGAGCTTTTTAGGAAGGTGGAAAGCACTCGCCTATTATCCTGATTTTTTTGGAAAGGCCAAAACCCAAAACCGACCTGATTGAGGACGTACAGAAACTACTTTTGTGCAAAAACCCGCGGATTTCTAAAGTCTAAAATTTTTGCTGATCCCCGTAGGCTTGTCGAATAAACCTAACAGACATGTAAAACGCGCCGAGAGGCAGGGGAGATAAAACAAGCACCGCGATCAACGGTTCCCAAAGGGGCGAGCCGTCAGGAGATGGAAGGGGCATAATGGCGCCCATCAACCACCACAGCATGACCAAACCGCCGAAGCCAGTAACGGCAGCGGCCAACAATGCACCCGTTTTGCGATAGACAGTTCGTTTGGATCGCCAAGCCAGAAAATACCCAGCGATCAAAGCAATCATACACACCGCGAAGATCATTAGGACGATCAAATTAGTGTGATCGGTATCGTCCATTACAATTTTGAGCGCTCACTTTTTCCCAAGGAGCTGGCGCGCAATGACCAGGCGCTGAATTTCGCTCGTGCCTTCGCCGATCGTGCACAGTTTCACGTCGCGATAATATTTTTCCGCCGGGTAGTCCTTAATGAATCCGTAGCCGCCGTGAATCTGCACGCATTCGTTTGCCACACGCACAGCCACTTCGCTGGCAAATAGCTTGGCCATGCTCGATTCCCGCGTGAATCGCACATCCTTCTTATCCGCAAGCCATGCCGCCTGATAGACGAGCAATCGGGCGGCTTCTACTTGTGTAGCCATGTCTGCCAGCTTGAATTGTACAGATTGAAATTCGCTGATGGGCTGGCCAAACTGCTTCCGCTGCTTTGCATATTTTGTGGCCGCTTCGAGCGCGCCCTGCGCCATGCCCAGGGCCAGCGCTGCAATCGAAATGCGGCCACCATCGAGAATCTTCAAGCTGCCCGTGAAGCCTTCGCCTTCCGGCCCGAGCAGGTTTTCTTGCGGCACGTGGCAATCGCTAAAGATGACTTCCGAGGTGTCACTCGCGCGCATCCCCAGTTTGTTTTCTTTTTTACCTGGTTTGAATCCCGGCATTCCCTTTTCCATGATGAACGCGCTGATCCCGTGCGAGCCTTTGGATTTGTCCGTGACCGCCATGGCCACGCAGTAGTTTGCGTAATGGCCGTTTGTCGTGAAGGTCTTCGCGCCGTTCAATACCCAGCCTTTTGCGTTCCGCAAGGCTGTCGTTCGCGTTCCGCCCGCGTCGGAGCCGGCCTCCGGTTCCGTGAGTGACCAGGCCCCAATGGCTTTCCCGGAAGCCAGCGGCACAAGATATTTCTTCTTCTGCGCTTCCGTCCCAAACTTGAAAATGTGATTCGAGCACAGCGAATTGTGGGCCGCAACAATCAGCCCCACCGAGCCGTCCACCCGCGCCAGCTCCTCAATCGCCAATGCGTATTCGATGTACCCCAGTCCTGCCCCGCCGTATTGCTCGGGGAAAATGACGCCCAGCAGCCCCATTCCCGCCAGCTTTGGCATAATTTCCATCGGAAAGTGCGAAGCTTCGTCCCACTCCATCACGTGCGGCGCGATTTCGCCTTCCGCGAACTCCCGCACGCTCCTGCGCAGTTGCTGCTGCTCTTCCGTAAACGCGAATTCCACGAATGATCCCTTTCCCCTATCTGTTTTTCCTATACTCAGCCTAAATACTATTTATAGCACGGATCGCCGGGCCCTTCCGTGCTTGTGCCGTGCCTGCTTTCCTCTGTTACACTCCCGCACATGCGCCGCCGCCATTTTCTCACCCTTTCCGCTGCGACTCTCGGCGGCGTCCTCGTTTACTCTCTCGATCGCAAAGCTACCCTCCTTGCAGGGCAGCACAAGCCAGTTCGCGTCCCGCTTCGTTTTTTCACTGAGACAGAAGCGCTCATCGTTGCCGCTGCTGCCTCGCGCATCTTCCCTTCCGACGACTCCAGCCCCGGAGCGCGAGAAGCTGGCGTGGCCATTTTTGTTGACCGGCAGCTGGCTGGTCCTTATGGCCGCGATCGTTTTCGTTACACACAGCCGCCGTTTGAAGACGCTCCACGCGAGCTCGGTTATCAGGGTAGTGCCACGCCGCGGCAGATTTACCGCGAAGGTTTGAAGGGTCTGCAAGGCTTTCACCTGCTCGCTTCCCCCGCACAAGACGAGGCTCTACGCAAGATTGAAACCACCCACTTCTTCTCTCTCCTTCGTCAAAACACCATTGAAGGCATGTTCTGCGATCCTATACACGGCGGAAACGCGGGAATGATCGGGTGGCAGCTCGTCGGATTTCCCGGCCCGCGCATGAGCAACTTCGACGAACTGGATAAATATTACGGCAAAGCCTTTCGCCCCAAGCCCTTGAGTCTTCGTCAAACGACTGGCGCAAAGATCCGCCCGAGTGAGGACGAGCCGTGAAGACGCTTCCCGCTGTGGATGCCGTCATCGTCGGCGGTGGCTGGGCCGGCCTGCTCATGGCGAAAGAGCTTGGCTCGCGGACGTCGCTCAACATCGTTGTCCTGGAGCGCGGCCCGTCCCGCGGTCCCTCGGAATACGCCACGGACATGGACGAATTGGATTATGCGATTCGTCTGCGCATGATGCAGGACCTTTCCAAGGAAACGGTTACTCTTCGCCGCGACCTCACTCAGCGCGCTCTGCCGCTTCGTCAACACGGAGCCTTTCAGCCTGGCAGTGGCGTGGGCGGTTCCGGCGAGCACTGGAATGCTCAAGTTCCCCGCTTTCTTCCGGGTTGTTTTGAGTTGCTCACCATGACCACGCAAAAGGACGGCGCGAAAGCTTTGCCCGAAGGGCACGCCGTCCATGACTGGGGAATCACCTACGATGAGCTCGAACCCTATTACACGCGCGTGGATAAGTTGCTGGGTAGTTCGGGGCAAGCGGGCAACATCCGCGGCAAGCTGATTGATGGGGGAAACATTTTTGAAGGTTGGCGCAGCGAAGAGTACCCGACTCCGCCAATGAAAGTTCCTTATTTTTCCGCGCTCTTCCGCGACGCCGCTAAATCGCTTGGGTATCACCCCTACATTGCGCCTTCCGCGAACATAAGTCAGGCCTACACAAATCCGGACGGCGTCTCGCGCGGCGGTTGTACCTATTGCGGGTTCTGCGGCCGGTTTGGATGCATGGTGGGCGCGAAAGCGCAGCCGACGAATCTGCTACTGCCCATTATTCAAAAACGCAAGAATATTTCGCTCCGAAGCGGTGCGTGGGTTCGTCGCATACTTTTTGACTCTGCCCCCAAGCCTTCCGCTCGCGGTGTGACTTACATTGACGCCGCGGGGGAAGAAGTCTTCCAGCCTGCTTCTCTCGTGCTTCTCGCCTCTTGGACCTTCAGCAACACGCGCCTTCTCCTGCTCTCCGGCGTTGGTGAACCTTATGATCCCTCCACCGGCCGCGGCACTGTCGGCAGCAACCTCACGCATCAAGTCAGCGTTGGAGCCGCGACCGCATTTTTCGATCAACCACTTAACCGCTTCATGGGCTCCGGGTCCGCGGGTGTCCTGATCAGCGACTTCGACCGCGACGATCTCGATCGTTCCGGACTCAACTTTATTCGCGGCGGTTACTTCTCGGCGCGCGCGTATGGTTTTCAGCCCATCGCCTCATTTGGCGTGCTGCCAAATTCTTTCAAAGCCACCTGGGGAGCCGAATGGAAGAAAGCTGCGGTTTCTTATTATGACCGGACCGCAACCATTGGCTTCACGGGCGAGCATCTGGCCTACAAATCGAATTTCATGGATCTCGACCCCACCTACAAAGATGCGCATGGCGATCCGCTCCTGCGACTAACGCTCGACTGGCGCGACAACGAGCGCAAAATGGTTGAGTTTGCCACGCCCAAGGCCGTTGAGGTCGCGCACGCCATGGGTGCGCGCGAAATCAACCCTTTTCCGGGCTTGCGCTCATACGATGCAGCGCATTACAACTCCACGCACATTCAGGGAGGCACGATCATGGGAGATTCGCCCGCTCATTCCGTCGTGTCTCCTTATCTTCAGCACTGGCAACTGCCTAACCTCTTTATTTTCGGAGGATCCACGTTTCCCCAGAACGCTTCCGCCAATCCCACGCCTACGCTTCTTGCCTTCGCCTACCGCACCGCTGACGCCATTGTTGATCGCTACCTCAAGCACCCCGGTCCGCTCGGATGAGTCTACTTACCATCCCACCGCATACCCTTTCGCTTTGTTCTGCTCATCCAGCCATGCCTTCAGGGGCGCAAAATAATCTGCCAGCGCCGTCGCATCCATCTGCTTTTGCCCAGTCATAACTTCGAGCGCTTCCTGCCAAGGCTTGCTCTGCCCCATTGAAAGCATCTGGTTCAACTTTTCGCCTGCGGCCTTGTTTCCATAAATCGAACACCGATGCAGCGGTCCAGTGATGCCCGCCTCCTTGCAAAGCGCGCGGTGAAACTGAAACTGCAAAATCCTTGCCAGGAAATACCGCGCATAGGGTGTATTGGACGGAATATGATACTTCGCGCCCGGATCGAAATCGGCCTCGGTCCTCTCCACCGGTGGTGCCACGCCCTGATATTTCATCCGCAGTTCCCACCAAGCCTTGTTGTAGTCCGCCGGCTTCACCTGTCCTGAAAACACCTCCCAGCGCCACTTATCCACAAGCAAGCCAAATGGAAGGAAAGCGACTTTCTCCAGCGCCTGCTGCAGCAGGTAATCAACGTCGCCCGAAGCCGGCGGCACCGTTTCTATTAGGCCGATCTTCTTCAAGTATTCCGGCGTCACGGAAAGAGCGATGGTGTCGCCCACCGCCTCGTGAAACCCATCATTAGCGCTGCTTTGAAACAGGGGCGGCTGATTCATATACGCGCGCTGATAGAAGTTGTGTCCCAGTTCGTGATGAATCGTGCGAAAGTCTTCTTCGCGGATTTGTATGCACATTTTAACTCGCAGGTCTTCTTTGAAATCGACGTCCCACGCGCTTGCGTGGCATACCACGTCGCGGTCCGCCGGCTTGGTGAAGAGCGACCGCTCCCAAAACGTTGCGGGCAGCGGCGCAAATCCCAGCGATGTAAAGAAATTCTCGCCGTATTTCACCATGCCCTTCGCGTCGGTTTTTCGCTCTTCCAGAATCTTCGTCAGGTCGTAGCTCTGCGGCGGCTTGGGTGAATCCATCAGGGAATAGACGTTGTTCCACTCCTGCGCCCAGATGTTTCCCAGCAGATGTGCGGGGATCGGCCCGCTCGCGGGAACCAGAGCGTTTCCGTATTTCTGCCGCAATTGCCCGCGCACGTACGCGTGCAGCGACAAATACAGCGGCTTCAACTGTTCCCAGAGGCGGTCTTCTTCTTTCGCGAAATCATCCGGCGGCATATCGTAATTCGAGCGCCACAGCGCTCCCACGTCCGCATAGCCCAACTCGCGCGCCCCTGCGTTTCCCATCTCCACCATCCGCGCGTAACGTTGACGCATCGGCGCGCCAATCGCATGCCATCCCGTCCACGCGCGCTTCAGCTCGGCCGCATCGCGGCTCTCCGCCATCAACTTCTCAACCGCAGTCACATCCAGGCATTTCCCCTTTTCGTCTTCAGGACACCACTTCCCTTTTCCATAGTCGCCATCGAGCGACGCCAGAATCTGTGCCAGTTCTTTCTGCGCTTTTGGATCATCCGGAGCCGGGAACCCCGTCGCCAATTCGAGTAACAATCGTTTCCGCGCCAGTTCCGGCGGCAGTTTCAACCCATCAAACCGATGTGTCTCCCTCGCGTACTTCGTTGCCGCGGTGTTTGCGACTTCTCCCGCGTCCGCCGCGATCTGTTCGGTGTCCTCGGTAATGAAATTCTCTTGCACCCATCCTGCTCGTTGGGCTTTCAAGGAAAGGTCAAACAGGTCTTTCTCTGCATTCTCGATGTATTTCTTTGCCTCTTCCGCTGTCGGTGCGGCTTTGCCAGCCTCACGCCCGGTCGGCGGTGTCTGTCCGCGACTCACCGCGAACGCCGCAAGTAAACACGCAATCACCCCGCCGAGAATCGCCCCTCGCCTGAGCCTCATGCCCCCGCCTTTCTCTTTTTCGTCACCACTTCCCTCAACACTTCCAACGCCCGCTCGCATCCCGCGCGGTCCACGTCACAATGTGTCACCACGCGCACCGAATACAGCGCCGTATCCTGCGCCCACACGCCATGCGCGTGTACGGCATCGCACAATTCCACTGCGGTCATCCCCGTCGCCGTACAATCGAAAATCACGATGTTCGACCGCACCTTCTTTGGATCAAGCGTTAGCCCCGGAATCTGAGCGATTCCCTCCGCCAGCAGCTTCGCATTTTCGTGGTCCACGTGAAGGTGCGCCGGTGATTTTTCGAGCGCAATCAATCCCGCAGCTGCAATCACCCCCGCCTGCCGCATTCCGCCGCCAAACATCTTCCGATAAACGCGCGCTTTTTCGATGAACGCCTTTGAACCCGCTACCATCGAGCCCACCGGCGCACCCAGCCCCTTCGACAAGCAAAACATGACCGAATCCACTTTTTTCGTCATCACGGAAACGTGGTCGCCCAGGGCCGTCGCCGCATTGAAAATACGCGCGCCATCTAGATGCACGTTCAGCCCAAGCTTATGCGCTTCATCGCAAATCTCGTTCACGCGCTCAGTTGGGTACACCGTTCCGCCTGCCATGTTGCTCGTGTTTTCCAGGCAAATCAGAGCCGTCTGCGAGTCGTAATAAATCTTCGGCCGAATCGCGGCTTTAATTTCTTCCCACGTCAAGACTCCGTCTTCACCATGCGCTACACGGGGCATGCACCCCGCAATCGCCGACATCGAAGCGAGTTCGTACAGATTGACGTGGCTGCGCTCTTCGCAAACCACTTCGTTGCCGTGATGCGTCCAAATCTTGATGGAAATCAGGTTGCCCATGCATCCCGTAGGCACAAACAGAGCGGCTTCTTTTCCAAAGATCTCGGCCGCGCGCTTCTCCAACTTGTTGACCGTAGGATCCTCTCCATACACGTCGTCGCCAACCTCGGCGGCCGCCATCGCGTGCCTCATCTCGTCCGTCGGCCGAGTCACCGTGTCGCTGCGCAGATCCACAACGCCTTCCGGCGCCTTCCCACTCATCCTCACCTCATCCGGATCCACTCTCTGATTTCCCTTAGCTACTGTGTAACTCATGGTGTTCTCCGCTCCTGGTCTCCGATCGCTATTTTCTGACCTGCGTTTTCTTTTCTGTGCCCCTGTGCTCGCCGGGTTGAGCGCGCCGCGTGACTTAGTCTGGGCGATTCGGTTCGCACTCACTTCATAAGTTCCACAAAAACCTCATTTGATACACTTAACTTTTCCTCCGCCAATCTCACCATATCTCCTTCGCGTTCCACCAATCCGACCGCCGCCAGCGGCTCGAACCGCTTCGCGAGAGCAACTCCGTATTTCTTCTCAATCCGCCCCACGTCAATTCCGTCCAGCTTCCGCAATCCCAAAAACAACTCTTCCTCCAGCGCCTGTTCCGCCGTTACGCCTTCCAACTGTTCCACCGGCAATCGTCCGCTTTCGATCGCGCTCACATACGCCGCCGCGTCATGAGCGTTTGCCCATCGTTGCCTGCCGGAAAAGGAGTGAGCCCCAGCCCCAAATCCCAGATACGGCTCGCGTCGCCAGTATTTCAAGTTGTGCTTGGATTCGAATCCCTGTTTCGCCCAATTTGAGATCTCGTAGTGCCGGTATCCCGCAGCCGCCAACTTTTCTTGCGCCAACTCGTAAAATTCCGCCATCTCGTCCTCGCTCGGTACTTTCCCCGCGCTGTACCGGGTTCCGCGCGCCAACAACTCCTTCCCCAGCCGGCTTCCTTCGTCCACTTCCAGCAAGTAGACGGACACGTGCTCCGGCCCCAGCGCAATCAACTCCTCCAGCGATTGATTCCAACTTTCATTCGTTTGGTGGGGCAATCCTGCAATCAAGTCGAAGCTGATGTTTTGAATCCCAGCCCCGCGCAAAATCGGCACGGCCCGGTAAACGTCCGCGCGCCGGTGCATCCGTCCCGCCGCGGTCAACTCTTTATCTGAAAACGACTGCACGCCAAAACTCACGCGGTTGATTCCCGCCTTCACCCACGCCGCTGTCTTTTCTTGCTCAACCGTCTCCGGATCTGCCTCCAGCGTCACCTCTTCAAATTCCGTCCCAAACGACTCTTGAATCACGTCCAAAATACTTTGTAGCTGCCTCGGCTCCAACAAACTCGGCGTGCCGCCACCAAAATAGACGGTGTCTACGTCGTAGCGCAGCCACTCCTCGCTGTGCTGCTTTTCTCCATCTATCTCGCCCAACTGCACGCCGGCCGCCTTCAGCAAGCGCAGATGCTCGCGAATCTCCGTGCACACCGCCTCCACATAAGGCGCAAACCGCTCCTTCGCCACCACTCCTGTATGGAAATTGCAGTAGGTACACTTCGTCTGGCAGAAGGGCACCTGGACGTAGACTCCGAGCTTTTTCATCGCACAAAAACTCTAGCACATCGGTTGCAAGCCACGCTTGCTCGGAACACAGCGACGGGGACGAATGTGCCCTTCATCCTTCTTTCTTCAAGTAAACCCGCCGATACACCGTGCCATCCTCCAGTTTGAGCGCCCCTTCCATCTTCTCTCCATCAATCGTCAGTTGAATCGACGGCTTCTCGCACTCGATAACTTGCTTTTTCTCGTCGTACTTCCAGTCGCTGGTTCCCATCACGACTTCCTTGCCATCGACCACCTTGCTCGCGGTTACGGAAAACGTATTCCCTCGCCCAGGAATTTTGGAAAAGCGGTAGACGTTAACCTCATCATGGCAAGGGCTGTTCTTGACGGCACACTCCGAATGCCCTCGCCAAACGCCGGCAACCTTCGATCCCGCGTCAGCCGCATTATCCTTCGCCGCCACGTCCTGCAAGGAGTGCCGCTCCCCGCCCGCAAGAACACCCGCAAGACTAAGCAACAAAACAAGCCCGCGCTTTGAATGCGTCATGGCGCCTCCCACTGCATCAGACGGCGATTTCCATGGAAAGTTTACGGCTCGGGCATCCCAGAGTCATCTGCTTCGGGATTAAGAGCAGCCCTGAGGCAGTTCTAGGGAACAAAGGTGTGTACAATTCCGTCTTTCTTCTGGGTGTCAAGAATGAACAACCGAGCGAAGTCTGCTTATACCTTCGTTTTGCTCTTGTCGCTCTGTGCTTTTCTGACCTGGGCTGCTGCGTCAACTCGGACTGATGATGCCGACGACTCTTGGCCTTACTACGGCCATGACGCTGGCGGAATGCGCTACTCTCCGCTCACGCAAATCAATCGCGAAAACGTTTCCACCCTTAAAGTTGCATGGACCTTCCACACCGGCGACATTTCCGAGGCCACCGGCCGCCGAAAGCGCAGCGGTTTCGAAACCACACCCCTTCTTGTCGACGGCACCCTTTATCTCACCACCGCCTTCAACCGCATCATCGCCCTCGATCCCGAAACCGGAAACCAGCGCTGGGCCTACAATCCCCAAATTAATCTAGACGGCGACTATGGCGACGGCCTGGTCAATCGCGGCGTGGCCACTTGGCTAGACTCCACTCGCGCCAAAGAAAAGCCCTGCCATCGCCGCATCTTCGAGTCCACGCAGGACGCCCGCCTTGTCGCCGTGGACGCTGCCACTGGCGCTCCCTGCGCCGACTTCGGCAAAGAGGGCGTAGTCAGCCTACGAGACATTCTCCAGTACGACCCCGGCTGGTATCATATGACTTCCCCGCCCACGATCATCGACGACCTTGTGGTCGTCGGCTCCGCCATTGACGACAATCATCGTGCGGATATGGCTCGTGGCGTTGTGCGTGCCTACGACACACGTTCAGGAGCTCTTCGCTGGAGTTGGGACCCGCTTCCCGCAAATCCGACTGCAGCCGCCGCCGAAGGCAAGACTCCTTCCTGGCGGAGTGGTGCCGGAAACGCCTGGTCCATCATGGCGGTAGACGCTGAACGCGACCTTCTCTTTGTCCCGACAGGAAGCGCCAGCCCTGACTATTACGGCGGCCTGCGCCCTGGCGACGACAAGTGGGCTAACTCCGTCGTGGCCCTGCGCGGCATGACCGGCGAGTTTGTTTGGGGATTCCAGCTCGTTCATCACGATCTTTGGGATTTTGACAGCGCGGCGCCCCCTTTGCTCACCACTCTGCATGTAGAAGGCAAAGACGTGCCAGTTGTGATTCAAGGCAACAAGTCGGGGCTTCTCTATGTTTTGAACCGTGTTACGGGGAAGCCTGTTTTCCCTGTCGAAGAGCGGTCTATTCCAAAGAGTGATGTTCCAGGAGAAGTCGCCTCTCCGACCCAACCTTTTCCACTTAAGCCGCCACCACTCGCCCCGCAAACTCTCTCCACCAGCGAGGCTTGGGGGCCGACACCCGAAGACCACGACTGGTGCCGCAATTACATTTCACATTTGCGCAATGAAGGCATTTTCACGCCGCCTAGCGTGCAAGGAACGTTAATGGTGCCGGGAAACGTCGGCGGCATGACTTGGAGCGGCTATGCCTTCGATCCCAGGCGCAGCATCCTGGTGACGAACGTCAACAATCTCGTAGCCATTGCGCGGCTCATCCCCCGTGAAAAATATAATGACCGCAGCTCGCACGCGGAAGACGGCGACTACGGCGATCAACTCGGCGCTCCCTACGGTCTCTATCGCCGCTTTATTCAGTCTCCTTCAGACCTTCCCTGCAGTCCGCCGCCCTGGGGAACGCTCGCCGCCGTGGACATGAACGAAGGAAAGATTCGCTGGCAGGTTCCTCTCGGCTCGATGCAGGACTTCGGCGGCCCACACCAACTGCAGATTCCGCCTGGCTCCATCAGTCTAGGCGGACCTATCGTTACCGCCAGCGGACTCGTGTTCATCGCTGGCACGACGGATTGCAATCTCCGCGCCATTGACATCGAAACCGGCAAGGAGTTGTGGAAGGCCAAACTGCCAGCTTGTGGCAACGCCACTCCGATGACGTACCGCACCTCGGCAACCGGCAAACAGTACGTGGTCATCGCCGCTGGCGGCCATCCCAAAATTACCGAAGAAAAACTCGGTGATTCCCTCGTCGCCTTCACCTTGCCCTGACCGGCGCGGTTTTAGAAGCGGCCCCGCGGCACATGGCGCACAACTTCACTGCTTTTCTCGCTCGTTGACTTGCTGTTTCGTAGAACCTAAGATGTCCTCTACATGGAGTTCCTCGATTCGCTTGCAGGAAGAACTGTTTCCCACTACCGGATTATTGAAAAACTCGGCGGCGGGGGTATGGGAGTTGTCTTTAAAGCCGAGGACACTCGGCTTCGACGCCACGTCGCCCTCAAGTTCCTTCCTGAAGATGTCTCCAGGGACGCTCAAGCTTTGGCGCGGTTCGAGCGCGAAGCCCAGGCTGCCTCTTCTCTGAACCATCCCAATATCTGTACCGTCTACGACATCGGCGAGCAGGACGGCAGAGCTTTCATCGCGATGGAGTGCCTGGACGGCCAAACCCTGAAACACATCATGGGTCAACCAATGAAGCTCGAGCGCATTCTCGACATCGCCATCGAGGTAGCCGATGCGCTGGATGCGGCGCACACGGAAGGCATCGTGCATCGTGACATCAAACCCGCGAACATTTTCGTGACCAAGCGCGGCCATGTGAAGGTTCTGGACTTCGGCCTGGCTAAAGTAGTGCGCGCCAAAGTGGTCGGCTCGGGCATGGGTAGCTCAGTAACTGTGGGCACCCTCGCAACCCTCGAGTCGGACGCAGAGAACTTGACCAGCCCGGGCGGCGCCCTTGGAACTGTTGCCTACATGTCTCCGGAGCAGGTTCTCGGGAAGACTCTGGATGCGCGCACGGACCTGTTTTCCTTCGGCGTCATCCTCTATGAAATGGCCACTGGGTTCCGCCCCTTTCGCGGAGACAGTTCGGGTGCCATCTTTGATGCCATCTTGCACAAAATCCCGGTGAAGATGGTCCGTTTGAACAGCGAGGTCCCCGCAGAGCTGGAACACATCATTGGCCGCGCTCTCGAGAAGGACCGCAACCTCCGCTATCAGCATGCTTCCGACCTGAGGGCGGAGCTCCAGCGCCTGAAACGCCAGACCGATTCCAGCAGCTCTATCTCCGAGACGGAACGCGAGCTCCCGAGCCGCGGCATCCGCAGCTACTGGCTGTATCTTGCTTTGGCGGGCGCGCTCGTTGCATTGCTGCTTCTGTTCGGGCTCGATGTTGGCGGAGTCCGTGAGTTACTGTTCCGCTCCTCCGCTTCTCCGCGGATTGAATCAATCGCGGTTTTGCCCTTTGTCAACGTGGGCAATGACCCGAAGACGGAGTATCTCAGCGACGGCATTACCGAAAGTCTGATTGACAGCCTTTCGCAACTTCCGAACTTTGTCGTTATGTCGCGCAACACTGTCTTTCCTTACAAAGGACAGCCAACCGATCCGCAGAAAGTAGGTAAGGAGCTGCATGTCCAGGCCATTCTGACAGGAAGGCTCATTCAGACCGGTGACGAGCTGATGATCAGCGTGAACCTGGAGGACGTGCAGAACGGCAGGCAAATTTGGGGGGAGCAATACGACCGCAAGCTCTCCAACCTCGTTTCGGTCCAGCGTGAAATTGCCACGGACATTTACGGCCGGCTGCGTCCCGCGCTCGTAGGCGAAGAGAATAGGCTGTTCTCCAAACGCCCCACCGAAAGCGCCGAGGCATATCAGCTCTACTTGCAGGGACTTTTCTATTGGAACAAGGGGGCTGCGGCGGATTTCAAAACCGCATCGGACTTCTTTACCCAGGCGGTTCAGAAGGATCCACGGTATGCGCTGGCCTATTCCGGGCTGGCGGACACTTACAGCCTCATGGGCGACTATGGCTACTTGGCCTCGCCGGAAGCCTGGCCGAAAGCCAAGACCGCCGCGATGCAAGCTCTGGATATCGATAGCACGCTTGCGGAGGCGCATACGTCGCTCGGCCTCGTTAAGGAGCATTTTGAATGGGATTGGTCGGGTGCTCAGCAGGAATTTCGCCGCGCTATTGAATTGAATCCCAATTCCGCCAATGCCCATCACTGGTTTGGGGAGTACCTGACGGACATGGGACAGCTTGAGGACGGCCTGCGGGAGACTCGCAAAGCCCAGGCCATTGATCCCCTCTCTCGCATCATTAACACCACCATTGGCTGGCAACTCTACGTAGCGGGGCGGAATGATCAGGCGATCGACCAATTACGAAGCGTGCTTGATATCGATCCAAAATTTGCCCCAGCCAGGAGGCTTCTCGAGGGTGTCTACGCGCAGATGGGCAAACACAAAGAAGCCGTGGCTGAAAGAGAAAAGATGCTATCGCTGGCAGGAGGCTCCGAATTGGCCGCCTCCGTTGAGGAAGACTTCTCTAAGTCCGGCTATCGTGGCGTTCTGCAAAGCTGGGTCGAGGGCCTGACAGAAGTCTCCAAGCATGGCCACGTTTCGTCCTACAGCATCGGCGAAGCCTATATGCGCATGGGCGAAAAAGAGAAGGCCATCAAATGGCTACAGCGAGCATACGACGAGCACGATAGTGAGCTGGTTTCGCTGGGCGTAGAGCCGGTTTTTAATCCCTTGCGCTCGGACGCGCGCTTCCGCGAAATCCTCCGGCGCATGAAGCTTACGCCCTGACGCCAACCTATCGCCCGGCGACTCCGCAATACGAAAAACGCCTCCTATCGCAGCGGATAGTTTCTGTCCCCCGGGAGCATCCCATCTACCCTTACCACTTTCACCCCCGGACGAACATTTCGCGCATCGACAAACGCAATAGCTCCCGGCATGGCGGTGACCAGCTCATATTGTAGGTCGTTCGAATAGACAATTTTTGGCGGAGCCGCCACCTCTGCCCGGAAAATCTTCGCCACCCAAAATTGTTTGAACTGAGATTCCGTCATCTGATATATCACTCGCAAAACCACGTCGCGCTCGCGCGCTACAGGTGCGCGAATCAGCAGCACTACCGGGAGTTTTGCATTCCAATATTGCCTTTCCCCGAGAAAAACCTTGCGCACTTCTGCGAGGCTCAAGTCTGTCGCCGGCGTGTCGTCGTTCACAACCACCGCGACATCGCCCTCACGGGGCAATTGCGCCGAACTAAAATTGTGAAATGGCACCAACAACAACACGGCCACCACCAGAAGGACTCGGGATCGTTTTAGCATGTGTGTCATGGCATCACCGCTCAGAAAGTGAACGCCGTCTGAAAAAACAGCCCGTTCACCGACGGCAGTGCGGGATTAATCCCATTCGCCGGATGGCTTGCCGAGTAGCGATATTCCGATTTGAAGGCCGCGAAACTGGAAATGTCGTAGCGCAACCCGAAAATCGATTCCACCAGCGGCTGATATGTGAAAACCTGTTCGCTGAGCGGCATGTGCGTATATTCGAAACGGTAATACGGTTTCACCGTCTTTTCAAACCACGGCAACCGATACGCAAACTGTGCGTACATAGCGTCGCTGTTGGCCACCGCGTTAGTGGCGATATTGCGGTGGTTGACGTTGTCGAACTCCGCCAGAAACTCCGGTGCGCCCTTTGTCCACACCAAGTAGCCGGTGGCGATCCATTCCCGGTAGTCGGCGGCCGGAAGGGTGATCTTGTCACGGTAAACCGAACCTCCAATCTCCAATCCATAGACTTTTGTGGGACGGGAGAACACCTTCGCCACCCACGCGCGGTTGTTGTTGATGTCTCCTGCATCGCCAGGACGTCCAATAAGTGACCCACGGCCGTTTCCAACGCCTACGTTGTAGCCTAAGCCGAGGCCTCCCGAGGGAATGTTGCCCTCAACAAGGGCTCCGACGAAGTGCAAGGGAGTGAAAGTTCCACCAACCTTGATGAAGGAAGGCCGGTCTATGGTCGTTTGCAGCCATGCACCGTGGTGGAACGCGGTGTTCCAGTAGCCGATGGGCGTGTGAAACCGGCCGAATGATATTTTGAAGAAGTCGTTGTAATCGTAGCGGATGAACGACCGCTCCATCTCGATCGTATAGTCTTGTGGGTGGGCGTTTACCGTGATTTCCGCAAAATAGCTTATCTTTCGCGAAAGCGCCGAGGCAATATGCAGATCGAACTGACCAAGGTCGAACCCACTGGTGGTTGCTTTCTGATCCGTCGCCGAAAAATCGGCGTCTGCAAATCCCCGTATTTGTAGCGACGGATAGTGCGTTTCCAATTGCTGCATCGCCTCTTGTGGCACTTGACCTCCGTGCTCGGGCATTGGGACAGTTTGCTTTGCCGGGGCTTGGACTGCCGGCGCAGGATTCGTCGGCATCGCGGAGGGTTGCGAGGTGGGGGCGGCCGATGCTGTCTGTGCGGCCTTCAGCTCCGCAACCTGCTTTTCGAGCAGCTCGACTCGCGCCAGCAGGGCTTTAATCTGCTCAGTCTGGTCCGTGGCCGCGGTATCTTGTCCCCGGGCAAAACCCGCAGTGAATAACAGCGCGAGTGTGAACAGCAATGACCTGCTCATCATGTGCTCCCCCTTGCCGCAAAACTTAACTCGAGTGAGACCGGCCCAATGGAGCCAGACACGGGGTTTCTATAGCTACGCCATCAGTGTCTGGTTTGCATCGCCATTTAAAGGTTCAAATGTGTGGCCCCTACGCCACAGGGAAGTGCGCCGTATTCTATGCGAAGCGACTGAAATATCAAGGGGTTCCGCATAACAGGGGGCATCTTCTTTGACCTGGTTGGTGAAAGCGCGCTGGCGTCAAAAAACTAAAGGGAATGCTGCCCCGCCAGCGGATCTTGAATGGAATGCCCGCGCCTTACTCGGCCACGACTTTGACATCCAGCCGCCGCTCGCGCGGCCCGTCAAACTCGCAAAAGAAGATTCCTTGCCAGCGACCCAGCGCCAAGCGGCCATCCTCTACGAACACGATCTGGCTGCAACCGACGAGCACCGATTTCACATGTGAGTCCGAATTGCCTTCGCTGTGACGGTACGGTCCTGTTTTCGGTATGAGACGGTCGAGGGCGCCCTCGATGTCGCGGGCCACGTCGGGATCGGCACATTCGTTAATGGCAATTCCCGCCGTGGTGTGTGGCACGTATAAGTAACAAATGCCTTTGGAAGTTTTTGCCGCAGACACCGCTTTCTGCACGTGCGCGGTCACATCCAGAAGCTGCGTCCGCCGGTCGGTCTTCACAATTATCGTTTGCATCAAAGGTGGTCGCTATCCGGTATCAGGTAGCGTCGGTAGATTGAGGAATTTTCTAAGGAAATTCAACAAGGAAGTGGTGGCCGAGCGGCTTGCCGTTACTCAGATTCTGCAATTCATCGATCGCGCTCCCGCCCCAACGCGCTAAAAACGGCAGCAGGCAGAGCTCCCTTTCCTGCAGTCCTTTATGCGGATTCAAAAGCGACTCCAGGTGTTCTTCGTGCGCAGCGAGTAGCCCTGCTTTTTGATCGAGCGCCGCACCTGCCTTGCGGCGCAGCTTGTCGAGATGAAACTCGATTCCCTCTTTCGTCTTTTCGACCGTGCTCTTCAGTGTCGGATCCAGTGTTTCGATCTTTTCCCCTAGTTTAGTAAGCATCTCGCCGATTTGCGCCTGGTCGCGTTCAAAATCTTTTGCCAGCGATCCCGTTACCGATTGCTTTTCCATTTTGTGCCGCAAGTCCTGCGAACCCGCCCACACGTCTTCGACCGACAGCTCATACTTTCGCAAGAGTTTGGTGGCTTTGGTGTCCACCAATGTGAAACCCGCACGAGGCAGCATCACCGGCATGCGTCCCAAGAGATGCTGGTACACCACTTCCGACTGCGCAATGTATGAAAGTTCCGCAGGTCCGCCGATGAACGCCACCGTCGGCAGCAAATAGTCCTGTACCACCGGCCGAAACAGCGCATTGGGACTGAAGTTCTCCGGTTCCGTGTGCGTCAAGTGCGTCAGTTCTTCGCGCGTCCAGCTTTTTTCTTCCAAGTGAAATTTGTCGCTGCTCGCCGTAACCACTTGCCGCGCCCCGTTCTCAAAACGGAAGAGCAGCGTGCTTTTCGAGGTTACTTTTACCTGCGCATCAAATCCCGCGCGCTCCAGTTCCTTCCCGCGCTCCAGTAGTTTTTCGTTTAGAATATCGCGCTCCGAAAGCGCGTGCTGGTAGAGCGGCGCTGCGGCCTTGTGCAGGCCCGCGTCCAGCGGATCGATGAGAATCAATCCCTGCTTCGCAAACAAGCGCGCGAACAACTTTCCAAATGCGCTTCCGTATGTTTCGCCAGCTTTGTAACTTTCCGTCAGATGTTGTGCGAGCAGGTCGCTACCGTCTTTCTGCAGCAAATCCGCGGCCTCGCGCGCGAGTTCCTCGCCTTCAGTCCCCAGCGGAACCCGCCCCACGGGCTTTCCAGCTTCATTCCCGTCCGGCAGCTCGAAGCGAATTAGTTTTCCCGCGTCGAACCAAGTCGCGTGCCGCACTTCTTCCAAATCGTGGTCTTCGGTGGCCATCCAAAAAACCGGCACGGCGTCGAGTCCCTCGCGCGTCAATTCTTCCGCAATTTGAATGGCGGTCAGCGCTTTGTATGCCGCGTACGCAGGTCCGCCGAATAATCCAACTTGCTGCCCCGACACAACAGCCACCGCCCCATTTGACAACCGCTCCAGATTGGCCTGCGTCTTCGGGCTTGCTCCCAATTCCGCGTACTGCCCGCTAAGAATCGCAGCTACTTCCGCGCGGCGCTCCGTCGGGTAATCCAGCTTGCGACTCGCCTCTGTTACTGCCCGCAGCGTGGGCGGGTGGGCGTAAAACGCTTTCACCGTTTCAAACTCTTCCAAATAAGCGAGAAATAACTTTGGCTGGTGCGGGAGTTGGCTGAACGCGAGAGCGCGACAATCCATGAGCGGTTAGATGAACAAAGCGCAAAAAGGATAGGCCCGAATCAGGGTCATATTACACTGGAATCAGGCCCGCATAGTGGCCGGTTCGAGCGTCTCCAATAGGGCGTTAACACGTTTCTTTTGTTCATCTTTGAGCGGGAGAAGCGGAAGACGGGGCACGCCGCCGCGGTATCCGCGCTGATCCATGACATACTTCACGCCGGCAATTCCGCATTCGGAGACGATCAATTTTGACGCGCGCAGAACCGTTTCTTGCAGTGCACGCGCTTTTTCGTGCTGGCCTTGGCGAATCAACTCGTAAAGCTCGACGCACTTCTCAGGCAATGCGGAGCCCAGCGCCAGGATCGCGCCGCGGCAGCCCAGCATGATGGACGGATAAATGGTACCGGCCGAGCCGACCATCACTTGAAAGTTGCGCGGAACAGTCGCGATGATTTCAGCCACGCGCTGCACGTTTCCGGAGCTCTCTTTCATCCCAATGATGTTCGGGTGTTCGGCCAGTTTGGCGACCTCAGGAGGCTCCAGAGCAACTCCGGTGAACTGCGGCACCGAATAGAGCAGGACGGGAATTGGCGACGCATCCGCAACGCGCTGGTAGTGCGCTAGGTAATTCTCCTGCTTGTACGCCGGCTTGTAATAGTAAGGAGTCTTTACCAGCGCGGCGTCATAGCCGAGTTCCGCGGCCCGCTTGGTGCGCTCAATAGTTTCCGCCGTGGACTCGGCGCCTGTTCCCGCAATCAGTTTCTTGTTGCGAGACGCATTTTCTTTTACCGTCACGAGGACCGCTTCGGCCTCCGTCTTAGAGAGCAGAACGGACTCACCCGTGGAACCCATAGCCACGTAGCCAGCCAAGCCAGTGCGGTTGTATTGCTGGACGTTGTGCTTCAGATCAGCGACCGAAACGGAACCGTCAACGCCAAACGGCGTGACTAAGGCTGGAAAGACTCCGGACAAATCCATAGCTAATCTCCTGAGGCGGGCGCGCCGGAAGCGGCAGCCTGACTTTTGTGCAAATCCTGGAGCGCGGCAACCTCAATGCCCTGCTCGTGAAGGGCATGGATGCCCCGCGCCGCCGCGTTGGCCGCAGCTAGCGTCGTGATACAAGGTATATTGTAGCGAATCGCAGCCCGCCGAATCGACTTCTCGTCGTAAAAAGATTCGCGGCCCAGCGGCGTGTTGATGATCAGATCGATTTTTCCGGTTTTCACCAAGTCCACAATGTTGGGCCGGCCTTCGTTCACTTTGAAGACCGCCTCGGCCTGAATTCCAGCAGCTTCTAGCGCTGCAGCTGTGCCACGGGTCGCCAGCAAGTGAAAACCGAGTGTGGAGAGTTCTTTGCCAAGAGCAGCCAGGTGTTTCTTGTCGCGGTCGTTTACGCTGAGAAACACGGTGCCCTTGCGCGGCAAGCGCTGTCCGGCCGCGAGTTGCGCTTTGGCGAACGCCTGTCCGTACGAAGTCGAAATGCCCATGACTTCGCCCGTCGAGCGCATTTCCGGTCCGAGAATGGTGTCCACCCCGCGGAACTTGTTGAAAGGAAACACGGGCGATTTCACCGAATAGAATTCGCGAACCGCAATCTCGGCGACGCCGTTGTTCTTCACTGTGGGCAAGTGCATGCTTGCCAGCTTTTTCCCCGCCATCAAGCGAGCAGCCACTTTTGCAAGAGGCACGCCCGTTGCCTTGCTCACATAGGGAACCGTGCGTGAAGCGCGTGGATTGACTTCCAGGACGTAAACCGTGTCGCGCTGGATGGCGTACTGCACGTTCATCAGGCCAACTACTTTCAACGCCAGAGCGAGGCGGCGGGTGTATTCGCGAATCGTATCGAGAACCGCAGGGGTCAAGCTGACAGGTGGAAGCACACAGGACGAATCGCCGGAGTGCACACCGGCTTCTTCAATGTGCTCCATGATGCCGCCGATGATCACGTCAGTGCCGTCGGCCAGGGCGTCTACGTCGACTTCCGTGGCTTCTTCCAGGAATTGGTCAATCAACACGGGACGCGCCGGCCCCATCAGCGCCGCTTGCGCGACATAGTCCTGCACGGTGTTGACGTCGTAGGCGATGACCATGGCGCGTCCGCCGAGCACGTAGCTTGGCCGCACCAGCACGGGCATTCCGATTTCGGCAGCTACGCGGGCGGCCTCTTCGGGAATCAGCGCCGTCGCGTTGCGCGGCTGCGGGATTTTCAATTCTTCGAGCAAGCGCCCGAAGCGTCTGCGGTCTTCCGCCAGGTCGATGGATTCTGGCGCAGTGCCGATGATGGGCACGCCGTTTCGCTTCAATTCCAGGGCAAGATTGAGCGGCGTCTGCCCGCCGAATTGCACGATGACGCCCTGCGGCTTTTCTCGTTCGACGATGGCGAGCACGTCTTCAAGCGTCAACGGCTCGAAGTACAAGCGGTCCGAAGTGTCATAGTCGGTTGAAACCGTCTCCGGATTGCAATTCACCATGATGGTTTCGAAGCCGTCTTCACGGAGAGCATAGGATGCGTGGCAGCAGCAATAATCGAATTCTATTCCCTGCCCGATGCGGTTCGGGCCGCTCCCTAGAATCATGATTTTTGGGCGCTGTTGCGGGTCGGATTCGTCTTCGTCCTCGTAGGTCGAATAGAGATATGGCGTGAAGGATTCGAATTCCGCCGCGCACGTGTCCACGCGCTTGAAAACCGGCGAGACGCCGTACCGTGCCCGCTGCAACCGAACTGAGGCCGGCGTGGTGCGCCAAATCTGCGCCAGTTGTTCATCGCTTGCACCGTGGCGCTTTACTTCGCGCAACAAATCCTTCGAGGCTGTCTCGACCGTGACGCTTGCAGCGCGGCGGTTTATGGCCGTCAGTTCTTCAATCTGATGGATGAACCACGGATCGATTTTCGTCAGCTCGCAGATTTCCTCGGCGTGTAGTCCGCGCTCCATCGCCGTCAACAGCCAGTAAATGCGATCCGGGCGCGGCGTGGCCAATTTTTCGCGGAGCAGCGAATCTGGCGTCTCGGCAGGGGCGCGCCATGGAGTACTCGGCTCGAGCGAGCGGATGCCTTTTTGCAGGGCCTCCTTGAAAGTTCGGCCGATGGCCATCACTTCGCCGACGGACTTCATTTGCGTGCCGAGAGTGCTGTCCGCGCCGGGGAATTTCTCGAACTGCCACTTCGGGATTTTCACCACAACGTAGTCAATCGTCGGCTCAAAGCACGCTGGAGTCTTCTCCGTAATGTCGTTGGGGATTTCGTCCAACGACATGCCGACGGCAAGCCGCGCGGCGATTTTTGCAATCGGGAAGCCCGTGGCCTTGCTGGCCAGCGCCGAGCTGCGCGACACGCGCGGATTCATTTCGATAGTGACCATGCGCCCGTTTTCGGGATTAATGGCGAACTGAACGTTCGAGCCGCCCGTTTCAACGCCTACTTCGCGAATGATGGCCGCGGCGGCGTCGCGCATGCGCTGATATTCCTTGTCCGTCAGCGTTTGCGCGGGAGCCACTGTAATGGAATCTCCCGTGTGCACGCCCATTGGGTCGAAATTCTCGATGGAACAGACAACCACGAAGTTGTCGCGAAAATCGCGCATCACCTCGAGCTCATACTCTTTCCATCCGAGAACGGACTCTTCGACCAGCGCTTCGTGAACCGGGCTCAAGTCCAGCGCCATGGAAATGGACTCGGCAAATTCTTCCTTGTTGTAAGCAATCGAGCCGCCCGTGCCGCCCAGCGTAAACGACGGGCGAATTACCAGGGGGAAGCCCAGTTGATCGCAGAGCCGCATCGCGTCTTTCGCATTGTTTACGAGAGCGGAAGCGGGCACTTCCAAGCCGATTTTTCGACACGCGTCTTTGAACCACAGGCGGTCTTCGGCCACTTTAATGGCGCGCAGCGACGCACCAATCATTTCCACTTTGTATTTCTCAAGGATGCCGCTTTCGGAGAGTTCGACGGCCAGATTCAGCGCGGTCTGCCCACCAACCGTCGGCAGCAGCGCTTGCGGTTTTTCCTTGGCAATGATTTCCTCGAGATATTCGCGCGTGAGCGGCTCGATGTACGTCCGCCTCGCCAACTCCGGATCAGTCATGATCGTCGCGGGATTCGAGTTGACCAGCACGACTTCATAGCCCTCGGCGCGCAGCGCCTTGCACGCCTGCGCCCCGGAATAGTCAAACTCGCAGGCTTGGCCAATGATGATCGGCCCCGAACCGATGATCAGAATCTTCTTGATGTCTTTCCGTTTAGGCATTGCTCTCCGTCAGCGTACAACTCGGCCCTCGACGCCTGCCGACTGCCCTGCTCCAGTATAAATGACAGCGAAACCCGTTTAGCGGCGCGAACTCCCCGGCTGGCGCCATTCCTTCATCATGTCTGTGAACTGCGTAAACAAATAATGCGAATCGTGCGGCCCCGGCGAAGCTTCCGGATGATATTGCACACTGAACAACGGTGCCTTTTTGTGCCGCATGCCTTCGTTGGTGTGATCGTTCAGGTTCACGTGCGTGATTTCCACGTCCCGTGAAGGCAACGATTCCGGATCCACGGCGAAACCATGATTCTGCGCAGTAATTTCCACTTGTTCTGTAAGCAAATTCTTCACCGGATGATTCGACCCGTGATGGCCGAATTTCAGTTTGAACGTTTTGCCGCCCAGCGCCAGTCCGCAAAGCTGATGACCAAGGCAAATCCCGAAAATCGGCAGCTGCCCGATAAGTTTCTTAATCGTTTCGATGGCATAGCCAATTGGTTCCGGATCGCCGGGCCCGTTCGAGAGAAATATCCCGTCCGGCTTTACTCCCATTGCATCTTCAGCGGAAGTTTGCGCCGGCACGACCCAGACGTCGCAATTGTGGTCCACCAGCAGCCGCAAGATGTTCTGCTTAATGCCGTAGTCGAACGCCAGCACTCGGTGCTTGTAGCTCTCGCCTTTCGCGTCAGACTCGCCCATCTGCTCAGCCCATGGAGAAACCGCCACCTCGACCGACCCTTTTTCCCACGCATACGGTTTTGCGCAAGTCACGCGGCCGGCAAGCTCTAGCCCCGCCATCTTGGGCAATTGCTTTGCTTCAAAAACCAGTTGTTCAGCAGGCGTGCCATCCGTCGAGACAATCCCCCGGAGAGCGCCGACATTGCGAATGTGCCGCACCAGCGCGCGCGTATCAATGTCCCAAATGACGGGAATCTTGTGACGATTCAAATAAAGCTGCGCGCTTTCAGTGGAACGCCAGTTGGAAGAAATCTGCGAGAATTCGCGTACGATCAGCGACTCAATGTACGGCCGTCCTGACTCTTCGTCTTCCAGGTTCGCACCGACATTGCCAATATGGGGATAAGTAAGACAAACAATCTGCCCCGCGTAACTTGGGTCGGTGAAAACTTCCTGATAACCGGTGAGGCTGGTATTGAAAACGACTTCGC